>DASWML010000008.1:0-14710 GCA_036399795.1 Flavobacterium sp.
AGGTAATTCTCGGGATCCGGCACCGAGCTCAGGATCAGGATCCCTCCTGTTTGTGCCATGGCTTCAACTATGAGAACACCCGGCATTACAGGAGCGCCCGGAAAGTGTCCGACAAAAAATGGCTCATTCATGGTGACATTCTTGAGTCCGACCACATGATTGTCGGAAAGTTCAAAAATTTTGTCTACCAACAGGAACGGCGGGCGGTGCGGCAGCATCGACATGATTTTGTTGACATCCATCAGCGGTTCCTGATTTGTATCATAAACCGGAACCTGGTTGCGCTGTTCGATTTTTATCACTTTGGAAAGTTTTTTTGCGAATTGAGTGTTTACGAAATGCCCGGGTTTGTTTGCGATAACTTTTCCCTTAATTTTTGTTCCCACCAATGCGAGATCACCAATTACGTCCAAAAGCTTGTGCCGCGCGGCTTCATTCGGATAATGCAGGGTCAGGTTGTCAAGGATTCCGTTTGGTGTTATTGAAATTTCGTCTTTCCCGAAAGCGACTTTCAGATTCTTCATCGTGCTTTCGGAAATTTCCTTATCGACATATACGATTGCGTTGTTCAGGTCTCCGCCTTTGATCAGGCCGTTGTCGAGCAGCATTTCAAGCTCATGCAAAAAACTGAATGTCCTGGCATCGGCAATTTCATTTTTAAATTCGCAGACACTTTTCATGGTTGCATTTTGTGTTCCGAGCACTTTTGTGCCGAAATCGACCATTGCCGTTACCTGATAATCCTCTGAAGGCATCACCAGGATTTCGCTTCCGGAAGCTTCATCGGTAAACGAAATGACTTCCTTTACCACATAAAAATTACGTTCGGCATCCTGTTCTTCGATACCGGCTTTTTCTATAGCTTCAACGAAGTATTTGGAGGAGCCATCCATGATCGGAGGTTCGGGGCCGTTGAGTTCTATGATGACATTGTCAATGTCGCAACCTACGCAGGCCGCCAGCACATGTTCGGATGTCATAATTTTTACGCCTAATTTTTCAAGATTGGTTCCGCGCTGTGTATTAACAACATAATTTGCGTCGGCTTCAATAACGGGCTGTCCTTCAAGATCGACCCTGACGAAAGTGTAACCATGATTTATGGGAGCCGGCCTGAAAGTCATTTTGACTTCCTTGCCTGTGTGAAGTCCGACACCCGTTAACGAAATTCCATTTTTTATGGTCTTTTGTTTAACCATTCCTATTGTTTGTTTATTTGTTTTTTGAGTTCTTCAAGTTCGGCAATGATTTTCGGCAGGTTACGGAAATGGACGTATGATTTGTTGTAATCTGCGTAAGCAAAAGAAGGCGATCCCTGAATGGTTTCACCGTCGGTTATATTCTTGCCGATACCGGATTGCGCCTGTACCCTGATATTGTTGCCGAGAACAAGATGCCCTGCAATGCCAACCTGGCCACCGATCATACAATTTTTTCCGATTTTTGTCGAACCTGCAACGCCTGTCTGGGCTGCAATTACTGTATTCTCGCCGATTTCAACATTGTGCGCGATCTGTATCTGGTTGTCGAGCTTAACGCCTTTTCGGATGATCGTGGATCCCATAGTTGCCCTGTCGATGGTGGTGCAGGAGCCAATATCGACATTGTCTTCGATCACGACATTTCCTATTTGTGGGATTTTTTTATAGGTTCCGTCAGCATTTGGTGCAAAACCAAAACCATCGGCCCCGATAATTGCCCCTGAGTGGATGACGCAGCCGCTGCCGATGATTGTCTCGGAGTAAATCTTCGCGCCGGCAAAAATAATAACATCATTACCAATGACCACGTTATCGCCTATAAAGCAGTTCGGGTAGACTTTTACATTGTTTCCAAGAATGGCATTCTGCCCGATATAACTGAAACAGCCGATATAGGCATTGTCGCCGTAAGTTGCAGTATCGGCAATAAAGGAAGGAATTTCAATGCCTGTTTTATTGTGCTTGACCTGGTTGTAATATTCGAGGATTTTTGTAAATGCGCCGTAAGCGTCATCTACCTTTATCATTGTTGAGGAAATATTCTCCTCGGGCACAAAAGCCGTGTTCACGATGACAACGCTTGCCCGTGTCGAATAAATATAGTTGTTGTATTTTGGATTGGCGAGAAATGTCAGCGAACCTTCAGAGCCTTCTTCGATCTTAGACAGCTTATAGACTTCGGCAGCGGGATTTCCCACAACCTCTCCGCCTAATATCGCCGCTATTTGCTCTGCCGTAAATTTCATCCTGTTATTTTAAAGTACACCTTAAGCCGGTTGGCGGTGTTCCGGTATTAAAATCAATTGCGGCAGTATGGTCCGGATTGATTCCGACAAAAATATAAAAAATCGGTTTACAACTTATTTTTCGCCCTGTTGTTTTGGGAAACATATATAATACTTTGTAACGGGCTTGGATAAGGCTTTAAGGTTCAGTTGGTCAGATGCCTCAGCGACATCTTCCATATCACCGTTTTTCATCAGGATGTGGATGGGTTCGGATTCTTTATTATAAGCCTGGTTCTTAATTTTTCCCTTAAAAATGAAATATTTCGCATCGCCGGGATTAAAACGCGCATCAAGTGCAAATCGCTCTCTGTATTGACTGAGTTCTTCTGCACTGAATTTCGTTGTTGAAACCCTGATCTTCAATAAATCGCGGTTGATGATCATCCGTGAAAGCTCGCTAAGTACCGGATCATCATGGTCCTGCCACGTTTTTAATGCGCTGATGATGTCGAAATCGTCAAGCCGCGCAAATTTGTCAAGGATTTCATTATTGAAATCTTCAATGGTAACATGGTTGCTTAAAAAATAAGCCAGTGACGAGCTGCATGGAACCACCAGTTCCTTTCGGGCAATTTCGCGTGCACGTTTGAGGACTTTCATCAGCATCAGTTCAGCGGCCAGGCTTGTTTTATGAAGATATGCCTGCCAGTACATCAGCCTTCTTGCCATCAGGAATTTTTCGACCGAATAAATGCCTTTTTCTTCTATAGCGAGCACATCGTCCTTCACGTTGAGCATTTGTATCAACCGGTCGGAATTGATATTGCCCTCTGCAACGCCGGTAAAGAAGCTGTCGCGTTTCAGGTAATCCATCCGGTCCATGTCGAGCTGACTCGAAATCAGTTGCAGCATGAATTTCCGGTGATAATCCCCACGGAAGATCTTAATGGCAAGCGACAATCTTCCGCCCATTTCCTCATTAAGCCGATCCATGAAGAGCATTGAGATTTCTTCGTGCCTGATATTTTCAACAATGCTGTGTTCCATCGCGTGTGAAAATGGCCCGTGTCCGATGTCGTGGAGCAAAATGGCAATATAAAGCGCATTCTCTTCTTCGCCGCTGATCGCAACATCTTTATAACGCAGCACTTCAACAGCCTTTTGCATCAAGTGCATGCTGCCAAGCGCATGATAAAAACGGGTATGCTGCGCGCCGGGATAAACCAAGTAAGACAATCCCATTTGTGAAATCCTTCTCAACCGTTGGAAATACTGATGACTTACCAGGTCGTAAATAAGTTCGTTCGGCAGGGTGATGAATCCATAAATCGGATCATTCAGGATTTTCAGCTTGTTTGTACCGCTCACAATAATGGATTAGTTGACAAAGATAGGAATTGCAGCCTTAAAAAAAGGAAGCGTCAACTTCCCCTTTTAAGGTTCCGGCCTTTTAAAATAAGATCACATTATAAGTTGTCCCGTTGGAATGCGTGTAAATCGCCTGATTATCGCAAGTGTTGTTGCCGTAGTTCAGGTTTCCGTCAAGCCACACGCCCTGAAGATTCAATACGCCCTGTGAAATGTGCGGACAGGCATACATTTTAATCAAAGGCGTGACAATCGTTCCGGTCAAGGAAGCGCCTCCGGGACCGGTTATCGTACGAAAGCCTTCAGTAATCTCGTAGACATTATCGGAAAGAAGAAATACGGTGTTGGCACCGCCGATCTGGTTTACCATCCATGATCCTGTATGTGTAAAAATGGTTCCGGCGGGATTGGTGATCTGCCCGTTGCTGATGGTCCGCAGCCAGCGCGGGATATCATTTCCGGTAGTTTGATTCGTATAAACTACAGTTCCTGCAATCTTATAACCGTTCACTTTATAGTTATTTCGTTCAATGGTAATTACTGTTCCATTCGCGAAGAAAAATCCTGATAATGTGATCGTCAGCATACCACTGCGTGAAATTCCGTTATTGGTACATCCGGAACCATAATCAATAGTATAGGTTTTCGGAAAATCATTTCCTGAAACAAATACCGTCGGGCATTGCGGAATGGCTGTTGTTCCCGTTGCGGCGCCACGTCCAAGGCTTGAGTCTTCTTCCGCGGCATTCATTCCGGTTTGGAAATCAACTTCCGTAACAAAATCAGCTACAGTGGAAGCCGCCAGGAGTTCCTCATCCTGAAAACCCGGTTGCGGATTTGTAACCTCATCACGTGAACAAGAAAATAATGAGAAAGCTGAAGCGAGTAAGAATGAAATCGTCGATAATTTTTTCATAAATTGTTTTTTAAATGCTGGATCCGGGTTTAAAAGTAATGTAAATATTCCAGCTCACATTTTTTTAAGCTCACTCTCCTGGTGTAATGAAATTTTATTGAAGACTTTGCCTATTAGCCTGTTGAGCCTGTCGCTGTAATCTCCCATGAGCCAGTCGCGGTAGCTTTTTGTCGTTTTATCAAGCAGTTGTGTATAATGTTTGACCCGATGCGATATATCAGCCTCAAGCGCCGCCGCAAGTTGTCTTGCCTCTGGAATGCTTTCGCTGTTTTCGATACAGATCATGGCATGTTGACGAATAGATTCCTGAATGGCGGCTTTAGGTTTCTTTCCTGCTTCAGTAACCGATCTGACAGCCGCTTCCATATCAAATGTCACCTGCTTGCTGTTCGGAAATAAACTGCGCAGCGACTGCGGCATGATGTAAAGGTTGGTGTTTTCGGAAGTATCGCCATATTTTTCAAGATAATGTTCGGGAGTGTCGAAAACCTTTTGCCAATCGATTTCCCTTCCCCAATTCCCGAATCTTGAGACGTTGTTTCCGAGGTCGATGATGGTAAATGTTTTCTTCCGCGGAAGTTTTCTCGAAGCCCTGCCGATCATCTGATAGTACAATGTGAGCGACCGCGTGGCCCGGTTCAGGATTACCGCCTGTACTGTCGGCTCATCGAAACCCGTCGTTAGAATTGAAACCGATGTCAGGATGCTTCCCGGCGTTTTTTTAAACCACTCGAGAATGTCAGTACGCTCTCCCGACGGCGTGGTATTGTCCAGATGCCGCACAGGAAATCCGGCGTCATTGAACATGTTATACACTTTACGTGAGGTAACAATGCCGTTGTTGAAAATGAGCGTCTTCTTCCCTTTTGCCCGTGTTTCGTAGGCTTTCATCAGCAGGTCCAGCATGGCAGGTGTTGTATAAAGCTCGTCTGAAGACTGAACGGTAAAATCGCCTGTGGTTCCTGTTTTTAGTGAAGTCAGTTCGACATCATAACCGTAAGTAATGCCTTCAGCGAGAAAGCCTTTGTCAATAAGTGACGGAATGCTTTCACCGATAATGAGTTCTTTATAAGTCTTCTTCATCGGAAGTTCCGGATTCGAGCTTAAAGGTGTCGCAGTGACCCCGATAATGAACGCATTACCGAACTCTTCCAGTAACTTGCTAAAAGAATTATGGTGCGCCTCATCAATTATCACCAGACCGATATCGTCGACACGCATTTTGCTATCGTCGATCCGGTTTTTCAATGTCTCGACCATGGCCACATAGCACGAATAATTGTTGATTCTCGGCAGGCGCTGCACACTGCTGGTGATTCTTTTATTGGAAACACCGGCCTGGGAAAGTGTTCGCGAAGTTTGCCTGCACAATTCCTGACGGTGTGTGAGCACAATGGCCTTCCGTTTGTATTTTTCGGTGAAACGTTTTACAATTTCGGCAAAAACGATAGTCTTACCTCCGCCGGTTGGCAATTGGTATAACAACCGGTAGCCGTTGCCTGAATTTTCAATCCGGTTGAATATTGTCTCTATGTCGGCTTCCTGATAAGGATAAAGGTTTTTAGGCTTTGGTGTGGTGGTTTCCTGCATATCATAAAAAACGGCCTGCAAGTGCAAACCGTTGGGGTAAATTTAGTTTCGGGTTAATCGGTGTTGAAATCACTCATGTCGCCGTGAGCGCGGCCGCCTCCGCCTGAGCCATCAGATGCGCTATTGTCGCTGCGGGTTCCGTGCTGCTTGCTGTCGGAATCGTTGTTTCCGGTACGGCTGCCGAAGCCTGAAGCGTAATGACTGTGGTCTGACCTTCCCGCTTCGCTCCCGTGACCGTCGGCATCTTTATTGGGGTTGTTCTCATCATCATCGTTCTTCAGGAACATGTCGGGCGTACTTCCTTCCATATTAAAATCCCTGTTGTGGCCCTGTCTGTTGGCATGATCCCACGAGTTTTTTTCATTAATGTCCATAGGTTTATGATTTACTGGTCGTCGTTATTGTTCTTGTTGCCCAGGATGTCTTTTGCACTGCGCGCTGCCGTTGCGCCGTAATTTTCATCGGTGAAATTTTCCCTGCGGTCCATTGCACTTACATTATTTCCTGTTTTTGTGTTGCTGTATTCGTCGCCGGTGTTTTCCATTGATGTATCGAAATTCCGGTTTTCAACATCGCCATCGAGCCGGTCGGGCGTGATGTGCTGATAGCGTTCTTTAAGATTGTGATATTCTTTGTTTGAATTGCTTCTGCTGTAGTCGATGTGTCCTTCATTTACATCGTCTTCATTCCTTAATTTATTATCTTCATGAGCCATGGCGGTGTCTTTTAGGTTATGCCATAAAATTACTCGCCCCGCTGCAGAAGCGCCTTACAGAATTCGTCCGAAATGTTACACATTAAGATTGCAGGTTTCCATTTTTACAATAACTTTAAGACCGGCAAGATTTCATTATCGCTAAATTGCCGCCTCTAATAAAAGACTATGGACCAAATCAAGATTCTTTGGGTTGATGACGAAGTGGATTTGCTTAAACCGCACATCCTGTTCCTTGAAAAGAAAAACTACAGCGTGACCACGTGCAATAATGGCCGTGATGCTGTTGATGTTTTCAGTGAAGGCGACTTCGACCTTGTTTTCCTGGATGAAAATATGCCCGGAATGAGCGGACTCGAAACTTTGGCCGAAATCAAGGAACGCAAGACTTCCACCCCGGTGATTATGATCACCAAAAGCGAAGAGGAACTGATTATGGAAGAAGCCATCGGTTCTAAAATCGCAGACTACCTTATAAAGCCCGTCAACCCTAACCAGATACTGCTCAGCATCAAGAAGAACCTTGACCATTCAAGGCTTGTTTCCGAACGCACAACGCTTGATTATCAAAAGGAATTCAGGAAGATTGCGGTCGACATGTCGATGGTAAATTCATGGGAAGAATGGGCCGAGCTTTACCGCCGCCTGCTGTTCTGGGAACTCGGGCTTGAAGACATCCAGGATCAGGGAATGATGGAAATCCTCGAATCGCAAAAGATAGAGGCCAACGCACAGTTCGGCAAATTCATCGAGCGCAATTATGAAGATTGGTTCGACGCAAAAGCCGATCGTCCGGTGATGTCGCACACGCTTTTCCGTGAGCTTGTCGTTCCCGAAATCGTTAAAAAAGACCGCCCTGTGCTGTTCGTTGTAATCGATAACCTGCGTTACGACCAGTGGAAAGTTTTTGAAAGCGTCGTCACCACACATTATAAGCTCGAAAAGGAAGTTCCGTATTATGCGATCCTTCCGACGGCTACACAATATGCAAGAAATGCGATTTTCTCCGGACTGATGCCGCTCGAAATGGAGAAACAATTTCCTCAATACTGGAAAAACGATGTTGAAGAAGGCGGAAAAAACTTGTATGAAGCGGAATTCCTGACAGCGCATTTAAAGAGGCTCGGACTCAACATCAAACAGGATTATTTCAAGATCACGAACTTCGCTGGCGGAAAAAAACTCGTCGACAGTTTCAAATCTTATAAAAACAACGATCTCGTTACCATAGTTTATAACTTCATCGACATGCTCTCGCACGCGAAAACAGAAATGGATGTCGTAAAAGAGCTTGCCGCCGATGACAAAGCATACCGCTCGCTAACCTTGAGCTGGTTCCGGAATTCCCCGTTGCTCGAAATTATCCAGCAGGCACAATCCATGGGTTTCAAGCTGATCATCACCACCGACCACGGAACGATCAATTGCAAAAACCCGTCAAAAGTCATCGGAGATAAAAACACGAGCCTAAACCTGCGCTACAAAACCGGACGAAGCCTGACTTACGAAGATCGCGATGTCTACGCCGTAAAAGACCCGAAACGCATCCACCTGCCATCGATCAATATGAGCAGTTCCTACATTTTCGCCAAGAACGATTACTTTCTCGCCTACGTCAACAATTACAACCATTACGTGAGCTATTACCGCAACACATACCAGCATGGCGGCATTTCGCTCGAAGAAATGATTGTTCCCTTTTTAGTGTTCAACCCGAAGTAATGGAAATAACATTTTCGCTTTCACGGATCGATGAAGCAGCACAAAAAGTAATTGGCAATAACCCGCAGAAAATCATCTTGTTCAACGGGGAAATGGGCGCCGGAAAAACAACTTTCATCAAGGCGCTCTCCAAAGCTTTAGGCGTTCACGATGCCACTGCCAGCCCGACATTTTCGCTGGTGAACGAATATCTCTCCGAAGCTGGCGAAACCATTTATCACTTCGACGTATACCGGCTAAAAAGTGAAACAGAAGCGCTCGATATGGGCATCGATGAATACCTCTATTCCGGCAACTGGTGCTTTATCGAATGGGCGGAAAAAATTCCGAACCTGGTTCCCGAAGCGCATTCTTCAATTACGTTAAGTATCCTTCCCGATGGCAACCGCAAATTGGTTTTGGTTTAGCAGCACGGGCATTTTCTGTTCAGGCGGCTTTCCTCCTGCTGTTCGCTGTATCTTTTGCGCCGCAGGCTCTGCAAAAGGATGCCGCTGCCATCAGGGCTGATGAGGAACTTCCCGTCTTTCAAGCGACCGAACCATTTATCCTCGCTAAAGCTTTGCTGCTTTGCTACTTTTCCATAACTTAGACCGGAAATTTTCAAAGCATGTCACTTACACCTTTTACAAAGCAGCAGCTGATTCCACAGGAGGAAAAACTGGAAATAGCCCGACGGAAAAGCGAACTTTTTATTGGTGTCCCAAAAGAAACCAGCTATCAGGAGCGCCGCATCTGTTTAACCCCCGATGCCGTAAGTTCACTTACTGCACACGGCCATCGTGTGATGATTGAATCAGGCGCCGGACTCAGTGCCGGATATTGCGATAAGGAATACTCCGAAGCCGGTGCCGAAGTGACCGCCGATACAAGAAAAATCTTCACTTGCCCGATGATCCTCAAAGTTGAGCCGCCCACGATGGAAGAAATTGAGATCATCACACCACAGGCTATTGTTATATCGGCGCTTCAGGTAAAAACAAGGCGCAAAGACTACTTTGAAGCCCTTCAGCGAAAAAAAGTTACTGCACTCGCATTCGAATATATTAAGGACGAAGACGGCTCCTATCCTGCGGTAAAAACATTGAGCGAAATTGCAGGAACGGCATCGGTGCTGATTGCAGCCGATCTGATGATCAACAACGATTTTGGTAAAGGATTGCTTTTCGGGAATATCATCGGCGTTCCTCCAACGGAAGTTGTGATTCTCGGTGCAGGAACCGTGGGCGAATTCGCAGCGAAAACGGCACTCGGACTCGGCGCGAATGTCAAAGTGTTCGATAATTCCATCACAAAACTGCGCAGGCTTCAAAATACGCTCAGCCAATGCATTTTCACATCGACGATCCAGCCCAAACTTTTATTGAAGGCGCTTCGCCGTTGTGATGTCGCCATTGGTGCAATGCGGGGAAAAGAGCGTTGCCCTGTCGTAGTTACAGAAACCATGGTCGAACACATGAAGCGTGGCGCAGTGATCGTTGATGTAAGCATCGATACGGGCGGATGTTTCGAGACGTCCGAAATAACAACGCACGAAAGGCCTACTTTTGTGAAAAACAATGTCATTCATTATTGCGTCCCGAATATCCCTTCGCGGTATTCAAAAACAGCTTCAATCTCCATCAGCAACATCCTCACACCCTATTTGATAGGTATTGCCGAAGACGGCGGTATTGAAAGTGCTATTCGTTGCAACAAAGGACTTAAAAACGGTGTCTACATGTATCATGGAATACTCACCAACAGGGCATTGGGCGAATGGTTCGGATTGCCTGTAAGTGACATCAATTTAATTGTATTTTAAAAGCTGTTTGACTTACCTTTGCCGAAATTTTTTCAATGAAATTCTCATTCAGGCTTGCCTATTATCTCGGTGGTTTTGCGGTAGGCATGGTATTTTTACTTTTCATCCTTAACGGAAAAGACGCGAGCTGCAATTACTTTCCCAATGCGCGCGTACTGAAGCATCTTCGGTCGAAACCGTTCGTTTATTCTGATCCTGCTTTGCAGAAAATGCGTGAAACTTCAGTTGATACTGCCGATATAAGGAAAATCCTGACTTATGGTGATGTCGATTTCGACAGGAGCAATGTAAAATCCAACGGCGGGAACCTTTATACCATCGAAGGCCGGAATAATAAAAACGAACCCGTTACCGTGGAAATCGTGAATTTTGAAAGCCGTGCTGTATTAAAAGATGTCAGGCGTACAATAAAATAAAAAAACTCCACTTATGTGGAGTTTTATGTGGGCGATACTGGGTTCGAACCAGTGACCCCTACCTTGTCGAGGTAGTGCTCTGAACCAGCTGAGCTAATCGCCCGGGGGTGCGGCAAAGATAACAGGAGAAATCGGATTTTAAAAAAATATTTTAGAAAGGCATCTTCAAAGTGAAGCCTGCTCTTGCAGGTGTTAAAATTCCGCATTATCTTTTCATTACCAAAATGCAGCAATGAATACCCTCGGCAGGATCAACATATACCGTCGTAAGATTATGCAGCTTCTGACCCGTAATGTCGGCGCTGCGCGATTTGACAAATTCAATACCGCGCTCAAACCCGATATTCAACGGATATTGATTTCCCGCCCAAACGGACGACTCGGAAACCTTCTTCTTATTACACCACTCGTACAGGAATTGACCCAGGCTTTTCCGAATTCTAAAATCGATCTTTTTGTTAAAGGCGGACTCGCGCCGATCATTTTTAAAAATTATCCGAACATCGATCGCATCATCCGGCTTCCCGGAAAACCTTTCAAACAGCTTCTTGAATACGCGAAGACCTGGATCAGGCTCAGGGCGAAACGGTATGATATCGTGTTAAATGTTGATAAAGGATCATCATCCGGCAGATTATCGACAAAGTTCAGCAGGTCCCGACACAAATTCTTTGGGGATATTCCCGATGAGATCATTGCACAATATCCCGATTATATCCACATGGCAAAAATGCCGGTTTACAATTTAAGGAACTATATTGGTCGCGGTCAGGAAGCCGGAAATCCTGTACCCGTAATGGATATTCGGCTCAATGCAGAGGAATTGGCTGATGCAAAAAGGGTTTTACATGATTTGGTAGGCAATGATAAAAAAACAATCTGCATCTTCACCTTTGCCACCGGAAGTAAAATGTATTCTGAGGAATGGTGGAATGAGATGTACAGCAGGTTGCTTTTACAGTTTCCGGAATACAATGTTGTTGAAATCCTTCCAAAAGAAAATGTTTCCCAAATACGCTTTAAAGCGCTTTCCTGGTACAGCACCAACATCCGCCAGATTGCAGCATTTATGGCAAATACGGAAGTTTTTATTGGTGCCGACAGCGGGATGATGCATCTGGCCAGCGCAGCACAAATTCCTGTCATAGGCCTGTTTCATATTACCATGAAAGACAAATATGTGCCTTATAATGGTAAAAGTATCGGAGTCGATACCGATAAAATATCAGCAGAAGAAATAATTAATTTATTGGCCGGGATGCTTCCGCCGAAGTGATAAAAGTGTTCAACTGGGAATTATAATCGGAATAAAAATATCTTCTTCTGAGTCGGCACTTCCACGTTTATACTTCTCGCCAAGTATCTCAAAATGTGGACGGCAGTCCAATTGGTAACCCGAACCCGGTAGCCATTTTGAAAAAATATACCTGAAAGCTTCAGGAGCAGTCATCACAGCAGCTTTGTAGCGAAAAACCGCGTACAATCCTCCTGGAATTGCCAATGTTTCCATACCATTCGGAATATTATCAAATGCTGAGGTTGCAACGGCGGCCCATTTTTCGAACTTTCTTCCCGCATCAAAGTGTTCAAAAAATCCCTGCGGATACAGTTGCACCGAGAATAACTCGCTTTGGATCTGATTCTTAATTTCTTCCCGCCGGGGCATTAAGCTTCGCCAAAGGTTAAAAGTCCTGTCATCTGAAAAAGACATTTCCCGCCGCAATCCAATGAGGTGCGTTTCAGGAAAGATATCGATTTTATAATCCATGTGTAAATATATAGACAATCTTAACTTTTCGTAAATTGATTCAAACTTAATCAATAGGAAATGCCTCAAAATAATTATTACCGGCTGATAAAACTCGCCGAAGAAGTTTTTGATGCCAAACATGATCCCGAACAATTGGATGTAAACCAGGAAGTGTTAAACCGCTTGTCAGAAATTCATCCAGCCTCGGTTTCTGAATATAATGATGAGAATGGTCCTGTCGCATGGGTGCTGGTTTTTCCGACGACGGGCAACCTGATGGAAACGTTCCTTCAAAATAAGATTTCCGAAAAAGAACTCTTTTTGTCGACCCCTGCCGATGCCGAATATGATGCGATTTACCTCTGCTCAGCGCTGGTGCTTGAAGAATACAGGCAGAAGGGAATCACTAAGCGTTTGGCATCGGAAGCAATATCGGAAATACGCACACAACATCCGATTAAAGCACTTTTTGTATGGGCTTTTACAAAGGAAGGCGACTTGGCGTCAGAAACTATAGCAGCAACGGTGTCGCTTCCTTTATTCAAAAGATCGGAATCACATCAGTAAACTTGCAGCAAATTGTGCAATTAATGGGGGAAATCTTATAATTTTATAATAAATTTATTACGCAGCTTTGTATTGAAACTTGGCAGCAAGGGCATTTATCTGAGTTAGTTTGCTGTCTCAAGCATTTGTTTTATGAAACAAGTCTACACACGACCCGAAATATGGGCAGGCATCGAATGTACAATCAACAGGCTTGCTTCAGGTTATATCGACCAGCTCGCCCTCAACGGCCATTACGACCGTGATGATGATCTCGATGCGATTGCCGGTTTGGGAATTACCACGCTTCGATATCCTGTCCTTTGGGAAAAACATCAGCCTCAAAAACATCAGAAACCCGACTTCACATGGGCGGCATCACGATTGGAACGGCTGAAGCAGCTTCAGATTAAACCTATTGTCGGATTGGTCCATCATGGTTCCGGCCCTGAATACACAAATTTACTTGATCCCGATTTTCCTGAACTGCTCGCTGGTTATGCCAAAGAAGTCGCCACAGCTTTCCCTTGGGTCGAAATGTGGACTCCGGTAAACGAACCGTTGACTACAGCGCGTTTTTCCGGACTTTATGGTATTTGGTATCCGCATGAGACAAATGATGTAAGCTTTATAAAAATGCTGCTCCACCAGTTGAAAGGAGTGGTTTTGGCAATGCGCGAGATCAGAAAGATAAACCCCGACGCAAAACTGGTACAAACGGAAGATCTCGGAAAAACCTACAGTACACCACTTTTAAAATACCAGGCTGATATGGAAAACAGACGCCGTTGGCTTACGTATGACATCCTCTGCGGAAAGTTTACGGCGAAACATCGTTTTTGGAAAAACTTTGTCCGACTCGGAATTCCGACCGAAGAAATGGAGTTTTTCCTTCAAAATCCCTGTCCGCCCGATATTATAGGCGTCAATCACTACGTAACTTCAGAGCGTTACCTCGATCAGAATGTCAGGAAATATCCAAAACATACCCGTGGCGGCAATACGATCCACAATTATGCGGATGTTGAGGCTATTCGTATAAAGCTGAAAGTGCCTTCTGGTTTTAGTGTGTTGGTGAAGGAGTTATGGAAAAGGTACAAATTGCCGATAGCCGTTACCGAAGCACATTTGCACTGTTCGCGAGAAGAGCAGATGAAATGGTTCAGAGAGATTTATAATGCGTCAAGTCAGCTTTGCCAGCAAGGAGTAGATATTCGCGCCGTGACGGCATGGAGCGTTCTTGGTGCGTACGGATGGAATAAACTGCTGACGGTAGACAACGGCGATTATGAACGCGGCACATTCGATGTGAGCTCCGGCAAAAGGCGTCCCACAGCGATGGTAAAAATGCTGAAACAACTTTCTGAAACAGGCACTTACAATAGCCATCTCCTGGATACCGACGGCTGGTGGAAACGCCAAAACCGCTACTTCGGCAATAAAACCAAGGTATGGGAGTGCGATCCCGGGCGATGTACCGGACAGACACTGGTAATTATCGGAAAGACCGGCACGCTCGGAAAAGCTTTTTCCCGCATTTGCAATATCCGCGGACTCCATTATATGTTGCTTGGCCGTGAGGATATCGATATTGGCAATTCGCACGATATAAATGTTGTGCTGGAGAAACACAATCCGTGGGCTGTTGTCAATGCTGCGGGCTACGTGCGGGTTGAT
>DASWML010000009.1:0-29960 GCA_036399795.1 Flavobacterium sp.
TTTGATGATTGGCCCGTTTTACATGGCAGAATTTTATATCTTGATTTTTGTCATAAATGAATGATTTGGATTACTAAATTTTCGGCAAAGATACCGGTAGCAGCAACTTGTTTCCAAGTACTTTTTACGCTTTAAATGCGAAGTGTAGTGAATTCAGGATGAAGTGTAGTCGTTCCGGCGTGAAATGCAGGAATTATAAAGCCGAATCTTCTTCAAACCATTTTTTAAATGCAGGGGCTTTAAGGCGGCTCATCGGAAGTTCCTCGGGAAGCGGATCTTTTCCGATCGTGGTAATGAGCAGCTTGTTGTCTTCTATCCTCTTAAACGAGATTATCGAATTTCGGTGAAGGATGAATTTCCTGTTGACCCGGAAGAAATATCGTTTTGGAAGCCTTTGCTCCATCTTATCCAGTGAACTGTCGACAATGAAAGTCGTATAATTTGCATTAATGACAAAGGTTGCCCCATCTTCAACATAAAATCCCCTAATATCTTTCAGCGGGATCTTGATGTTCTTATCGCCAATCTTTATGGTTATACCTTCCACTTTTAATTTTCGTTCGCCCTGCAGATTTTCTTCGGATATTTTCCAAACTTCATAATATCGAAGCAGCAGGTAAATAAAGTTGGCCAGCAGAATCCATAGAAAAAAGATCAGCAGGTCATGTATATAATATCCGTCAGCCGGTGCAGCAAATCGATTCCCGGTAATCAGTCCGCTGCCATCAGGAACAATAATGCAGGTGGCAACTGTGGCCAGATAAGTAAAAAGCACCTGTTTTGTGAAAAATATCGTGGAGAAGCGAAGCTGGGGATTTCGTTTTTCCATCCGCACAATTATATATCGCATGACCAGCCAACAGGCATAACCCTGGATCAGGTCCAGCAAACAGGCAAAGAAGAATGCCGTGTTATAGACGACATTGGAATACGTGATAAAGAAATTAATCAGTTTGATAACCGGGATAAGCACCAAAAACAATCTGACATCTTTTTTCTTCCAAAAGCTCATAACTCACCTGATTATTGTATCAGCTATCCGGCTGACAGGCCGCAAGTTAATTTAATTTTTATAAACCTTTTTTTGTTATTTTAGTACATCTCATTCCGAACAGATGCCCGAGCGTAATTCTTCACCAACACTAAAATCCGTATCATGAAATCATTACTTTTCACAATGGCCGTGCTCTTTAGTATTCCAGGACTGGCGCAGAACCCACTATTTGACAACGAATGGTATCTCACTAAAATTATTATGGATGGAATGGATACTTTTCCGCCATTAAATTCGGAAGTTACTTCAATAGCCCTGAATTTTACCAATGAGCAGCAAGCCGGCGGAGTTATCGAAACTAATGTATGCAACGTCGGAAGTGGAACAATCACCCTACTTGACAACGCGCAATTCACACTTGACTTCTTCGCCATTACATTAATGTTGTGTAACCTCCCCGAAAGCATGTTTTTCGAAAGCTATTATCTTGGCTCTTTCTATCAGCAAAATACCGAGGGCACTTTTTCATACATCATCGTCGAATTTGAAACAAGCAAAACCTTATATATCACTGCCCCAAATAATCTGCAGGCTGTGTATTCAAATCAGTTGCTCTCGAAGCATGAAAACAGCGCGTTTAAAAATCTGAAGGTTTATCCTGTGCCTGCGCGGGATTTTCTGAACATAGAAACTGCGGACAACGAAATGCCACTTACACAAATTGGAATCGTCAATGCGCTCGGACAGGTCGTTTTAAAATTGGATGCTTCCGCTTCCGGATTAAATAAAATTGACTTGCAGTCATTGTCAAAAGGTATATATTACCTGAAACTGCAAAGTGGCCCAACTGGAAATGTGGTTAAAATTGCTAAGGAATAGGACAGCCTGACCCGCAGGGGCACGCCCAGGACCATAAAAAAAGCCCCGTATTTCTACGAGGCTTTATTATTAAGGAAGAGAAAAAATTATTTCTTCTCGTTCTTCTCCATTTTGGCTTTCAAACCTGCAAGGATGTCGTTGTTGTCTCCTAAAGTCGCCGCCGGAGCGTTGGTATTGTTAGACGAATTGTTGTCCTGCGAGTTGTTTCGTGCATTCTTTTCTTCTTCCTCGCGGAAAATAGCAGTATGCGAAGCCACTACCCTTTTGAACTCCTTGTTGAACTCGATAACTTTGAAATCGGCAGTCTCGCCTTTTTTCAGTTTTTTACCGTCTTCTTTTTCAAGGTGGCGTGCAGGAATGAAGGCAACGATATCATCACCGAATTCCACTGTTGCGCCTTTGTCTACGATTTCAGCTACAGTTCCGTTATGAACGGTTCCAACTGCGAATGAATCTTCGTATTTATCCCAAGGGTTTGGTGTAGTCTGCTTGTGTCCAAGAGACAGTTTGCGTCCGTCTACATCAAGCTCAAGAACCACAACGTCGAGCTTTTCGCCTACGTTTACGAATTCTGATGGATGCTTGATTTTCTTAGTCCAAGATAAATCGGAGATGTAGATAAGTCCGTCGATACCTTCTTCAAGCTCAACAAATACACCAAAGTTTGTAAAGTTACGAACGATACCTTGGTGGCGTGAACCTACAGGATATTTCGAGGTGATGTCTGTCCATGGATCTGGCGTAAGTTGCTTGATACCAAGTGACATTTTACGGTCTTCACGGTCAAGGGTCAGGATAACTGCCTCAACAACATCACCCACTTTTACGAAATCCTGGGCAGAACGCAAGTGCGTAGACCATGACATTTCAGAAACGTGGATAAGTCCTTCAACACCTTCAGCAACTTCGATAAATGCACCGTAATCAGCGATCACGACAACTTTACCTTTTACTTTATCACCAACTTTAAGGTTTTGGTCAAGCGCATCCCAAGGGTGTGCGTTCAACTGCTTAAGACCTAATTGGATCCTTGTTTTCTCGTCATCGAAATCAAGGATTACAACATTGAGTTTCTGATCAAGCTCAAGCACTTCGCTTGGGTGATTGATACGTGACCAAGAAAGGTCGGTAATGTGGATTAGTCCGTCAACACCTCCAAGGTCAATGAATACACCGTAAGAAGTAATGTTCTTAACAACGCCTTCAAGTACCTGACCTTTTTGAAGTTGGCCGATAATTTCTTTTTTCTGAACTTCGATATCCGCTTCGATAAGCGCTTTGTGCGATACAACGACGTTTTTGAATTCGTGGTTGATCTTCACAACTTTAAATTCCATCATTTTGTTAACGTACACATCGTAGTCACGGATTGGCTTCACATCGATTTGTGAACCCGGAAGGAACGCTTCGATACCGAAAACGTCAACGATCATACCTCCTTTAGTCCTGCATTTCACGAAACCGTTCACGATCTCGCCAGTTTCATGTGCAGAAATAACGCGATCCCAAGATTTGATGGTGCGTGCTTTTCTGTGTGACAATACAAGCTGCCCTGTTTTGTCTTCGCGGATGTCGATTAGGACTTCCACTTTGTCACCAACCTTTAGGTTCGGGTTGTAACGGAATTCGTTAAGTGAGATTACACCTTCCGACTTCGCGTTGATGTCAACGATAACGTCGCGGTCTGTAAGCCTTACCACGGTTCCTTCCACTACTTCTTCCTGGTCGGTTGCGATGAAGGTCTTTGAAACAAGATCTTCAAATTCCTGAAGATTTTTTTCGTCAACAGCGTCAATTCCTTCTTCGAAATTGTGCCAGTTGAAATTGTCCAAAAAGTCTTCCTGTTGTTTTGCTAATTCAGCCATGCTGATAATTTGAATTTGTATCCTGATCTTTACCGGGTTTCGGGCGATGCAAAAATCAGAAGCCGTTTTACATAAAATATAAATCCCTGATGGAAACCCGCATTCGCCAAAAGGTCTGCAAAAGTAATATATTTTATTTTATCCACAAAAGTTTACTCTGGTTTGATTTTCAGTATGTTGCATGATGTATCAGAAACATAAATTTTCATTACCTTAGTTGCTTCATTTACAGGGCGGAAATGGTGAAAACAATACTCAAGACATTCCGGCCGAGAGGCAACTTTAAGAATACCTTTTCAGGTACGGTATTTTTATTTGCTGTTTTGTTTTATTCCCCTGTTTTTGCAGCCCTGCCAGACTTCACTTTGAATCTAACCAAGACCGATGAAACCTGCCTGGGAAACGGTACGCTGACTTTCACCGTTCAGGGTACTGACCCCGCAGCTTCTGTGGTATACCGGGTTTATCAGTTGCCGGACCTGGTCAATGAGATTGCCGTACAAACGACAAATTTCCTCGGTGGCCGAACCAGTGGAACTTACCGCGTTATTGCCACACAATCATTGGGAGCCGAATCCAATTCCCAAACCGAAGAAATTACCATCAGCAGTGCTATTGTACCGCTCGCCTACTCTATTGATGGTACGAATGCATTCTGCGGAAGCGATGGAAGCATGCAAATAACAATCACTTCGGGAACAGGTGTTTCTTATGAAATAATTTCTGGCCCCGTAACAAGGCCGTTGCAGTCCTCGGCTGTATTTGACCTTCTACCGGCGGGCGTTTACCAGATTCGGGCTTTCGACAACTGCGGCGAAGGCTGGGTCACAACTTTCACCTTGCTTTCCGATGGTGTTCAGATCGACATTTCCAATCCTGCCTTTCCCGACATCCAACTGCCGTCATGCAACACGATAAACGCCGCACATACCCTTACGCCATCACCAGGTGACGAACTCAGCTATCCGCTTACATTAAGCTTTATGATCCATCCACCGGGCGGCGGGAATCTCCCGGTTACGCAGGTTGTTGCTTCGGGCGGCACATTGAGTCATGTAGTAACTACCGAAATTCCGTTTTATCACGCGCAGCAATATACATACGACCTCACGGTGACGGATATTTGCGGAAATATTTTTATGCTGAATAACAATATTGTCAATCAAGAGTTGGATGTGATTTTAGCGCCATCACCGGCAAACTGCGGAGAGTATTATCTGATGATCGACCTGCGCAAATATATCCCTCCATATACCGTGACGTTTACTTCGGCCCCGGCAGGCTTTATTCCTTCGGATTTTAATCCGCTGCATCCTGATTTCAGCGATCCGAACATCAGCTATGGAAACCCGACGACAGCCGTGCCTTTCGGAACATACTCTGTCAGCGTCACCGATTCATGCGGCCACACCGGAACGTCGAATATAACACTTGAGGAACCTGATACAGAACCAACGACCATGATTATACCTTATCCGGGATGCCAATCGGATTCGGCGCAGGTAAAAATCAAAATTGCAGGTTATACATTCGTTTCAGCAATTGTAACTGTTGCCCCGGCTGCGTATCCGAACTCACTTCCACATGATGTATCGGCAAACATTACAGAAACTGACGGACTTGTACTTGATTTTCTTCCGACAGGGAATTATACCGTTGTGCTTATTGACGACTGCGGAAATGAATATATTGTAGATTTTTTTGTACCCATTACATCAGGAACGAATATCACTACGAGCAGCCGTGCCGATTGTGATATAGATACCGGAACTGTACGGATCAGGGGAAGCTTTGCCAAAATCGTATCTGCAATTATGACTGCTGCGCCTGATGGTTACCCACAATCGTTGCCTTATGATGTTTCCTTCAATATTACTTCCGATACAGGTATATTTTCAATGGACAGCCTGCCTGCGGGAAACTATACTTTTGACGTAATTGATATTTGCGGTTTTGAACATACGGTAACCGTTGCCATCACAACTTATGTTGTTACAACCGATACTTATTCGATCATTCCGCACTGCGGCTCATTCGACCTGGCCATTGCACATGATGCGAACGGTGTAACGGAATCGTTCTGGCTCCAAAAGTTCAACACCGCCACGGGAACATGGGAACACCCCGATACCGGCGTGGCTTATATAGAAGGAACATTGCCCGACAATACGAATTCTTATGAACTTCTAAACAACGTTACCAATTTCAACATTGCCCATACCGGTAATTTCCGCATTATAAAACGTTTTGAAAGTTTTGCGAATGGCAATGTGGGCGAATATAAGAATTGTGTCCTGACACTTCATGAATTTCCTTTCAACGATGGGTTCCAGATCACTGATGTGCAAAAGGTTACCTGCAGCGGAACATCAGCCGATGTAGCTATTTTCACCAACGGGGTTCCGCCACTTACGTATAAAATAATTTCAAAAAACTCGTTGCCTTTCTTTATTGATAATGCTAATGAGAATCTCTTTACCGGACTCGAACCTGCCATTTACCAATTTCAGGTGCAACACGATTGTGGCCATATCGTAACCGTTATTACTGATGTGGCCGAGCTTCCTTCGCTGGCTCAGGCAAACCAGCCCGCCGATATAATTCTATGTGACGACAGCAGTAACGATGGCCAGGAAGAATTTAACCTTGCAATGCAAACGCAGGTTATTCTTGGAACACAGCTTCCGGCAGATTATACCGTAACATATCATTTGTCTTCGTCTGAGGCCGCAATAGGAATAAATCCTTTGCCTGATGTTTATCTCTCAGGAAATGCGGTGATTTATGCGCGACTCACATACAATAACAGTCCGGATTGCATCGACACGGTTTCCTTCAACCTTGTTGTCAATGAATATCCGGTATTGCAGATGCAGACCAATTATGTCATCTGCGAAAGCGGAACAGTGACCATAACCGCAGATCCTGGATTTCTATACGATTGGTCGACTGGAGAAACAACACAGTCGATAACAGTTACCCAGCCAGGCCAATATTCGCTGGAAGTCAGTAACGGGAATTGTACGGGAATATACACGATTAATGTTACACCGGCTACGACTGCAGTGATTCAGCAAATAGAAACTATGGACTGGACCAGTGATGATAACAGCATCACCGTGATCCTAGACGGCAGCAGCACGGGCGACTACCTGTTCTCTCTGGACAACGTTCATTTTCAGCAAGAAAATACTTTTGAAAATCTCCCTGCAGGAGCTTATACGGTTTATGTCAAAAATGGTTGCGGTATTGTGGAAGAAGAAGTTTTCCTGCTGACTTATCCAAAGTACTTTACCCCTAACGGCGATGGTTTCCATGAATATTGGAAAGTCATTTTCTCTGAAAGCGAACCTCATCTTAAAACATACATCTTCGACAGGTATGGCAAACTCATCACGGGGTTTATGCCAGATAGTCCAGGATGGGACGGAACACTTAATGGCAGTGAACTTCCTTCAAGCGATTATTGGTTTGTAGTAGTCAGGGAAAATGGAAAAGAATTCCGCGGGCATTTTGCAATGAAGCGATAAAAAAAAGCTGTCGGTTAGACAGCTTGATCATTAATGTGAAATGTTTTCTACAGCTTCCGGATCATGTTTATGCCGGAACAAAACCGCGAAGGCAACCGCAACAATCAAAGCATATACTGCAAAAGAGAGCCAGATGTGGTGCCAGTCTTTATTGCCGGCAACATCCGTAAAGTATTTATCGATCGCAAAGCCGCTGATCTTACTTCCGAGGTAAGCACCGATACCATTTGTCATCATCATAAAAAGTCCCTGTGCACTTGAACGGATTCGTGCATCGGTAGTCGTTTCAATAAACAATGATCCGCTGATGTTAAAGAAATCGAATGCCATTCCGTACACAATGCAAGACACAACAATCATCCACAAACCATCCGCAGGGTTGCCATAAGCAAATAATGCGAAGCGCAGTACCCAGGCAAGCATCGAGAAAAGCATGACTTTTTTAATTCCGAAACGCTTCAGGAAAAACGGGATTGTAAGGATAAACAAGGTTTCAGATATCTGGGAAATCGACATGATGATCGTTGAATATTTCACAACGAAGGAATCCGGACCGTATAAAGGATTGTTTTTGAAATCGTCAAGAAAAGTATCGCCATACATGTTTGTAAGCTGCAACGCCCCGCCGAGCAACATCGAGAACAGAAAAAACAGCGCGACCTTATAATTACCGAATAGCTTGAAAGCCTGCAGCCCTAATTGCTCAATTATACCGGCATTCTCGCGCACTGATTTTTGCGGCGGACATTTAGGCAATGTAAATGAAAATATGCCCAAAGCTATGGCTGCCACGCCTCCGATGATAAATTGGTCGGTATTGGCTTTGCTTCCGGAAATATTGGTGATCCACATTGCGGCTATAAATCCGATTGTTCCCCAAACGCGGATCGGCGGGAATACTTTCACGACATCAAAACCATCACGCTTTAGAATCGTATAGGCAATAGAATTTGAAAGGCTGATCGTTGGCATATAGCAGATCATTGCCGCAAAAATCACATAATACAACGTATCGGCATCATGCACCTGAGGCACATAAAAAAGTACACAGCCGTAAAGTATATGCAAGACTCCGTAAAGCTTTTCGGCATCAATCCATTTGTCGGCGATAATTCCGGTAATAGCCGGCATGAACAGTGAGGAAAGTGCCAGCGTTGAAAATATAGCGCCGAATTTAGCTCCGGCGTTTTCCCCGGCGGCCATCGGACTGTTAAAAAAATATGTTGCAATTGTTATCAGCCACGCGCCCCAAACGAAGAATTGGAGAAAGCTCACTACCGTAAGCCTGAATTTGATTCCCATAAGTAAATTTTTGCTGCGTAAAACTAACGTTTAAAACGGGATTTCCAAAAAATTAAAGTGAACGCAGGGTTTTTTCCGCGAGCGCCACCACTTCGTGGAATTGTTCTTCGCGTGTGAGTGCCGAATTGTCAATTTCAATAGCATCTTCTGCCTGTCGCAGCGGCGAATCATGACGGTGCGTATCGATGTGGTCGCGTGCTTCTACATTTTCAAGAACAGCTTCAAAACTAACGTTGTGGCCTTTTGCGTGTAGTTCGTCAAACCGGCGACGCGCACGTGTTTCGGGACTGGCCGTCATGAATATTTTCAATTCGGCATCTGGAAACACTACAGTCCCAATATCCCTTCCATCCATCACGATCCCTTTATCCCTGCCCATTTCCTGCTGCTGCTGGACGAGCTTGGCGCGTACTTCCGAAACTTCGGCAATCCTGCTCACGAAGCCGGAAACTTCAATACTCCTGATCTGTTCTTCGACATTTTTACCGTTGAGGTACATTTCGGCAAACCCGGCAGCGGAGTTGTAAATGAATTTAAGGTTGATAAACGGCAGGCT
Source organism: Flavobacterium sp. (assembly GCA_036399795.1). GTDB lineage: Bacteria > Bacteroidota > Bacteroidia > Flavobacteriales > Flavobacteriaceae > Flavobacterium. Next base: position 9,127 of record DASWML010000009.1, read on the forward strand.
CCTGATGAGTGTTTCCCTGTCGAAATAATCGTGGCTGATGTAACCGTTTTCCATTGCGAATAAAGTCACTGCACGGTACATCGCACCGGTGTCGACATATACATAGCCGAGATGCGCCGCAAGCTGTTTGGCAAGCGTACTTTTTCCGGTTGATGAAAAACCGTCGATGGCAATTGTAATTTTCGTGTCCAATTTACTGAAGGTTGATCGTAAGCCCGAACAGGCTCGTATTTGCTGCGAGTGTATATCTGGAATATGAATAGTTGAATTTCAGGCGGTTGATGCGGAGTCCGAAACCAACAGACAAACCTGAAAAATGACGCTGTTCAAGCAACCTCAACTCCTCAGCACGTCGGAAATTATAACCAATCCTGACATTAAACCCTTTATTAGGGAATAGTTCTGCACCGATAATCACATGTCGCAAGGCATTATTGAAAACCGATACTTTCTCTTCTTCCGTTCCGCCATCGATTGTTCCTTCCGCCCTTGCAGGATTGGAAAAAGCGATATTCCATTGCTGGAGGTTCTCCAGGGTGAGATGCCAGCGGATCGGGACATTTTCAAGTTCCTGTGAAATTCCGGCCATTATTTCCATCGGGAGTTTCTCCTGATCGCCTGCGTAAGTCGTAATCTGTGTGCCGACGTTCCTGATGGCCACGGCAATGTTCATTTTTCTGTCTTCATTGATGTACAATCCGCCGATATCCGCAGCAGCGCCAAAAGAATTATAGCTTTCGAGTGCGGAGGAAATCAGCTTGACATTTGCCCCAATCCGGATGTCAGAATTTGGAATTTCATAAGCATAACCTACAGATAATGACACTTCACTTCCGGTAAATTCTGATGTCTCGACACCATTTTCATCGTAGCCTTCAAATTTACCATAATTCACATAATTGACGCCTGCATGCAATGTCTGAACATGCCGGTCATAAGTATAGGCATATGCAGCCGTTCCGTAGGTGACTTCACCATAATAGCTTCCGTAGTTGAGCGATAAGTGGTTGTCCATTTCGGGGTTGATGGTCGCGGGATTGAAATGTCCCTGATTCACATCTTCATCGAAAATAGTAAGCGTTTTGCCTCCGAGCGCAGCCTGTCTGGGTGATGTTACCAGATTCAGGAACTGGTAAATGTACTTCCCCCCGATCTGGCTGTAAGATACGCTGCCCGTCAAGATCAGAGCGAGAAGGATGATTTTTTTAAGCATGGGCAACGTTGCTGTTTATCAAATGCGAAGATATTATTTTTTTGGGTGCAGACCAATTCTGAAATCAAAGTTTCATCACCCCGGAAATAAAAAAAGCCGGGCTCAATACCGGCTTTCTATTGTTAATTTCAAATTATAAAACTTTGGCATTCTTCACCTTTTGATCGGTGAGCGCATATTTTATTACTTCGCTCATTTCCGTAACATAGTGGAAAGTCAATCCTGCGAGATATTCCCCTTTTATCTCATCAATATCCCGCTTGTTTTCACGGCACATGATGATTTCAGTAATTCCGGCACGTTTTGCAGCAAGGATTTTTTCTTTGATTCCGCCTACTGGAAGTACTTTTCCCCGTAGCGTAATTTCGCCTGTCATGGCCATATGCTTCTTCACCTTCCGCTGTGTAAGAAGAGAAACAAGCGAGGTCAGCATGGCAATTCCGGCGCTCGGTCCGTCTTTCGGCGTTGCACCTTCAGGGATATGGATGTGAATGTTGTATTTCGGAAGCAATTCGGGATCAACCCCCACAAGTTCGGCATTGGCCTTTATGTATTCCATGGCGATGGTTGCCGATTCCTTCATCACGGCACCAAGGTTTCCGGTAAGTGTCATGCTTCCTTTCCCTTTTGATATCAGAGATTCGATGAAAAGAATATCGCCACCTACAGTTGTCCAGGCAAGTCCCGTGACCACGCCGGCAACATCATTACTTTCATATTTATCGCGCTCCATACGCGGCACGCCAAGAGCTTTTACAATATCTTCGTCGGTAACTTTGCTATTGTATTCCTCTTCCATGGCAATGGCCCGGGCCGCGCTCCTGATGAGCTGCGCAAGCTTGGCTTCCAGTCCGCGCACACCGGATTCGCGGGTATAACCTTCAATGACTTTTTCAAGTTGCTTTTTTGTGATCGTAAGCTGTTTAGGTGTCAGTCCGTGTTCCTTGAGTTGTTTCGGATAAAGGTGCTGTCTTGCGATTTCTACTTTCTCCTCTACTGTATAACCCGACATGCGGATCACTTCCATCCGGTCTTTAAGCGCGGGCTGGATAGTCCCCATATTGTTTGATGTCGCGATGAACATCACCTTGGAAAGATCGAATCCCATTTCAAGGAAATTATCATAAAAATCACGATTTTGTTCCGGATCGAGTACTTCCAGCAATGCCGATGACGGATCGCCCTGGTTGCTTACAGAAAGTTTGTCAATTTCATCAAGCACGAATACAGGATTTGATGTTCCTGCTTTTTTAAGGCTTTGAATAATACGTCCGGGCATTGCACCTATATAAGTTTTCCTGTGTCCGCGTATTTCAGCTTCATCACGGAGTCCGCCAAGAGAAATCCGGACATATTCCCTGCCCAATGCTTCCGCGACCGATTTTCCGATTGATGTTTTACCGACTCCCGGAGGTCCGGTCAGGCAAATGATCGGGGATTTCATATCGGCACGAAGCTTCAGCACCGCGAGATGCTCAATCATCCTTTTCTTTACATCCTCAAGGCCAAAGTGGTCACGGTCAAGTATTTTCTGCGCACGCTTCAGGTCAAAATTATCTTTTGAATATTCAGACCAAGGTAAGTCAAGCAACAGTTCAAGGTAATTTCGCTGAGTTCCGAAATCGGGTGCCTGCGGATTCATGCGCTGCATTTTGGCAAGTTCTTTTTCAAATTGCTTTGCCGTTTTTTCGTCCCATTTCTTGGACTTGGCCTTTTTGCGCATTTCCTCCATTTCCTCATCGTGGGAAGCACCTCCAAGTTCTTCCTGAATGGTCTTCATCTGCTGGTGAAGGAAATATTCCCGCTGCTGCTGATCAAGGTCAAAACGCACTTTCGACTGGATATCATTCTTCAGTTCGAGTTTCTGCAACTCGATATTCATGAATTTCAGCGTTTCAAGCGCACGTTCCTTTAGGGCATTCATCACAAGCAAATCCTGCTTCTCCTTCACAGAAAGGTTCATGTTTGAAGAGACAAAATTGATCAGGAATGATTGGCTTTCGATGTTGCGTATGGCGAAAGTTGCTTCGGTTGGGATATTCGGACTTTCCTTTATGATCTGGATTGCCAGTTCTTTAATGGAATCGATAATTGCGAGGAATTCAGTGTCATGTCGCCCTGGCCTTTTTTCGGCGACTTCTTTGACGTTTGCCTGGATGTATGGCTTTTCGGAAATCACAGCGTCAATTTCAAAGCGCTTTTTTCCCTGAAGGATCACGGTGATATTTCCATCGGGCATTTTAAGCACCCGAAGGATTCTTGCCACGGTTCCTACTTTGTGGATATCGTTCTTTGTAGGATCTTCATCGCCTTCATTCTTTTGTGCAACAACACCAATGATTTTATTCCCTGCATTGGCATCATTTATAAGTTTGATGGATTTATCGCGTCCGGCTGAAATCGGAATCACGACACCAGGGAAAAGGACCGTATTTCTGAGCGGCAGGATCGGCAACGACGGAGGAAGTTCCTCATTGTTCATCTCTGCTTCGTCTTCCGGGGTTAAGAGTGGAATTAATTCTGCATCGGAATCGAACTCCTGCAGTGACAAGTTGTCAAAAGATAATATGTTGTGGTTTGACATGTGTGAAAATACGTCAATATGACATTAAGAATTTGTAAATAGGAAACAAATGTAGTATAACACTGCAACAAAATAATTTAAAATCGATGTACGACAAATTAATTCGTTGCAAACTGGAAAACGACAAAGGCTGTGCCATTAAAAAATCCGCCAGAAGCGGATTTTAATATTGAAGAACTGTTATTCGAAGGCATCGGGGTCGACCGGGAAATCAAAATTTCCGGTTACGGTGAAAGGCCCGGTTACGTCGCCTTCATCAGACAATTCATAAGTAAAGGTAAAAGTTCCTTTGATACGTTTGTTGACCGTATCGAACTCGGTCACGGTGATTGTACCCGGAAGCTCGTTCTCGTACACTGTCCATGAGTTTGTAGCATTAACCATAATCAGGTTAACGGTTGCAGCCGGCCAGGTGACCTGATCATCCGTGGAGATGAGCGTATAAGTTCCAGGAGTCCAATAATCTTTGTGAAGGATCAGGGTTATCTCGGCAAAATTTGAACTTCCGGGATTTAATGCATCTGTATTTCCCTGAATCCGCAGCGCCAGTTCCGGCTCTTCCGTTTCTCCAGAGAAGGAAGTCAGTGCAGCCATTGCGCCACTGACCGGATAAAGCATGGGTTTCATATTATTATGCTGGACGCCGTCAATGTTGGCATTCATATAAGTAAATCCTGTTGGAGTTGTACCGGCTGGCGATACTGTGATCGGACCTACCCAACTGCTGGTATCGGTAGAAGAACAGATTGCCCGAACGTAAAAATCAAATGTGCCTGTCGCGGCAATCCCCGCAACCTGCTTTACTGTTGTTGTTGCCGGGACTATCGTTCCGTCACCGATTGAAAATCCTTGCGCGCCATATTGAATTTCCCAGGCGCCTTCAGTTCCGCCTGCGGTCCATGTCACGTCAACAGTAGTATTTACCGTGGCTGTGCGAACGGCAGTTACGGCTCCAGGATTCGGGCAGTCTTCATTCGAGGAATTTACCGAAACTGGCCCGGTCCAATCGCTGAAAGAATTCGGCCCGCAAATAGCGCGGACGTAAAAATTATAATTTGAACCTGAATTCAGGCTCGCAATGGTCACATTAGTATCATCTGATAAGACTGTTGTTCCGCTTCCGGGTGAAAACCCGCCCACGCCATACTGCACTTCCCATGCTGTTTCGTTTCCTCCGGCTTCCCAGCTTACGTTTACCATCGTATCGTCAATAAAGTCGCTCGCCTGCAGTGACGCCGGTTGCATACACTCGGGATCCGGTTGCGGATTGATGACAATCGACGGATCGATCGGCTCATTGTCGGAACAGGAAGTGATATTGAGCAACAAGCCCAGAAAAAACAGTTTGGTAAGGAACTTAATCTTTCTCATTAAAATAAATTTTATCCAAATATAAAGAATTTAACCTATGTTCAAAAAATGGCTCCGTTAAAGTTGGCTGGCCGGTTGTGGAAGCAGCTTTTCATTCTTTGGAACCCGGAGCAGCAGTATTACGCCTGTTATGAAGAAAACGGCGAGAAAAACAATTGCCGAGCGCGGGCTTCCGGTGATCTGGTCAATCAGGCCATAGATGAGCATTCCAATGACGATTCCAATCTTTTCCGAAACATCGAAGAAACTAAAAAATGAAGCGGTGTCATTTGTTTCCGGAAGAAGCTTTGAGTATGTTGACCGGGAAAGCGACTGAATCCCACCCATTACGAGTCCGACAAGCGCAGCCATAATATAAAATTCTGTAGGTTGTGTGATAAAATAAGCACCCGAACACAGAATTACCCAAAAGCAGTTGATCGCAATAAGCACGGGAAGGTTTCCAAACTTTTTTGAAGCCCTTGACGTGAGGAATGCACCAGCTACAGCAACGAGTTGGATCAGCAGGATGCAGATGATCAGCCCGGTAGTACTTTCACTTTCGCTGGACCATTGAATTTCCTGCGCCCCAAAATAAGTAGCGACAAGCATGACGGTTTGTACTGCCATGCTGTAAACAAAAAAACCGGAGAGGTAACGTTTCAAGGGAAGATTTTCTGCAAGCATCCGCCAAACTTTTTTTAGTTCACGAAATCCGTTGAACAGGACGGCGCCGCTCATTTTACCTGAATTCCGGTTGCCTTTCGGAAGATAATAATAAGTATACTGGCTGAAAAGAATCCACCATACGCCTACCATTATAAATGAATAACGCATTGCTTTCATCGCCGCCTCGCCTTTTGTTCCTGAAATACCGAAAGTCTCCGGCATCATGATCATTGCCAGGTTGAAGATCAGCAAGATAACGCTGCCTATATATCCGAGTGAGTATCCTCGGGCGCTGATTGCATCCTGCTGCTCAGGAAAAGCGATATCCGGAAGGTAAGAGTTGTAAAAAACCAGGCTGGACCAAAATCCTATAAGCCCGAAAAAATAAAATATGATCCCGATATAGATATTCTCAAGCTCGAACCAATAAAGGCCGATACAGGAAATTGCGCCCAGATAACAAAAAAACCGCATAAATGCCTTTTTGTTCCCGACATAATCAGCAATTCCCGATAAAAGCGGAGACATAAAAGCTACAACAAGAAAAGCTGCCGCTGTAACAAAACTTATCAGCGCCGAATTCTTAAGGCTTGCGCCAAAGACATGGATGTAAGAATCCCTTCCCGTAAATAAAGCATCATAAAAAATAGGAAATACCGCCGATGCAATCACCAGACTATATACTGAATTCGCCCAATCATAAAAGGCCCATGCGTTTGTTAACTTTTTACTGCCTTTTGGTAAATCTGCCATAAAATATCGTTTAAATAAAAAAAGCTGCCGGAGCAGCTTCGAAGATAATATTTTATTTTACTAATAGACAACACCGAACTTCTTGGCTTCGGCCTTGGCTTTCGGGATCAGGCTCTTTATTTTAGAAATACGCGTAGCATCTGACGGGTGCGTACTTAAAATTTCCGGAGGCGCGGCGCCGCCTGCTTTTGCCGACATCCGTTGCCAGAAGGTAACTGCATTGTCGGGATTGTATCCGGCAATGGCCATTAACGTGAGCCCGATCATGTCTGCCTCACTTTCGTGATTACGGCTAAACGGAAGCATGACGCCAACCTGCGATCCAATTCCATAATATTGCTGCCACATTTGTTGCTTTTCGGCACTTTGGTTACCGGTTGCAACAGCAACTCCGGCAGCGCCCAACGCCTGAAGCTGGGATGCGCTCATCCGCTGTGCGCCATGGTTTGCAAGCGCGTGGGCAACTTCATGTCCCATAACTGTTGCGAGTCCGGCCTCATTTTGTGTTATCGGCAAAATCCCCGTATATACTACGATCTTTCCTCCGGGCATGCACCAGGCATTCACTGCTTTATCATCAACAAGTTTATATTCCCATTTGTATCCATTGAGATAATCGCTGTAGCCAAGGGAATTCAAATACTTTTCGGCAGCATTTTTTATCTTGACACCGACAGTTTCTACGCGCCTGGCATCAGCAGTACCCGTAATCACTTTATTCTCGGAAAGAAATTGGTTGTACTGTTGGAATGATGACGGAAACAATTGCTCATTGGTAACGAAATTCAGGTTGTTTTTACCTGTAAACGGATTTTTCGTAGTACATGATAAAATCATGCAGCCTAAAATTGCCGGAAGTATTATGTGTTTTTTCATAGTGTACAAATTTAACAAGTATAAAAATACAAAATACTGTTCGCCCACTTTTATATAAATACAATGAATTGCTTTCAGCGGATATTTAAAATATATAATGCTTTAGTCATTCCCATCGACGAATTTACCATGGTCAGGCAGTGCAATATCATCCCACTCCCGTACAAGTTTATCCAGGCCTTCGCGCAAACGTTCGCCTTCCATGTGCGTTCCGTGGCCTGTAACTACGCTTTCCGGATGGAGTGCATGCAATTTAAGTACAGATGCTTTCGCCGCCGGCCAGTTGGTCGTAAGATATCGTGGCGGTCCGTTTACTTCCTCCTGCTGGACAAGTACTTTGTAGAACGAATCCTGGCGAACAGTTACAAACGCATCGCCCGCAATAAGCATGCGGTCGCTTTCGCGGAAGAAGGAAACATGCCCGGGTGCATGTCCCGGCGTATGGAGCCATTTCCAATCAGGAAATCCGGGAACAGTCCCATTTTCATGCAATGGCTGAAGCACCGGAGTGATATTTATGGCTTTGTGTGGATAGAGTTTTGAAATCTTGGCGAGCATGCCGCCTTCAACTGAAGTGTCAGGTTCAGGATAATCCAACTGTCCGGTCAGGAACGGAAATTCAAGTTGGTGTGCGTAAACAGGAACATCTTTCCACAACTCCAGCAGGTCTATCAGACTCCCGACATGGTCGAAATGGCCGTGTGTAAGCAGTATTGCCTGAGGCTTTGTCCCTTTTCCGAAAAGTTCTTCGGCTTCTGAAACAATGTTGTGGGCAGAATTAGGCATTCCCGCATCAACAAGTGACCATCTTCCTGAATTTCTGTCCCCAAGAAAAATGAGATTGGCGATCTGATCTGTGTAATAATGAACATCGGGTTTTACCTGACGCGTTTTTCCACTGGATACCGAGGTCATCGGGATGCTGTGGCTGTCGGGCATGTCGTGCATGTTATCATTTTTCATAATAGCAACTTTTAGTGGTTTACATAAAGTTACAAAACAGAAAAAGTGAATGTTTCAGCGCTGCGGTTTTTAGCAAAGTTTTAGTACAATAACAGGAATAAACTGATTATCCGCTGATGTGGAGCTCATCAAAATCTTTATTGACGATCAGCGTATTTCCGCCGGAAAGAATCTCGCTGAAATCAATATTTTCATTGTCGAGCTGGACTTCTTTAATTTCAAAAGGAAGTCCGACGAACACCAGCCGGAACTTTGTATAAGGCGTATTGAACTTTCCTTCCTTGTGCTGCTGGATAATCAGTTGGTTTTCTTTTCCGTTCAGGCTGAAGGTCGACAGGCTGAAGCGTCCTTTATTATAATCGTAACCATCCTGCGCGTCTTCATAGAGAAGCGATTTTTCCTTTCCTGTCTTATAATAGACCTCAAGGGTGATGATGTCAAAATCCAGTTCGCCTACATATTGTTGTACCGGATACTTCGGAATGACCGCACCTTCCTTGATAAACAGCGGGATCTGGTCATAATCGGTAGCGACCCAAATTTCTTTTCCGCCTTCGGAAATTTCGCCTGTCCAGTAGTTGTACCAGTTGCCGTTTGGAATATACATTCGTCGGCCTACGGCGTTTGGCTCAAGGATCGGACACACAAGCATCTGGTTTCCGTAAATGAATTCGTCAGTACGATAATGCGTCTGCGTGTCTTCCTGATCGTAATAAACCAGCGGCTTCAGCATCGGGATTCCCTGATTGACATACTGCCAGAACATCGTGTAGAGATATGGCAGCAACTGATAGCGAAGGGATACGAACTTTCTTGTGATACTGATCACTTCCTCATCAAACGACCATGGTTCCTGCTCGCCATGATCGCCCGAAGAATGCGTACGGCAAAACGGATGGAACACGCCTAGCTGAATCCATCGTGCGTACAATTCACCAGACGGCTGCTCTGCAAATCCGCCTATATCAGAACCTGTAAAGCCCATTCCTGAAATCGACATGCGTTGCATCTGTATGTTTGCAATCCATAGATGTTCCCATGACGCAACGTTATCACCTGTCCACGAAGAAGTATAACGCTGCGCTCCTGAGTAGGCCGATCTTGTTATGATAAACGGTCGCTTCGGATATGCAAAACGTTTCACGCCTTCATAGGTGGCGCGCGCCATCTGGGTGCCATAAATGTTGTGCGCCTTTCGGTGGCTGCATGGATTTCCGTCATAATCATGGCGTACATCCATTGGAAAAGTTTTTCCCGGAACTTCCATCACTGCGGGTTCGTTCATATCGTTCCACACGCCTTTAACTCCTATTTCACCGATCAATTCCTTGAACAATCCCGCCCACCATTCACGGACAGCAGGATTCGTGTAATCAGGAAAATTGCATTCACCGGGCCAGACTTTTCCTTTCATATACGGACCGTCGGCGCGTTTGCAGAAGTAATCATTGGCAATGGCTTCATTATAAACCGGGTAATTCCGGTCGATCTTGATTCCGGGATCGATGATGACAACGGTTTTGAATCCGTCTTTCGCCAGGTCGCCGACCATTTGTTTGGGATCGGGAAAGTATTCCTTGTTCCAGGTGAAACACCGAAAGCCTTCCATGTAATCTATGTCAAGATAAATCGCGTCACACGGAATCTGCAATTCGCGGAATTTCGCTGTAATTTCGCGCACCTTGCTCTCCGGGTAATAACTCCATTTGCATTGGTGATAACCCAAAGCCCACAACGGCGGCATTTCGGGTTTGCCGGTCAAATGCGTGTAAGTTGTAACAACGTCCTGCATCTGCGGACCGTAGATAAAGTAGTAGTTCATTTCTCCGCCTTCCGCCCAAAAACTCGTGACGTTGCGCCGCTCATGCCCGAAGTCGAAAAATGTCCGGAAAGTATTGTCAAAGAAAATTCCGTAGGCGCTTTTATTCTGAAGTCCGATATAAAACGGGACAACTTTATACAGCGGTTCCTGATCCTTATGGAAAGCATATTGGTCGGTTGCCCAGTTTTCAAGTCGCTTTCCTTTGAGGTTCAGGTGTGAAGCCTTATCTCCCAATCCGTAGAAACTCTCACCATCTTTGCAGGTTTTGCTCATCTTGACGATGTTCCCGCCAAAATGATAACTTTCTTCCCAATGAAAACCAAGCTCATCTTCAAGAATGCTGTTCCCTTCAATATCAAACAGGAAAATGCGCATGTCTTGCTTGTCGATTTTGCAAATGACTTTGCTGGTGCGGACAAGGTAAGCTTCGTTTTCTTCTTTTACTTCGAGGAAGTTATAGCCATGCGACTGGTTTTTGTCGATCGCATACGAAAAATCATTGCTGAAGTAACCTTTGGTTGTATACCTGAAGCGGATCAGGCTGTCGCGAAGCACCGTTAACTTCAGGATGACGCTGTTCTCTGTATAAAAATAAACGGAATCGGTTTCTTTTTTATATTCTGTAATCGGGGACGGAAATAAATCGCCTTTATATTCGAGTTCTGTATTTATTATCATTGAAGGAGTTTTATAAGTCGGGGCTTGCCAAACTTACGAAAACTGATTTGAGCCATCAATGAAATAAGGGATTTTCTACGAAAACGTTGTCGTAATTTATGTGTATTTCAATACCGTCACAGCCAATGGCGGCAGAGTGAGCGAAATTGAAAACTGTCTTCCGTTCCATGGAACCGACTCGGTTGAAACAGCGTTGTTCTTTACGCCGCTTCCGCCATATTCATTACTATCGCTGTTGAAAATCTCAACGAGAATTCCTGCGTACGGAACGCCAATCCGATAATGTTCCCTCACAACCGGCGTAAAATTACAAATGACCAAAACGTCATCTGACGGATTATTTCCTTTTCGCACAAAAGCCACGACGGCATTTTCATGATCGGCATAATTGATCCACTCAAAACCTTCTGCTGTGAATTGCTTTTCATAAAGCCCCGGCTGATTCCGGTATAACGCGTTCAAATCAGAAATTGTGTTTTTAACTCCTCTGTGGTATTCGTTTTCCAGCAAATGCCAATCAAGGCTGCGTTCAAAGCCCCATTCTTCCATTTGGCCGAATTCCGAGCCCTGAAACAATAATTTTGCCCCCGGATGTGTAAACATATACCCGTACAGCAGCCGGAGATTTGCGAAACGCTGCCATTCATCGCCCGGCATTCTTCCTAAGATGGAATGTTTTCCGTAAACAACTTCGTCGTGAGACAGCGGAAGCATGAAGTTTTCAGTGAACGCATACGTCATAGAAAATGTAATATCGTTCTGGTGGTGTTTTCTGTAAACAGGATCTTTTTTGAAATAATGCAAAGTATCATGCATCCATCCCATCATCCATTTCATCCCGAAGCCCAGCCCGCCAATATACGTTGGCCGTGACACCATCGGGAATGACGTACTTTCTTCTGCAATTGTTTGAACACCATTAAAGTTAGCATATACAGCCTCATTAAAATCTTTAAGAAAACTGATCGTATCGAGGTTTTCACGTCCGCCAAAAATGTTCGGTTCCCATTCACCGTCTTTTCTGGAATAATCAAGATATAACATGGAAGCGACCGCGTCTACACGAAGTCCGTCAATATGATAATGCTGCAACCAGAAAATCGCGTTGCTGATCAGGAAGGAACGCACTTCATTGCGTCCGTAATTGAAGACAAGGCTTTTCCAGTCGGGATGATAGCCTTTTCGGATATCGGGATGTTCATACAGGTGCGATCCGTCAAAAAAACCGAGGCCATGCGCGTCACTTGGAAAATGCGACGGTACCCAATCGAGGATCACGCCAATTCCTTCCTGATGAAGCCGGTCTACAAGATGCATAAAATCCTGCGGATGACCGAATCGGGAGGTTGGGGCAAAATAACCTACGAGCTGATAACCCCACGACGGATCGTAAGGGTACTCCATTATGGGCATAAATTCGACATGGGTGAAGCCGGTTTCTTTTATGTAGGCAACAAGCGCGTTGGCATATTCCAGGTAGCTGAAAAAGGTATTGCCATCATGCCTTTTCCATGATCCGAGATGAACTTCATAAACGGAAATTGGTTTGTCAAGCCGGTTAATTTCCTTACGTGAATTCATCCAGCCCGCGTCTTTCCATTTATAATCCAGATCCCATACAACTGATGCGGTATGCGGTGGTTTTTCACAATAAAATGCAAATGGATCGGCTTTTTCGGTGACAATGCCGTCGTTGTTCGACCAGATTTTATATTTATACGCCGCTGCTGTTTCCACCTCCGGAATAAAACCTTCCCAGATTCCTGAACCGTCCCAACGCACCTGTAGCGAATGTTCCTGATCGTTCCAATAATTGAAGTCGCCCGTTACGGAAACCGCTTTTGCTGACGGCGCCCAGACTGCGAAATACACGCCTTTTTGCCCGTTGACCTCTGTGAGGTGCGCGCCAAGTTTTTCATGAAGACGAAAGTGTTTACCGGCTTTAAAAAGGTCTATATCAAGATCGGTAAAAAGAGAATGCGGGATAACTTTGCCCATAGATTCAAATTTCGGCTGTATGCCGGTTTCGTAAAAACAATTTATAAACAATAAAAGAGATTATGACCAGTATGGCCACAATGGCAAAACTAAGGACATCACTGATGGCGAAGCCGATGAACAATAAAATCGTGACCAATAAGGCCAGCCAGGTCGTGAACGGATAACCAAATGCCTTGTATGGCCGTGGCATATCGGGTTCTTTGTAACGAAGCCAGATCAGGGAAGCAAATGCAAAACCGGTTACGAAGGTCATCATTACAACGGCAAGGCCGAAAAGCTGCTCAAACGAACTGATCAAAATCAGGATAAAAGCAAAAACATAGCAAATAAGCAATGCGTAATATGGAGTTCCGCCTTTGTTGACCACAGTGCTTGCGCGGAAGAAAAACCCATCACGACCAAGACCGAACAGGATTCGCGACGGAATCATCATATAGGCATTCAGGATGCTGACAAGCGAAAAAATAGCGACTGCGGTCATTAAAGTCCCGCTCCATTTCCCAAAAGCGACCGCCGCGGCATCGGAAGCGGCCAGCGGCGATTTTGCGATGGCTTCTACCGGCAGAACATAAAGAATAGCGGCATTGATCAGTATGTATAAAATCGCAATTGATACGGCTCCAAATAAATAGGAACGCGGGATGTTTCGTGCCGGATCATGGTCTTCCTCGGCAAAAAATGAGACCGACATCCAGCCGTCGTAAGTTCCCATGATGAGCTGGAGCGATTTGAAGAGTCCGATCCAGATTCCTCCGGAAATCAATTGGTCGGAAATTACCTGTTTTTCGCGGGAAGGATTATAAAGGAAACATCCGGCGATGAGTATGATAAAAAGAATGATCTTTAATGCACTTGTGAATTTTTGTATCGCACTGCCGCTTTTCACCCCGGGTAAATTCAGCAGCGTAAATATGGTGAGAAAACCGAGCGCTACTACCGATTGGCTGTTTCTTACTGTTGGAAATACCATCGCAGAATATTCACTTAACACAATGCAAAAATAAGCCGGGGCTATCGCATTGCACAGAAAATCAAACCAGCCGGTGACAAATCCGGCATAATTCCCGAAAGCGCGCTTGATGTAGTTGTAAGCGCCGCCAGCTTTGGGCATCATCGTTGTGAGTTCGGCATAGGAACTGGCGGAAAGGGCAATGTAAATCCCGATGGCGATCCAGCACGAGATAATGAGCGTGGCGTTTGGCAGCAATGAAGCAATGCTTCCCGGTGTGCGGAGAATGCCAACGCCGATCGTGCTTCCGGTAATGACGGCAAGGCCGAATGCGAGGCCGAGGACTTTTTTCAGTGGATTTGTCTTCGCATCTTTTAGTTCATGCATAATAATGATGTCGTGTTAGCGGGCCTAGCCCCGATTGCAGCGGAAATCCTTTTGCGAAGGCGCAGCCGGAGCAAAAGATTGCAGTGTAAAGCGGGAAACAGCTCCAGAAAATATGTGATGCCTTTGCAATATCAGGTTTTATTGAATTCCATAATGCTTGCAATGCCGGTAAGCGGAATCACGGCCCACCGCGGACGCGAATTGAGTTCATAGCCGAGTTCGTACACCGCCTTTTCGAGAATGCAGTAACGCAGCAGGAAATCTATTTCTTTGCGATAGCCAATGTTCAGGTTTCCTTCCTGGGCCACATCGGTGTATGTTTTTATGAAAACTCCAACAAAATATTTAAAAAGGATCTCTCCAGCCTGGAACAATTCCTCCTGTTCAAATGGATATTTGTCTTTATTGTTGAAAAGCGTCGCGTAGATCGCATAATGGAAAGAACGGAACATCCCGGCGACATCCTTTAGCGGCGGCTGTTTCACTTTTCGGTCGCGGATGGTGCTTTCAGGTTCGCCTTCAAAATCCAGCAGCCAGAAGTCTTCCCCATTAACGAGAACTTGCCCCAAATGGTAATCTCCATGGATGCGGATGCGTTCGCTTTTCATTTTTGTCCAGTCGAAATTGAGGAATATCTTGCGGATTTCCTTCTTGTTATCGAGGAATTGGTTTGCAAGCTGAAGCGCGAGCCCGTCCAATTTGTGAAGGTTGTTCTCCAGGATATTCAGCCGGTTCTGGAACTGGTACGTGAGCCGGTTTTTGAGCCAAACAGTATAATCTCCGTTGTATGTTGTTGGTGTGAATGCGGTTTCGTAGATGTCGCTCCCGAGTGCGATGTGCATTTCGGCAGTACGTCGTGCGAGGGTTTGTATCCGAAGGAAAATACTGAGTCCGGCCCAATCGATAATTTCGTGCGGAACGTTGTTAATGCGCAGCCTTTCGAACAAATCAATATCGGGTAGTTTGCTGATCTTGATCTTTTTAAGCTGAAGGCTGTCAAATATGCGATCGCATTCCTCGAGCATAAACTGCCATGCATCACCTTGATTGGGAACGAGTTCCTGCATTAATGCGAGCGTGATGTCTTCCTCGCCGAGGTTTACGTTGATGCTTCCTTTGTAATCGGGACTATATTCAAAGTGCATTCTTTCGGTCAGGAAGCGGCTGATCTCATAGTCAGGATTTGTACTGATGTAGATGCGGCGGAAGATCTTCATCACATAACGGTCGTTGTAGATGATCGAAGTGTTGCTTTGCTCCACGCCCATGAACCGGGATGATTTGTATTCGATTTCATCCATGCTTTCGCCTTTGTGAAACTTGACCTTGATGTCGCGTGACGACTGCTGGCGAATCATGTTCTCGAACATCAGCCGGCGGAAATCTTCCTGGTGAAGCGCATCGACAAGATAACCATCGACGCCATTTAACGTAACCGCGGCGATTGTAGTTCCGGTATCGAGCTCTTCTTTGGCCATAAAAGCGATCGGCATGAAATAATTCTGGAAAAAGGCTTCCTTATAATTCACTTCGAGAAGAACGCCGTAGTAGTTATTGTCTTTTGAGGCGATGCGGAAATAGTCCTGAACTTCAATATATTTCAGGGTACTGGATTTCCCTCCGTACCATCGTTTCCTGACAATATAATTTTCGAGGATATCTGCAGAAAAATCCTTTAGGAAATCGTGATCATCAAAAGCGTTCAGCCAATCGGTTTTAAAAATAAACGGGGTGCTGAAAGTTTCCTTTAGAGTGTCTTTTGCCATCATTTTATGATTTTGAAAAGGTGGAAAGGCATGGCAGGATGAAGTTCGACAAAATTCCACTCCTTGTCCCAAAGGTAGCTGTTGCCCGTGATTAAGTCAAATACCTTTATCGGCTGATTTCCAATATCTTCAACAGGAAGCCGAACGGTAGCTTGCTTCATATAATAAGGATCGAGATTAACGATCATCAGCGTTTCGTCAAGGTAATCATCGTCATATTTATAGTAGGCGATGATCTGGTCATTGTCGGCATCGCAAAATTTAATGTTATTGGTTTGCTGAAGCGAAAGATGCTCTTTACGGATGTTGTTGATTTTGGTGATGATGGCTGTGAGCTTATTTTGTTTTTTCCAATCCCATTTGACGAATTCGTACTTCTCTGAGTCCATATATTCTTCTTTACCGGGAAGCGCGGCAGAGATCATATGTTCATATACCGGACCATAAACTCCTGTGTTTGAACTGAGTGTTGCAGCAAGAAAATATCTTTGTAAATGAATCGCCTCATTCCCGCCTTGCAATGGATACGGATTGATATCGGGCGTATTTGGCCAAAAATTCGGACGATAGAATTCTCTTTGATTGGTCTTTGTTAACTCAGTAACATATTCTATCAGTTCGTGTTTTGTATTCCGCCAGGTAAAATATGTATATGACTGTGAGAATCCCTGCTTTGCGAGTTCGTGCATGATCTTCGGACGCGTGAAAGCTTCGGCGAGGAACAATACATCAGGATGCTTTTGTTTGATTTCAGCGATAAGCCAACCCCAGAAATAAAATGGTTTCGTGTGTGGATTGTCGACGCGAAAAACATTGATCCCGCATTCCTCAATCCAGAATAAGGCTACATCCAGAAGTTCTTTCCACAGGTTCTTCCAATCGGCAGACTCGAAATAAACAGGCAAAATATCCTGATATTTTTTCGGAGGATTTTCGGCATATTGCACTGTTCCGTCCGGACGCCAGCGAAACCATTGCGGAAATTCCTTCACATAAGGATGATCGGGCGCCGCCTGAAGTGCATAATCCATTGCGATTTCGATTCCAAGTTCTTTGGCTTTATTGACAAGGGATTTAAAATCGTCTATAGTTCCAAGTTCGGGATGTGTTGATTTGTGTCCGCCATACCGGGAACCGATTCCCCATGGTGAGCCTACATCACCCGGCTGAGCTGTTGTTGCATTGTTCTTTCCCTTTCGGTTGACTTCGCCAATCGGATGTATCGGCGGAAAATATAAAGTGTCGAAACCCATTTCGGCAACACGCGGAAGAAGTTTTTCGCAATCTTTAAATGTTCCGTGTTTTCCTTCGTCCTGTGATGCAGATCTCGGAAAAAATTCATACCATGTCGAAAACTGAGCTTTTTTTCGGTCAACATAAACCCGAAGCTCTATGGATTGATTTGGAAGAAACCGCGCCGGATATTTTGTGAAAATTTCGGAAAGCTCGTTTGAAAGAGCAGCTTCTATTGCCTTTTCATATTCTGACGAAGTCGTAAAAATACGCTCAACATCTTTAAGATATTCAATTTCAGACGGTTCGGCAGATTCCATAATGGCTTTCACATATTCAGCGCCTTCTAGCAGTTCGGATTTCACATGCTGCCCGTCATGGATTTTTCTTTCCGTACCATGCTGCCAGTTCAGTGCGTAGTCAATCCAGCCTTGGACATAATAGGTGTAGTAGCCTTGTTTTGTGACGGTAAATCCGGCTGTCCATTCATCATTTCCGGTGTGGCGCATCCGGATTTCATTCCACGAATCTTCGTGTTCATGCCGGTATAAGACAGAGCAAGCAATCACATCATGTCCGTCAGCAAAAACATCTGCAGTTATCATTACTTTTTGACCCACAACACGTTTAATAAAAAAAGCACCTGAATCTAACTGTGGCTGGACATTCTCTATGATGACACGTGTCTGGTTCTGCATTTTATCGTTTTTTTAATAGTTCTAAATTTATGAAAAATTGGATTATATGATAACTTGCAGTGAAAATTAGCAGAATGTCAAAAAAAGCTGCCAAACGTCGCCC
This sequence comes from Flavobacterium sp., assembly GCA_036399795.1. Taxonomy (GTDB): domain Bacteria; phylum Bacteroidota; class Bacteroidia; order Flavobacteriales; family Flavobacteriaceae; genus Flavobacterium. The sequence continues at coordinate 27,172 of DASWML010000009.1, forward strand.
TACTTTAGAAATTCCAGCATATATCACCGCATTCAGCAGGTTATTAGAGTTTATTTCACCACATCTGGCAGCAGCTTTCGCCATCAAACTGTTTACGACACCACTTCGTTACAAACTTCCGAAGCGGAAACTTGAAATGGATAAGAAAAGCAGACAAAAAACTATCCGTATCCCAAAAATAAACCGGGACGTGATGGTTTACGAATATGGCAAAGGGAATGAGAAAATACTTCTGGTTCAAGGTTGGTCAGGCCGTGGGACACAACTTGTGAAATTCGCGGATGAGTTTGTCAAGGCAGGGTATTCTACAATCAGTTTCGATGCACCGGCACACGGAAAATCTGAAGGAAAGCAGACGCTCATGCCGGAATTTATCGCCACGATCCTGCAGTTGGAAAAGGAATTTGGCCCGTTTAAGGCGGCAGTCGGACATTCCCTCGGCGGGATGTCGCTGCTTAACGCTGTCAGGCAAGGGTTGAAAGTGAACCGAATGGTCATCATCGGAAGCGGCGATATCATCAAAGATATTGTAGATGACTTTGTGGCAAAGCTAAAGCTGAAGCCTGGAATCGGCAATCTTATGACTGCGCATTTCGAAAAAACATCGGGGCAAACCATGGCAGAATATTCCGCGTATGTAGCAGCACAGCATGTCGGGATCCCGGTGCTGGTTGTACATGATGAAAAAGATCAGGAAGTCTCGATTAATTGCGCACATCATATCGTTGAACATCTCAAACAAGGACAGTTGTTGGTCACCAAAGGGCTTGGCCATCGGAAAATCCTCGGAAACCACGATGTCATCAATAGTACTTTAAAATTTTTAAATATTAAATTGTAATGAAAAAACTCATCCTCCTGTTGTTCGTGCTGTCGCTTTCAGCCTGCAACGGACAAAAAAACAAAACTGCTTCCGCAGATAAATTTCCCATCAAGAAAACAGAGGAAGAATGGAAAAAGCAGCTTACGCCCGAACAGTATGAAGTGCTTAGAGAAAAAGGTACAGAGCGGGCATTTACCGGGGAATATGTCGATAACTTCGAAAAAGGAAAATACGTTTGTGCGGCATGCGGAAATGTACTTTTCAGCTCTGATTCAAAATTTCATTCCGACTGCGGCTGGCCTTCGTTCGACAAAGCGATTAAAGGTTCCGTAATCTACAAAGACGACAGCAGTTTCGGGATGACACGAACGGAAGTTATGTGCGCACAATGCGGCGGCCATCTCGGACATGTTTTTAACGACGGACCGGCAGAAACAACAGGTCAACGGTTTTGCACAAATTCTGTATCGGTAAAATTTATTCCGGCAAAATAATTTTGTAAATTGTAGCTATACTTTAAAAGATGAAATACCCTATCGAAAAATCCGAAGAAGACTGGAAAAAGGAACTTGGGCCTGAACGCTACAAAATCCTGCGCCAGAAAGGAACCGAATTTCCCCATTCAGGAAAATATAATATTCATTTTGAGGAAGGAACTTATTGTTGTGGCGCGTGTGGAGAACCATTATTTGAGAGCGGTTCGAAATTTAATTCGCATTGCGGATGGCCGTCATTTGATGAATCCATTCCCGGTAAGGTTGAATATATTAAAGATACAACCCACGGAATGATGAGAACCGAGATATTATGTGCAACCTGCGGAAGCCATTTAGGACATGTCTTTGATGACGGCCCCACAGAAACCGGCCAAAGGTACTGTGTCAATTCACTTTCTGTAGATTTTAAAAAATAATGGATCTTTTCGCTGATAAAGTCAACTGGGCAGAAGCATTCAAGCCGCTGATCGCCAAATACAAGGACAAGCAACATCCGTTGGACTATAAGAACATTTACCAGCTTTTGGTAATGGTCGTACTTTCCGCGCAGGATTCCGATGCCAACATCAATAAACTGGCTCCGGCCTTGTTTCAGGCTTTTCCCGATATGAAATCACTGGCCAAAGCAAGTACTGAAGATTTACTTCCTTATGTGGAGAAAATCAGGTTTCATGGCAACAAGATCGGTTGGTTGCAGGACATCGCAGCAACTATACAAGATGACAAAAACATCCCGCTCAACATGAAAGAGCTCACTGCATTAAAAGGCGTCGGCAGAAAATCAGCCAATGTCATCATGCGCGAAGCCGGTGTCCAGACCGAAGGTGTCATGTGTGACCTTCACGTTGTGCGTGTAGCGCCAAGGTTGGGAATTGCAAGAGGAAAAGATGCCAATAAGATTGAAAAAGAACTGATGGAAGCGCTTCCGCAGAAAATGTGGACAGAAGCCGGCATGGCATTGTCGCACTTAGGCAGGGAAATTTGCCGACCGTCAAATCCGAAGCACTCCGAGTGCGTGATGAATCAGGTGTGTGAATATTGCAGGGAGAAAAATGGTTAGGGCGTTTCCCTCGCCGGTTAATTTTTATGGCACCTGAACTTGCTACAGGCTCGGGCCGCGCTGTCCGTTGCAAGTCCTCGCTACACTCCGGGCTTTCCACTGCCATCGCTCACGCGGCTTCCGGACTAACATTATAGGCTAAAACCATCAAACGATAAAACAAAAAACCCTTCATTTTCATGAAGGGTTTTCCAAAGAAAGGCGACGACATACTCTCCCACAAATTGCAGTACCATCTGCGCAGGCGGGCTTAACTTCTCTGTTCGGCATGGGAAGAGGTGAGCCCCGCCGCAATAACCACCTTAGGTTTTAAGTCGAAAGTTACAAGTCAGGGCCCAAAGAAGGTTCTTTAGACTAGTCTTATGACTTTGGACTGCAGCTTTTGCTGCAAATATCTTAACACACTGGG
>DASWML010000010.1:0-30279 GCA_036399795.1 Flavobacterium sp.
CAAATCAGTTCGACAGGCAATGGATGGGACGGCACCTTCAACGGACAGCCGCTGCCCTCAACCGATTACTGGTTTACCGTTCAATACTCTGAACAAGGCGTAGCTAAGGAATTTAAAGCGCATTTCTCATTAAAACGATAATGTTGATTCAATAAAAAAAGGCTTCCGTGAGGAAGCCTTTTTTTATTTACTGAAATGCCTAGCCCCGATTGAAACGGAAATCCTTTTACAGCATTCTTTATGCTGGAAAAGATTGCAGTGGAAAGCGGGAGAAAGCTCCTGGGAATTATCGCGAATTATAAACCTTAAGCGCTTCTCCCAAAATCCTGACGGATTGGATCAGGTCATGTTTGTTCAAAACGTACGCGATACGAACTTCCCGGGTTCCGACACCGGGCGTGGAATAGAAGCCGGCGGCAGGAGCAATCATCACAGTTTCACCATTGAAATCATACGATTCAAGGAGCCATTGAGCAAAATCGTCGGCGTTATCAACAGGAAGTTCAGCGATGCAATAAAAAGCACCTTTAGGCTTGGCTACCCTGACACCAGGAATTTTATTCAATTCTTCAATAAGTGTGTCACGGCGGCCGCGGTATTCGGTAATAACTTCATCGAAATAGCTCGGAGGAGTGTCTAGCGCTGCTTCGCTTGCAATTTGTGCAAACGTTGGCGGACTGAGCCTAGCTTGGGCAAATTTCATAGCAGTTGCCATTACTTCGTGATTTTTGGAAACAATGCAGCCAATTCTTGCGCCACACATGCTGTAGCGTTTCGATACTGAATCGATCATGATAGCATGTTGTTCGAGCCCGGGTACATTCATCACAGAAAAATGGACATCACCATCATAAGTGAACTCCCTGTAAACCTCGTCGGCAATAAGGAAAAGATCATGCTTCTTTACAATTTCCGCAAGCTGTAAAATTTCTTCTTTAGAATAAAGGTAACCGGTCGGATTTCCGGGGTTGCAGATTAAAATCGCTTTTGTTTTCGGGGTTATGAGATTTTCAAATGCAGAAATCGGAGGAAGTGCAAATCCGGTTTCGATACCTGAAATAACGGGAACTACTTTGACACCAGAAGCAACCGAAAAACCGTTGTAGTTGGCATAAAATGGTTCCGGAATAATGATTTCATCGCCCGCGTCCATGGTACTTCCCATGGCAAAAAGCAATGCCTCGGAACCGCCGGTTGTAATGATTATATCGGCAACATCTATCGGAAGTCCGTGGTTCTTATAATACTGCGAAAGTTTTGACCGATAACTTTCAAAACCCGCTGAATGACTGTATTCGAGTATTTTTAGATCGTGATGTTTTATCGCGTTCATCGCAACTTCAGGTGTACGAATGTCAGGCTGCCCGATATTGAGGTGGTATACCTTGTGGCCTTTTTTCTTGGCAATATCTGCATAAGGAACCAGCTTCCTGATGGGTGATTCCGGCATTTGCCGTCCTTTTTGTGAAACTTGTGGCATAGTTTGTTATTTGATGTGCAAATTTGCGGTTTTTTTTTAAACCCCGTGACTTTCAGTCGGTGTCGGACTATTATTTTTTTATTATTTTTATAAAAATTTCCTAATGAAAACTTTCATTGCGCTGCTTTTGATTTATGTATCGAATATGGCGGCACAGGGATTTGATTTTGACAAGAAAAGCAAAGATAAGGTGGTAATTCCTTTCCGCCTGATTAACAATCTCATCTTTATTCCGATAGAAGTCAATGGCGTTGAGCTGACATTCCTCCTGGATACCGGGGTCGATGAAACCATTCTTTTCAGTTTGGATGACGTCACAGAAGTAAGTTTCCTGATGGCAGAAAAGATAAAACTTCAGGGCATGGGAACTGAAGAATCGGTTGAGGCATTAAAAACGGTGAATAATGTTTTGAAGATTCGCGGCCTTACTGACAAGGCTCATGATATTTACATGGTTTTGAATGAAGACTTCAATTTTTCTTCAAATATTGGTATTCCTGTGAATGGCATCATAGGATACAATTTTTTCAGAAACCATATAGTGGAGATCAATTATGAACGTGAGAAGATAATCGTTTACAAAGAGATGGCATCGCAACACGACAAGATAAAAAGTAAATTCACGCCGATCGATATTACTATTGAAGGTCATAAACCGTATGCAACGGCCTTATTGTCAATAAGCGAACCCCGATTTGTGGCGAAACTGCTGGTTGATACCGGAAGCAGTGATTCTGTCTGGCTTTTTACAGAACGGGATGCACAAATTACAGTACCTGAGAACCAGATCGACGATTTTCTTGGACGGGGTTTCAGCGGGGAAATACATGGAAAGCGCGCAAGGCTTCGGGAACTGATTTTGAATTCTTATTCCTTAAAAAATCCCATCGCATCTTTTCCAGATTCTGTTTCGATCAACGGCTTGACTATGGTGAAAGGTCGGATCGGCTCCCTCGGAGGTGAAATAATGAAAAGATTCAATGTGGTCTTCGATTACCGGAACCATAAGATGTATCTCCGTAAGAACAGCAATTTCAATCTCCCTTTCAGCTATAATATGAGCGGGATGGAAGTTCATCATGAAGGCTTGGACTGGGTGAAGGAAACCGTGGAGATGAAACCGGCACGGATTGTTGCAAGTTTTGATTCCAACGGCGATAAAATGCCAAACAGATTTACTTATAAATTTCAATTGAAGCCGATATATGCAATTTCAGAAGTGCGGAAGGATTCGCCTGCTGATTTGTGCGGACTCTTAAAAGGCGACAGGCTAATTGCTATCAACAACCGAAGCAGCTATCATTATACGCTTGAAGAAATCAATACCCTCTTTAAATCCGACGAAGGTCGCGAAATAGAAGTCCAGATCGAGAGGGCTAATAAAATTATGAATTTTAATTTCAGATTGAAAAGTATCCTATAATAAAAAGAAGCCCCTCGATAGGGGCTTCTTTTTATTGACTCAATATTGACTTCTTCTTTTCCAGCAGGTTGACTTCCTGCTTAACGATCACTTCGCCTTTGATCTTCAGTGGAATCCTGCCGCCTTCATAATTTACTGCATTTGATTCGACTGTGATTGTTTTCCTGATCGGCCCTGGGTTCATGTTGTATTTCACATCAATCTTACCAGTTTTTCCGGGCATGATCGGCTCCTTGGGTTTGGTCGGGATGGTACAGCCGCAGGTTGATTGTACGTTTGTAATGATTAGCGGGGCGTCGCCTGTGTTTTTAAACTCGAAGGTTCTCACGCCGCTGTCGGATTCTTTCGTAACCGTTCCATAGTCGACAGTGGTGTCATTGTCCTTAAATTCGATCTTGGCACCTGATTGTGCAAAGGCTGCAGTACTCAGGATAAGGGTCAGAAAAAATAGAATTCTTTTCATTGTTCTTAAATTTGGTTGTGTAAAAATACTTTCTTTTAAATAAGGTGCAAATATTAGGTGCGAATTTTTTATACGCGACTTATTACTTAATTTTGCGGCTGCCTTTTTACAACAATCAGACCACAATCTGAAAACCAGATATTATGACGATCCCAGCACAGTTCGACCCGAAAGAGATTGAAGACAAATGGTACAAATACTGGATGGATCATAAGTACTTCCATTCTGAACCGGACCACAGGACACCTTATACTATTGTAATTCCGCCGCCTAACGTTACCGGTGTACTCCACATGGGACATATGTTGAACAATACAATCCAGGATGTTCTCATCAGAAGGGCACGCCTCAAAGGTTTCAATGCCTGCTGGGTTCCCGGAACTGATCACGCATCTATTGCAACTGAGGCCAAAGTTGTTGCAAAACTACGTTCGGAAGGCATCAACAAAAACGATTTGTCAAGAGACGAATTCCTCGGCCATGCCTGGGACTGGACCCATAAATATGGTGGTGTCATCCTTGAACAGCTAAAAAAATTAGGGGCATCTTGTGACTGGCAGCGGACGAAGTTTACAATGGATGAAGACATGTCGGCTTCCGTTATACGAACTTTTGTCGATTTATATAACCGGGGCATGGTATATCGCGGCTATCGAATGATTAATTGGGATCCTGAAGCAAAGACAACCCTGTCTGATGAGGAAGTGATCTATGAAGAACAACAGGGGAAACTATATTTCGTAAAGTATGCGATTGAAGGCACAAATGATTTCCTGACCATTGCAACGACACGTCCTGAAACAATCCTTGGGGATACGGCAATCTGTATCAATCCCAATGATGAAAGGTTTATACACCTGAAAGGGAAACGGGCAATTGTGCCGATTTCAGGACGGTCGATACCAATTATTGAAGATGAATATGTCGACATGGAGTTCGGAACAGGATGTTTAAAAGTGACACCTGCTCACGATATGAACGACAAAGTGCTGGGCGAAAAGCATAATCTTGAGATCATCGATATTTTTAATGACGATGCGACTTTAAACAGTTTTGGTTTGCATTACCAAGGTAAGGATAGATTTGTGGTTCGTGAGGAAATTTCACGCGAACTTGAAGCTTCCGGAGACCTTGTTAAGACAGAAATTCACGCCAATAAAGTAGGCACTTCCGAAAGAACAAAAGCAGTCATAGAGCCACGTTTATCGGATCAATGGTTCCTTAAAATGGACGGTCTGGTAAAGCCGGCAATTAAAGCGGTCCTTGAATCCGACGATATTAAACTCCACCCGAAACGTTTCGAAAATACTTACCGCCATTGGCTTGAAAATATCCGTGACTGGAATATTTCACGACAGCTTTGGTGGGGACAACAAATCCCAGCGTACTATTTCGGTGACGGAAAAGAAGACTTTGTTGTTGCCGAAAATCCTGCTGATGCGTTGGTTCAGGCGAGGAGGAAGACTGGAAATGAACAACTGACTGAAGCCGATCTTCGACAGGATGCCGACGTACTTGACACATGGTTTTCTGCATGGCTGTGGCCGATGTCGGTTTTTGGCGGAATTCTCGAACCGGAAAACAAGGATTTTAAATATTATTATCCGACAAATGACTTGGTCACCGGGCCTGATATCCTGTTTTTCTGGGTTGCACGGATGATCATTGCAGGATATGAATACACAGGTGAAAGACCATTTAAGAATGTTTATCTCACGGGCTTGGTTCGTGATAAGCAGCGCCGTAAAATGTCAAAACAGCTTGGAAATTCACCCGATCCGTTAGACCTGATAGAAAAGTTTGGAGCTGATGGCGTACGGGTTGGGCTGCTTCTGAGCGCTTCTGCAGGAAACGATATTATGTTTGATGAAGAGCTTTGCAATCAGGGACGGTCATTCTCAAACAAAATATGGAACGCGTTCAGATTGGTCAGAGGTTGGGAAATCAGCGACGATATCATACAGCCGGATTCATCCAAAACAGCAATCGCGTGGTTTGAGGCGAAATTGCAACGCACCCTTGCCGAAATTGAAGATCATTTCGAAAAATATCGGATTTCAGATGCCCTGATGGCGATATACAAGCTTGTGTGGGACGATTTCTGTTCGTGGTTTCTGGAGATGATCAAGCCGGGATATCAACAGCCGGTCGACAGGAAGACTTTTGACAGCGCCATCAAACTGCTCGAAAGCAACCTGAAACTGCTGCATCCGTTCATGCCGTTCCTGACCGAAGAAATCTGGCAATTAATAAAACAACGTTCCCCGGAAGAAGCGCTGATTATTTCAGAATGGCCTCAGACAAAGGCTTATGATGACACCATTCTTTTGGGATTTGAAACGGCTTCCGAAGTGATCTCTGCGATACGTAACATCCGTAAGGAAAAAAATATTCCCTCACGTGAAACGATTGACTTGAAAGTCATAAACAATGAGGATATTTCAAATGTTTTTGATCCTGTTATCATTAAGCTGGGCAATGTTTCCGAGTTCGGCTACATTACTGAAAAGGCCGAAGGAGCGCTTTCATTCCGCGTTAAATCCAATGAGTATTTTGTTCCAGTCCAGGGTTCGGTAAATATTGAGGAAGAAATTAGAAAACTCAATGAAGAGCTTGAGTATGTTCGGGGATTCCTGAAATCGGTTCAGGTAAAATTGTCGAATGAACGTTTTGTTGCGGGCGCACCTGAAAAAGTTCTGGAAACGGAGCGGAAAAAAGAAGCCGATGCCTTAACCAAAATTGCGACAATAGAGCAAAGTCTTAAAAGTCTGACATAAAAAAATCCCGGTTCGTCCGGGATTATTTTCTCATTGCATCTTCATATTTTTCGGCAACCTTGGGCCAATTGATTACGTTAAAGAATGCATCAATATATTTTCTCCTCCTGAACTGGAAGTCAAGATAATAAGCGTGTTCCCAGACATCCAGCGCAAGAATGGGTTTTCCGGGAATTACGGCCTGGGGCATCAGCGGGTTGTCCTGATTCGGAGTGGAAGTTACCTGAAGTTTGCCGGACTTATCAACAACAAGCCACGCCCATCCAGATCCGAATTGCTTTTCAGCGGCATCAGTGAAAATTGCCCTGAATTCTTCAAATGAACCAAAATCACGCTCTATTGCCGAGGCCAGAGTATCTTTAGGAACGCCTCCGGCTTTAGGCGCCATGCTTTCCCAAAAAATATTGTGGTTGTAATAACCGCCAGCGTTGTTCCTCAGCGGCGCATTGCTCATGTCGAGCTTCTTCAGGATTTCTTCGATTGTGAGCGACTCGAGTTCGGTTCCGGCCAAAACCCTGTTCAGGTTATTGGTATAGGTGAGGTAATGTTTGGAATAGTGAATTTCCATCGTCCGTGCATCCAAATGTGGTGAAAGTGCATCATAAGGATAGGGAAGTGCCAACATTTGAAACGCTCCGGCTTCGGCTGTGACGTCTTCGGGATTGCCCACCGTGGCTTTTTCTTCTGCTGTGGGAAGCGGAACTTCAACGACCTCGGTAAGCTTTTTTCGGTTACATGAGACGAGGAAAAGAGCAAGTGAAAGACAAAGTAGCGATTTACCTGCCAGCTTCATATTTATTTATTTGAGAGTGAATGAATCAGTTCGATATAAGATTCCTTTGCTTCTTCCGCTGTGATATGACTGATCTGCATCCATGCATTGGTCTTGAATGCGTTACGAAGATCAAAGTTGTTTGTAAAATTGGCTGCCGGGGTTCCAATGGTGGCCTGCTTGTAAAAAGCATATAATCTGAGTTGGACATCCTGAGGCAAAGATGTCTGCGACATTTGGGAAGCCATTTCCACGGCTTCATTAAATCGTATGTCCAGATCTTTTTCAGTCATTTGCTTTTGCTGCTATGATTGTTTTACCACCTATGGCTTTTTGTTTCAGCTTTACGCTTACCGGTGTTCCTAAAGGCAGATAAATATCAACACGGGAGCCGAATTTAATAAAACCGGCATCTTCACCCTGTACAACGCGCATATCTTCTTTGGCATAATTGACAATCCGTTTGGCAAGAGCACCTGCAATTTGCCTGTATAGAATTTCGCCGTAAATGTTGTTGTCTATGACAACTGTCGTCCTTTCATTTTCGGTGCTCGCTTTTGGATGCCATGCAACAAGATATTTTCCCGGATGGTACTTGCTGTATTTCACAACACCATTGGCCGGATATCGGGTCACATGTACATTGATAGGCGACATAAATATGGAAACCTGAAGTCGGTTATCTTTAAAATATTCCGGTTCGTAGACTTCTTCGATCACAACCACTTTCCCATCAACAGGTGCGATAATCTCGTTGTCGTTTATACTCACAAGCCTTTTCGGGTTCCTGAAAAATTGCAGGATAAGCAACAGCAGCAGGACAGTTATGATTTGTATCGGCTTCAATATCCACGGATTGTCGATGTAATGGTCAGACAATAGTAAAATAGCAACAACTGCCGTTGTAGAAATCAAAATTATACGGCCGCCTTCTTTATGAAACATAGTTTATTATTTGGAAGAACAAAAATACGAAAGGAGAAGCAAATATTACACTATCAAGCCGGTCAAGTATTCCGCCATGGCCCGGCATTATCTTTCCGCTGTCTTTTACCATCGCTACGCGCTTGAATTTCGACTCTACCAAATCGCCTATAGTTCCTATAAAAGATACGATCAGCGCAGTGATTATCCAGATATAAACCGGTTGATGGACATAATATAATGCAATCACACTTCCTGCAACAACTGAGAAAACGAGTCCGCCAACAAATCCTTCAATGGTCTTTTTTGGTGAAATCCGTTCAAAAAGTTTATGCCGGCCCATTGTTTTACCGAAGACAAACGCGAATGTATCGTTTGCCCAGAACAAAATAAGCAGACTTACCAGGATTTCAGGCCGGTAACCTGTTTCTGTATACGGGATTTTAGTAAGAAGAATAAACGGTATGATGATGTAGCCGACGAGCAATACATATTTATAGCTCGTATCTGCATTTTGCCCGTGGTTTCCGAAAAGGAAAATCATGCATCTTACAGACACAAATAAAGCAGCAGCCGTAAGAAGAATCGAAGTGATAAATGTGGTTGGGAATGCCACAAATAAGATATAAGCCGCTGCAGCGATAAAAATTGGCAAGGCGATATTAAAATGCTGAAGTCCGCAGAATTCAGTTACGGCGATAATAAGAAAAATACCAAACAGCAGCAGAAATGTAAAAGGAGAATAAAAAATTGCAGCTGTGAGTACAATGATATAAACAAGCCCCGACAACGTCCTCGTAATTGTCTCACGCATGCTAGAGGTCTTCTAAAAGCAGCAGGTAGAGGTTTTTTGGCGCACTTCCGTATTGAAGGAAATCCTCTTCTTTAGCCTTTTCGAAATATTTAATGGTAGTAATGTTAGTCGGATAATCCTTATCATACTTCTTTTTTATCACACGCAAACCATCACTTTTACTTTCAAGTATCTGGCTGGTTGTAGCAAGGATGACAATATTTGCAGGAAGCTCATTGGGCTTATTTTGCTTGATCTGGTTTGATGAGAAAAGCACCGAGCCTTCATCGGCAATCAGGTTCTCACAGCTTGCAAGCAGAAACTTCGGGTTGGATGGTTTGGTATAATTAAGCTTGTTTTCTTCAAGAAGGCTGAAAAGCTTGGGTTCAAAGCACATGGCCTCAGATTCAAACCAGTCATTCTCTTCAAGGATATTCTCAAACTGCTCTTTCACTTCATCAAGATTTTCACAATAGAGGAATTTACCCCCGTTTTTTTTGAAGTTGAAAGTGAACTTCTCATCAACTGGAGCCGACATATCAGAAGACATGTTATTGTATTCGTTCTGATTCTCCTCATTGGAAGAATCGTTTCCGGAGCCGAAAAATTTTCTGAAAAGACTCATATGCTGCGTGGTAAGTTGTTGCCCGAAAGCCCTCAAAGATAAAAAAATCCTGATTCAAAAATTTGTTTTTTGAACCAAGATTTTCATAAAAAGTTATTGCCTGTTTAAAGCGATGTTTCTTCCTGCAGATTCTTGTCAAACGGGCGTTTTCCGAAGATTGCCTCTAGGTCGTCTTTGAAGATTACTTCCCGTTCTATCAGTATATCCGCGAGCTGATTCAGCTTGTCTTTATTCTCTTCAAGAATGGAAATAGCCCGCTGGTACTGACTCTCGATCAGGGCAGAAATTTCCCTGTCGATCACCGTTGCTGTCTCTTCCGAATAAGGTTTCGAGAAGCTGTATTCGCTTTGGCCACTTGAATCGTAATAAGTGATGTTTCCGAGTTTCTCATTCAATCCGTAGATCGTTACCATTGCACGCGCCTGCTTGGAAACCTTTTCAAGATCACTCAATGCGCCGGTTGAAATTTTATTGAATGTCACTTTTTCTGCAGCACGTCCGCCCATTGTAGCGCACATTTCGTCAAGCATCTGATCCGGGCGCACAATCAGCCTTTCTTCAGGAAGATACCATGCTGCGCCGAGACTTTGCCCACGCGGAACAATGGTAACTTTAACTAAAGGAGCCGCATGCTCCAGCATCCAGCTAACGGTGGCGTGGCCGGCTTCGTGAATCGCAATTGCCTTTTTCTCTTCAGGCGTAACGATTTTATTTTTCTTTTCGAGTCCGCCGACAATACGGTCTACCGCATCAAGGAAATCTTGTTTGTCGACTGCTTTTTTGTCTTTACGTGCCGCGATCAGTGCTGCTTCATTACAAACGTTTGCGATATCAGCACCTGAAAATCCGGGAGTTTGCTTGGCCAGAAAATCGGTATCAAGGCCTTCTTCTTTCTTAAGCGGCGCAAGATGTACTTCAAAAATCGCTTTTCTCTCACGGATGTCCGGAAGGTCAACAAAAATCTGCCTGTCAAAGCGACCCGCACGCATCAATGCCTTATCAAGAACATCGGCACGGTTGGTAGCGGCGAGTACAATTACATTTGAGTTTGTACCGAAACCATCCATCTCCGTCAGAAGCTGGTTCAGTGTATTTTCACGTTCGTCATTAGATCCCGACATGTTGTTCTTTCCACGGGCACGGCCTACAGCATCAATCTCATCAATAAAAATAATGGCTGGTGATTTCTCTTTTGCCTGCTTAAAAAGATCACGTACACGCGATGCGCCCACGCCAACAAACATTTCCACAAAATCAGAGCCTGACAGCGAGAAGAATGGAACTTTTGCTTCACCGGCAACGGCTTTGGCGAGTAATGTTTTACCAGTTCCCGGAGGACCGACAAGCAATGCGCCTTTCGGTATCTTTCCGCCGAGGGTAGTATATTTTTCAGGATTCTTCAGGAATTCGACAATTTCCTGGATTTCCTCTTTCGCGCCTTCGAGTCCGGCTACGTCTTTGAACGTGGTTTTGATATCTGTCTTTTCATCAAACAGCCTTGCTTTGGACTTGCCGATGTTGAATATCTGTCCGCCTGCGCCGCCGCCTGCACCGCCCGACATCCGTCGCATGATGAATATCCATACGGCAATGATGATGATGATCGGCAAGAGGCTGAGAAAAATATCAGTCCAGTTGTTTTTCGGAAGAAAATTAAATTCTTTTAATTTTCCCTGTGAGACAGCCTCTTCAAGCTTTGTCTGAAAAATTTCATCGTTGCCGATGTCGAACGTATAATGAGGTCCTGTGTTCGGCCTGTTTAGAAGATCTTTTGCGACAGCCTTATGTTCGGGCGCACGGAGCGCTTCGTCAGTGAGGTAAACTTCAGCCTCGGTCTTATTGTAGATGATTACCTTTTCAACCTGCCCTTTTCCGAGAATGTTATTGAATCTGGAAGACGACGTTTTTGCCGGTTCCTGGAAATTCGATCCGCCCGTGGCAAAGCTTATGAAAAGGAATATCAGTATGATCGCGGCATATATAAGCCAGGGGCTTATCTTTAGCCGGTTCGGGTTCGGATTATTATCTTTAGCCATTAATAAATCTTTCTTTAGTATTTGTTCTCGATGGTCGTGATTTTGGCATCACCCCAAAGGCTCTCGATGTTGTAATATTCTCTGATATGCTTCTGGAAAATATGTACGACAATATTAACATAATCCATCAGCACCCATTCCCCGTTATCGGTTCCTTCCACGTGCCATGGTTTGTCTTTTAATTCTCTAGAAACTGTCTTTTGGATTGAGTTAACGATGGCGTTAACCTGGGTGTTTGAACTTCCGTTGCAGATGATGAAATAGTCGCAGACTGCAGTATCTATTTCCCTTAAATCAAGAATATCTATGTCGTTTCCTTTTACTTCTTCGATTCCTTTGATGATGTTCGCCAGAAGAACATCGTTGCTATTTGCTTTTTTCGCCATTTAAAATATTCGTATTGTGCAAAGTTATTATTTTTTGTCGGTAAATTTGAACCTTAACATAAGATTAAACTGTCCCGATTCCATGCGCCTCTTCAAACTGGATGCCATTCCTTCAACAAATGATTTTCTTAAAGAACTTGCTGTAAAGCAACCTTTGGAAAATTTTACCGTTGTCACTGCGGAAAGTCAGACTAACGGGCGGGGTCAAATGGGTGCCGTATGGCATTCTGAAGTGGGTAAAAATCTAATTACCAGTATATTAATAAATAATCCGATTGTCAATATTAAGCAACTTTTTTCACTCAATATTGCAGTTTCCCTCGCGGTTCATGACGCTGTTTCCGAAGAAGTTGTCGAATTATCGGTGAAATGGCCAAACGACATAATGGCAGGCGATAAAAAGATTGGCGGAATTTTAATCGAAAATGTCATCCGTAGTGGCGGGGAAATCACTTCCATCATCGGTATTGGGCTGAATGTAAACCAGATGGATTTCACGGGATTGGACAGGGCTTCTTCACTTAAACTCGTTTCCAATAAGGATTACGACAAGGAAATTTTGCTGCGCCGGATTGTTGCTGCTTTGGAAATAAATATGGAGGAATTGCGCAAAGGGCAACCGGAAACGCTCTTTACCCGCTATGAAAGAATTCTTTTTAAAAAAGGGATGTCTATGCTTTTTCGTGAAGCTGACGGAAGTGAATTTACAGGCGTGATCACCGGAATTACCCCGGATGGCAGGTTAAAGATTTTAACGGATGTCGAAACCCGAGTATTTTCCCTAAAGGAAGTCAGTATGCTTTATTGAACGAATTTATTCACCTGGATTCCAATGCCAAGTACATTTGGCAGGTATTCAAAATCGAATTGATTGCTGAGGATGATCTGATATTTTCCTGCCTGCAAGTGTCTGCCGCTAAAGATTTCCTGCTGTAAGTCACAGTAATCACCACTGCAGTCTGCAACGGGTTGCCCGTCAGGATCTGTCAGTTGAATCCGTACCGATTGCGTTTCGGTTTTCTGATCCGGCCCGGTCATGTCAAGTTGTATGGGAATATCCGGGAAAGGAACACCATAAACGTGGCTAAAATCAATCAGCAGGTCGTAATTGCCGGATTGTTCGATCGTGAAGTTATAGATAAACCGATCGGTCTTTTTCCATCGGTTCTCCTCAAAATGATCGTTAAATTCTTTATAGACAGTATCGCTATTGCAGCCGATGATCACGAGACAAAAAAGAGGCAAAATTTTTACTGTGGATAGGAATTTCGATTTCATCTGGAATGTTTTCCCTAAAATACAAAATTACAGGACGAAATCTTCCCCGAGATAAAATTTAATCAGCGCGTTGTTGAACAGCAATTCGTATTTCGACTGGATCAATTCTGCCTGCGTGTTATTGTAGTTGAGTTTGGTGATGCTGAGCTCGCTGATGTTGATTTTCCCCATCTCAAATTTAAGCGCGTCGGCCTCAAAACTTTTCTGAGAGAAATCGAATGCCACTATTGAAGCCTGGTTTTTCTTCATCGACGTTTTCGTGTTATTGATGGCCAGAAGCACTTCTTTTGACAGGCGGTTTCGTTCAATTTCGCGGGTGATTTTTGCCTGTTTCCACAATGCTTTACTCGCACGGGCTTCGGAATAAGCTGAAAATCCGTTGAAGATCGGCACAACCAGATAAAAACGGATTTGCCTTGAAGTATTTTCATCAAGCTGGGTTTTAAATCCAACTTGCTCCTCGACTTCAGGATTGTAGTTGCTCCGCATCATAAGCCGCATGCTAAGGGTTGGATAGAACGCGGCACGTTTCAGCGCGAGTTCGGTCCGGGCACGTTTTTCTTCCAAAAGACTCATTCTGAACGCCGGATGACGTTCCACCGCGCGACTCGTAATAGAAATCGCATCTTCTGATTCGGTAATATTTTCATTGAGTTCCAGCGAGGGTTGTATGAGAAGTACATCCTGATCGAGCGGCATGTTCATCAGTTGCTTAAGGCTGATCATGTTTTCGGCAAGTTGGTTTTGGCTGGTGAGTAAATTTAATTCCTCAGCAGCTTTTTGCGCCCGTATCTTAAAAACTTCGCTTTCTGCAATAGCGCCTGAATTAAATTTTAGTTCAGCAAGCTCAAGCTGCTTTTCACTGGATTTTATCTGCTCCTGGTTTGCCTCAATGATCTCTTGCAGGTAAAGAATCGAAATGTAGCGTTGTGCAAGGTCGATTGTAATCAGGTTCCGCGTTTGCTCAAGTGCTGCGCGGCTGATGTCCTTTTCCTGTTTCGCAGCTCTGACGGAGTGATAAACCGAGAATCCGGAGAACAAATTAAAAGCTGCGTTCAATGTTCCTTCATAGTTGCGAAGGTTGTCGTTTTTGAAGGTATTTGTATCGGGATCGAGTTCCTTTCCCCAGGAGTTTCTGTTTTCGACTTCTCCGTAGATATTAGGCAATACGCCGCCATAACTTGCACGGTGCTGAATTACCGAAACCCGTTCAGACATTTCTGCGCTTTTGATATCCAGGTTGTTTTTCAGCGCGCGCTCAAGACAGTCTGCGAAAGTGAGTGCTTCCTGTGAGTTTGCCGGGATGGAAAGAAGAACCAGCAGCAATAAATAAATCTTCTTCATATCAGTTAACGCTGTTGTCTATTTTGTTGAACAACTTCTTCATGATATACTGGTAGAGCTGCATTTTTTCGACAATTACTTCCCCTTTTAGCTTGTAGCCCGCTTTGAGATTGATGTTCGGGTTGTATTTTTCGATTTTGGCAAGACAATAAAATGTAAGGTTTACATCTGACGGCGACACATAAGAAATTTTGCCCTTGATCGCACCGTAACGGTAATAGTTATAGGCATCGAGCTTGAGGTTGATATCCTGGCCTTTTTCAACATAAGCCAAGTCTTGTTCGTCCAGGATCACTTTTGCATAAAATGACTCACGTGACGGCGCAATAATCGTCAGCAGTTCGCCTTTATTTACAATTTCCTGATTCTGCTTGGCATTAAAAAGATTCGAAACGGTTCCGTTCATTGGTGAACTTATAACCAGCTTGCCAAGTTCATCAGCCATATAATTCAGATTGTATTTGCCGTCTTTGATCTGAGTTTCGAGTTCCAGGATTTCGCGTTCGTAATTTGCGATTTCGTTTTCCACATCAATGATGGTGCGGCGCAAATCATTCTTGGTCATTTTGTAATTGTTCGTCAGGTTCTGGTAATCGTAATTTTTTACGCTGTGCGTTGTCTTCACGTCAACCTGGCTTTTCCTGTCGGTCAGGTCGCGGTTTTTAGATTCCGTCAGCTCATACCGTGAAATCGCCCCTTTGGAATACAGGATCGAGTCAGTTTTAAATTTATCGGTCAGGATGGTCGTTTGCTGCGTGGAAAGGTTGATCTTGTCTGTCAGCCATTTAATTTCCTGTGCCGCCTTATTCCTGTCGGTTTTATAGATATTCGACTGTATACGAAGTAATTGCTTCAGCGATCTTCTTCTGTCAACAGTATTGTCGATCAGCTTTTTTATAATTTGAATCTTGTTTTCCATCCCGGCGACATCGGCAACCAGAATGTCATAGTCTGAACGTGTCCGTTTGTTCTCAAGTACAAAAAGCGTATCGCCTTTTTTGACTTCTTCGCCTTCTTTTACAAGGATTTTTACGATGCGGACTTCATTCGGCGCGTTGATCTTCAACTGCGGCGTGTCTGACATGATTTGTCCTTCTTTGAATGAAACGGTGTCGTTGATGCTCAGTGCAAAAACCAGCACCACGACAATCACAAGAAAAGCAACCAGGATCCGGTTCAGGATCTTGATAAAATTGATGGCTTTGGTGTTATAGTATACTGAGTTCTCCATTGCTGACTTTATATTTTTTAGAGAAATTAATGTTGTTTATCGGCTCGTGCGAAATAATGATGTACGTTTTACTGCTGTCATTCTGGATCAGCGTTTCCACCATATTTCTTGATTCGAGATCCATTCCTGAAAGCACTTCATCAAGAATGATGATCTCAGATTGCGAGAACAGCGCACGCAACAGCAGGATTTTCTTCCGCTGTCCTGTCGACAAATTCTTTCCGTTCTCATTGATGATAAATTCCAGGCCTTCATCTTTTGAAGCAATAAAATCGTAATAATTAATCTCCTTGGCTATATCCAGAATTGCTTCCACCGGTATGTCCTTCCCTAAAGCGATATTGTTGTAGATCGTGTCGTTGAAAAGAATATCTTCATTGGTGACAAGCAGGATTTTTTCGCGTACTTTCTCGGAATTATAGAATTTTTTATCCTTATCGTTTACCAGAATTGCGCCTGCATTGGGCTGGTACAATGTGGTAAGGATTTTACTGAAAGTGGATTTTCCGGAACCATTTTGTCCTTCGATCTTGATCTTTTCACCCTTGCGGATGGTCAGGTTGATGTTCTTCAGAACATATTCTTTTGGAAGATATCCGTAATTGATGTGCCTGAATTCAATTTTTTGGATGTTGAAATCCTGAATCCCTTTTTCGGATGGCGGCTGCGTTTTTTCATCAAAGTCGAGATAACGCCTGAGGATGACTTCGTTTTCCTGAAGCGTCATGTTGTCGTCAAGAATCCCTTTTAGCGATGAGAATATCTTTGATGACAGCGCGATAAATGTTACAATCTGACCCAATGTAATAAGTTGCGTTTCAATAGCGGATTTCGTAAGGAATACAATAATAAAGACCGTTGAAACAACAACGATGGTCGCGACAACGCCTTTGTTCAGCAAATCGACATAACCGTTCCGGAGCTGTATTTTCAGGTAATCATTGATGCTCGTAAAAATCTTGTTTGAATGAAAGCTCTCGATTTTAAAGCTCTTGATCACTTGCATGCCTTCAACCTTTTCCATCATTTTAGAAAGAAAGTCGGCTTTTCTGATGTATCTCAGCCTTTCATTCTGCTTCAGGTAAGGCGTGATAAAACGGAACCACAGGTAGAACAAAATCATCACCGCGAGAACAATCATGGTCAGTTTTCTGTCGATAAAGAACAAAATGCACAGTGAATAAAGGGCAACAATCACATCCACCAAAATTCCCGTAAAGAACTTCATAAAGAAATTCTTTAGTTTTAATGAGTCGCTCACGCGCTCCATCAGGTCACCTTTCTTGTAAGAATGAATGTAGGCAAGCGATGACCGGTTGATTTTATTATCGAACGAAAACAAGAAATAACGGTCGAGCACATTTCCCAGATGTATTGATACAAAGTTTTTGTAAAGCGTTGTAAAAATGTCGAAAACCTTGTAAATCCCCAGGCCAATTGCAAACAACACAAGCGTATTGATGTTGTAGGTAGGCAACACATTATCAATCAGGATCTGGTTGGTGAAAACGGCAATCTGCGCTGTAGTAGCTGAAAATAAGGCGGCAAAAATATAAATATACCACAGCCTTTTGTATTCGCCGAGTTGCTTGAAAAGCTGCCAGTAAAGGCTTCCTTTCTTTTCTTCCGGATAGGCAAGTTGCGCTTCCTGCTTTTCCTTGTCTTTTACAACAAGAATAACCGGGCTGGTGTTTTTAAGTTTCCCTTTCTCGAGTTCAAGTGTTTTGAAGTTCGCAGGAACATTGGATATTTCCTGGTTTTTCAGCAGGTCGTTCAGAAAACTTTTTTCAGCTTCAAAATCCTTGAATCCGAAATTGCCTTTAACGTATTTAAAATAGGTGATCTTGTTAAAAAGTGCCGCATGGCCATTTTCTGAGATAGCAGTTTCCGGATTGATATCATACGGAGTGAGTTCCTGCCGGCAAAGTGAAATAATTTTATCGTCGGTTTCGGCAAGGTCCCAGTTATTTTTGCTGTGGTGCGCCTGCTTCTTGATTTCCTGAAGCGAAAGGTAATATTGACTTCCCTTACGCGGGTCGTAAATCTTTAGCTGTTTGTTTTTCAGCTCGTTGGCCACAACATAGTGAAGTCCGCTTTTGTGTTTTACCGGAATGATGAATGGCAGCAACTCCTCAAGTTGTGCAACATTCCCATTGACGTAATTGGCATCAAGGAGCTTAAAACGGGTTTGGAAACCATGGTTGTCAAGAAAATCACGAAGATCGGCAATACGGGAACCTTTTTCTTCTAAAGGAACATTTTCCTCAATGTAACGACGGTCAATGTTCTTGCCGTGGATATTGAAAATGGTTTTTATCGCGCTTATTCCGCAGTCATTACTCTTAAGTTGGGGATCGGTCTTGGGCATTTTGATCAGGGGGCTTTTACAAATGCGTTATGAACGTATTGTTAGTAAATAGTTAATTCTAAGTGCAATAATACCAAATATTGCTGCTTGGTGGTTACTTTTTCCGTGACTGACCCGAAAAGTCGATAAAATACCTGATTCAGCACAAAAAAAAAGCCTTTCACAGGTAATGAAAGGCTTCTAAGTTGTAAGGCAATTATTATAATTTCCTCATATTATAAGCCAGCGTTTCAATGAATTTGCTGATTGGGCCTTTTACCATCATGGCCATCATGGCATTGAACTGGCCTTCGAAATAAAGTTGTACATCTGACTGGTTATCAGACACCGGAACCACATAGGTTGTTAAAGAGAAAGGCAACTTATCGCTTGAAGCGCCAAGCACAATTTTTCCCGGAGGCGATTTTTCTTTCAGCCGCAATTCAATTTCTGGCATTCCTTTCAGGCCGAAGATGAAGGAGTTGTCAGAGATGACTTCAAATTTGGAATAATTTTCCGGCATCAACCTTTCATAATTGCGCACGTCTGAAAGCTGTTCAAACATATAACTTGCCGACTTATCTACTGTAACTTTTGGACTTTCTAAATTCATAATTTTGATTTGTGTTATACTTCAACGCTCCATTGGGCAGGATTTTCCCGCCAATCTGCAAGTGCGTCTTGTTCTTCTTCAGTGATATATTTTTTATCAACCGCCAGGGAAAGCAGGTTTTCGTAATTTCCCAATGTGTAAAGGTCAATATTCGCTTGGTTGAAATTTTCCGTAGCAACATCAAACCCATATGAGAAAATGGCGACCATTCCTTTAACATTGGCTCCAAATTCCTTTAACGCATCAACGGCCTGAAGGCTGCTGTTTCCGGTACTGATCAAATCTTCAACAACGACAACGTTTTGACCTTTTTGGAGGAAACCTTCGATCTGGTTCTGTCGGCCGTGTTTTTTCGGTTCCGGACGCACATAAACAAACGGCACTGCAAGATATTCCGCAACCAGCATCCCGATACCTATTGCACCGGTAGCAACACCCGCAATCACATCGGGCTTACCGAACTGTTTTTCAATAAACTTGGACATTTCCTCGCGAACATAGTTTCGTATCGGAGGAAACGATAAAATGATGCGATTGTCACAATAGATAGGAGATTTCCAGCCCGACGCCCATGTAAAGGGATTTTTCGGATTCAATTTAATTGCATTTATTTGCAAAAGCAATTCGGCTGTTTTTCTGGCTGTATCTGTGTTGAAAATCATAATAACAAATGTACAAAGTTTTTGTCAACGACAAACCGCTTTTCCTCACAAATGAGATCCACAAAGAGACTGATTTCAAGCTTTTCCTGCTGGAAAGTGTTGATATCAAGAAGCTTATCATAAAGATTTTCCAGAGCAAAATACCACAGGCTTATCTCTATCATCCCGACGAGAAAAAGATCATGAAAACG
Source organism: Flavobacterium sp. (assembly GCA_036399795.1). Lineage (GTDB taxonomy): Bacteria > Bacteroidota > Bacteroidia > Flavobacteriales > Flavobacteriaceae > Flavobacterium. The sequence goes on from DASWML010000010.1 coordinate 19,346, forward strand.
CTCAAATCGAAGCTGCCTGTGCAGAAAGCCGGGGGCGGACTTGTCTACAACGCCAAGGGTGAAGTTCTATTTATTTTCAGGAATGGGAAATGGGACCTGCCTAAAGGCGGAACCGAAAAAGGGGAGAAGCTGTCACATACCGCTGTACGCGAAGTGGAAGAGGAAACCGGCGTAAAGAACCTGGATGTCAGCCGTAAACTAGGAAAAACATACCACGTTTTCAAACGCAACGGAAGATACAAGCTCAAAGTCACCCACTGGTACGAAATGACCACCACTTTTGATGGCGAGCTTCTTGGACAGGCTGACGAAGGAATCGAAAAAGTAGAGTGGAAAAATCCTGAACAGGTGCAGGAAGCCCTGAAGAATTCATACCAGAACATCAAGCTGTTGTTCGAAAAGGTCGAAGTGGCGTAATCACTTCACGCGGTATACAGGATATTGAAGGTGCGCCTTTTCGTAATAAACAGAATTTTTATAAATCCAGTCCAGTTGTGCTTCGGGGTTGTCATTAAATGCTTTATCCGAATTTCGTTTTTTCTCAAGTTGCGATTGTAAAGCCGGATTTTCCTTTAACAACTCAGCCGCCAGATCTTCAAATACATAATCTGAATATCCTTCTTTTTGCTGAAGGATCGTATCGAAGAAATTCCAGTTAAAGAAGGAATCCGTAGCTTCAGGTTCCAGTGTTTCCAGCAGATATTTTACACCTTTTTGATTTGTCGGAATATAATAATCGCCTTTGCTGAATTTTACTTTTACACCTGAAGATATGATTTTCGTATTCCGATGGAGATAATGTCCTTCATAAGCCGACGGTGACGTTTTATAATCGGCAATCCTGTAACTTTCCACATCAATTAAAGTATCGGTTGCCAATTGGCGCACTTCGATTTTATTTATTCTCAACAGATCAATCACCGGCCACCAGCCCTGTGGAATGATATAGGCTGTCGGAATTAGAACTTCCTGTAAGGGTTTGTATTCTTTATAAAACGGAATTTTTTGGTTGAAGGGTTTATTCCGATCGTAAAACAGACGTTTTCCGGTAGTTGCATCGCTTTTTTTGTGGCTGCCTTCATATCCGAGGAACGAAATCGTTTCCACTTTTGAAGAATCGATCTGCCATTGTACAGGATAGGCCGTTCCCGCAGTATAATGTACTGCATTTTTGAGACGCGCTTCCTTTATTTCGGCTGAATGTGCATCGGTGTAAGCAAGGGCGGAAACCATAAAGTCATAAGTAGCTTTAACGCGCAGCGGATATTTCTTGAGCATGTGCGTTTCAACAACAAAACCAATCGTATTGAACAGCGAAGTATATCCCGTGGCAAACCGTGGCGGTTCAAAGAACTGCGCAAAGCCTTTATCGGGCGTATCGCTCCAGGCATTGACATACGGCGTGGATTCTACCTTCTTTTTCTTCAGGTCTGATACGATCGCCGGGGTAAGTTTATCGTTCATATATTGGCCAAGTTCTTGACCAAGCTTGTTGTGCTGCGTCATGATATAAGTGAGCACATATTGATAATCCGCGCCATTACTCACATGATTGTCGATGAAGATTTCAGGATCTGTGAGATGAAAAATTTCATAAAAGCTTTTTGTGTTTTTCGTGTCGGCCTTGATGAAATCGCGGTTCAGGTCGAAATTCCGGGCATTTCCGCGGAAGCCGTATTCCTCAGGGCCATCCTGGTTGGCGCGCGTTGTAGAATTCCGGTTCAGCGCTCCGCCGATATTGTACACCGGAATTGTAACAAGAACTGTATTTACAGGCGTTTTCAGTTTCCCTGTGGCAAGGTCGCGAAACAACATCATTGTTGCATCGATACCATCGGGCTCGCCGGCATGGATTCCGTTGTTGATCAGGATCACCGCCTTTTTCTTGCGGATTTCCGAAAAGACAAAAACTTTTTCCGGATTATAAATTACAATATGAAGCGGCTTTCCGCTGTCGGTCATGCCGGTCTGCTGGATTTTAATCGCAGGGAAACTTTCTGCAAGAAGCTCATAAAACGCAATCGCCTGCTGGTATGTCGCACCCTGATTCCCATTGCCTTTTTCAAAAACCGTCCGGAAATCTTTTTGTTGTGCTGAAAGCAGGCTGTATGAAACCAGGAATAAAACACGCAGCTTTTTCATTGCTTCACCCTTACCGGTTCAGGCACCAGGACAGTATAATCGCCGCCATTCCTGATGACATCGCGGACGATGCTCGAACTGATGTATGAAGTATTTGCCGCCGTAAGAAGGAAAACCGTTTCAATTTTTGATAATTTCCGGTTGGTGTGCGCAATGGCTTTTTCGAATTCGAAATCAGCCGGATTCCGGAGTCCGCGAAGGATAAATTCGGCATTGGCTTTCCTGCAGAGGTCGATCGTAAGGCCTTCATAGGTTACGACAGACACAGACGGCGCATCTTTAAAACTTTCTTCGATAAAGCGTTTTCTTTCCTCAATTGGGAACATGTATTTTTTATCGGCATTGACACCGATTGCCACGACAATTTCGTCAAACAACGGAATGCTGCGCCTGATGATGTCGTAATGTCCCAAAGTTATGGGATCAAATGAACCCGGAAAGACAGCTTTTCTCATAATTCTTATTTAAGTGACACGGAAAGTTTTTATCGCTTCGACCCATTCGTCCCTTTTGCAGACGCGGCAGTTGGCTTTTCCTTTCTTTTGTTCTTCCGTATGTCCGCAAAATGTACACGAATACATGCCGTGCGATGGGATTGTCCTGCTTTTGGTAAGGAATAATTGCGGCAGGATTGGGAGTCCGTATTTCACTTCCTTATCGGTATAGAAAAATACGCTCACTGAGCCGTTGGTTTCCAGATAGGCATTGCGCACCTGGCCAAGGTGTTCAACAAAGTTCAGCCGCAGTTCAGAGAAGAATTCATCCTGCGCGAGGCTTTCCCTTTCGAAAGATTCTACAGAAAACCTGCCTTCACTGATCAGGCATTCGGTTTTGCCTTCGATGAAATGCTCGAAAAACTTACTTTTCCCTGTTAGCCAGGTAACAAAACGATACATGATGATGACAACTACGAAAACTACCAGCGCCGGAAGAAGGCCGACATCCTCATAGAACATCGGGTCGCCTGCCGCCGATCCAAGAGAGATGATAATTACGATTTCAAAAATGGAAAGTTGTTTTACGCCACGTTTCCCTGTGAGCCTTAACGTGAGCAGGACAATCGTGAACATGACAAGCGAACGGAAAGCGACTTCAAAGAGGAATTCCCACGGAAGGTCGTTCATCAGGATGCGGTTCCATTCGAAGATTCTATCCATTTGTATGGTTTTTTATGGCGAGTTCAATGGCGTTGTCAAAAAGTTCGGAAAGTGAAATTCCAGCTTCCTTGGCTTGTTGTGGCAACAGGCTTTCGGTTGTCAGGCCAGGAATTGTGTTCACCTCCAGCAGGTGCGGCTCTCCTTTTACGATAATATATTCGCTGCGCGAGAAACCTTCCATTTTCAGGATTTCGTAAACACGCCTTGCAATGAGCTGGACTTTGGCAGTCAATTCGGCAGAAATCCTTGCCGGGGTAATTTCCTGTGATTTCCCGAGGTATTTCGCTTCATAGTCGAAGAATTCGTTCTCTGAAACAATCTCAGTGATCGGAAGCACTTTTATCTCTCCGCAATAATTCAGCACTCCTACAGAAACTTCAGTCCCGTCAAGAAAACTCTCAATGATAATTTCGGTATCTTCTTCGTAGGCTTTGTCGATCGCGGCGCGAAGTTCAGACCGTACTTTTACTTTAGAAATTCCGAAACTCGACCCTGACCGGTTCGGCTTCACAAAGCATGGCAGGCCGACTTTTGAAATGATTTCATCTTCAAAGATAGTATCGCCGCAGTTGAGGTAGTAAGAAACTGCGGTTTTTATCCCGTAAGGTTTTAATACAGAAAGAAGGTCGCGCTTGTTGAATGTGAGTGCTGCCTGGTAATAGCCGCAGGAAGTTTGCGGGATGTCAAGCAGGTTAAGGTATGCCTGCATGAGTCCGTCTTCGCCCGGTGTTCCGTGGATGGCATTGAACACGGCGTCGAAAGTAACCTTGTCGCCATCGATCATCACCGAAAAATCGTTTTTATCAATTGGATATCGGTTGCCTTCATCGTCTACATAATCCCAACCATTTTTAAAAATATGTATTTTGTAGCTGCTGTATTTCGATCGGTCAAGGTATTGGTAAACGACGCCGCCGCTGATTAATGAGATCTCGTATTCGCTGGAGTAGCCGCCCATGATGATGGCAATGTTCTTCATATTTTATTGATGGTGTTGAAAGCTTAATGCTGCTTAAGCCAAACAAATTTATCATTTTTTTTGGAAAGCGATACCTATAGTATTTTTATATCTTTGCGGTCAAATATCCACCAATGACTTTACGGGAATACCTTACCAGCCGTGTCTTTTTTGCCCAACTCGGCATCGCGTTGTGCATAGTTGCCGGAATATGCCTTTTCTTTATGTACTGGCTTACCTTTACGACGAATCACGGACAGGAAATCACTGTTCCCGATCTTTCGCGCCTCACCGAAGTCCAGGTAGAAGAGAAACTCGAGGGGCTCGATCTTGATTATGTGCTTCTCGACACGGTCGACTTCAAAAAGAGCTACCCAAAATATACAGTTGTTGAACAGGAACCCACACCGGGAGAAAAAGTAAAAGAAGGAAGGAAAATTTATATAAAAATAAATGCTGCCGGATTTACTTCCGTGCGTGTTCCCGACCTGATTGAAAAAACTTACAGGCAGGCTGCGCCGACATTGCAGGCAATCGGACTTGAAGTGGGTGAGATTTCCTATGTTCCATATCTGGGGAAAGACATGGTGCTGGAAATGAAAATGAACGGGAAAGCGCTTAAACCGGGACAAAAAATCCTCAAAGCCTCAAAAATAGACCTTGTACTCGGTGATGGCAAAGTAGGTTTTGACGATACGGAAGTCGATACCCTGGACGTTCCCGCTCCTGAAACCGATGCAGAATTGCCTGAACATGAGCAATAATATTGACATCATCGAAGGTGACGACGAACTTTTTGAGCATTTCCGTTTCGAGGTTCCAAAAGGCCAGCAATTGCTCAGGATCGACAAATTCCTGATGCATCATATACCGAATGCGACACGGAATAAAATCCAGAACGCAGCATCTGCCGGAGATGTTTATGTAAATGATCTTCCGGTAAAATCAAATTACCGCGTAAAGCCGCATGATGTTGTACGGATCATGCTTTCCCATCCGCCATTCGAAAACCGCGTTGATCCCGAAGACATTCCGCTCGAAATTGTTTACGAAGACGATTCGCTCCTTCTGATCAACAAACCACCCGGACTGGTTGTTCATCCGGGACATGGAAATTATACAGGAACGCTCGTAAACGCACTTGCATTCCATTTCCAGAATCTTCCCATGAACAGCAGCGACCGTCCCGGATTGGTTCACAGGATCGACAAAGATACTTCCGGGCTTTTGGTGATTGCCAAGACCGAAGCTGCCATGACACATCTTGCCAAGCAATTCGAGAATAAAACTTCGGAACGCGAATATCTGGCGCTTGTATGGGGGAATGTCAAAGAGGATGAAGGAACCATCACGGGAAATATCGCCCGCCATGTAAAAGACCGTATGCAGATGGCCGTTTTCGCAGATGAAAATATCGGAAAGCCAGCCATTACACATTATAAGGTGATTGAACGCTTTGGATATGTGACCTTGGTTTCATGCCGATTGGAAACCGGGCGCACACACCAGATCCGTGTCCATATGAAACACATCGGCCACACGCTTTTCAATGACGAACGCTATGGCGGCCACCAGATACTCAAAGGCACGACATTTACCAAATACAAGCAGTTTATTGAAAACTGCTTTAAGATACTTCCACGTCAGGCGCTTCACGCGAAGACATTAGGATTTAAACATCCTGTTACCGGTGAAATGATGCGTTTTGATAGTCCGCTTCCCGCAGACATGCAGCAATGCATTGAGAAATGGCGCAACTATTCTACTGCTGTTTCGTTTGAAGAAGAAGAGTAGGTGAGAATTATATAATCCTCACTCTAAATCGTATAAGACATTTTTGGCAAAAAATTCTTCCCTTTATATCTATCAAAATGAAGAATTATTCACTCAAAATTTGTCGTAATTATGGAAAATAATGTAATGAACAAACCGAAAGGAAACGAACAGGGTAACAAAAGCAGCATGGACAGCAACTACATTAGCAACAGCGGAAAAGAAGGGCCAATTGCTAAAACAATCGAATCACAAACCTCTAAGCTTCCGTCAGATTTGTTTCTTTGGGCAGCACTTGGATCAATGGCTGTTTCAGCTTCCTTAAAAGTAATGGGAAGAAACCATACGGCACTTTTTGTAGGCCAATGGGCACCATCTTTCCTTCTGTTGGGGCTTTATAATAAAATTGTGAAAGTTCAGGGTCACGACCAGGACGATAATTCCCCTACATAATTTTTATTATTTTGTCCACCGAAATCCATAAGTTAGCAATAGCTTATGGATTTCTGTTTTTACAGATATTCCTCTGTAAATCAAACGTAAATCTTAATGAAGATTGTTATTTCACCAGCAAAAACGCTGGATTTTGAGCGTCAGTTGCCTACAGAAGAATTTACCCTTCCGGGATTTATCTCCCAAACCCGAAAAATAAATCATGTCCTGAAGGAAAAATCCCCGGCTGACCTTTCTTCCTTGATGGATATTTCCTCCAAACTTGCCGACCTGAACTGGCAGCGCAACCAACAGCGCACATTCAACGGAAAGAAGTTCCAGGAGAAATCACGGCAAGCACTGTTTGCCTTCAATGGTGATGTTTACATTGGTCTTGACGCTTATACTTTGCCGGAAGAAAAAATCAATCTGCTCCAGGACAGGCTCCGCATCCTTTCAGGGTTGTACGGATTGCTGAAACCACTCGACCTGATCCAGCCGTACCGGTTGGAAATGGGAACACCTATCGCAGTTGGCGAACATAAAAATCTTTATGAATTTTGGAAACCTCTTGTAACAAAATCCCTCAATAAAGAACTAAAGAAAGGGGAGCTTTTTGTCAATTTGGCGAGTAATGAATATTTTTCAGCCATTGATGCCAAGGCCGTAAAAGGTTCTGTTATTGTTCCCGAATTTAGAGATTACAAAGACGGCAAGCTGATGATGATCAGTTTCTTTGCCAAGAAAGCCCGCGGTATGATGGTGCGCTACATTGCAGACACGAATGCGGAGACCATTGACGATATAAAAGGTTTTAATTATGAAGGTTACGCGTTCGATGAAAATCTGTCCGAAGGAAACCGGCTGGTGTTCACCCGCTAAAATTTTTGTTAAATACCGAATACAATTCTTTCAAAAGATTAAATTTACTGCCCTAATAAAAAAATTATGATAAGGAAAAGCCTGCTGTTATCAGCAATGTTTTGTTCACTGAGCCTATTCGCACAGGATGAGCTTATAAAAAAGGTCATCAATAATGCCTCGATCAGCTCAAAATTCCACTTTACTGAAGTTATCGATCTTGAAAATACTTCCATTAAAAATCAGGGTTCTGCCGGAACTTGCTGGAGTTATTCAGGAAATTCATTCCTTGAGTCGGAAATGATCCGGATGGGGAAAAAACCCGTTGACCTTGCCGAAATTTATACTGCCCGTCAGGTTTATCTTGGGAAAGCGCGCAATTATGTTCTTTTCAACGGCAATCTTGGCCTCGGCGATGGCGGGGAAACCCACGATGTAATGAACATCTTCAGGAAGTATGGCGCGATGCCGCAGGAAGTTTATACTTTCGAAGATTATGGTAAAGGAAAAGTAAAATCAGGTGAATTCCAGGAAAAATTCAAAGCAATCCTTGATGCATACCTTAAAAATACCGATCCAAACAAAGGCGCCGCCTGGGTAAAGGATATTTCATCTTATATGGATGAGCAGCTTGGAAAACTTCCTGAAAATTTCACCTATAACGGAAAAACCTACACACCAAAAACTTTCTCTAAGGAAGTTGTAGGCATCGATCCTGATGATTACGTGGAATTCTCTTCATACAAAGACAATCCGTACTACGAAAAAATGGTACTTCCCGTACCTGACAACTGGAGCTATGACATGGTTTATAATGTTCCGATGGCGGAACTGACTGATATCATTGATAATGCACTTGCAAAAGGTTATACCATAGCATGGTCTTCAGATGTTTCCGAGCCGTATTTCAGTTGGAAAAACGGAGTTGCTTTCGTTCCTGACATGGATTTGAACAGCATTTCTGATGAACAGCGCAAAACCATCTTTAACGGTCCGATGCCTGAAAAGCAGGTAACCGAAGATCTAAGGCTTGAGCAGCTTTATACATTAACAACAACTGACGACCACGCAATGCAGATTGTCGGGCTTGCGAAAGACCAAAATGGAAAAGAATATTATAAAGTGAAAAATTCCTGGGGAGCGACCAACGATTATAAAGGCTACCTGTACGTCACTAAAGCCTTCGTGCAATTGAAGTCAACCGGAATACTGCTTCATAAAGACGGGCTTCCGAAGAACATCGCTAAAAAACTTAAAGCATAAAAAAATCCCGCCTCAGGCGGGATTTTTTTTATTCAATTAATTGAGATTTAATGCTGGTATTGAAGTGCATCCACATCACGAAGATTTTCAGCAGTAAGCTTTCGCTGGTTGTTTGAAAGTTCCCACATCGCATCGACACCTTTTCTTGCGCTTCTGTTTACTTTTGCAATTCTCTTTACAAATTCCTCAAGCTTCTGCGCGTCCTGCTTTTCCACGCGCTGTGAAAGTTCGATGATAAATGCGCTGAATTCCGGAAGGACTTCACTGGTTTCCTCATAATCAGATTTGAGGTCATCAAGCATTTCGCGGATTTCCCTGCTCAGGTCATTGGAGTAGTGTTCACTTTTTCTCCTGAATTCCTGGATAAGTTTTTTTGTGTTGCTTCCGAAAAGTCCCATGGCTGTAAGATGTTTGTTGTCAGCCAAATATAAAAAATTAAATTTATACTTGTACGTTCGGGAACAGGTTATTTACCGGCCCTTTATTGTCGGAAAACGATTTTTTAGTGCATGGCTTCGGCCGGATCAATCTTGTTTTTGCCGCGTTTGATCAATAAGATGATTGGGATACAGCACAGGAATAAGATTCCAAGATAGAGGAATATGTCCATGTATGACATCACTGTACTTTGTTTCATTACCGAGAAATCCATCACCTGATACGCTTTGTTCAGCGCTTCGTTTGATGGGAATCCTTTTGCCATAAAACCTTGCTGCAGTTGCGAAACGCGCTGTTGTACTTCGGGCCGCGAAGGGTCAAGATGCGACACGATGCTGACACGGTGTTCCTGGCTCAAACGGGTAATAAATGTAGTGATAATTGCAATTCCGAAAGAACCGCCGAGTTGCCGCATCATTCCTGTAAACGCAGCGCCTTCACCAATATGTTTGCCTTTAAGTGTCGACAATGATAAGGTTGTAATCGGGACAAAGAGCAGGCTCAACCCGATTCCACGAAGGATCAGCGGCCAGAACATGTGCTCGACTCCCGTATCTGGCGTCATGATGTTGTGCATCCATAAGGTGAAGCCGAAGAAAATGGCAAAACCTACGGCAACCATATAGCCCTGTGGTACGCCGTTCTGGATCAACCGCCCGATGATCGGCATCATAAAAGCTGTCATAATCGAACCCGGAATCAACAACATTCCCGCATCGGTGGCAGTCCAGCCAAGTATTTGCTGGGTATAGATCGGAATGATCAGCGTGGAACCGTACAATCCAAAACCAAGAATAAAACACATCACTGTTCCTATTCGCAGGTTTCCATCTTTGAGTACGCCGAGGTTAACAATCGGATGTTTGAAAGTAAGCTCACGCCACAGAAATGCAAGGAAACCGACAACCGATACAATGCTTAAAATAATGATCGTGCTGTTGTTGAACCAATCGTCCTGTTGGCCGTGTTCCAAGACGAACTGAAGCGAACCAATAAAAGCTGCAAGGAATACGATTCCCCACCAGTCAACCTGGCCGACTTTAAGCTTTTCTGCATATTTTGGACTTTTAACATAAGTCAGTGTCAGAAATACTGCGATGATCCCGAGTGGAATATTGATGTAGAAAATATACGGCCATGAAAAATTATCGACAAGATAGCCTCCGAGTGGCGGTCCTAATGTAGGGCCAACGATAACGCCCATTCCGTAAATGGCCTGTGCCATGCCGCGTTTGGCGATAGGATAACTTTCGGTAATGATGGTTTGTGCGGTAACGAGCAATGCGCCGCCGCCCAATCCCTGGATAAACCTGAAGACAACCAGTTCCCAGATATTATTTGCATTTCCGCAGAGAAAAGAAGCTACAGTAAATATAATAATGGAAACAGCAAAATAGTTCCGCCTGCCAAACTGCTGTGAAAGCCAGCTTGTCATCGGGATAACAATTACGTTGGCAATGGCATATGCGGTAATTACCCATGCGACATCGTTGAGCGTGGCACCGAGGCTTCCGCGCATATCGGTCAGGGCGACATTGACGATCGTTGTATCTACGATCTCGAGAAGCGCGCACATTACGGCCGTTATGGTGATGATAACACGCCGGAAGCCGTACTCAACAAGAGCATCCGGATTTTGTGGTGTCGTTGCTTGTGCTGACATATGATTTTGGATTATTTTTAGCCCTGATGGAAGCGGCATCCTTTTGCTGCGTTCTTAAGCAGCAAAAGATACAGCGTACAGCAGGAACAGCTCCTGAAAACTAATTATTGAACGTGAACATCGACTTCGACATTCATTCCCGGGCGCAGCAGTTGCAGCTTGTCGCTTTTTTCAAGTGTGATCTTTACAGGAAGCCTTTGGATTGTTTTAACGAAATTTCCTGTAGCGTTGTCGGGCGGCAGCAATG
>DASWML010000011.1:0-116438 GCA_036399795.1 Flavobacterium sp.
TCCGACTTCGATCTTTTGTATGATGTCGTCTTCGGTAGGTGTATATTCGAGCTTGATCAGGTTTTGGAAAGCAAAAGTCGACTCCGTATCGTAGTTTGCATTCACCTGCAGCCTTGTGCCCACTTTTCCCATAAGGCTCATGCTGATACGCTGGTCAAAATCGAAAGTAAGGCTCGAGCGGTTCCGTGGGGAGAAAGTAGGATTGTCCTGTTTGGTGTAGCGGATACCGAGATCCATTTCGACAGATCCCGTAGGTTTTACATCGATCGTGTTGCTTCCGAAAATGCTCTCGAAAAATCCGGAATTTACATAATAACGCGGCAACAAGTCTTTTTTGGCTTCCTCGCTGCCTTCTTTTTTGCCGTCGATCGCATCAGATTTCTGCTTGAAATAATCACGCATCGATTCACGCAATACCAATTGATGATATTCATCGGGCGTGAGGATGATAGGATAATTAATGTTAAAATCATCTACGGAATAAGTGTAGACGTATCGGTTGGTCACAGGATCATATGTGTATGCCTCAAGAATACTTGGCGGATTGGCAATTTCAACTTTGCCGACAGAGTAACCGGTTGCTGTGGTGTCCTGAACTTCTTCGTTTACCTGTGCCTGAACGTTAACCGAAAATATTAGGAATAACAGGAAAATGCCTAAATGAGGCAAATGGCCTGCGCTTTTGTAAACTGTTTTCAAGTACTATAAATTTTTTAGAGCCTGTTTGATTATTGATTCGACGGTTGCATCCGGATTTTCCTTAACAATTTTTTCTACGGACTTTTCAGCTAATTTCTTGTTAAAGCCCAATACTTCCAAAGCAGATAACGCTTCATCTTTATTAGTATTGTTTGTTAAAATTGAAACTTCGTCAAGAGCATACACTTTTAACACTTTCTCCTTCAGATCCAGGATTGCACGTTGGGCGGTTTTCCCACCGATTCCTTTTATTGACTGGATCGTACCGACATCGCCTGCCGCAAGGGCATGAATAATTTGTTTTGGCTCCAATGATGACAACATCGTTCTGGCTATGCCCGCGCCGATTCCCGACACCGACAGCAACAGCCGAAAAAGTTCCCGTTCGGATTTTTCCATGAAACCGAAAAGAGTGTGTGCATCTTCCTTAACCTGAAGATGCGTATAAAGCCTGACGCTTTCTGAAGCCGGCAGGAGTGAAAAAGTATGAAGGGAAATATTGACGTGATAGCCTACGCCTCCGCAGTCTATCACAACTTCAGTCGGAGTCTTCTCGACCATTTTGCCCTGTAAATGTGAAATCATCTATGCCAAGTAATGCCCAAATATAACAAAAAACTTTAACTGCCTTTAAATGTTGCTGATATCAGCCTTCCTGCCATTTTTTTCGCCGTTTTTCTTTTTCCTGCGCATCAACAACAGCCACGGCAACCATATTCACCATTTCTTCTACACTTGCACCGAGTTGGAAGATGTGGACAGGTTTCTCCATTCCGAGCATGATTGGCCCAATGGATTCTACATCGTAAAGTTCCTTAAGGAGTTTGTAGGTAATGTTGGCCGATTCAAGATTTGGAAAAATAAGCGTATTGACTTTCTTTCCTGCAAGTTTCGAAAAAGGGAATTTTTCCCTTAACAGCTCTTGGTTCAGGGCAAAATCAGCCTGAAGTTCGCCATCAACGCTGAGATCGGGATAATATTTATGAAGATACGCCACTGCTTCGCGGACCTTTCCGGGGTTTTCATCTCCTGAAGATCCGAAATTCGAAAATGACACCATCGCAATTACAGGTTCCATTCCAAACATGCGTACTGTTTTGGCAGTCATTAAAGCGATTTTTGCAAGATCATCTGATGTTGGCCGCGGATTGATTGCCGTATCAGAAAGGAACATCGGGCCGCGGTTGGTCATCATCATATTGGTGGTCGCAATAAGGGAAATTCCGGGTGCCTTGCCAATGAGTTGCATCATCGGCTTCACGACTGTCGGATAGCTTCGTGAATATCCCGACACGAGCGCGTCGGCTTCACCGAGCTTGACCATCATAGCGGCAAAATAATTCCGTTCGCGCATCCATTTTTCGGCATCGATCCGCTGAATTCCACGTCGTTGGCGCGATTTCCAGAAAATATCCGCATATCGGTCACGTCTTTTGTCTTCTTCAGGGGTTTTAGGGTCAATAATTGGAATTTCCTGATCAAACCCGAGTTCTTCTTTCAGTTCAAGAATCGTATCGCGGTTTCCGAGCAGGATCGGGAAAGCAATTCCTTCCTCAAAAGCAATTTGTGCTGCTTTCAATACATGAAGATGATCTGCTTCGGCAAAAACGACACGTTTGGGATCGGTCTTCGCACGGTTAGCCAGTAACCTGACCATTTTGTTATCTGAGCCAAGGCGTTCCAGCAATTCTTCCTCATATTCCTGCCAGTCGGCAATTGGATTGATCGCCACACCCGATTCCATCGCAGCCCTGGCAACAGCCGGCGCTACTTTGGTGATCAACCGTGGGTCAAAAGGTTTTGGAATGATATAATCACGCCCGAAAATCAGTTTTGTCTCTCCATACGCGATATTAACCTGTTCCGGAACCGATTCTTTTGCAAGAGCCGCAAGCGCCTTTACAGCCGCCATTTTCATCGCTTCGTTGATCTTCGTGGCTCGAACGTCAAGCGCTCCGCGGAAAATGTAAGGAAATCCAAGAACATTATTCACCTGGTTCGGATGATCGGAGCGCCCCGTAGCCATGATAACATCCTGGCGGGTTGCAATCGCCACATCATAATCAATTTCCGGGACAGGATTTGCCATGGCGAATACAATTGGATTGAACGCCATGCCTAAAAGCATTTCGGGTGTCACGATATTTCCTGCGGAAAGTCCGAGGAACATATCGGCTCCTTCAAGGGCTTCCCCTAAGGTAAGTCCGGGTGCCGCTTTTGCGTATTGCTGCTGCATCGGCGACAAATCGGTGCGATCACTTGACAAAACACCGTCTTTGTCGAACATAATGATGTTATCGGGGTTGACACCGAGAAGCAGGTATAAATTGGTACATGCCAAGGCTGCAGAGCCTGCTCCCGATACAACCAGCTTTATTTTTTCGATCTTCTTTTTTGCAATCTCAAGTGCATTGAGCAGCGCGGCAGATGAGATAATCGCCGTTCCGTGCTGGTCATCGTGCATGATGGGAATATTAAGCTCTTCTACGAGCCGCCTTTCTATTTCGAACGATTCGGGCGCCTTAATGTCTTCCAGATTTATTCCGCCGAAAGTGGGCGCAATATTTTTAACCGTGGCGATGAATTCCTCGATGTCTTTGGTTCCGATTTCTATGTCGAAAACGTCGATATCGGCAAAAATCTTAAACAGGAGCGCTTTTCCCTCCATAACCGGTTTTGAAGCTTCGGGGCCGATGTCGCCAAGACCAAGCACAGCAGTTCCGTTTGAGATCACCGCAACAAGATTCCCTTTTGCAGTGTATTTGTAGACATTATTGACATCTTTGGCTATCTCGAGGCAAGGTTCGGCGACACCTGGCGAATAGGCAAGGGATAAATCGCGTTGTGTTGCGTATTTTTTAGTAGGAAGCACCTGGATTTTCCCTGGCTTGGGCTTTGCGTGATAAAGAAGCGCTTCCCTTCTTTTAGTATACTTGTTCATATAGGTTTTCTTGCGACCCACAAAGATAGAACAGTACAAGGAAAGTCGGCAGCCAGAATTATACTTTTTAGAAGACAATATCTGAGGTATCCGAATCGCTCGTGGTGCTTTTATTATTAAATCATTCTTGCTAAAGCAATAATAATAAGCCCTTGGAAGCAGTTTACACTAATATAACGCTACTAAAAAAACTTGATATGGAATAATTTGCGAATTCCTATGACTAAAAATCAGTCTTTATAAAGCGGATATTGCGTGTCAGGCCTTCGTACTTTGTACGCTTTACGGCTGAATTTTTAAAAACTTTACGAAAGGTTTCATCAGTGATTTCATCCCAGTCTTTTTTTGTGAACGACAGGAGTTCGGGTGATGCGTTAAAAAGCGGCTCACTATGCGGTTTTGAAAAACGGTTCCATGGGCAAACGTCCTGACATACATCGCAGCCAAAAGCCCAGTCGGCGAATTTGCCTTTAACTTCGGACGGAATGTTTTCTTTAAGCTCAATTGTAAAATAGGAAATGCATTTGCTGCCGTCGACTACATAAGGAGCAACGATGGCATCTGTAGGGCATGAATCGATACAGGCTGTGCAGGTTCCGCAGTGGTCGGTGGCGGCATAATCGTATTCGAGATCGAGATCGACGATGAGTTCGGCAATAAAATAAAATGAACCTGTTTTTGATGTGACGAGGTTCGTGCTTTTTCCGATCCAGCCCAGGCCGCTTTTTGCAGCCCACGCCCGGTCAAGAACCGGAGCCGAATCGACAAAGGCCCGGCCTGAAACTTCACCGATTTCCGTCTGGATTGAATACAGCAATTCCTTTAAACGCTCTTTAATGACAAAATGATAATCCTGCCCGTAGGCATACTTCGAGATCTTATACGAATCGGCGGGCTGGGATTCTGCCGGATAATAATTAAGCAGCAAAGAAATCACACTCTTGGCATCTTCGACGAGCAATGTTGGGTCGAGACGTTTGTCGAAATGATTTTCCATGTACGACATTTGCCCGTGGCTGTTGTTTTTGAGCCAGGATTCAAGGCGTGGCGCTTCTTCTTCCAGAAATCCAGCCTTGGAAATACCACATGCGAGGAAGCCGAGGCGTTTTGCCTCTGCCTTTATGAAGTCGGTATTTCGTTGTTTGCTGCCCATTGCATTAGGGGTTGAAGCGGAAATCCTTTTTTATGTGTTGGCCGATATTTAGAAGATTTTCCAAAAAAAAGATTGAAGCGGAAGACCCGACCCGAAGGGACACGAGGCTGCAAGCCGACTGCCCGAAGGGAAATGCCTTAAAATAAATTTCCCTGATTGTTGAGACGTACTTTTCCGAGGTGACGGTATGCTTTTTCGGTTACTTCACGGCCGCGCGGCGTGCGCATGATAAAACCTTCCTGAATGAGGAAAGGTTCATAAACTTCTTCGATGGTCTCGCTGCTTTCTGAAACAGCGGTGGCCAAAGTTGACAGCCCAACGGGGCCGCCTTTAAATTTATCGATAATCGCCGAAAGGATCTTGTTGTCCATTTCGTCCAGTCCGTGTGCATCAACATTCAGCGCCCGAAGTGCAAAACGCGCAATTTCGATATCTATTTTGCCATTGCCTTTAATTTGTGCGAAGTCGCGCACCCGGCGCAGCAATGCATTCGCGATACGAGGTGTTCCGCGGCTGCGGCCGGCAATTTCGATGGCAGCTTCCATGGTGATGGGAACATTGAGGATTGTGGCGCTTCTTTCTACAATTGATGTCAGTAGTTCGGTGGTATAATATTGAAGACGGCTCTGGATTCCGAAACGGGCGCGCATCGGGGCAGTCAAAAGTCCGGAACGTGTTGTTGCGCCGACAAGCGTAAACGGGTTCAGGCCGATTTGTACTGAGCGTGCATTTGGTCCCGACTCGATCATGATGTCGATCTTGAAATCTTCCATCGCCGAATAAAGATATTCTTCAACGACCGGGCTGAGGCGGTGAATTTCATCTATAAACAGTACATCGCGCTCTTCGAGGTTTGTGAGCAGGCCGGCGAGATCTCCGGGTTTGTCGAGAACCGGACCGGAAGTTATTTTGATCCCAACGCCGAGTTCGTTTGCAAGGATGTTGGCCAGGGTTGTTTTTCCGAGTCCGGGTGGGCCGTGAAACAATGCATGGTCGAGGGCTTCACCGCGCTGGTTGGCCGCGGCAACGAATACTTTCAGGTTTTCGAGTATCTGATCCTGTCCGGCAAAGTCGTCAAATGACAACGGACGGAGTTTCCGTTCGAGATCTACTTCATCGGAGTTAACGTTTCGGTTTGGATTCAGGTTCTCGTTCATCCGGCAAAGGTAGAAAATGATTTTATCGGATTGGGAGAAATTCCGGGTTCAAAAAAGTTAAACATTATAACCTTTTGCCAATAAGCTTTTCCATTCCGGATGCCTTGCGAGATATGCGGCAACAAAAGAACATAGAGGCGCAAGTGTATAGTTGTGGTCTTTGATGTACTGCAGTGTTAGTTCTACAATCTTGCGGCCATGACCTTTTCCTTCGAGGTCACGTGGCACTTCTGTATGTGTAAGGAACATAATGTTTTCCTTATTGAGGATGTACTCAATAAAAACGGTATGTCCGTTTACTACAAGTTCAAACCTTTTCTTTTCTTCATTGAAGATCAATTCCTGATTTTCCATCGGGGTCTATTTTGGGATTCATATAAAAGCTTAACGCGGATGAAGGACATTTCCCGACCTGCGCGATCATTTCAGCCGTAGTGGCTGCATCGGCTTTAATCCAGGGTTTTACTTTCGGTTGAAAGACCAGTGGCAGGCCATGGGCACAAAAAGCTGAATGTGTGCAAAGTTCTGGTTTCCATACAATAGTCATCTCGCCGTTAGTATATTCTTTAGTAGCCATGATAGGGATTTCATTTAAAGGTAATTATTAAAATGACATAAAATAAATAATGCCTCCGAAGAGGCATTAATATTTAGTGGTGCATGGCTTCCTCGCCTTCCTTAAACGGAATGTGCTGTGGAACAAAATCTTCATCGTGACCAGGTTTGCTATAATCATAAGGCCAACGGTGTACGTGTGGAATTTCTCCAGGCCAGTTTCCATGGATGTGCTCAATTGGCGCGGTCCATTCAAGTGTATTCGATTTCCATGGGTTTTGAACTGTTCTCTTTCCGTAGAAAATGCTGCTGAAAAAGTTATACAGGAACACAATCTGGAAGATACCGCCAATGAGGGCAAACATCGTAATCAAAACGTTTACATTCTGAAGATCGTCAAACAGCGGGAAGTTCGTATTGGTATAATAACGACGTGGCAATCCGGCCATTCCTATGAAGTGCATTGGGAAGAAAACTCCATAAGCACAGACTGTCGTTACCCAGAAATGTACATAACCCATGTTTTTGTTGAGCATACGCCCGAACATTTTAGGATACCAGTGATAGATACCTGCAAACATTCCATAAAGTGCCGAGATACCCATTACAAGGTGAAAGTGCGCTACTACGAAATAGGTATCGTGAACATTGATGTCGAGTGTGCTGTCTCCGAGAATGATTCCTGTAAGACCACCCGTGATGAAAGTAGAAACGAATCCGATGGAGAAAAGCATTGCAGGGTTAAGCTGCAGGTTTCCTTTCCATAATGTGGTAATCCAGTTGAAAGCTTTTACTGCCGAAGGTATCGCAATAAGCAATGTCGTAAATGTAAATACCGATCCGAGGAATGGGTTCATCCCTGTGACAAACATGTGGTGACCCCAAACAATTGTGGAAAGGAATGCGATCGCAAGGATCGACATAATCATTGCGCGATACCCGAAGATAGGCTTACGGGCGTTCGTCGCCATAATTTCTGATACAAGTCCCATTGCAGGAAGGATAACGATGTAAACTTCCGGGTGGCCGAGGAACCAGAAAAGGTGTTGGAACAGTACCGGTGATCCGCCTTGGTGGTGAAGTACTTCGCCGGCGATATATATATCGGAAAGGAAGAACGATGTTCCGAAACTCCTGTCCATCAGCAGCAGCAAAGCCGCAGAAAGAAGAACCGGGAAAGAAAGGATACCAATTAACGCGGTGATGAAAAATGCCCAGATGGTAAGCGGAAGCCTCGTCATGGACATTCCTTTCGTCCGGAGGTTGATTACTGTTACAACATAGTTCAGCGAGCCCATCAAAGATGAAGCGATGAAGATCGCCATGGATACCAACCATAATGTCATACCTGCGCCAGAACCTGAGATTGCCTGTGGCAGTGCGCTTAATGGCGGATAAATTGTCCATCCTGCTGAAGCGGGTCCTGACTCAACAAAGAGTGAAGAAACCATGATAACGCTTGAAAGGAAGAACAGCCAGTAAGAGATCATGTTCATAAAACCGGAAGCCATATCCCGCGCTCCGATCTGAAGCGGAATAAGCAGGTTACTAAAAGTTCCGCTCAAACCGGCAGTTAATACAAAGAATACCATAATGGTACCGTGGATTGTGACCAACGCCAGGTAAATATCGTTTTTCATTACTCCTTCAGGAGCAAATTTATCACCAAGAAGAATATTAAATAGTTTGAACGACTCTTCGGGCCATGCAAGCTGCATCCTGAAAAGCATAGACATCATTACACCGACAACACCCATGATGATACCTGTGATCAGGTATTGCTTCGCGATCATCTTGTGGTCGATACTAAAAATATACTTCGTTATGAAGGTATCTTTATGATGATGTTCGTGATCGTGATCGTGATCGTGTCCGTGGTCGTGTGCGTGGTCGTGATCGTGAGCTACTGCTGACATATATTTTGTTCTTTAGTTTTTGTGATTATTGCGGGGCTTCTTCTTCGCCAACCTTGCGGCTTGGATCGGCCATAGTAGAATCTTTGGCAGTTTTATCGGGTGCTACAACACCTTCTTCCTTCTGCTGTGCATTTTGATCCTGAACCAATTTAATTAGCGTTGGCTTTTCAGCAAGCCATTTCTTGAAATCTTCCGGTGTATCTACGACTACTTTCATTTGCATGTTGTAATGCGATGCGCCACAAATCTTGTTGCAGGCTACGAAAAAATCAAACTGGTAAGGATCTAGTCCGGGCTCACCCTTTGCAGCCAGCGCGGCACTTCTTTTTTGCCTGATTGAGTTAATGTCGTTTACTTTTTCGATGATTTGCGGGAACTCCCTGAATTCGGCAGTGGTGTAAATCGGCTCAAAGGCAAATTGCGTTACCATTCCAGGTACAACGTTCATCTGTGCACGGAAATGCGGCAAATAAAATGAGTGCAAAATGTCCTGTGAACGAAGTTTGAACAATACCCGCGTACCTTTAGGAATATGAAGCTCCTGCGCCGTGATATCGTCCTGAGCATTTGGATCGGCAAGATCAACGCCCATTGTGTTTACGCCTTCGATATAACGAACATTCGCCTTTCCGAGAACATTGTCCTGACCTGAATAACGCACTTCCCATTGGAATTGTTTGGCATAAACTTCAACGATCATTACGTCTTCAGACTGTTCGTCAACAAACATAATATTTGTCCATGCGTAAAGTCCGTAAAGGATAAGGCCGGCAAGGACAATTGCCGGAATAACCGACCATACAAATTCAAGCTTGTCGTTATCGGCAAAATAAAGTGCTTTCTGCCCTTGCCTACCGCGATACTTGAATGTAAAATAGAATAACAAAGCCTGCGTGATGGTTTGAACGAAGAAGATCAAAATCATGGTGATCCACATCAATCTATCGACTTCAATTCCGTGAACGGAAGCTGAAAGATCCATTAGCGGAAGGTGTCCGAATTCAATAATACAGTAGATTGTAATAATATAAATAAACGCCAGGAACCCGAAGGAGAGATAACCATGAAGGTTATTATCCTTATCGTTCGCTACCTGGGAATTGTCAACATTTTCACGGGACTGCGTCAGGTCGAAAATTTTAGTCAGCTGCCATAGGGCAATGGAGAATAAAACTAAAACTATAATTACCAGCAAAGTTGTCATCTGCTTTTACTTTAAATATTAATAATGAAAATGTTTGCTTTCCTCGATGAACGGATTCCTTTTAGGGAACAGCGGCACCTTTGTAAGCGCTGTAAAGACTATCAGCAGGAACAGGCCAAGGAAGAATAATAGGGAACCAATTTCCGCCGCACCGATAAACCATCTGTCACCTACTGCCGACGGCATGATCATGTTGAAGAAGTCGATATAGTGGCCGAGCAGGATTACAGTTCCGGCCATGACCAGAATCCATGTAACACGTTTGAAATCGGTATTGACAAGGATTAGAATAGGAAATACAAAATTCATTACGACGGCGCCAAAGAATGGCAGGTTATAGTGCTCAATCCTTGTGACGAAGTAAGTTACTTCTTCAGGAATATTCGCATACCAGATCAGCATGAACTGAGAGAACCAAAGGTACGTCCAGAAAACGCTGATGCCGAACATGAATTTGGCAAGGTCATGAATGTGGCTTGAATTTACATATTCGAGGTATCCTTTGGATTTCAGGTAAAGCGTAACCATACAGATGGTGGTAATTCCACTTACAAAGAAACTTGCAAAAACATACCATCCGAAGAGCGTACTGAACCAGTGCGGGTCGATAGACATAATCCAGTCCCATGACATAATAGATTCAGTGACGATAAAGAACACAAGAAATGCGGCTGACAGCTTGAAATTCTTCTTGTAATTGCTGTCATCATTGGCTTCATCCTGTGCAAGACAGTTCTTGCGTGAAAAATATCTGTAGAGATTCCATCCAGCTAGAAAGATCGCAGCCCTGATGATCCAGAACGGAAAGTTCAGGTATCCGGATTTATTCTGGATGAATTTGTCCACTTTAACCACTTCAGGATCCATCCAGATAAAAAGGTGGTTGATATGGAACCCGGAAAGAAGTAATAGAATAAAAAATATAATCGACCCCGGTAAAAGATAAGCTGTAATTCCCTGCATGACACGGAAAAGAACGGGCGACCATCCGGCCTGTGATACCTGTTGGATCGCATAAAATGCAAGTACTCCTAAAGAAACAAGCATAAAGAAGATACAGGCAACATATAAGGCCGCCCAAGGCTTGTTCTGTAATTGGTGAAGCACGTGCGCAAGATGCTTTTCGTGCGCTGCATGGTCTGAATGAGCATCAGATTTCTCATGCCCTGAATGTGGCGCAGCTTCTTCTGTATGCGCAGCAGCAGCAATTTCAACTTCTGCGACGGCAGTATCGGCAGCGGCTTCATGATTAGTTTCGGTTTTCAATGAATCCTGGCTCGATTCTACAGGATTTCCTGTTAAATTGATAGTGGTTTCATGAGCATCACCTTCTCCGCCTGTTACATGTTTTGCAGGATCATCAAGTTTTGTGTCGTCCTTAATTTCGTATTGTTTGTTGCTTTCGTGACCTCCTCCGTGACCATGGCTTTCAGCTGCGAGAATCTTCTCGACATCCTGAATGGTCTTTGGTGCAGTTAAAAAACCATATCCTATACCCAGGATGCCCAATACCATCAGGATAATCGAAAAAGTTTTTAATTTACTTGGAAATGTATACATATCTATCGGAATCAGTTTGTTCTACAATTAAAGTTCGCTTTTCAGTTTCATTACGTACTGTGCCACCATCCAGCGCTCGTTCTGGCTTAGCTGGTTCTTATAGGAACCCATCGCGTTAAGCCCATATGTCTCCACATGATAAACGCTGCCGATAGTGATTACCCTTTCCTTGTAACTTGGAACACCAAGAAACTTCTCTTTTTGCACGAGTTTCCCTTTTCCGTCACCTTTGTCACCGTGGCAAATCGCACAATATATCGTAAACAACTGCTCGGCCTTCGCCTCATCATAGGCGAGTGAATCTAAAGACGTTGTACGGGATTTTGACGCTTCATAACCTTCGGTAGTATTCGGAAGATCATAAGGGATAAAACCTCTTTTAATCGAACCCTGTGCAGGAGACTGGGCCTCGGTGCCGCCTCTCAAAAAAGCATCAGATTCAGAATAGGTCTCATAAGCAACCGACTCATACATGTTCGGCATGTACTGGTAGTTCGGCTCCTTTTCATTGAAACAGGATGAAACCATTATGGCAACACCAGCCAAAAGTGATATCTTATATATACTTTTCATATTAATGCTTTTCAATTACTTTAACTTCAATGGCGCCTGTACTGTTAAAGAAAGAAACCAGTTCCTCTTCATTATTGTTTACGGCAATTTCCATCAAAAAGTGATCATCTGTTGTCCTCACATCGGGATTCTCTGCCTGCTTGAACGGCCATAGCTTGCTTCTCATGTAAAATGTGATCACCATAAGGTGGGCAGCGAAGAAAACCGTCATCTCGAACATAACCGGTACAAACGCGGGCATATTCTGGATATAGCTGAAGCTTGGTTTACCGCCAATATCCTGCGGCCAGTCCTCGATCATGATGAAGTTCATCATCCAAGTGGCTACTGAGAGTCCGATGCAACCATAAATAAAGGCACAAATTGCAAGTCTTGTCGGAGAAAGTCCCATGGCCTTATCAAGACCGTGTACCGGGAACGGCGTGTAAACTTCCTCAATATGATGGTGTGCAGCACGGGTTCTTCTCACCGCGTCCATTAATGCATCATCATCGTTATAAATGGCGTATATAACTTTATTACTATTCATGGTGTGCATGTTTATTTTCTTCTCTTTCTCTTTTATAATTTTCTCCTGAAGTCTTCAGGATTGTCTTCACTTCGGCCTGTGCGATCACTGGGAATGTCCTTGCGTAAAGAAGGAACAACACGAAGAAAAAGCCGATGGTTCCGATAAAGATGCCGATATCAACAAATGTCGGAGAGAACATCGTCCATGAAGACGGAAGGTAATCCCGGTGCAGCGATGTTACGATGATCACGAAACGCTCGAACCACATACCAATATTTACAACAATCGAAATGATGAACGAGAACATAATGCTGGTGCGGAGTTTCTTGAACCACATAAATTGTGGAGAGAACACGTTGCAGGTCATCATCGACCAGTAAGCCCACCAGTAAGGACCGGTTGCCCTGTTAAGGAATGCATACTGTTCGTATTCAACCCCCGAATACCATGCAATAAAAAGCTCTGTGATGTACGCAACACCTACGATAGATCCGGTGATCATGATTACTATATTCATCAGCTCGATGTGCTGAACCGTGATATAAGCCTCAAGGTTTGAAACTTTCCTCATGATAATAAGCAGTGTGTTCACCATTGCAAATCCGGAGAATACAGCACCAGCAACAAAATATGGCGGGAAAATCGTGGTATGCCATCCAGGAATTACCGAAGTCGCAAAGTCAAAGGATACAATGGTGTGTACGGAAAGTACAAGTGGAGTTGCAAGTCCGGCAAGGACAAGGGAAACTTCTTCGAAACGCTGCCAGTCTTTCGCCCTTCCGGTCCATCCGAAGCTTAATATGGTATAGATTCTTTTTGTAAAAGGAGTTACTGCGCGGTCACGGATCATCGCGAAGTCAGGCAAAAGTCCTGTCCACCAGAAAACCAGTGATACCGAAAGATATGTTGAGATTGCAAATACGTCCCAAAGAAGTGGCGAATTGAAATTCACCCACAGGGAACCAAATTGGTTCGGGATTGGAAGTACCCAGTATGCAAGCCACGGACGGCCCATGTGGATGATCGGGAACAATCCTGCCTGAACTACCGAGAAGATTGTCATCGCTTCCGCAGACCGGTTGATGGCCATTCTCCATCTTTGGCGGAACAATAAAAGCACCGCGGAAATCAGTGTTCCGGCGTGACCGATACCAACCCACCAAACGAAGTTTGTGATATCCCAGGCCCATCCGACTGTTTTATTTAATCCCCATACCCCGATCCCGGTGGAAATGGTATAGATAATACAGCCAACACCCCAAAGAAAGGCGGCTAATGCGATTGTAAATACAGTCCACCATTGTTTGTTGGCACGGCCTTCAACAGGCGCGGCTACATCTACTGTTACATCGTGATATGATTTATCACCTATAACTAAAGGTTTTCTGATGGGTGCTTCGTAGTGAGACGACATAATCCTTTATTATTGTTTCTAAATAGTTGTTTTTACTAGGTATTCCTGACTTTTACGTGGTAGAATACGTTAGGCTTGGTGCCAACATGCTCAAGTACGTGGTATGCCCTGTCATCGTGCATCAGTTTTGTGACCGTATTTGCTTTTTGGTTTACATCACCGAATTTGATTGATCCGGTCGAGCAAGCCGCAGAACACGCTGTTTCGAATTCATCAACCCTTACTTCACGCATTTCACGTTTTGCTGTCAGGATGGTAAGTTGGGTCTTTTGGATACAGAAAGAACATTTCTCCATTACACCACGCGAACGTACGTTTACGTCAGGATTCAGGACCATACGTCCGAGGTCGTCATTCATGTGGTAGTCGAATTCAGAATTCTTGTTGTACAGGAACCAGTTGAATCGACGTACTTTATACGGGCAGTTATTAGCGCAATAACGGGTACCAACACAACGGTTGTAAGCCATTTGGTTCTGGCCCTGTCTTCCGTGTGATGTTGCAGCAACCGGACAAACTGTTTCACAAGGCGCGTGATTACAGTGCTGGCAAAGCATCGGCTGGAATACCACCTGAGGATTTGCCGCAGGGTTTTCCATATCTCCAAATCCGCCAAGCGAACCTTTCTCGCCAAACAATCCGTCGAAGTTTTCTTTCTTCTCATTGTCATCAGCAAAAGTCTCTTCAGAAGAATAATATCTGTCGATACGCAGCCAGTGCATATCGCGGCTTCTCCGTACCTCCATTTTACCAACGACAGGAACGTTATTCTCCACATGGCAGGCAATAACGCAAGCACCACATCCGGTACATTGGTTAAGGTCGATCGACATGTTGAAATGATGTCCGACAGAGCGGTCAAAACCTTCCCAAAGATCAACTTTTGCAGCCTCCACCGGACTATGGTCAAGAGAGACTGTAGGAATTACATTCCAATCTTTAGCATCTTTTGTATTGAAGATTTCAAGAGTGGTTTCCTTAACGATGTCGCCACGTCCCATAAGGGTTTTTTGGGACTGCACGCAAGCGAACTCGTGCATTCCCGCCGCTTTTTTCACATCAGCCGACTGAACGCTTTTAAATCCTTTATATAATGTGTAGGCATTAACACCTACTTTCATTTCTTCTTTCATTGCGGCATTGCGACCATAACCAAGGGCAAGTCCCATTGTTCCCGGAGCCTGTCCAGGCTGTACTATCACAGGAACATTTTTGATTGTTGTTCCGCTTACGGTGATATCGACATAGCTTCCGTCGAGTCCGCCATTTGCAGCCATCTCATTTACCAGACTAAGTTTATCGGCATCTGCTTTGGAAACAGTTACATAGTTGTCCCATGATACCCGAGTGATCGGATCAGGGAATTCCTGAAGCCAAGGGTTGTTTGCCTGCTGACCATCGCCCAATCCAGTTTTAGTGTAAAGGATAAGCTCGAAGCCGTTACCTTTTGCAGATTGTGACAAAGCGTTTGCAGCACCGGCAAAATCTCCGGATCCCACAGCGCCTGTAGTTGTTGCGCCAGCCGATGTAATGATCCCATCGTGCAAAACTTTATTCCAGGTATATCCGGCTAAAAATGCACCGGAGTTAGCCCTGATGTAATCGTAAAAAGTTCCCGAATTACCATTCCACATCATCAGTGCATCCTGCAACTGCCTTGTGTTGAACAACGGCCTGATGACAGGCTGTGATAGTGAATACGTTCCGGTTGTAAGGACGAAATCGTTCCACGATTCAAGATAATGCGGCGCGGCAGCAGCAATTGTACTTAATGAAGCCGTTTCATCTTCTTTTTGTGAAAAAGAGACTGAAAGGGCTGTTCTTTTCAAACCTGCTACAAAATCTGCGCTGTTTGCCAAGCTGTACACCGGATTTACACCGCTCATGATGATGGTGTGCACATTGCCAGCTTTCATATCATTGATAAGCTGGGCAACAGCCTGATTTGAACCCTTCCTGATTTGTCTTGCTCCTGCAGTAGTGAACGCTGCGCTTCCGAGAGCCTGATTGATCGCCAAAACAAGGATTTGTGCATTTCTGTCTTCGATTCCCGAAACAAGAAGCCCTTTTGAACCGGCGGCTTTTAATTGCTGTGCGGCTTTTGTCACAGCATCTTCGGCAGCTATTTTCTGTGTTGAAACCGATCCTCCGGTAACAATATTGTATATTTTAAGCAATGCTTGCTTTTGGTCGGCAATTGTCATTGGGATACGCTTGTCAGCGGAAGCTCCGGACAATGTCATATTTGCTTCCATCTGAATGTGGCGCGACATCTTTCCGTTCTTCGGAACACGGCCTTGAGCATAAGCTGCATCATAGCCTCCGCCCTGCCAGTCTCCAAGGAAATCTGCACCTACAGAAACAATGTGGCCTGCTTTTGAAAAATCATAATTGGCAAGCGCTCTTTCACCGTAAACCATCTGAAAAGCATCAAGTGCATCGGAAGAGGAAACAGTATCATAAATTACGTGTCGTGAATTAGGGGTTTTAGCCAAAAACTCACTAATAAGTCTTTCAGTTGAAGGGCTTGCCAGTGTAGGTGTCAGCAATACAACCTGACCGCCTTTTGACCTTGCGTCAGCCAAGCCGGCTTTAACACGGGCATCAACATCCGACCATGAAGCGGTTTTGCCGCCTATTTTTGGATTCTTGAGACGCATGCTGTCGTACAATGAAAGTACGGAAGCGTGAACCCGCGCATTTGCAGCAAAGGCAGCGCCGGTCATTATATTTGTTTCAACTTTGATCGGACGGCCTTCGCGGGATTTGATCAGGATGTTTGCGAAATCAAATCCATCGAAATATGTCGTTGCATAAAAATCAGGCACACCCGGCACAATCTGCTCCGGCTGTACTACATAAGGAATAGATTTGTGGACAGGACCTTCACAGGCCGCAAGGGAAGCGGCTGCAGTGCTGAACCCTACATATTTAAGGAAGTCACGACGGGAAGTTGAAGAAGAAGTAAGAGACTCTTTATTCCCCAAAAACTCCTCAACCGGAATCTCTTCAATAAACTCGTTATTTCTAAGCGCCTCAACAACAGAACTGTTTTCGTTTAGTTCTTCAACACTTTTCCAGTATTTTTTGTTAGATGACATATATGTATTTGCTCTTTTAATTGATTAATAATGGCATTTTCCGCACTCAAGCCCGCCCATTTGCGCAGCCGTAAGTTTGTCTACACCATATTTTTTTGAGAGTTCTTCGTGAATTTTGGTATAATAGGCATTTCCCTCCATTTTCACTTCCGTCTCTCTGTGGCAGTTAACACACCAGCCCATGGTGAGTGGCGAATATTGTTTCATGTACTCGAATTCCTCAACCGGCCCGTGACAGGTTTGGCATTCGATTCCCGCAACCGAAACGTGTTGCGAGTGGTTAAAATAAGCGAAGTCAGGAAGATTGTGTATTCTCACCCATTTAACCGGCTGGGTCACGCCTGTATATTTTTGTGCTGCCTTATCCCAACCCACAGCGTTATAAAGCTTTTGGATTTCACCATCGTAAAATGCTTTACTATGTTCAGGAGTAGCCGTAGTTTCAGCAACTTCACTGATATTCTTGTGACAGTTCATACAAACATTCAGCGATGGTATTCCTGCGTTCTTGCTTACCCTGGCAGCGGAGTGACAAAATTTACAGTCAATTTCGTTCTGACCCGGGTGAATCCTGTGCGAGAAATGGATCGGCTGAAGCGGCTGATAGCCCTGATCAACACCTACCTGCATAAAAAAGCCATAGACAAAATAGCCAGCAGCAAGCAAAAGAAAAACCGAGGTTACAAATACCAAAAACTGATTTCTTGCGAAAGCCCTCCATACCGGAACGGTAGGATCTTTTTTAACAGGCTCAATACCGTTGGCAGCAGCAATCCTTGTCAGCACCCTGTTTACCAGCACAAGCATGATAACCAGGATAACCATAACGACCGCAAGCGCGCCGAGAATCAGATTATTTGAAATACCGTCTTCCTGCTGTTGTGTACCCGGCAATTGATTGCCTGCAGTTACACCGCCTGCAGGCGATGAAGACTGTGTTTTTGATTCGGAGGTATACGCAAGAATATTGTCAATATCAGCGGTGGAAAGCTGCGGAAAAGGCGTCATGACAGCTTTATTGTTCTCATTGAAAAGCTGAACAGCAATAGGATCACCAGATTTGATCATCTCAGAACTGTTGTGAACCCATTTATAGAGCCACTCCCTGTCACGCCTTTCTGCCACACCACGCAAAGCAGGCCCGGTCGCCTTGGAATCCAACTTATGGCAGGAAGCGCAATTTGTATTAAAAAGCGCTTTTCCTGCTGCCGGATCGCCTGCGCCTGCAGCAGGCGCCGCAGCCTCTGTTGCTGCAGGAGCAGCAGCGGCCGGCGCAGCATCTTGGGCATAGGAAAGCAAGGAGAAGTTCAGCATCATTGCCAAACTAAAAATCATATTTCGTGAAATCGACTTATGGTTACCCACTTTTTTCATATTTTGATGATTATCGAGCTAAAAAATGTAAGGTTTTATATTCAAAATGAGCGTATGGTGACACCCTATGAAAAACCTGCACAAAAATACGACTAATCAACTATTCTCAAAACCTTAAAATAGTCTTAAAAGTCAATTTATATTAATTCTAAATAAATTAACAAAGCCCTATATTTGCTAATTAAGTACATTTGTAAACAAACGTATTAGTTATGAAAAACTTAGCCGTAAAATCAGTTCGCATTGCCGTCGCAGTTATAAGTATTTACGCTGCAGAAGGATATGCACAGGGAGGCATAACAGTGCAGCAGGATCCGAAATTTGAGGAAATGCTGGCCGAAAAACGAAAAATAAATTCGTCAATAACGGTTACTGACAAGTATAAAATCCAGGTATACAACGGTGACAGTGAAACTTCGAAAAAAACGTTGTCAGATTTCAAAAGGGAGTTCCGGAACCATGATGCTACCATTGTGTTCAGTACGCCAACGTATAAAGTCTGGGCGGGAAATTTTAAAACCAGGATAGAAGCAGAACGCAACTTGGCAGAAGTGAAGAAAAAGTATCCTAACGCATTTCTGGTAAGGCCAAACAAATAGCCCGGATGGCAGCGGCATCTTTCTTTGCCGGCGCGCAGCAGCCGCAAAGAAAATACAGCGAACAGCCGGAACAGCTCCAGATAAAACAAAAAAAGTCCCTAATAACGGGGACTTTTTTTATTGCTGAAAGATTTTATTTCAGCTTCTTCTTCACGGCCACTTCCTGGAACGCTTCGATAGTATCGTTCATTTCAATGTCGTTATAATTCTTAATCTGGATACCGCAGTCATAACCTTTGGAAACTTCCTTCACGTCGTCTTTGAAACGTTTCAGCGCGGTAAGTTCGCCAGTGAAAACAACAACGCCTTCACGGATGATCCTGATCCTGGAAGATCGGTAGATTTTTCCATCGGTTACCATACATCCGGCAATTGTTCCGATTTTAGAGATTTTGAACAGCTCACGAATTTCGGCCGTTCCTGTGATTTCTTCTTTCATTTCTGGCGAAAGCATTCCTTCCATTGCATCTTTCAGGTCGTCGATCGCATCATAAATGATTGAATAGTTCCTGATATCGATTTCTTCCTTCTCGGCAAGCTGCCTTGCATTTCCGGCAGGACGGACGTTGAATCCGATAATGATCGCATCGGAAGCCGAAGCCAGCATTACGTCTGTCTCAGTAATTGCACCTACGCCTTTGTGGATGATATTGATCTGGATTTCTTCCGTTGAAAGTTTCGAGAATGAATCCGATAAGGCTTCCACGGAACCGTCCACGTCACCTTTAAGGATAATGTTAAGTTCCTTGAACTGTCCAAGGGCGATCCTTCTTCCGATTTCGGCAAGTGTAATGTGTCTTTGCGTACGGACTGATTGCTCGCGCATCAACTGAGTACGTTTTGCAGCAATGGCCTTGGCTTCGCGCTCATCTTCAAAAACGCTGAATTTGTCACCGGCAGTTGGAGCGCCGTCAAGTCCGAGCACAGAAACAGGTGTCGATGGACCGGCTTCTTTAACCACATGCCCGCGTTCATCGTGCATTGCTTTGATCTTTCCATGGTGTTTTCCGGCAAGCATATAATCCCCTATTTTCAGGGTTCCATTCTGCACGAGGATAGTCGAAATATACCCTTTCCCTTTATCCAGGAAAGCTTCAACGACAGTTCCAGATGCGAACTTGTTCGGATTCGACTTCAGGTCAAGGATTTCAGCCTCAAGGAGCACTTTTTCAAGAAGCTCTTTTACGCCTATTCCTGTTTTGGCTGAAATATCATGGGACTGTATTTTTCCTCCCCAGTCTTCCACCAGGAGATTCATTCCGGCAAGCCTCTCCTTGATCTTTTCAGGATTGGCATTCGGTTTATCCACTTTATTGATAGCAAATATAATCGGAACACCTGCAGCCTGTGCATGGCTGATGGCTTCCTTGGTCTGTGGCATGATGTCATCATCCGCAGCGATTACGATAATAGCAATATCGGTAACCTGTGCACCACGCGCCCGCATTGCCGTAAAGGCTTCGTGGCCCGGTGTATCGAGGAAAGCGATCTTCTGACCGTTATCAAGGGTAACACCGTAAGCTCCGATGTGTTGTGTGATTCCTCCTGATTCACCCGCAATAACATTTTCCTTACGGATATAATCAAGTAATGATGTCTTTCCGTGGTCAACGTGACCCATAACGGTCACAATCGGGGCACGCACAGCAAGGTCTTCTTCGCGATCTTCGACTTCCTGAATTGATTCTTCCAGGTCGGTAGTGATGAATTCAACATCGAAACCAAACTCATCGGCAACGATTGTCAGGGTTTCAGCATCCAGACGCTGATTCATGGTTACCATGATTCCCAAAGACATACAGGTTCCGATAACTTTAGTGATCGGCACATCCATCATGGTCGCAATTTCACCTACAGTAACGAATTCCGTTACTTTAATGGTTTTGCTTCCTTCCTCAAGTGAACGTTGTTCATCCTCACTTTTCTGGCGGTGTGTATCCCTTTTATCACGTCGGTATTTGGCCGCTTTTGATTTTCCGCCTTTACCCTGGAGTTTCTCAAGGGTTTCCCTGATCTGGTTTTTAACTTCCTCTTCAGTAGGCTCTACTTTTGCAGTAATAGCTGGCTTTTTACCGAAAGCAGGGCGTATGCTGCCTCCTTTTCCTGGTGGTGTTCCGGGGCGATTGCCCGCGCCTCCGCCTGGACCTCCGGGACGTGATTCACCTGGTTTTGGCGGAATCCGTTTCCTTTTGCTCTTATTTGCATTATTGTTTGCAGCGGCATTTGCAGCACCGGGAGCCGAAGCAGGTTTATTGTCTTCTTTTTTCTTTTTTGGCCTGTCGAACTGTGAAAGATCGATCGTTTGCCCTGTAAGGGTTGTACCCGACAGTTTTTTATACTGCGTCGCGAAAGCTTCTTCGGCAGGTTTGGCTTCAGTTGCGGCAGGCGGCGTGATCTCCGGAGCCGGTGTTTCAACGGGTTTTTCTGAAGGGGTTTCCTGTACCGGAGGCTGTTGCACTTCGGCAGGTTTTTCTTCAACCGGAGCGGCCGGGGCTGGTTTCTTAGGATTAAGATCTATTGTCCCGATCGTTTTCGGAGCGGTAACAACAGCCTTCGCTTTTATAACTTCCTGCTGTCTCTGGCGCTCCTCGTCCTGGCGGCGCTTATCTTCAATCTCACGCTCACGTTCCAACCTGAGCGCTTCTTTTTCCTTCCTCTTTTCTTCTCCAACTTCTTTGGAAGCCTCTTTATTCCCCTTATCGCCTGCAAACTGGCCCTGAAGGATCCCATATTCGCGGTCCGAGATTTTCGCATTAGGGTTTGC
Organism: Flavobacterium sp.; assembly: GCA_036399795.1. Taxonomy (GTDB): domain Bacteria; phylum Bacteroidota; class Bacteroidia; order Flavobacteriales; family Flavobacteriaceae; genus Flavobacterium. Next base: position 21,522 of record DASWML010000011.1, read on the forward strand.
ATCAATGGCAATTCCCTTCTCCTTCAGAAAATCCACGGCACGGTCCAGCGAAATATTGAATTCCCGTAAAACCTTATTAATTCTTATTATTCTTTCTTCAGACATAAAATCTTTTATTGTTTCTTTTAGTTGTGTTGCCGCCGCGGTTAGTTATCGAATTCTTCTTTTAAAATTCGCATGACGTCCAGGATTGTCTCTTCTTCAAGATCAGTACGCCTTACCAGGTCATTAACGTCCTGTTTCAGGATGCTGCGGGCAGTATCGAGGCCGATTTTCGCAAACTCTTCAATCACCCAGTCCTCGATCTCATCTGAAAACTCGCTCAGTTCGACATCTTCATCTTCAACAAGGCTGCCTTCGCGGATAACATCCAGTTCATAGCCTGTAAGCATTCCGGCAAGCTTGATGTTGTGCCCGCCGCGGCCGATGGCTTTTGAAACTTCTTCGAGTTTCAGATAAACCTCCGCCCTTTTGGCTTCTTCGTTGATTTTCACCGAAGATACTTTTGCCGGACTCAAGGCACGTGTTATATATAATTGTGTATTTGACGTAAAATTAATCACATCGATATTTTCATTTCCAAGTTCACGGACAATTCCATGGATACGCGATCCTTTCATTCCCACACATGCACCAACCGGATCGATACGGTCATCATAGGAATCAACGGCTACTTTTGCTTTTTCGCCCGGGATACGGACTACATTCTTAACCATGATCAATCCGTCGAAAACTTCCGGAATTTCCTGTTCGAAAAGCTTTTCAAGGAATTTTTCCGAGGTACGAGACATGATGATCTGAGGCTTGTTGCCTTTCAATTCAACATTCTCAATGATTCCGCGGACACTGTCGCCTTTGCGGAAGAAATCAGACGGAATCTGTTTTTCTTTCGGAAGAACAATCTCGTTCCCTTCATCATCAACAAGGATTACAACGCGCGGACGGACATGGTGTACTTCGGCAGTATAAATCTCACCGATAAGATCCTTGAACTGCTTATATAGATTCGTATTGTCGTGTTCGTGTATCTTTGAAATCAGGTTCTGGCGCAATGCGAGGATTGCCCTTCTTCCGAGGTCGATCAGTTTCACTTCTTCTGAAACCTCTTCACCAATCTCAAAATCCGGCTCTATTCTTCTGGCTTCGGTAAGGGTAATCTCTTCATTCTCGAGATCAAGATCGTCATCGGCAACAATGACCCTTCTTCTCCAGATTTCCATATCGCCTTTATCAGGGTTGATGATGATATCGAAATTTTCATCAGAACCAAACTTCTTTTTCAGCGCATTTCGGAATACATCCTCCAAAATCGCCATAAGCGTTACACGATCAATGAGCTTATCATCTTTAAACTCTGAAAATGAATCGATTAATGCTAAATTTTCCATGCCAAAATCTTATAATTAAAATGTTATTGTAACAACTGCTTCTTTAATTTGGGAATATGGAATTTCTTCTCTTTTATTTACGGTTTCTTTCCCTTTACCGATTTTCTTCGGCTCCCGCGCTTCCCATTCGAGTACAATGAATTCATCATTTGCTTCCGTCAATAGTGCTTCCGTTGTGGCGGATTCGGTACGGACTTTCAATGTCCGACCTATATTCTTCCTGTATTGGCGTATCATTTTTAGGGGTGCCGACACCCCAGCCGAAGCCACCTCAAGCGAAAAATCATGCTCTTCGCGGTCGAGATTGTGTTCAATTGCCCTGCTGACATCTATGCAATCCTGAAGCGTTACCCCGTTATCACCGTCTAAAGTTACAATTATTTTGTAACCGTCGCTGATTTTCAGGTCGATCAAAAAAAGCGATGGGCTTTCCTGTAACGCCTTTTCCAGTAAATCCGAAACCTTTTCCCTGAATTCCATATTGTATAAAAAGAGGGGACTATCGTCCCCTCATTATTTAATAGTAAATAAATAACGCGGCAAAGATACACTTTTTTTTGTAATGTAAAAATGATAAACGCCTGATTATCGAATGTTAAATAATTCCTACCTTTATCTTAAAATTTTAAACAACTTAGAACAAATTCTTATATTATGAAACGGATACTTGTCCCTACTGATTTTTCCCAACATGCAGAATACGCCCTTAAGGTAGCTGCCCAGATCGCAAGGAATAATAATAGTGAAATAATTCTGCTGCACATGCTCGAACTGCCTTCCCAAGGCGGCGATGCGCTTACGGGCGGAAACGAGATTCCGGAAATTATGTACTTCAAGAACAGGGCAATCAAAAAACTTGAAGACCTGATGGATGTTGATTATCTTGACGGTATCAATGTTTCAGAAATAATCCAATTCCAGAAAGCTTTCGAGGGCATTTTGGCCATCAGTCGTAAAAACTACGTGGACTTTATCGTAATGGGTTCGCATGGGGCGAGTGGTTTCCAGGAAATGTTCATCGGATCAAACACAGAGAAAGTTGTCAGATCCTCAGATGTCCCGGTTTTGGTCATCAAAAATGAAACGCCGGACTTTAAGGCAGATCATTTCGTCTTTGCATCCGACTTCTCAGAAGAAATAAAAACACCATTCAGAAAAGTAAAAGAGTTTGCTGAACTATTCAATGCGCACATTCATTTGGTGATGATCAACACACCGAACAGTTTCAAGCCGACGCATATTGCCGAAAAGATGATGGAAAGCTTCACAAACGACTTCAGCCTTAAAAACTTTTCAACCCACATTTATAATGATGTGAATGTTGAAAAAGGCATTCTTAATTTTGCGAATTCCATCAATGCCGATCTTATCGGAATGTGTACGCACGGAAGGACCGGATTTGCACATTTCTTCAACGGAAGCATCAGCGAAGACCTTGTTAACCATGCCGTAAGGCCGGTTATTACTTTCAGGATCTGAGTATAAAACATATGAATAAAAAAACTCCTCAGCATCCTGAGGAGTTTTTTGTTGGCCCACTAGGACTCGAACCTAGAAAGACGGCACCAAAAACCGTAGTGTTACCATTACACCATGGGCCAATTCAAATCTGCGGCAAATTTAAAACATAATTTTTTTTGAGCAAGTAATAATCGATTTTTTATCAAAAAAAGTTTTTTACAAAAAGCGTAACTAAAAAAACATTTTCTTTGTATCGCGAATGTAAAAACAATCAATATTTACGGCACATGACGGCATTTAACTTCAATAAATGGAACACAATTACGGGCTGGGTGACTTTTGCCATTGCGCTGACTACCTACTCGTTAACCGTCGAGCCAACGCTGAGCTTCTGGGATTGCGGCGAATATATTGCGACAGCGGCAAAACTTGAGGTAGGCCACCCGCCGGGAGCGCCGCTCTACCAGATGCTGGGTGCTTTCTTTGCAATGTTTGCCACCGATGTTTCAAAAATCGCGTTGATGGTGAACATGATGTCGGTATTTTCCACTGCTTTTACCATTCTTTTTATGTTTTGGTCGTTGTCGATGGTGCTGCGCAGGCTAACACTTCGCTTTGCTGAAGATGACCGCAACAATTCGATTGCTGTTCTCGGAAGCGCTTTTGTGGGATCTTTGGCTTTTACATTCTCCGACAGCCTTTGGTTTAACGCAGTGGAGGCAGAGGTTTATGCCATGGCATCACTTTTTATAGCTTTGCTTTTCTGGCTGGCCCTGCGCTGGGAACAGGACATGCACAGTCCGCGTGGCAATCGCTGGCTGCTTGTGATCTCGCTGGTCGTCGGGCTTTCGTTTGGCGTACACTTTATGGCGCTGCTTACAATTCCCTCCATCGGATTCCTGTACTATTTTAAAAATTATAAAACAGTCACTGTTCGCAGCTTTATTATCGCAAACGTTGTTGTTGTGGCCATCCTGCTTTTTATATTTAAGCTCCTGCTTCCGTGGACGATGGCTTTCTTTGGAAAGACTGAAGTGTTTATGGTTAACAGCCTCGGGCTTCCATTTGACTCCGGGACTATCTTCGCTTTGCTGCTTTTGGTTGCTTTGTTCTATTTCGGACTGAAATATACCCGCGCTAAAGGCTACGCACAATACAATACGGTGCTGCTTTGCATCCTGTTCATCCTGATCGGTTTTTCCACATGGATGATGCTCCCGATCCGCGCCAACGCCAATGTGGTCATTAACGAAAACAAGCCTTCTGATGCTGCAGAAGTCCTCGCCTATTACAATCGCGAGCAATATGGTGTAAACCCTCTTTTTTATGGTCCGCAATATACCGACATGTTCGGCGGCCTTGATGAAGACCAGCCTTACCTCGACAAGAAACCAAACTACGAAAGGGACTATAAAACGGGCAAGTACATCATCACAAACAACTATAAAAACGCCGAGCAGAACAGCGATGACAATCATAAAACCATCCTGCCGCGTCTATGGAGTACGGAACACGCCGAAAATTACATGACTTTCACCCATGTCCCTGAATTCAGGCTAAATCCTGATTACCCATACGAAAATGAGCTTCCCCGCTATGGAATCGATCCCGGAAGCCTTTCTGATGAAGAACTGATGAATGCCGTTGCCCAATTGCGTGGCGAAGTTGAAAAAACGGTTTCTGAATTCCGTCAGGCTTATGCCCAGAAGCAAATCGACAATGAAGGCTATACCCAATTCCTTAAAAGTTACAGCGATTACCTGATTGTGGAAAAACCGTCGACAGCCGACAACCTGGGGTTTATGTTTGAATACCAGTTTGGCTATATGTACTGGCGCTACCTGATGTGGAATTTCGTCGGAAGGCAAAACGACCTTCAGGGAAAATATGACAATCTCGACGGAAACTGGCTCAGCGGCATCGGCTTTATTGATGAAATGCATCTTGGCTCACAGGACAATCTTCCGACAGACACGAGAAACAATAAAGCCCGGAATGTATATTATTTCCTGCCGTTCATCCTTGGCATCATCGGCCTCGCCTTTCACGCCCAAAGAGACCAGAAAAGCTTTTATGTCCTGCTGACACTGTTCCTATTTACAGGGCTTGCGCTTAAAATTTATCTTAACGAACGCCCTTTTGAGCCGCGAGAACGGGATTATGCGCTCGTGGGATCGTTCTATGTTTTTGCAATGTGGATCGGCATCGGGGTTTATGCGATATATGACTTTGTGAAGAGATATCTTCAACCTAAAATTGCCGCGCCTGCAGCAATCGCCTTATCTGTTCTTGCCGCGCCAGTCCTTATGGCAGCACAAAACTGGGATGACCATGACAGGTCTGATAAATATACAGCGATCGCAATGGCAAAAAACTACCTGAATTCTTGCGAGAAAAACGCCATCCTCTTTACCATTGGCGACAATGACACATTCCCGCTTTGGTATGCACAGGAGATCGAAGGCATCAGGACCGACATAAAAATCGTAAATACAAGTCTTTTCATGACCGATTGGTATATTGATCAGATGAAAGCCAAAACTTATGATTCTCCCGGACTTCCAATCTCATTTACCCATAAAGAATACGTTGGCGATAAGCTTGATTATGTGGTTTTCAATCCAAAAACCGAGGCAAGAATTGAATTGCGGGATTTTATTAAATTCATAAAGCTTGATGATCCTCGCACGATGGTCGAAATGCAGAACGGCGAAAGCATTCACTTTTACCCGACAGATAAAGTCCGCCTTACCGTGAACAAGGACAACATCATCAATAATAAAGTTGTCAATCCTAAAGACTACGATTCGATCGTTCCTTATATTGATCTTGATATAAAAGGCGGCGCTTTATATAAGAACCGACTGATGATGCTCGACGTTCTGGCCAACAACAACTGGAAACGCCCAATTTATTTCACCGGCGGAAGCATCGGAGACGATGATTACCTCTGGATGAAAGATTACCTTCAACTGGATGGAATGGTGTACAAGCTCGTTCCTTTGAAAACCCCCGTGGCAAAAGCCGAAAGCCCGCTTGATATGGGTCAGATCGATTCTGATAAAATGTATGCAATTGCAATGAAATGGGATTGGGGCAATGGCGAACGGACAGACATTTATCATGATCCTGAAACGCGCAAGAACAGCATTACTTATCGCACCAATCTCGCGCGACTGATGGAACAACTCATCAACGAGAAGAAAATCGATAAGGCAAAAGACATCATCAATCTTTCAATCAACAAGATGCCGATCGATTATTACAATTATTATACACTTGTCGAACCGTTTGCCGGAGGTTATTATGCCGTGGGCGAGCAGGCTAAAGCAAGGCAGCTTCTTGAAAAACTGATGACCAAGTATAAAGAAAACCTGAACTACTACGGAGAACTTTCGCCATCAGACCAAAACCAGATCTCGATGGACATCATGACCGACATTGAGCGTTATCGCAGTCTGCTCCAGGTGATGAAGGATCGCGGAGATGAAGAATTTTATAATAAGAACCGCGTTGTTTTCAACCAATTCAATTCCAGATTCAAACGTTTTGGACGGGAAAATGAATAATTAGAAATTAGCAATTAAAAAAGTGCCGGACATTATGTTTGGCACTTTCAGTTTATATGAAGCCGTACTGGATAAAAACACACCGCCTGGTAAAGCGCCTGTTCCCGATGTATGTCTGGGATGTTCCTGTTGCCGACAAAACCGTTTTCCTGACTTTTGACGACGGCCCTGTTCCCGAGGTGACCGAATGGGTATTGGCGCAGCTCAAGGCTTATGATGCGAAGGCTACCTTTTTCTGCATCGGAAACAACGTAAAGCAAAACCCGGAAATATACACGAAGATCATTGCGTTAGGGCATCGGGTAGGCAACCACACTTACAATCATGTTAACGGCTGGAAAACCGACACTGTCAATTATGTGGAAAATATAAAAAAATGTGCTTCGGAGATTGGAATTGCGCCGGAAAAGCCACTTCTGTTCAGGCCGCCATACGGAAAAATAAAAAGAGAACAGACCAGAGTCTTAAGGAATTCCGGATACAGGATCGTTATGTGGGATGTTCTGAGCGCCGATTTCGATCAAAGCATCACACCGGAAAAATGCCTGCAGAATGTATTGGAAAATATTACCTCTGGAAGCATCATCATCTTCCATGATAGTGTAAAAGCTTATAAAAACCTGAGATATGCGTTGCCGAAAACGCTGGAGTACCTGAAAATTAACGGCTACAAAACAGGGCTGATAGATTAAAACTGCTCCTGGACAAGCGCAATGATGGTATTGGCATCAAGTTCGCCAGACTGCCGCCACTTCATCTGGCCGTCTTTATAGATCATCAGCGTAGGAAGGCCTTTGATGCGCAGTGCATCGGCAAGCTCCTGATTCTTGTCTACATCAATCTTGATGACTTTTGCCTTATCGCCCAACGCAGCGGCAACGTCCCTGATGACAGGATGCATCGACACTGATTGCTCATTCCACTCCGTATAAAAATCAATCAGTACGGGGATCGGGGCATTGATAAGTTCTCCGAATTTTGACATCTTATGAAATTTTACTTGGCATTAATTTATCACCCAAATCAATTTGGATTACAAATGTAACATTTTTAACGAATTAAGCTTCACTGCGTCTTTTTTTTAGTTCAATGACAGTAATTTCCGGCCAAATTCCGACCCGGCCAGGATATGCATGGAAGCCCAATCCCCGATTTACATATACATAACGTCCCGCATTTTCGTACAAACCTGCCCACTGTTTATAGACATACTGAACAGGACTCCATTTTATAACGCCCGGGATTTCAATTCCGAACTGGAAACCATGTGTATGTCCGGATAATGTAAGGTGAAAGTTCATTGGATGATTCTTCACTTCATATTCCCAATGTGACGGATCGTGTGACATCAGGACTTTAAAATCTTCCTTTCGCAGTCCGGCAGATGCTTTGCCAAGGTCGCCCGCCTGTTTGAAGTTATGCCCCCAGTTTTCCACACCCACAAGGGCAATTCTTTCTGAACCTTTATTGATAAAAAGATTCTCATTGAGCAGCAGTTTGAAATCGATCTGGCGATGAAGGTCTTTAATCGCTTCAAAGTTGGCTTTCTTATCTGTATAAGAACTCCAGGTGACATATTCGCCGTAATCGTGATTTCCCAAAACAGAATACTTTCCGAATTGCGGCTTTTTAATCTTTTTGAAAGTCTCAATCCAGGGATACATCTCTTTTGCATGCGTATTCACGATGTCTCCCGTAAACAATATCAGGTCGGATTCCTGGGCGTTGATCAGGTCGATGGCGTATTGTATCTTTTCAGGATTGTCGAAACTTCCGCTATGCACGTCTGAAATCTGGGTTATCCTGAAGCCATCGAAAGCTTCAGGCAGGTCATCATAAAAAACAGTCTGCTTTATCACCCTGAAGTCATACTTCCCTTTGAAAATTCCATAAAGCAGCGATATAAACGGAATTGCGGCTAATCCAAGAGCCAGTTGACTTACAAATCTTCGTCGTTCAGGAACGTGTCCTTTATAGGTATCGGGATTTGAAAAGAAGTTTACAATGGTAACGGGCAACCGGTATAAGTCTTCCGCAAAGAGCACCAAAACCATTACCAGCTTAGGCAAAATTGTCAGCAGCAGCAATCCGGCAGTAAAAAGGCTCTGCTTATTTTGTCCGACAGTGCGGTCGAATTGTGAAAAAGAATAAATGATAAAAGCCAGGATCAGCAGGCTGACGACCTCGTACCCAATGGCAATGGTTCTTGACCTGAATGCGGTACGGAACGCCTGAAAGGCATAAACCTCAATGAGAATAAAGACAATGGCGAAGATTACCCAGCGGATCATTTGAAAAGTTTGTCAAATTAACAAAGAAAAGCGGCTGTTGTGCATCTGAATTAATTCAAATTTAACTGACAGTGACAATCTTCAGACTTTGTGCCCTTTGGCTATCTTTGTGCCATGCGAGGATTTCTTTTACATAACCGCCAGACGATTTTGTATGCATCTGCAATGGCAGCATTGCTTTCCCTACTGCGGTGGCTCGAACTAAGATTCATCATCTTCAGCCATTCATTTGAAATTTATGCCGGAGCTATTGCTTTAATTTTCACCATCTTGGGAATCTGGCTGGCCACCAAGTTGACAAAACCGAAAACTGAGACAATTATTGAAAAAGAAATCATCCGTGCGGATGCCGAATTCTTTTTTAATGAGCCGGAATGCCGACGGCTTAATATCAGCAAACGGGAACTTGAAGTACTTACACTAATTGCACAAGGCCTGTCAAACGAAGAAATTGCTTCCGCCCTTTTCCTGTCGACCAACACAGTCAAGACACACGCAGCACGGCTGTTTGAAAAACTTGAGGCAAAAAGAAGGACACAGGCAGTCGAAAAGGCAAAACAACATGGATTGCTGCCTTCGATCGGTCGCCAGAAAGTATGATTTATCAACTAAAGCGTGATTCATCCGAAAGTATGAATAGAATTTTCATCAAAGAAGCCAATTTTGCACAAAACTAAAAATCTGACAAATGAAAAAAACAGTACTTACTTACGGATTGATCTCAGGAACTATCGTCAGTGCATGGCTTTTATTTGCTGTAGGCATCGGACTTGACCACATGGATACCGACTACGGGATGTTCTTCGGCTTTACAGCCATGATCGTCGCATTCTCGTTTATATTTGTTGCTGTTAAAAACTACAGGGACAACCTGAATTTTGGAACAATTACTTTTGGGAAAGCGTTCAGGATCGGTTTATACATCAGCCTGATCGCATCAACCATGTATGTTGGCTCATGGTTGATCGACTATTATTTCTTCGTTCCTGATTTATGGAAAAATATGCCGCCCACTCCATTGAAAAGCTAAAAGCAAGCGGTGCCAGTGCAGCCGAAGTTGAAGCCACCGCGATCGAAATGTCAAAATTCGCAGAAATGTATAAAAACCCGTTCTTCAATGCGATAGTAAGTTACACAGAGATACTTCCTGTAGGACTGATCATCTCGTTGCTCACGGCACTTATCCTGAAGAAAAAACCGACAGAACCAGTTCACGTATAAAAAAAGGAGGCGCAATCGGCCTCCTTTATGATTTCTTTCAAAAATGCTTTTCTATGATCTCCGCAATCAGTCCGGCTGTCAGCGGCTTGGTGATGTAGCCGTTCACTTTGTTAAGACTGAGGGCGCGATTCTCATCGTCGGGATTGGTGCTTGAAGAGACCATCATTAATACAATTTTTGCTTTTTGCTCCTCTGGAAGGTTATTATATTCAGCCAGGAATTCCCAACCATCCATAAGTGGCATATTGATATCCAGGAAAATGATCCCGGGCTTTGGATATTTCGTATTATCGGCATATTTGCCTTTGCAGGCAAGGTAATCGAGACCTTCCTGACCATTAAGGCACACTTGGATTTTAACGTCAATGCCAAGCTCTTCGATCGCCAGCGTATGGATAAAATTGGTGGCTTTATCATCTTCAATCAGTAGGATACATTCCAGTCCGGGAATGGTTTTCATAATATTTAGGTTTAGTTTGTGGGTATCGTAAAATAAAATGTGCTGCCGATGCCGGGTTTGGATTTCACCCAGATCTTACCATGGTGCATTTCTACAATTTTTCGACAATGCGCCAGCCCGATCCCGGTGCCTTCATACTCTTCGCGCGCATGGAGTTTTTTGAAAATCGTAAAAATCTTATCGGAATTCGCCTTATTGATACCGATGCCATTGTCGGCAACAGAAAAAAGCCACGCACCTTCCGGAGTTTCCTGTGACTGTATCCTGATTTCGGGTGGAATGCCTTCTTTGCGAAACTTCGCAGCATTGGCAATCAGGTTTTGAAAAAGCAGCCTGAGCTCGCTTGGATAAGCTGTAATCACCGGCAATTTGTCGGCAATTACCCTCGAGCCTGTTTCGTCCAGGAGCTGACTAAGATCTTCCAAGACCTCGGCAACAACAACATTGCAATCGGTTTTTTTCATCACCGAATTTCTGCCCAAACGTCCGTAATCGAGCAGCGAAAGCAACAACGACTGCATCCTTTCAGTGGAATTGTTTATGAAATGGAGGAACTTTTTCCCATCATCGTCCAGTTGGTCGGCATTCCGCTTTTCAAGCAACTGCACCATGCTCTTGACTGTCCTGATTGGCTCATTAAGATCATGGCTCACGATATAGATGAACTGCTCAGCTTCCTTATTTTTTCTTTCAATTTCATTAATGAGCTTCTGCCGGTCCTGCAACAACCTGTACCTTATGGCAACAACGGCAGTTATGCCAAGTGTCAGGATCGTAATCAGCCGATTAACAAGAAAAAAATACTCCGTTTGCTCATTATAATGAACAATGTATTTTAAAATAGTGCAGAAGGATGCGAGAACAGTTACCATGACGATCCTTCTTCTGGATTCCTTAACTACCAGAAAAATACAGATGGTGTACAGCAGACCCAATGCGATCCCCAGTGGCATCAGAAGGTCGAAAGCCAAAATGGCCGCCATTAGAAGTAATGCTTTATTCACTGTAGTAGGTTTACCGCCGATGGTTTAGGGAATACCATCCGGTTTTTTAAAAGCCGAATATATGAAAATACGCGTACGGGAACAAGAAAAAATGATAAAAACGCCCACCGCCATTGGTCTTATCATCGAAGAAAAAAATGAGCCTGCTTCAAAACCAAGTTCTGTTTAAAAACAACCTGTCCAAAATCATCAGTCTGATTATCCAATGTGATTCCTTATTTTTACGGCTAAATTTTTTTCGATGGCTGCACAAAAACGACTTTTCCTGCTTGACGCATATGCGCTTATTTTCCGTGGATATTATGCCTTCATTAAAAACCCGCGAATCAACTCAAAGGGAATGGACACTTCGGCCATTATGGGATTTATGAACTCGCTTCTGGATGTGATCAAGCGCGAAAAGCCGGATCATCTTGCGGTTGCTTTTGATAAGGAAGGAAGCCACGTGCGTACAGAAATGTTCTCCGATTATAAAATTCACCGCAACGCAACCCCGGAAGCCATAACCCTTGCCATTCCCTACATTCATGATATCTTAAGGGCGATGCACATCCCGATTATCGAACTCGCCGGCTGTGAAGCCGATGACCTCATCGGGACAATCGCAAAACAAGCAGAAAAACAGGGCTATCAGGTTTTTATGGTAACGCCCGATAAAGATTTCGCACAGCTCGTTTCTGAAAACATCTTTATGTACAAACCGGCGCGGATGGGCAACGGGATTGAAATTTGGGGCGTTCCCGAAGTCCTGGACCGTTTTGGGATCGAACGTCCGGAACAGGTAATTGATTTTCTCGGAATGATGGGCGATGCCGTCGATAACATTCCGGGGTTGCCGGGCGTGGGCGAAGTCACAGCGAAAAAGCTTCTGAAGGAATTCGGAACCATGGAGAACCTTCTCGCCAATACCGATAAGCTGAAAGGCAAAATGAAAGATACCATCGAGGCCAATAAAGAAAAAGGCCTGATGTCGAAAAAACTTGCAACGATCATCTGTGATTGCGAAGTCAGCTTCAATGAAGAAGATTATGAACTTACAAAACCCGATGCGGAAAAAGTAGAAGCCCTTTTTAACGAACTTGAATTCCGCCGTATGGCCGATCAGTTCAACAGCCTGTTCTACAACCACCGCGATTATGAACACGTACAGGGTTCGGGGCTGGCGCCAACACAGACTATTGTTAAAAACGAACAACAGTTCGATCTTTTTTCTACGCAGCAGGACGACACCGAGCAAATCAAGACAGGACGATATAAAACCATCACCGATGCGGAACATTTCTACCAGCTGATCCAGGGCGAAATGGCTACGAAACTGCTGATCCAAAACCTGATGAAGCAAAACGCCGTCAGTTGGGATACCGAAACGTCGGAACCCGATCCGTTGATGGCAGAGCTCGTCGGATTATCATTTTCGTGGGAAAAAGGCAAAGGATTTTATGTCCCGGTTCCTGAAGACCGTGATGAAGCACAGGCATTATTAGAAAAATTCCGGCCTTTTTTTGAAGCGGAAAACATTGAGAAAATCGGACAAAATCAAAAATATGATCTGAAAGTCCTGCAAAATTACGGTATTCATGTAAAAGGCAGGATCTTCGACACCATGATCGCGCATTACCTCATCAATCCCGATATGCGCCACAGCATGGACGTTTTGGCCGAAACATATCTTTCCTATTCTCCCATGACCCCCGAAACTTTCCTGGGTAAAGGCAAAGCCCAAAAGAACCTGCGCGAAATGCCCATTGATGAAGTCAAGGAATATGCGGTTGAAGACTCAGACATCACGCTTCAGCTAAAAGAGGTTTTCGCTTCGGAACTTGAAAAAACCCAAACCATCAACCTTTTCGACAATATTGAAACCCCATTGGTATCGGTACTCGCCGATATGGAAATGGAAGGCGTCCGGCTGGATATCGACTTTCTGAAGTCACTTTCTTCCGAACTCACAAGCGACATCTCCGGACTCGAAGAAAAGATCTACGAAGCTGCAGGCGAAAAATTTAACCTGGCATCGCCAAAACAACTCGGCGAAATCCTTTTCGATAAATTGAAGATCGGCGGTGTAAAGCAAAAGAAAACAAAAACAGGGCAATACGCGACCGGTGAAGAAATCCTTTCGTACCTCGCGCTTACAAGTCCGTTTGTCCAGGATATTCTCGACTGGCGACAGTTGGTGAAACTGCAGAACACTTATGTAGAAGCATTGCCGTTGCAGGTTTGCTCGAGAACAGGCCGGGTCCATACCGATTATATGCAGGCTGTCGCGGCAACGGGCCGGCTCAGTTCAAACAATCCGAACCTGCAGAACATTCCGATCCGTACAGAACGCGGAAGACAAATCCGCCGTGCCTTTATTCCACGCGATGAAAACCACACTTTGATTTCTGCCGATTATTCTCAAATTGAACTCCGCATTATTGCTGCGCTGAGCGGCGAGCCCAACATGATCGAATCGTTCCGAAACGGCGAAGACATCCATAAATCAACTGCAGCCAAAGTCTTCAATGTCCCGGCCGAAGAAGTCACCCGCGAACAGCGCAGCCATGCAAAAACAGTGAATTTCGGGATTGTTTATGGCGTATCAGCGTTCGGCCTCAGCAACCAGACATCGCTATCACGAAGCGAATCAAAAGACCTCATAGAAGCCTATTACGAGACTTATCCGCGATTGAAGTCATACATCAACGAACAGGTTCAGCGGGCGCGCGAAATTGGTTATGCCCAAACCATTTCAGGAAGGCGGCGCTATCTTAAAGACATCAACTCCCAAAATGCCGTTGTCCGCAGTGCTGCGGAAAGAAATGCCGTAAATGCGCCAATTCAGGGCAGCGCTGCCGATATCATTAAAATCGCCATGATCAACATCCATAAAAAACTGGTTTCCGAAAACTGGAAAAGCAAAATGCTGCTGCAGGTACATGATGAACTTGTTTTCGATGTTCACAATTCCGAACTCGAAGCCATCAAGCCTATGATTCGCTACGAAATGGAAAATGCATTCATGCTCGATGTTCCGCTGGTTGTCGACATGGGCGAAGGCGAAAACTGGCTTGTGGCTCACTAATTTTGTTCTGGAGCTTTTTCCTGCTGTCCGCGTTATCTTTTGCTGCTGCGCGCAAAAGGATGCTGCTTCCATCAGGGCTAGGCCTTGTCGATAACTTATCAGCATATTAAAAGCCGGAGTATTTGTATTTTTATAAATTTGTTACAAACTAAAAATCAACATCATATGAAAAAAATTACACTTTCACTGCTCGCGCTCGTCCTGATGACTGCGGCCTGCAAAAAAACCGACAAAGCCGCTGATGAAGCCACTGCAGCTTCCGCCGACACTACTTCGGTGAAAGAAGAAGCCGCGGCCCCGCCAATGGATTCGGCAGCCGTCGCAAAAGCATGGGAAGATTACATGACACCCGGCGATGTCCACAAGAATCTTGCAATGGACAATGGCACATGGACCGAGGAAACCACAATGTGGATGGAACCTGGCGGAGAACCTACCAAAGGCACAATGACCGCCGAAAGCAAAATGATCCTTGGCGGGCGCTATCAGGAAACCGTACATAAAGGTTCGTTTATGGGAATGCCTTTCGAAGGGATCAGTACCATTGGTTATGACAATGCTTCGAAAAAAATGGTGTCTTCCTGGGTAGACAACATGGGAACCGGAATCATGCACATGACCGCCGATTATGACGGAACTTCAAAATCTATGGAGTTTAAAGGTGAAGTCACCGATCCGATCACCAAAAAAGCAAAACCATCACGCGAAATCTTTACCCTGGTTGACAACGATACCCGTAAAATGGAAATGTTCGATGTAACCCCGGATGGAAAAGAATTTAAAACCATGGAAATTATCATGAGACGCAAAAAGTAGGTCATGGCAATTCAAATTAATCAGCATTATCCGGTAGGGTATTGCTGATTGATTTTGTTTTACTGCAATAACGGCAGCATATTAATAAATTTACTGTCGCTTTTTATTTCCTTTGGAGAAAAGCAATATGATTGGAGGAGTTTTTTCATAAAATTCTTACGGATAACGCAACCATTAACATTTTCTTTCATCCGGTAACAATAGACCCTGACCAATTTGGAATCACTCAAAACCATACTGTACTTTTCTATTTTCAGGTATCCGTTGAAGCTGGACGAAATCTACAATTTCTATCCGCATAAGGATCGCGAAAAAGTTGAAACAGAGCTGAATTACCTTCTGGAAAAATCGATTATTTTCAAAGTTGGCGACTATTATCTCACAGATTGCGATCCTGAATGCATAGAAAAACGCCAACGCGGGAACGCAATGGCGGCCGGTGCACTTATTAAAGCCGAAGATAAAGCCGCCTTCATTTCAAAATTCCCATTTGTTGAGGCAGTCGGTGTTTCCGGCTCGCTTTCAAAGGGTTATTATGATGATAAGAGTGACATTGATTTCTTTGTCATCACCAAACCTAACAAGGTCTGGATCGCCCGCACATTCCTGATGCTTTACAAGAAAATTTTCCTGCTGAATTCCCGAAAATATTTTTGCATCAATTATTTCATGTCGGCTGCCGATCTCGAAGTACAGGAAAAAAACCGCTTTACTGCGACCGAAATCCGGACACTGATTCCGTTTCAGGGCAAAAAAGCCCTGACTGAATTCTACAAAAGTAATGGATGGGTTTCTTCAATGTTCGGCGCTTTTTGTCCGGGTCTGGACAATATCCCGAATATCAAAAAGCCTCTTCCGGTAAAACTGGCCGAAGTGATACTCGACAATAAACTTGGCGATTTGCTGGACCATGCTTTTAAATCGGTAACATTACAATTCTGGACGGTCAAATTCAGGAAGATGGAGCGTGATGATTTTAAAGTTGCATTGAAGTCAACGAAAAACGTTTCGAAGCATCATCCGCTGAATTTCCAGAAAAAGGTAATTCTGTCCCTGAACGACAAATATGACGAGCTTCGTCAGAAGCATAACATTGTTTTACAAAAAGAATATGTCTGATATACTTTTAACACACTCATATTTTTATCGGCTCGATCCGAAGCAATGGAAAAACCGGACGCCTTTTCCGCCATTGGGAACATTATATGCAGCCTCACTTTTGAGGGAAAATGGCTTTGAATCAGATTTTTTTGATGCATGCCTGGCGACCAGCCCGGATGAACTGCTTCCATATTTTGAATTTGAGGATTACAAATACCTCGTCATTTACGAAGACGGTTTTAATTACCTCACCAAAATGTGCCTGACCGTTATGCGGGAAGCCTGCTTTAAGATGATCGATTTTGGAAAAAAGCACGGCTGTAAGATTATTATTTGCGGATCTGACGCAACCGATCATTACGATAAATATCTTGACCAGGGAGCCGACTTCATTATCCTTGGCGAAGGTGAAATGCCGCTGCTCGAACTGATAAAGGCGCTTAAAAATGAAACGCCAGCAGAAGCAATCGCCGGAGTTGTGAGCAAAGAAAACAACCAAAACCTCATCAACTCAAAACGCGACGTACTTCAGGACCTCGATATATTGCCAATGCCCGCCTGGGATTTGATCGATATGAACAGCTACAAATTGGTATGGCTTGACAGCGGCCAACAGTTTACGCTCAACATCGCAACAACACGCGGCTGTCCATATAAATGCAACTGGTGCGCAAAGCCAATCTATGGCAACCGATACAATTCACATTCGCCTAAATACGTTGCCGAACATATTGAATTCCTTCGCCAGATGTATGGTGTGAAACGCTTCTGGATGTGCGATGACATTTTCGGGCTGAAACCAGACTGGGTGCCGCAGTTTCGCGATGAGCTGAAACAGCGGAGGCTGAAAATTAAATACTACATCCAAAGCCGCGCAGATTTATTGCTTAAAGAAAATAATATCGATGCACTTGCAGCGTCGGGGCTTGAGGAAGTTTGGATCGGGGCTGAAAGCGCCTCCCAGAGAATCCTTGATGCGATGGACAAAGGCACGAAAGTCTCCCAGATATATGAAGCCACACATCTGTTGAAAGCGAAAGGGATTCGCGTCGCCTTTTTCCTTCAGTTCGGTTATATTGGCGAAAATCAGGACGATATCTTTAAAACCATCAACATGGTAAAGGAACTGATGCCCGACAATATTGGGGTTTCGGTATCTTATCCGCTTCCGGGGACGAAATTCTACGAAAAAGTCAAAGAAGACCTGCAGTCAAAAGCCAATTGGAAAGACTCCGACGATCTTGAAATGATGTTTCGCGGAACCTTCAAATCAAAATATTACAAAAAACTTCAGCGATTTGTCCATAAAGAATACCGGAAAACCCAAGGACTGAACAATCTTAGAGAAATTGCCGACAATCCGCTGGATGTTTCTTTTGAAAAAATCAAGTCGATTGCCAAACTCGGCTACTATATCCCAAGCGCTTTCGCCGATACGATCATGCTCAAAAAACTCAGCGATGAAGGCTGATTTTGATGAAGCGGCTGCGTCATACGACAGTAACTTCACTGATTCGTTTGTGGGCAGGATGCAGCGCAATATTGTGCTTGACCACCTTCAGGAATTGCTCCGCGATAAAGGCATCAGGAAAGTCCTAGAGATAAATTGCGGCACAGGCGAAGATGCTTTGTGGCTTGAAAAACAAAACCTTGAGGTTACGGCAACCGATATTTCCGAAAAGATGATCGAAGTTGCGAAAAGCAAGATGAACCATTCAAAAGTTATTTTTAAACAGGCCGACATCAACAGCCTTTCGGAAAGCTTTGCGGGTGAAAAATTTGACCTGATCCTTTCAAATTTCGGCGGACTGAACTGCCTTCGGCAAGAGCAGATAAATAATTTTTTTCAAAATTCCGCTTCACTTCTGACCGACACCGGAAAAATGCTGCTGGTCATCATGCCAAAAAACACCATTTGGGAACAATTTTATTTCCTGATGAAAGGAAATGCCAAAAGCGCCTTCAGACGAAAGCAAGGTTCGGCACAAGCCAATGTCAGCGGATCGACGATACCGACATATTATTACAATCCCGGCGAACTGGCTGTAATGGCGTCGGCACATTTTAAATTGATCAAAACCAATCCGGTAGGCTTTTTTGTTCCACCTTCGTATTTGGATCCACACCTTAAAAACCGCCGTTGGCTCGCCTCACTGTTGGGCCGACTTGATACTGCGGTTAAAAATTTTTCAATACTTGCTCAGTACGCCGATCATTACAGCATTATCCTGTCGAAAAAATGAGCATCCTCCTTACGCACAGCTATTATATTTCGGCCGATGTTAAGGAGCAGAAAATCATGAAGCCTTATCCGCCGCTGGGTCTGCTTTACATTTCATCATACCTGAAAATGAAGGGTATTGAAAACCTGGTATTCGACAGCACATTTTCTTCCCGCAATGAACAGCTCGATTATATTCTTGAGCACAAACCCGAAGTGGTTGCCGTTTATACTAATCTTATGACAAAGATTGAAGTCATACGACTGGTTAAAATCCTCCGTGATGAAAAAAAATATGGACGGCCTGTCATTATACTTGGCGGACCCGATGTGACATATAACTGCGAGAATTACCTAAAATCGGGCGCAGATTTTCTGGTTATTGGCGAAGGTGAAGAAACGACATCTGAATTATACCAGGCGATTGTCAACAAAACCGACATCGCTGCAGTAAATGGTCTCGCTTATTTAAATGACGGAATTGTCTACAAGACACAGCCACGGACGAAATTTCGTGAACTTGACCAAATTCCGCTTCCGAACCGCGCGGCTGCACCGATGGAAAAATACCTCAGCACATGGAAGGAAAACCACGGAAAAAGCTCAATGACTGTTTCTACCCAACGCGGTTGCCCATATACCTGCAAATGGTGCAGTACTGCGGTATACGGACAAAGCTACCGCAGAAGACCGGCTCACTTGGTAGCGGAAGAATTGCTGATGCTGAAGCGAAATTTCCAGCCTGACACAATCTGGTTTGTTGATGATGTTTTTACAATCAGTCACAAATGGCTTACGGCTTTTTCTGAGGAAGTGCATCTCATCGACGCTGTGATTCCGTTTGAATGCATTACGCGGGCCGAACGTCTTAATGATGATATCCTGGCATTGCTGAAGAAAGCCGGTTGTTACAGGATATGGATCGGGGCAGAAAGCGGCTCACAGAAAATCATTGACCTCATGGACCGCCGGGTTGACATCAATCATGTTAAAAAAGTAATTCAGGACACAAATGCAATGGGCATCGAAACAGGAACCTTCATTATGGTCGGTTATCCCGGAGAAGATGAATCCGACATTGATAAAACCATTCAATACCTTAAAGATGCCGATCCGACACACTATACCATTACGATTGCTTATCCGATAAAAGGCACATCGCTATTTTCAGAAGTAGAAAATGATATCATCAAACAAGCTGACTGGGAAATTTCAACCGACAGGGAAATTGATTTCAGGCGGAAATATTCCAGGAAATACTATGATTATGCCGTGTCCAAGGTTGTAAATGAAGTAGAATATCATCGCGAAATAAGTAAAGGAAAGAATGCAAGTCGGGTTCGTGCGCTGAAGTTGAAGTCAAAGTCGGTCATTGCAAGCGCGCTAATGGCCATAAACAAATAGATGATGGTAGACTTATCAGCGTTCATCTTGAAAAAATACCCTGAATACATCAGAATATCCAAGCGCGTTATTGAAGCTACGCCTGTTCAAATGCTACATTCGGGACAAGTTTTTACAGGTACGTTTCACCATTTGCTATATGATCCGCAAATTATAGGCGTCAAACTTGATTCAGGTGCAGGCGGTGACCACATTCCGGAAATTGCTACCATTCAAATCACGGAGGAAACAGGCAAATGTGCAGTTTCTTTTTCAGTTATTTTTGACAGGACAATCGTCTTACAGGAAGAGATTGTTTTGATATTTTCTGTCACAAGAGTTTCTTTAAACGCAGGATTATTTAAACAACAGTATCTCAATCGGTTCTATAAACGCTCTGTCAAAAAGAACAACTTTATTATTAGTGAATTTACACTCGCGGTATTTCATAAAGTTGTTGCATTTTTCTACTATCCCAAACCTGTTTTCGTTGTCAGTACGGCAAATGGCAAAGGACCAAATTCATTTCCTGTTGACACCTGCCATAGAATTGGCCAATACTTCATTTTCGGGGCGCGTCATTCCAATAGGATTATAAATACTGCACGTGTTGGCGATACCATAGCAATAGGCTTAAGTAACATTAATAAGGCCGATGAGATATACCAGCTTGGAAAATATGCAGAAGGAAGTAACGAGATCATTTACAAACGCGACAACAATTTTGACATAGCAGTGCCTGATGTTGTTTCTGGCTATAATCTGGCAGAATTGACCGAAATATTTCGATATGGGATTCAGGATATCTACCTCGCACGAATAGTTTCAAAGGACTACCGTGTTAATGGCGCGCCATTTCTTTCGCACATTCATAAATTCTGGATGCTCTCGAACCGACTACGGAAATATTATGAAATTTAATTTTTCCACATGAAAGCACTACGCCTGATCCAAGATATTGCGGCCATTGTTCCCGAAGGCAAAAAGAAAACCCTGAAGAGGTTCTTACTGACCTCTTTGCTTTTCAGTCTTCTCGACCTGGTTTCAATCGCATATCTGGTTCCTGTGATCATGCTGCTGCTCGACAGGGAGCGGCTGATGGCGCTGCTCGTCCAACACAATGTTGTTACGGCTCACATTGATCCTTCCTTACTAGCCCTAGTAATTATTATTCTTGTTATCATCTACGGAGTTAAAAATGTCCTGCAGGCACGCTACAATACACGACTTTATGAATTCCTTTACCTGCTCTCGCATCAGCTTTCGATGCAAATGATTACCCGATATTTAAACAATGACTTCGTAGAGTTTCAACAACAGAATAAGGCAGACTTGCTACGAAACGTGATGACTGTAACCAGGGATTTTGCTGCTAACCTTCTTGCAGCATTATTGCTGCTCGCATCCGAAAGTATCACGCTGCTGGTAATTGTTCTCGTGCTGCTGCATTTTTATTTTTGGCTGACATTTGGAGCGATTGCAGCTACGGGCATATTTGCACTCCTGATTTACCGCATCAAGAGAAAAGAGATCAACCTCATAAATACTACTTATAAAGAAGCGGCTTCAGAAGCTGGGGCGGAGTTGCTGAATATCATCGATGGTTACCTGGAAATAAAAACCGCAGGCAGCCAGCAGGCCTTTCTTGATCGGTTCAGGATACATCACGAGTCGCTGAACCGTGCTACAAGTACGCTTTCTTCATCATCGGCTAATTACTCGCGTTATCTTGAGCTCTTCCTGATTGCGGCAATATCTTCGCTGCTTGCATACAATCTCTTTATAAGCAATCGAGAAAATCTGCTCCTGATTTCCATATTAGCAGCCTTGAGCATCCGTATTCTCCCATCGCTCAGCAAAATCCTGAATTCCGCTACCATCGTTAACTCGCATTTATATAGTATAGGAATTCTGAAGGAAATACAGCAGGAAGACGAGGCGGTACAGGTCTATAGCGAATTTAAAGAACAAATCTCCCTGAGCAAAGTCAGTTTTTCATATCCCGGATCTTCTCTTATGCTTGAAGATCTGAGTTTCTTTATCCAACAAGGAGAAATGGCAGCAATACACGGAATAACCGGGGCGGGAAAAACAACGTTGCTTCATATTCTTTCCGGATTGATTCCGACCGAGAGAGGAAGCCTCGTGATTGACGGGCATCCTGTTGAAGGAAAACCTTTCCTGAGCTTCTGCAGCTACGTGTCGCAGCAGCCTTTCCTGTTTAACGGAACTATTTTGGAGAACATAACCATGCGTGCTGAACATGAAGCCACTGACATAGCTTTTATAAATAAACTTTCGGGAAATCTTGAACTCAACAAACTATTCAATTCACTCCCCAAAGGAATTCATACTCAGATTACACACAATACCTCAAAACTATCCGGCGGACAAAAACAACGAATTGCGCTCTTGCGTGCATTATACAATAAACCCCAACTGCTGATTTTGGATGAAGCGACCAATCAGCAAAATGAGCAAACCGAAAATATGATTTATAAATTTATCAGCGAGCTTTCACGTGCTTCTAAAATGGCCGTAGTCGTTGTTTCGCATAATAATGTAGTTGATCAATTTTGTGATGGCGTTTACCTACTGGAACAGAAAAAACTGCGCAGGCTGAAATGAAGAAGCTGATGATAATTACCCCCGGCTTTCCAAAAGGAGAAGCTGACAGTTATACGATTCCGTTTCTCGGACACCTTTTGCCAGCTTTTTCTGAGAGGTATCCAGATGTTGAACTCACCGTTGTGGCCTGTCAGAAACCTGTTTCCGCACAATATTTCTGGAATGGCATCCGCGTGATTACCTTAAACGGCAATGATATCAGATATCCTGCAAAAATCCGGTTTCTTCTAAAGTCTTATTTCCGGCTGAGGAATATCATCAAAGAAGAAAAATTTACCGGAATACTCAATTTATGGTATAACGATTTTGCTGTGTTAAGTGATTTTCTGCCTTGCAACAATTTTACATGGATGTTGGGCCAGGACGTACGGGCATCAAACAGGTATCTTCGGATAAAGAAGCCAAAATCACAAAAACTAATCTCCATTTCGCCTTTCTCTGATGCTGTTCTGGAGGAAACTGCAGGTATCAGGGCGCATAAAATGATTCCGATAGCCGTTGATCCTAACTTGTTTCCTGACCTCAATACGGCGGAAAGGCCCATTGATATATTCGGCGCAGGATGGCTCACCCCGCTAAAAAATTACAAGCTCTTCCTCAAAGTTGTTCTTGAACTGCAGGCCCAGTTTCCCAATATCAGGGCTGAAATTGCAGGCACCGGACCCGAAGGGGAAAGTCTGCAGGCTTTTGTAAAGCAACACCGACTTGAGCCGAATATAAAATTCTGCGGACTCATTTCACACGAGGAAACGCTTGACAAAATGAATCAATCTAAAATATTCCTGCATACTTCTACTTTTGAAGGCGGCGCCACTGTTTATGCTGAATCGTTGTTTTCAGGATGCCAATTGGTGGGAACGCTGCCGCTGATGGACCGCCCGATCAAAAATTTTCATTGTGTGGATCAAAAAAAAGCAATAGCCGCAACCATTGCCGATCTCCTGAAAGAAACACCACAGGCGGAAAGAATCGTCTACTACCCGATGGAATATGTCTGCGATAAAATTTACAAGCTGTATTTTCAGGAATGAAGTTCCCTGACCAAAGCTGAAACCCGACCCCCGATTGTGTCGAACGACAGAAGCAGCTCAAAAACTTTACGCGCCTGCAATCGCCCTGCCGGAACATCTGAATCATTTGCTCTCTGTAGATTTTCCGCAAGGCTTTCAGCGCTTCCCGCCGTAAATAAGAATCCCGCTTCCCCATTTGCGGTCATATGCCTGAAAGAAGGTATATTACTAACAATCGGAATGCAACCACACGACATCGCTTCGGCAAGGGCGATTCCGCTTCCCTCATATTGTGAACACGAAATATAAAAATCTGCTGCATTAAACCATTGCTCAAGTTCACAGTTTTGGATTTTTCCCATCAGCTTCACATTCTGCGACAGGTCTTTTCTACTGATAAAATCCTGCACTTCCGCGAGTAGGTCTGTCTGACCAAAAAAAACATAGAGCAAAAAATCATTGCCCTTCTGTTTGTACATATCCAATGCCTGAAACATGCACATCGGGTCTTTATTGCTGTTGAGATGCCCTACCCAAATAAAGATTCTTCTATTGTGCGGAATATCAAGTCCCTGTCTTGCATTTTTTTGGTCCTGCAAGCTAAAGCTGCTTGAACATTCCATGATTTCAGAAATGTCTTTTTCAGATTTGATAATACCCGACATGATAAAAGGTGCTGCCTGCTCACGGCTTACAAACATAAACCGCGTTGCATATCCATAACATATCCGCTGTATAAGGCACTTAACCACATTCGGGGAAGGCTTCTCTGCATGATGCTGAATAATGAATTTGGTATTGGTACCAAGCAATAATTTTAACAGAAGAAACCTGATCGGGAACCTGAAACTGTGAAAAAGTACAACCGCTGGCCTATTGGCCTTCATGAACTGGAACAGCACCAAAAGATCGCGGAAACTGTAACGGTAGAGCTGGTAGATTCCGCTGGTTTCATATTTTGCACCAAAACGGATGACCACAGGATGAATATCCTGATGGAGGTGATCGAGGTAACCCACAGAATGCGCAGTTGAGGATTTTTCCTCTGCAACCGACTTTATCTGCCTGTCATAAACGGAAATATCAATAAAATTAATTTTATCAGCCTGCATCAGCCAAATGTAGATAAAATAACCAAAATGATTACATTTGGTCACTTAGACCACGGTCATAAATTGCTAGATAACAATGATTAAACGTGTCCTTAAATATGCCAATAAGAAAGCACTTCCGGAAAATTATATGTTTCCTCCTGAATGGATAGTACTTGGTGTTAACAATACCTGTAACCTTCACTGCAAGATGTGCGATGTAGGAACCCAAAGCCTTGACACAAATTTTGCCGTGAACCTTGTCGGGACTACGCCGCTGAACATGCCAATAGAGCTTTTTGAAAAAATCGCTGACGATACTGCGAAATATTATCCAAAAGCAAAATTAGGTTTTGCATTTACCGAACCGTTGGCATACCCGGGTATTGTGCGTGCAGTGGCGTACGCAAGCGAAAGAAATCTGTATACTGCAATTACAACCAACGCGCTGCTGCTCCCGAATAAGGCAGAAGCACTCGTTAAAGCTGGCCTTAATGAAATTTACATTTCTCTTGATGGGCTTGAGGCTACCCACAACATGATACGCGGCAATGAGAAGTCTTTTTCCAAAGCACTCGAAGGTATTCGCAAATTATTCAGCTATGAGAACTATCCTAAAGTTTCAATTGTAAGTGCAATTACTGAATGGAATGCCGACAGCCTGAAGTTATTTGCCGATTATTTCTGTGACCTTCCGCTTCACGAGATCGGGTTTATGCATACCCAGTTTGGTGAATCTTCAATTGCAGCGACACACAATAAAATCTGGGGACTAAAATATCCTGCCACCGAATCGAATCTTGATGAAGTCAACCTTTCGAACATGAATCTTCCGCAACTGCTGGACCAGGTACAACTGATAAAATCAGGAAAATATCCTTTCCATGTATATTTTTCTCCCGAAATGAATGAATTGAAAGCGCTTGAAACATATTATAACCAACCGGAAGTAATCCTGGGAAAAAGATGTGAAGCCGTCTATTCAAGCATTATGATCAAATCTGATGGATCGGCAATTCCCGCACACGGTCGTTGCTATAACCTCAAAGTCGGAAATATTTATAATAACTCCTTAAAGGAAATCTGGACATCCACAGCCTTCGGGAACTTTAGGAAGGATTTGCGGAATGCAGGTGGATTTCTTCCCGCATGCAGCCGCTGTTGCAGTGCATTCTAGTCATGAAAGAAAATAAAATCATCTTATTCAATCCGCGAAGCGCAAACGGAAAGCACCGGATACCGAACTCAATCCTGCAAGTCGGCGCATCGATACATGGCAAGTACGACTATGTCTTTGTTGATGGAAATCTTGAAAAAGACCCATGGCATAAAATCGAAAGCTATCTTTTAACCGGTGAATTTAAATACTTTGGCTCTACCGTAATGCCGGGGCCACAGCTTCGTCAGGCGATTCCGTTTACCAAAAAAATCCGGGAACAATTTCCTGATGTAGTTACCATTTGGGGTGGCTATTTTGCCTCCAACCAATATAAGGTCGCACTTGATTCAGGTTATGTTGATTACATCATCAACGGACCGGGCGACAATTCCTTTCCACAGCTTATCGAAGCATTGGAAGCAAATGATATCGAACGGATCTTCTTCATTAAAAATCTTATTTATAACAAGAGTGGTGAAATTGTAAAAACCGTAGTGGAAGCGCTGCTGGACCAGGACACGCTCCCAAAATTCCCTTATGATTATCTCGATACATTTTATCCGGTGCGGAACTATTTGGCTAAGACTTTTATGGGTAATAAAACCCTATCCTATCATTCAAGTATGGGCTGTCCGTTCTCGTGTTCGTTTTGCGCAGTCGTTCCAATCTATAATGCGAAATGGAAAGGCATGTCTGCAAAACGCATCTATGAAGACGTAAAATATTTTAACTGTAAATATGGAATAAACTCTATTGAATTCCACGATAATAATTTCTTTACATCAAAAAAAAGGGTTTTGGAATTCTCCGAACTCATTATGAACGACAATATCAGCTATTGGGGAGAAGGCCGTATTGATACTATTAATATGTATTCTGATGATGAGCTGAAACTGATGCGAAAAGCCGGATGTAAAATGATTTTCCTGGGTGCCGAAACCGGAAATGATGCCGTCCTCAAACAAATGAATAAGGGCGGGACCCAAACCGGAAAAATGATAAAGGATTTCGTTCTTCGGATGAAAAATGCCGATATCATCCCTGAACTGTCTTTTGTACTCGGAATGCCCGCGAAAACTGAAAAGGAAGTTTACGACCAGATTTTATGGGATATTAATTTTATCCGGGAGATCAAAAAGATTAACCCACATGCAGAAATAATTATTTACCTGTTCAGCCCTGTTCCAACTGAAGGTTCCGATTTATACAAACAAATTCTCGATGCCGGATTTTCGTTTCCCGAAAAACTCGAAGACTGGATATCGCCTTCATGGGAAAATTTTGATTTGCGAAAAAATCCGCTTACGCCTTGGCTGAAGCCGTACATGATCGACACCATCCGGAACTTTGAAACGGTATTGAACGGATATTATCCTACTGTGTCTGATTTCCGTATCCGTGGATATAAAAAGCACCTGCTCCAAATGGTTTCGGGAATCCGGTACAAAACCGGCGTTTATCATTATCCTTACGAAATTAAGGCGATGCAGAAACTCTGGAAATACCGCCAGCCCGAACTTGAAGGATTCTATTCAGAATAATGCGCACGTTAATCAAAAAAATTGTGAGTCCGCTTCTGAAGAGCGCCAGCGCACTTTACCTTGCAAAACGCCGGAAATATAGTTATAAAGACCTATCGGTATGGGTCGAGCCCGGAGTTTTTCCGCCATTCATAACCTTCAGCACAAAAATTTTACTTGAGTTTATTGAACCGCTTCCGCTGAAGGACAAAAGATTCCTCGAACTCGGCTGCGGATGTGGCATTATTTCGATTCTTGCTGCAAAAAAAGGCGCATCGGTAACAGCGACCGATATTAATGAAACGGCGCTTAAAGCTTTAGTAAAAAATGCGGCTGACAATAACGTTACCCTACAAATTACATATTCTGACCTGTTTGGAAATCTCGCCGGCCAAAGCTTTGATTATATCGTCATCAATCCGCCTTACTATCCAAAATCCCCAACAACGGTAGCAGAAAATGCGTGGTTTTGCGGAGAGAATTTTGAGTACTTCGCTAAACTGTTTGAACAGCTTCTAAAATACATTTCAGAAAATTGTAAGGTTTACATGATACTTTCCGAAGATTGTGCTATCGAAAAGATAAAATCGATCGTCGCCGAAAATAATCTACTATTTACACTGGCGGTCGAACATAAATCTACCTTCGAGAAAAACTTTATTTTCAGGATTTCTTCCTTGTAGATTCGCGTTGGCGAAGTTCTGTGTTGACTACAACGGTTTTATAAGCTGTTTCTTCCTTGTTTTCCAGCCTCTCAATGAGCAATTTCGCCGCAGCTTCACCGATTTCTGGTCCGTGCTGACTTACAGTCGACAAACTTGGCGTTAACCTTCTTGACCAAACGCCGTCGGCAAAACCGATAATTGCCAATTCTTCAGGAATTTTGTATCCGGCTTTTAATCCGGTTTTATGTGCGAAAACAGAAGCGTGCTCATCCACTGCAAAAACACCATCAACTTTCCGTGACATCAGCAAAGTAGCTGCTTTTTCATCAAAATCGTTTGTTGAATCTGTCAAAACCACCAGCGCTTCATTTGCCTGAATGCCATTTTGTTCCAACGCACTAAAATAACCCGACGCGCGCAACTTGCCTACACTGAGATTATCTATGGTGGAAAGCAGGGCAATATTTTTCGATCCCGTGGCGATCAGGTGCGTTACTGCATGGATGGCCGACTCATAATCATCTACAACCACTTTATCACATTTTACAAGTTCCGAAACCCTGTCAAACATAACAACCGGCGTTCCTTCATTTATGATGTTGGTAAAATGGGTGAATGCCTGCTGTTTTTGTGTTTCCTCCGACACCGATACGATAAATCCGTCAATCGTGCCATTGCTCAACATTTCCAATGCATTCACTTCTTTCCCGAGAGACTCGTTTGATATACAGGTGATGATGTTATAGCCTTTTGTCTCCGCCTGCCGCTCAATTCCGCTGAAGACTTTTGCAAAAAATGGATTAAGGATATTGGGAACAACAACACCGATGGTTTTGGTTTTCCTGTTCTTCAGGTTGAGCCCGATCACGTTCGGACGGTAGTTCCTCAGGCTCGCATATTCCGTGATGCGAATTTTGGTGGGTTCACTGATTTCCGGACTACCGTTCAGTGCTTTTGAAACCGTCGATACCGAAACATTCAGTTCAGAAGCGATCTGCTTCAGGGTTGCTTTTTCTTTCATAGTGTCATCATGGATCTGAGCCTGCAGCTTCCGGTTTCAAATTTACATTTTTGGTTTATTTCTGACAGAAAATTTAATACCTCTACTTTTTTTAAAACCAAAAACCTTTAACCTACGTAGTTAAAATATAACTGCTTAAAAGCAACAAACTAATATTAACTAAAAAGACAAATTATGAAAAACAAAGTAACAGTTCATGAAGTCAATCCGCTTAAAGGCCGGAGGGATTTTTTGAAGATCAGCGGTCTGGCTATGGCAACTACGGGTTTACTTCTTGCAGGATGCAGCAGCGATGACGACAACGGCAATCCTGCTGGAAACAATTTGCCCGGTGTAAGAAATGGGATATTTGATCTTGGCGGAGGCGATTTCGGCGTGCTTACCTATGCATATGCGCTTGAACAGCTTGAGGCGGACTTCTATACCCGTGTTGTGAATGCCAATGGCTTTACCAGTACGTTCAATAGTGTTGAACAGCAAGTACTGACGGATCTGTATTATCATGAAGTAATTCACCGTGAATTTTTTAAAGCTGCACTTAGCGGAGCACTTCCTGATCCTGATACCCAATTACTTCCCATGTTGTCTTTTGATTATGGCTCGTTGAATTTCTCCAACCGTGATGCGGTATTGGCCACGTCAAAAGCCCTTGAAGATACAGGTGTCGCGGCTTATAACGGAGCCGGAAAGCTTATCACAAGTCCGGATTATCTACTGCTGGCCGGAAAAATTGTTTCGGTTGAAGCGCGACATGCCTCAGCGATCCGCAGCCTGATCAATCCGGATTCTACCGATTTTGCCGGAGATGATATCGTATCAGCCGCCAACGGCCTGGATGTACAGAAAACCCCGGCGCAGGTTCTTCCTATAGCAGGCGGCTTTATTACTACAGAATTTTCCGCGATCTATTTAACCTAACTAAACACAATCAATATGAATATCTTAAAATTTTTAGAGCCGTTCACAAACGAAAACCTGCTGAACAGCAAAGGCTCCAGAAGGGACAGTTTTGGCATCTTTGGCCATATTGGAAAAAATTCGGCATTGGCTGCAGTTCCATTCGGGCTGGCAGCTTTGACATCGACAAAAGCTTCCGCCGCAGACATCGGGCCAACACCCGCCACACCAATCGGCGCGCTGCAACTGGCATTGACACTTGAATATCTTGAAAAGGAGTTTTACCAAATGGGACTCGACTCAGGTGTTATCCCAACCGGAGGCCGTGACGAAAAAGTATTCATGCAGATTTCCGCACATGAAAACAGCCATGTTGACTTTCTGATTGCCGGTCTGGGAGATGCAAACTTTGTAGCAAAGCCCGAATTTGACTTTACAGTCGGAGGCGCTTTTGACCCGTTTAATATGAATGGCATCGGAAATGAAACCGCCTATGCACAGTTCCTTGCCCTGGCCCAGGCATTTGAAGACACTGGCGTACGAGCTTATAAAGGACAGGCGGGTAATTTGATTTCTACGCCCGATCTGCTGACTGCCGCATTACAAATCCATTCGGTCGAGGCGCGCCATGCCAGCGAAGTACGACGGCTGCGCGGACTAAAAGGCTGGATTACCGGTAATACGCGAGGCGCCGGAATGCCCGAAGCGACCCAGGCTGTTTATAATGGAGAGGAAGCGACCATGCAGGCAGGATTCAATACATCTGCAGCTTTCGGGGTAAACGCAGGTACAGAAGCCTACGATGAACCGTTGACGACAAATGAATCCGTTGCCATCGCAAACCTTTTTATTGTTTAAGATTTCCCCAAATTGAAGCTGAACCATCTGTTTTTACAGATGGTTTTTTGTTTTTAGTGAGTTGATTTCCGTAAAATTTTGGCAGGGTAAATTTTATAAATATACCATAAGATACTGTAATACTTTTCATTACGATAAAGCGGAATTTTATTTTCCTTTAAAACCATAGCAATCTATGGACAACAGGAGTATCAACTTAATATGTTTACTATGAAAAAAGAAATGAGTACACAAGAAGAAATCCCACTACAAAAAGGAAGAAGGGAATTTCTTAAAATGGGCGGACTTGCCGTTGCAGGAACAGGACTAGTCTTGATGGGATGCGACGACGACGACGAAGACAACAACGGAAATAATCAGGACAATCAGTTGCCTGGTGTAAGGAATGATGTGTTCGACCTTGGAGGCGGCGATCTCGGAATCCTGACCTACGCTTATGCACTCGAACAACTGGAGGCCGAATTTTCCCGCCGCGTGGTCACTGCTACAGGATTTACCACAGCCTTCAACGCGGAAGAACAGCAAATGATGATGGAAGTCTATGGTCATGAAGTGATCCACAGGGAGTTTCTGCGCGACCTTTTAATGGACAGGCTGCCTGATTCAGACTCGCAACTGCTTCCAAATCTTGTTTTTAATTTCGGAAACCTCGATTTTTCCGACAGAACCGCCGTTTTGAACGCTGCACGAACCCTTGAAACTACCGGTATCTCAGCATACAATGGTGCCGGAAAATTAATTGATGATGAAGACCTTCTCAACATGGCTGGGAAAATTGTTTCAGTTGAAGGCAGGCACGCCGCCGCCATCAGTATGATGATCAACCCGGATTCAACTGATTTCGCTCCAAACCCACTTGATCCGGCAATGACACCATCTCAGGTTCTGGGCCAGATCAACCAGCTAAACTACATCACCACCGATTTTACAGCGAATTTTCTTCCATAACCTTAACTAAAAACATAAGCCATGAATATTATCAAATTTATAGAGTCATTTACAGACGACCAGATGTTTTTAAGTAAAGGCTCAAGAAGGGAAAGTTTTGCTCAATTCGGTAACCTTGGAAAAAAAGCAGCGTTGAACGCTATTCCGGGCGGACTTCTCGCATTATTGCTCGTTCCGAAAAAAGGACACGCTGCAACTACCCTGTTAAACGACAGCAGCCCTGTCCAGGCGCTTCAGCTCGGACTTACACTTGAATATCTCGATTCGACTTTTTATCAAATGGGACTTGATATGGACGGTCTGATTCCTGAAGGACGCGACAGAACCATCTTCACCAAAATTGTACAAAATGAGAATGCCCATAAGGCGGCGCTTATTACAGCATTGAACTCGTTGGGCAGCGGCAACGTTATAGACGAGCCGACATTCGATTTTACAATGAATGGCGTACTTGACCCATTCAATAACTATGACCAGTTCCTTGCATTGTCTCAGGCGTTTGAAGATACCGGCGTACGCGCTTATAAAGGACAGGCGCACAACTTAATGTCGCAACCTAATATCTTGCAGACATCGCTTCAGATCCACTCTGCTGAATCGCGTCAGGCTGCTGCAGTAAGGATGCTGCGCGGCCAAAAAGGCTGGATCACAGGCAATGAAATGGATGACATGATGCCGACTTCAACCCAGGCTGTATATAATGGTGAGAATACTACCACACAAATGGGCTTCAACACCGCTACGGTAACCGGAGGAACCGGAAATCCATCGATCCCCCAAAATGCCGGCTCACAAGCTTTCGATGAGCCGCTTACAAGAGAGCAGGTTATGGCAATAGCTAATATGTTTATCGAACCATAATCTAAAAAACTTTTATTTTATAAAGCCATCAGGTCTCATCCTGATGGCTTTTTTTATTTTCTAGATCACCATTTTAACAGCAGCAAAATTCCATAAAATAATATTTTACAGGCATTTGTATTTAAAATAAAATAATGTACTTTTGCAACCCCTTTATTGGGGATGGAATGTTTAATTAAAATAAATTATTGTGAACACATTAAGCTACAGGACGATTTCAGCCAACAAGGCCACTGTCACGAAGGAGTGGGTTGTTGTAGATGCTGAAGGTCACAACCTGGGCCGTCTTGCTTCAAAGGTCGCTATGATCCTAAGAGGTAAGTACAAGCCGGGTTACACACCACATGTTGACTGCGGCGATAACGTGATTGTTATCAATGCAGAAAAAATCAACCTAACGGGTAACAAGCTGGACGACAAGATCTACATGCGCCACACAGGTTATCCGGGAGGACAAAGAACGCTCACAGCCAAAGTTTTACAGGCGAAAAATCCTGCAATTTTGGTTGAGAAAGCTGTAAAAGGAATGCTTCCAAAGAATAAATTAGGAGCTGAACTTTTCCGCAACCTTAAAGTAAATACTGGTGCTGAGCACAAGTATGAGGCACAAAAGCCGAAAACCATTAACCTAAACGACCTTAAGTAATGGCTACAATCCACAAAATCGGAAGAAGAAAAACCGCTGTTGCACGTGTTTATGTTACAGAAGGTTCCGGCAAAATTACAGTAAACAAAAAAGAGTTTGCAACCTACTTCCCTACCGCTACTTTGCAGTATAAAGTGATGCAGCCGCTTCAGATGACTGAAAACGCTTCAAACTTTGACGTGAAAGTAAACGTAAACGGAGGCGGAACAACAGGACAGGCAGAAGCAGTGCGTATGGCATTGTCGCGCGCTATGTGCGAAGTTGACGCTGAAAACCGTTCGATCCTGAAGCCTGAAGGCCTTCTTACAAGGGATCCGCGTATGGTTGAACGTAAGAAATTCGGACAGAAAAAAGCCCGTAAGAGATTCCAGTTCTCTAAACGTTAATCTCAACTAGTTGAAAGTCAAAAGTTGAAAGTCAAATGACTAAGACCAAGACAAAAAAATTATTAAAATCAGTTATTGTTGCTTCCTTCGGGAAATTAGTTTAGCATCTAAATGGCCGGGACCATTTCAACCAGAAAGCTACCCGGACATTGCTAATTCAACAGAACGTAAACTAAAAAATTAAAATGGCAAACAAAGTAGATGTAAAAGAATTACTGGATGCTGGTGTTCACTTCGGACACATGACCAGGAAATGGGACCCAAACATGGCTCCTTACATTTATATGGAGCGTAATGGAATCCACATTATCAATCTATATAAAACTGCAGCTAAAATTGAAGAGGCTAACGAAGCCATGAAAAAAATCGCTGCATCAGGACGTAAAATCTTATTCGTCGCTACAAAAAAACAGGCTAAAGATATCGTAGCCGAGAAAGCAGCCGCAGCAAACATGCCGTACATCACTGAAAGATGGCCTGGCGGAATGCTTACAAACTTCGTCACTATCCGTAAAGCCGTTAAGAAAATGGCTTCTATCGACAAGATGAAGAAAGACGGAACTTTCGCGACATTGTCTAAAAAAGAGCGCCTTCAGGTTGATCGTCTTCGTGCGAAACTTGAAAAGAACCTTGGTTCTATCGCCGACATGTCAAGACTTCCTGCCGCACTGTTCGTAGTCGACATCAAAGCAGAACATATCGCAATAAAAGAAGCTCAAAAATTAAACATTCCGGTTTTTGCAATGGTGGATACCAACTCCGACCCTCGTGAGGTGGATTATGTTATCCCTGCAAATGATGATGCTTCTAAATCGATTGACAAGATCTTATCTTTAGTTACTGCTGCCGTTATCGACGGACTGCAGAACAGGAATTCAGACAAGGACATTGAAGAAATGGCGCCTGAAGCTGATGCAACTGAAATCACTGATGCGCCTGCAGCAGAAGTAGAAGCTGCTCCGGCTGAAGTTACTGCTCCTGAAGCAGAAGCTAAGACTGAAGAGTAAATCCTAAGGTTCCAATATCAGGTTCCGGTTCTGAAGTCATCTGATTTCGAATTCGGAACCTGAAATTGGAATTTTTTCTTTAAAACAATCACAAACATTTAAAATACAACAATATGGCAACTATCACTGCTGCAGATGTAAATAAATTAAGGACCGTTACCGGTGCCGGGATGATGGACTGCAAAAAAGCGCTTGTTGAAGCTGACGGCGATTTCGAACTGGCTATCGAAAACCTGCGCAAAAAAGGACAGAAAGTAGCCGCCAACCGTTCAGACCGTGAGTCGACCGAAGGCGCTGCAATCGCTGTTGTAAACGATGCAAAAACAGAAGGTGTCGTAATCACCCTGAACTGTGAGACCGATTTCGTAGGTAAAAACGAATCTTTCGTTAAACTTGCCCAGGAACTTGCAAACCTTGCAATTCAATATAATACAAAAGAAGAACTTCTTAACGCGACTTTCAACGGACTTTCAGTTTCTGAGAAACTTATCGAGCAAACCGGAGTTATTGGCGAAAAAATCGAAATCGGTTCTTTCGAAAGGCTTTCTGGTGCTTTCATAGGATCTTACATCCACGCAGGCAACAAAATCGCTACGATCGTTGCGCTTTCCGCCAATGTAACAGGTGCTGAAGAAGCTGCCCGTAACGTAGCAATGCAGGCTGCAGCCATGAACCCTATTGCTTTGAACGAAGAAGGAGTTGACGCTGATACCATCGCTAAAGAAATCGAAATCGCTAAAGATTTGCTTCGTCAGGAAGGAAAACCAGAAGCAATGCTCGAAAATATTTCAAAAGGCAAAATGCAGCGTTTCTTCAAAGACAATACATTGGTAAACCAGGATTACATTAAAGATGGCTCAATGAGCGTTTCTGCCTATGTAAAATCGGTTGATTCAAACCTAACAGTTACAGGCTTTAAGCGTGTAGCACTTGGATAAATTGAAGATCGAAGTCTGGATTCCAGGTCCTAAATCGTTACATACTTAATAGAACCCGTTTCATCCGAAGCGGGTTTTTTTATTATGGCGCCCGCCGTTTCCTTTCTCTCCCATCGCTCCGGCGCCGGGCTGTCCGCTATATCTTTTATTGCACAGCCTTCGCCCAATAATCAGCATCACGATGCAATAAAAGGATACCGCTTCATCCCTGGCGCGGCCAAACCGGAATATTTCAACAAAAAATAATATATTTGGGAATGCTCAGCTCCCGGAAAAACACACTATTCATCATCCTCGCAGGGATTTTCATCACCAACACAGTCACTGCCGAGCTTATCGGGGCCAAGCTCATCAACGTCGGCCCGTATGTCATGAGCATCGGGATTCTTCCATGGCCGGTAGTATTCGTTGTCACCGATCTCATCAACGAATACTTTGGAGAAAAAACCGTCCGCAAACTCTCACTGATTACCGCCGGACTTATTGCCTACTGCTTTTTCATCCTGTACTTTGCGATCAACATTCCCGCATCAGATATCAGCGGCGTTTCCGACGACCAGTTTTTTGCTGTATTCGGTCAAAGCATGTGGATTATTGTAGGAAGCATCACCGCTTTTCTTGTTTCACAAATTATCGACATCACGCTGTTTCACTACCTCAAAAACAAGACAGGAAACCGCATGTTATGGCTTCGCAGCACCGGATCAACGGTAATTTCGCAGTTTTTCGACAGTTTTATCGTGCTGGGAATTGCCTTCTGGATGACCGGCAAAATGGATACACAAACTTATATCGCTTCAGGCTTTACAGGATATTTTGTCAAGCTGATCATCGCAATCATCCTGACACCTGTAATTTATCTGGCACATTCCATCATCGACAAATCAATTTTAAAAAATGGCTGACGACAAGATACGCTGCGCCTGGTGCGGCACCGACGAACTCTACATGAAATACCACGACGAGGAATGGGGAACGCCGGTCTTTGAAGATCAAAAGCTTTTTGAATTCCTGATCCTGGAAACGTTCCAGGCCGGCCTGAGCTGGATAACGATCCTCAGGAAACGGGAAAACTTCCGCAAAGCGTTCGACAGCTTCGACTATAAAAAAGTCGCGCGATACGACGAGGAAAAAATTGGCGAGCTGATGCTTGATGCAGGAATCATTCGCAACGGCGCAAAAATAAAGGCCGCAGTGTCGAATGCGCTCGCTTTTATGGAAGTTCAAAAAGAATTCGGCAGTTTCTCCAGCTACATCTGGAAGTTCACCGCAGGAAAGCCCCTGATCAATCATCCAAAAGTTCTGAAAGATGTTCCCGCGACTACGCCGCTTTCGGATGAAATTAGTAAAGACCTCAAAAAGCGCGGATTTAAATTCGTAGGATCAACAGTTGTTTATGCGCACATGCAGGCAACAGGAATGGTTGATGACCACGTCGCCGACTGCTGGCGCAGGAACTGATTCAGACTTGTTTCCGCAACGATTGCAATATCTGTAGAAAATCGGCACGAGGAATTTCCCGTGCGCCCAAACTCGCGAGATGGTCGTTATAAACCTGGCAATCAAGCAATCTATAATTCTCTTCCTTCAGCTTCTGCACAAGTGATATAAAAGCAACTTTCGATGCGTTTGAAACCTTGGAAAACATACTTTCTCCGCAGAAAACATGCCCTTGATCAACGCCATATGCCCCGCCAACAAGTTTATCATTCTGCCAAACCTCAACCGATTTAGCCATTCCAAGTTCATGCAGCCTGCAATAAGCATCAACCATTTCATCGGTAATCCATGTTCCGCGCTGGCCCGGCCGGTCGATTTCACGGCAGCTTAAAATAATTTCTTTAAAATTCTGGTTGAAGGTTACCCGAAAAATATTCCGCTTCAGGATGCTGCGCATGCTTTTGGAAATAACGAGTTCGTCAGGAAATAAAACCATCCGCTGCGGCGGCGACCACCATAAGATTGGGTCATCTTCGTCAAACCAAGGGAAAATTCCTTTGCTGTAGGCCAGTTGCAGCCTTTCTGGTGAAAGATCGCCGCCAACGGCAAGCAATCCGTCGGAACCGGCGTCTTCAACAGGCGGAAAAAACAAATCTTTTAAAAGGAAATACATAAACAAAAGCCCGACGATTGCCGGGCTGATTTAATTTTCTGCTTTTTCTTAGAAAGGAAGATCGTCATGGTCTTCCTCAACAAAACCGGTAGCCGGTTGAAATGATTGTGCAGCGGGCATTGGCGGCATTTGTTGTGAAGGCGCTTCTGCCTGGAGCTTTTCGATTCTCCAGCCTTGGATATCGTTAAAATATTTTGTTTCTCCCTGTGGATTCACCCATTCCCGACCGCGCAGGTTTATTGAAACCTTTACCGCTTCCCCTGGTTTATAATTGTTCAGTAAATCGCATTTGTCCTGTACAAAATTAATCAGGATATGCTGCGGATACTGCTCTTCGGTGGTTACAACTACTTCCCTTTTTTTAAAGCTCGGGCTCACCTGCTGCTCTGCATTGATTACCCTGATTTTTCCAGTAACTTCCATCTTCTCTATTTTAAATTATTTATTGAATCGGTTTGGCTAATAAAACTTTCCATGCGGAAAGGACATCGTCGCTATCTATATATTCCTTTGCTTTCTGATGCAGCTTGAGCTGATCGTCAGCACTTAACACGGCTTTTACGGCGAAGTTCTCTTTTACAAATATATCAATTTCTTCCTGCGTAGGCAAGGTTTCGACATTTCCAAGCATCCCAAAGTCATTGCCTGAAAACACAGGGCTTTTCTTTATAAACTCAGGAATGCTGTCAACGCCTATGCCTAAAGTTGTCAATGGTTTTGGCACTTCAAAGAGCCCGGCATTTGACCGTGAATACCAATTTCCGCCAAGCCTCGAGACCAGGTCGATCTTATGCTGGTCGATCGCCCCGTTTTCGTCAAGGATTTGCTCACTGATGTGGATTTTTACAACCTCACAAATCACCAGGTTTCCGGCGCCGCCGTTGTCTCCGAGGGCGATGATTTCATTGACTTTACACTCAAACTGGACCGGCGATTCTGCCACGCGGTAAGGTTTAACAAGATCAGAAGGCAGCATCGTGAGTCCGGCTTTCAGGAACTCATTTACGCCTTCGGGATATTCGGTGCTTGAAAGCGAAGCCTGCTGCACGATATCATAATTGACGATGTTTATTACAACTTCCCGCGTCGATTCGACATTGAGCAGCGTATGCTTTACAGTGTTGTCGCGAACACGCCGTGCCGGAGAAAAAACGAGTATCGGCGGATTGGAACTGAAAACATTGAAAAAGCTGAACGGCGAAAGGTTCGGCTTCATGTTTTTATCCATCGTACTGGCGAAAGCGATTGGCCGCGGCGCAACGGCGCTTTGAAGATAGGCCTGGAGCTTCAGCGGGGAAACTTCGCCCGGAATTATACTAATCATGCGGTTTTGCAGTTTTAGCAAATGTACTAAAACGGGATAAGCACCAACAGGACGACTTTTTACGATTTATCAACCACACTAGCCCGGATGGCAGCGGATATCCTTTTGCAGCGCACAGCGGCGCAAAAGATATGAGCGTACAGCCGGATTGGCTTCAGTAAAAGAAGAACAATTCCTATATTTAACTCCGCTAAAGCTTTCATATGGATTATTTTTCCGAAAAAAGGAATGTTACCCGCTGGATCATCATCATTGCGTCTTTTATTATTGTCGTCCTGATTTTATGGAACACCTACACGTTTTTCCAGATTTTCAAGAACGAGGAGCGCATCAAGATGGAATATTGGGCTGAAGCTCAGAAAACGCTCATCAATGCCGATGAAAATACCGAAGTCGAGCTTCCATTCAAGATCATCAGCAACAATACGACGATCCCGATTTTGTGGACGACCGATAAAGACAGCATCATCAGCATCTCTAACATCGATGAAAGGGTAATGAAAGACAAAGCTGCGGGCAGCAGGATGCTTCAAAAACTCAAGAAGGAAAATGACGCGATTATCATTGAATATGTTCCGGGGAAATTTCAGTATCTGTATTATGGAAATTCGAAATTGCTCAACAGCCTGAAATACTACCCGATTGCGCTGCTGCTGATCATTGTTTTGTTTGGAGGTGTTGTCTATAATTTTTACCGCAGTACGAAAATGGCAACCCAAAACAAGCTCTGGGCGGGAATGGCAAAGGAAACCGCGCATCAGATAGGAACGCCATTGTCGTCGCTGATCGGGTGGCTCGAAATCATGAAGGCCGATAATGTAGACGAAACGACTGTGACTGAAATCGAGAAAGACATCAACCGCTTGCTGACAATTACCGACAGATTTTCAAAAATCGGTTCTGAGCCTGACGTTGTGAAGAAAGATATTATTTCGGAGACCTATGAAACTTTTGAATACCTGAAAGCGCGTTTGTCTTCTCAGGTAAATATGACCTTTTTGGCTCCTGACAAGAAGATACTGATTCCGATGAATGCGGCATTACATAGCTGGACAATTGAAAACCTTGTCAAAAACGCGATTGATGCCATGCGCGGCCGCGGAAAGCTGACGGTAAAGATTATTGAAGAACCGAAGCTTGTGAAGATATTGATTTCTGATTCGGGGAAAGGAATTCCGAAGCACCAGTTCCGGCGTGTTTTTGAACCCGGATTCACCACCAAAAAACGTGGTTGGGGACTTGGTTTATCGCTTACCAAAAGGATTGTCGAAGATTATCACAAAGGGCGGATCAAAGTGCTGCAATCCGAAACCGGGAAAGGAACAACAATGCAGATCTGCTTTAAAAAAGAGGCATAAAAAAAGGGAACTTTCGTTCCCTGATATTTAGTTTGGATTGTTTGTATATCTTTCGATAACAGTCTCATCATCTCCGTCTTCGTCATAATCATAAACTGATTTAATTTCTAACGTTGAAGTTGTAAGCTTTTGGATTACAAGTTCCTGTGACCCGGCAAATGTTTGAACAGTTATGGTTTTCCCATTGCGTGTCCACGTTGCTTCCTGGACCGTTTCGAGCGGCTCATCAGCCTCGCATCCGTAAACATCGACATAGCGGACTGAGTTGTCGGTAAGGAATTGAATATAATCCTTGCCGCAATCTTCGTGATCCTCATAAGGAAAGGTCTCACCGCCAACACGCTCGGAAACAAAATACCATTTTTGGGTGAGTTTATCATATTCGATTTTTGTATCGTCATCAGATGAACACGATGCAAGAAGCAGAATAGCAGCCCCAAGAGTTAAAATCCTGTTTTTCATTGAGTTGAAATTTTTATGTTACTGACCCAAATTTATAAAAGATTTTTTAACGGATAAAACTTTATTCAATATAGGAACGGATCCTTGCGGCAGTTTCCTCGAACTCATCTTTGCTCAAGATTGCTTTCCGCTGGAAACGCATATCGTCCATATCCTGAAGCGGAATAAGGTGTACGTGAACGTGCGGCACTTCAAGTCCGACCACGGCAACGCCTATTCTTTTACAATCGACAGCTTTTTCAAGTGCGATGGCAACTTTACGTGAAAACTTCATCAGCCTTACATAGGTGTCTTCGTCGAGTTCAAAAAGTTTATTGACTTCCTGCTTCGGAATGCACAGCGTGTGCCCTTTAGCATTGGGATTTACATCGAGAAAAGCGAGGAAATCCGCGTCTTCAGCGACTTTATATGCAGGGATTTCGCCGTGGATTATTTTTGTAAAAATCGTAGGCATCAGTCGCGGGAAACTTCAAGTATCTCGAATTTCAAAGTCCCGTTTGGAACGGTGATTTCGGCAACTTCCCCTTTTGATTTGCCAAGAAGGCCTTTGCCAATAGGCGAGGTGACGGATATTTTTCCTGTTTTCAGATCAGCTTCGCTTTCTGCGACCAAAGTATATTTCATTTCCTGATTGTTGGCCTGATTGCGGATTTTGACATTCGACAGCACCAATACTTTCGAAACATCAAGCTGTGATTCATCAATCAACCGGGCGTTTGAATAGACTTCCTCCAGTTTTGAAATACGCATTTCAAGCAATCCCTGCGCTTCTTTTGCTGCATCATACTCGGCATTTTCAGACAAGTCGCCTTTATCCCGCGCTTCTGCAATGGCCTGTGAGGCTTTAGGCCGTTCGATACTTTTAAGCTGCTCGAGCTCTTCCCGTAATTTTTTTAATCCTTCTGCTGTGTAGTAAGATACTGTACTCATAATGTCCAACGTTTATAAATAGAAAAAATCCCTTGGCGGGGATTTCTTTTCGCAAAGATATAATAAATATTAAGTCGTAATATTTATGTGTTTATATACAATCCAAAGTTAATTAATTTATTTTTGTTTTTAGAAAATTTTGCCATGAAAAAGCACCTCCTTATTTTACTTGCCGCCGTGACTTTCACCGCATGCGATAAAGAAAACTTCAACAACAAAAACCCATACATCCCGAATTACAGCTTCTCTGAAGAGATCAACAGGAACCTTCCCGCCTATAGCGCGCTCAACTTTCCGAGCAATGCCATTTATTATGGCGGCGGCGGCGTTCGCGGACTGATCGTGTTCAATTCCGGAGGCGGCGGATACAAAGCGTATGACGCAGCCTGCCCTAACCAGGAACTCTCATCATGTTCGACAATGACCATCAATGGCATAAACGCCAAATGCGCCTGTGACGATGTTGAATACAGCTTGTTTACCGGTCAGGCGCAAGGCATGCAATACCCGATGAAGGAATACCGCGTAGAAGTTGTCGGGAGCATTATCCGGGTGTACAATTAAAGTTTCAGTGTTATGCCAACTAAAAAGTTAATACCCGCCTGCGGGAAATAACTCAGGTAATTTTCACCGTATAGGTATGCGTTGGACACATATTCCGCATCAAAAACATTATTGACCAGCCCGGTGAATAATATCGAACTGAAAATCTTTCGCGGCCTCCACTCGTAAACGATGTTTAAATCTGTTACGGTATAGCCGTCGAGCTTCGTTATTTCAGTATCGATATTTCCTGCGTATTGTTCGCCAACATATTTATTAAGCAGCGAAACAGTGAAAGAATCGGCAATACGATATGACGCGATCAATCCTGAAACCAATGCCGGCGAAAATGAGATATTGGTATTTCCAAAATTTCGCATGCCTGTCTCTGTCATAATCGTATAGTCGAGGATTTTGTTTTGGCTGACGGTAATATTCGGACTTAAGCTAAATTTCGGCGTAACCTGTACCATGGCATCGACTTCGATTCCCGTGCGATAGCTTCGATCGACGTTGGAGCGGATTTCGTTTCCGATTTCATCAATTTCACCGGTTTTCACCAATTGATCTTCGTAATACATCAGGTAAAGATTACTGCTGATCCTGAATTTTCCACTATTGAACCTCCAACCTACTTCAATATCATGGAGCTTCTCAGCTTTCGGACGTCCATTTTCATAATCAGTACGGTTTGGTTCTTTCGAAGCATGTGCGTATGAAAAATAAATATGGCTTGCATCGCTGATTGAGAATGTCAGCCCGGCCTTTGGGTTGAAAAACGTGAAATTTTCATCGACTTTCCGCGCCGGATCTACAACAGTATGATAATCTACGAGCCTCAACTGAAGATCTGCAAACAGGTTTAATCTTTTTCCAACCTGATAATTCGCCTTTGTAAAAACATTGAAATCGGATTTTTGCGCGTTTTGGTCGTAATAATGATCGCCGGGTTCGGAAGCTGACGCAAAACGTGCCCAGACCACTTCACCAAAGTGCTTTCCCTCGTAATTGTTGAGTGCGCCGCCCACAATGAAATCCAGCTTTTCAGTGTTGTAATTTGCTGAAAACGTCATTCCGTAAAAATCATTATCGAGCCATTTTCGCCTCACAAGGTCGGTTTCGCTGATTGTTTCACCTCCTGCGATAACCGGTGTCAGACCATATTCACCAAAATCGGCGTCTTCCTTATAATTTTCGTAATAACCTTTACCGATCGTGTAATGGAATGCGAGGTTCGTATTCCAGTTGTCGGAAAACTGTTCGTTCCAATGGAGCTGGAAATGATCCTGTGAATAATCGTCTACTTCATTTTCATAAAAGCGTGTGTTGCCATTTTCATCGGTATACATGCCCGAAAAGTTGAATGTTGGATTAGTGGCAAGTGTTTCTGCATCGATACCGTTCCAGGCTTGATAAGTACGTTCTTTTCCCCCGAAAACAAGCGCCTTGATCATGGTCGATTTCCCGATGTAAGTTCCCTGGAGAAAATACGACTTCAGGTCGGATGTGGCGCGGTCGATATAACCGTCTGAATGCAGTACCGAAAGCCTTCCGGAGATTTCAAAATGCTCATTAAGCAGCCCTGTGGTAAATTTCAGTGTATGCTTTCGCGAGTTGAAGCTTCCGACGGAATTTGAAATTTCAGCGCCTGCTTTTTCGGAAGTTTTCTCCGTAAGCAGGTTCAGGCTGGCTCCGAACGCGCCTGCGCCGTTTGTTGATGTTCCGACCCCGCGCTGGAGCTGGATGTTTTCGAGTGAAGAAGCAAAATCGGGAAGGTCTACAAAAAATGTCCCGCTGCTTTCGCTGTCGTTGTACGGAATTCCGTTGATGGTGACATTGACACGCGTG
The DNA here is from genome assembly GCA_036399795.1 of Flavobacterium sp. Taxonomy (GTDB): domain Bacteria; phylum Bacteroidota; class Bacteroidia; order Flavobacteriales; family Flavobacteriaceae; genus Flavobacterium. The sequence goes on from DASWML010000011.1 coordinate 65,717, forward strand.
GCGTCGCTGCCGCGGACACGGATGCCGGTGTAGCCAAATCCATTTCCTGCGTCGGAAGTTGAAACCACCGACGGAAGATAATTGAGCAATAGCGGAATGTCCTGGCCAAGGTTTCGCTGTTCGATTTCCTTTTTGGAAAAATTGCTGAAGGTGACCGGCGTTTTCTCGGCGGCACGGACGGCTTTGACCATGACTTCATCGATAATGACTGGTTTTGTTTTAGTGGAATCTGGAATCTCCTGCGCCGACAATGTTCCAGAAAAACCTAAAAACACAATGGAAGCAGCGCCTGCGTGAAGGATTGAGGCGAAGTACCGCGTACTGCCGAAAGCCTGACGGCGGCGGAGCGCAGCGGAGCCGGCGGCACGCCCATCAGCATAGTTCAATAAAATTTTCATTCGTAAAATGTTTACGAATAAAAGGGGTAATTATTCCTGGTTTATAAATATGAGTTCGCGCGTTGCAGCAAGACATTTACTGCTCGGCAATTCCTAAACAGCATTACCTGTTCAAGGTTCGATGGGTATGATCTCAGCCTGTTAAAGCACCCCTTTGAGACGTGGCAAATATAAGTGAATTTGTTGATTTGAAATTGTCGTATAAAGCTAATTTTAGAATTTCCTCATTTAAATATTCGGTTTCTTACGCAGCAGTTTTCTTTCCGAAAGGCTCTTTTTTTCCTTAAGGCGCTGTTTTATAACTGATTTCGGCACTTTTGTGGGCTTGCGCTTTTTAGGGACGATCAATGATTTGTTGAGGAGTTCGAGAAAGCGTTTTATTACGATTTCCTTGTTTCGGAGCTGACTGCGGTCTTCATCGCAGTTTAGGGTGAGTATTTTTTCGGTCGTTAGTTTTGAGGATAAATTGGTTTCAAGAAGCGTTTTTTCTTCTTCGGTTAATGCTGAAGATTTGGCGACATCAAATGTAAGCACCACTTTTGAAGATACTTTGTTGACATTTTGCCCGCCGGCGCCACTGCTTCTGACAGCTTTGAAACCAAGTTCTGAAATGATTTTTTCCGTATCCACAATTATGGCTGATGCGCCGGTTTTAAAAGGTCGTTAACGGTTTTTACAGGGTTAAAAGTAATCAGCGGAACCTCAACGAAAACCGTGATCCATTTGGACATCGCGCCATTCCAGAGTCCGGGAAGCTCATAGCCTTTCAACGGCTTTCCGTTCTTCGCTTTTTCGACAATAAAGCCGCTGCTGTGATCGACAAATTCAGAGAGATTAAATTTTTCGCCTTTATAATTACGGATGCAGCATACAATATCGACAGGGTTGAAATGGGTCGACCGTGAGAAGATTTTCGATTGTTCCTTATCGTTCATGTCAATTTGTGATGATTCGACGATTTGCAGCGAGAGGTTTCCCTTTTGTTCGCGCACCCAAAATGGGCCGCCGCCGGGTTCGCCTTCGTTTTTTACCATGCCGCACACGCGGATTGGTTTGTTGAGGACATCGGTGATATAGAGGATTTTATTACCTAGTGTATATTTCGAGAAATCGTTGATGATATCGATGTTCAGCTTGTCGCGCAGAAATACGATGATGTCGAAAATATCCTCTTCGGTGATTTCATTTTCTTCAATGCGGCGCAGGCAGCTAAAAACTTCTTCACGGGTTTCCAATAATTTTCCGGCGAGTGCTTTCTTGTATAATGCGATCTTTTCCGATTCATTCTGGATCACATTATCGATATTTTTCACGAAAATGATGTCGGAATCCAAAGCGTTGAGATTGCTGATCAACGCTCCATGTCCGCCCGGGCGAAATACAAGCTTGCCTTTGTCGTTTCTGAAGGGATTGTTATCGGGATCGACAGCAATGGTATCTGTCGCCTTGTCCTGATAGCTGAATTCTGTTTCAATTGTAATTCCTGACTGGCCTTCAACCTTGGTTCGGACTTCTTCAATGATATTCTCAAAAAGGACGCGGTGTTCCTCAGAAACTGTAAAATGCAACTTCGACTTTTTGTCGGTTCCGGCGGCATAATACACAGCTTCCTGAAGATGCTCTTCCATGGCGGTGGCAATATGATCGGGATATTTATGGAAAGGCAATACACCTTTAGGCTTGTTGCAAAAATCCAGGTATTCCGGCTCAAGCAGCACTTTTACAAAATAATAGATTCTTTTGCTCCGGTCCCATGTGTTGTAATCCGGAAAGAGCATGCTGAGTTTTTCCATCAGCGTATGATAGAATGGAAACTTCTCCATTCCGGCGAGAAAAATCTGAAGATCGGAAGCTTTCTTTCTGTTGATATATGAATTTAATGTATCTTCTTCGAGATCGAATTCGTTGAGGAATTCATTCAGGAATTTAAACATCCGGCTTGCCGCGCCTGAAGCGGGAATGAATTTCTCGATCCTGAGTCCGCTTTTGTTGTTGTCGAAATAATCGGCATAGTGAGAAAACCCTTCTTCATAAAGCTTCACGATCCCGTCATAAGGAACGGCTGGACGGTCCAATTCGGATTTTCGTATCCCGTTCCTGAAAATATCGAGTTGCTTTTTGATTTTGCTGAATGGAATCCCGTATTGTTTCACATGCAGATAATCGTGCGCCGTAAGTCCGATCGATCTGGCTTCGGTAAGTCCGTCAAGTGCAGTGATTGCCTGATTCAGCCGCGATTCAGGGTCTCCGCTCACCGTTATAAAAGGCTTGCTGTTTTCCATCAGTGCATTTTTGAACGTTTCGAATTGCATCCCGCGATCATTGGGCTTGTCGCGAAGATCATCTTTTTCCCAAGGAACGTCAATATCGGTTAAAATAAACAAATCATATTTATGTTTGCGTGCAGCTTTGTCCAGCAGCGGGTCCACGCTATTGTAATACATTTCCGAATAGACTTTTGTCTGCATCAAACAAGTGTCAAGAAAAAGATATTTGTTTGCCTTTTCGAGCAGTGCATTTTCCTGGCGGACATGCCCGATGGCAATGGGAAGAATATCTTCGGGGGCGCAAATTTTCTCTGCATTGTTCCACTTTTCCTGAAGGTAATCCCGCGCAAATTCAGGAGCCCAAACAGTATTGTAATGGGCGGCGAGTTGTTCTGCAAGCGTGGTTTTCCCGGTGCTTTCGGGGCCGTAGACGGCAATTTTTATAATGTCGGCTGTTGCCGGTTGCTGTTTGAGAGTATTTTCCTCCATGCGATATAGGCCTGAATGGCTAAGATTGTAAAAATTAAATATTGAAGCGACAGCATGCCCAGTCCGCGGTATGCATACAGCGGAATAGCAATGATGTCACCAATGATCCAAAGGGTCCAGTTCTCAATTTTCTTGAGCGCCATATACCACATTGCGGTAAAAAAGATGCCCGACGTGAATATGTCGAAATAGTTTTCGGTCCTGATTTCATAACCGAAAAAACTATAGATACCGAAAATTACGACAATTGTCAGAAAAAACATTCCCAAGCCTGTTAATTTTTCCTTAGAATCAGTGCGTGTGATGGGAAGCAAATCATCGTTCAGTGTTTTACGCGACCAGTTGTACCAGCCGTAAATGCTCATGACCGAATAATAGAAATTGATTGCCATATCACCGTAGTATCCGGCGCGATATAACAGGTAAACAGTGATGGATGTCGCAATAAGACCTGTGGGATAAACAAGGATATTTTCTTTTTTTGCATACCATACGCTGGCAATTCCGAAGAAGAAAGTGATTGCTTCAAGAATGATGACCGAAACTGGCGCCTGTTGGTAGGCATTGAGGAAAAAATCAAGCATCAGCGGGTTTGTTGTGGCCGGATTTCACGAAAAAAGTATTGTCATTTTCGAAAGCTGTACCGATAACGACCATGGCTGCACCGACGGAATAAGCAGCTTCTATTCCGGCGAAATTCCTGATGCCGCCGCCAACAATCAGTGGAATTTGAATGTTTTCTGAAACCATTTGAATGATTTCTTCGGGAACCGCATTTTTTGCCCCGCTTCCGGCTTCAAGATAAATAAGTTTGTTTCCGAGCATTTGTCCGGCGAGCGCCGTGTCGACAATTAAACGCGGGCTGTTCAACGCAAGCGGCTCGGTTTGGCTGACACGCGCAACGGCTGTTTCACTCCCGCTTTCGATTAAAATATAGCCGGTCGGTATGATCTCAAGATTTGTTTTTGCGAGGATTGGCGCAGCCTCTATATGATGACCAATAAGAAAATCAGGATTTCTGCCGGAAAGCAGCGAAAGGAATAAAATACCATCGGCTTCAGGTGAAATCTGCGATGGATTGCCGGGAAATAATATTACCGGAAGTTCGCACGTGCTTTTCAGGTTTAAGATGAGTTCGTTGAGGCGGCTGGAGGAAACATAACTTCCGCCGACAAGAATATGTGTGGCGGGCGAATCTTGAATCTGCCGCATCATATCACCAAGGTTCTGCCAATCGATCTTGTCGGGGTCGATCAGGATCGCGAGCAGGCGTTGCTTTCTATTTTTAGCTTGTAAAATATCTGAATAGATGTCCATTATTTCTCGAATGCGTAAACCAGCGTATAAGTTTCAAACTCCTCAAAATATATCTCAAAATCGGTTTTGCTGCCATTAAAATCAAGTGTGGCGGTTGCTTTTGCTGCCGGCATATTGAAAGGATGAACCACGATGTGGTCTTTAAAGCTGATGCCGATCTCATTGCGGATCTTAAAAATCGACTCTTTCACGCCCCAGATTACGGTGAGGCGGCTGATATAGTCGTTTGTATCATCCTCATCAAGGTAGGCCAATTCAATATCGCAGAATTTATCGGCGAGAAGCGCGACTTTTTCCCGCCGCAGCTCGAGGTCAATCCCAATGTTGACGTCGCTGAGGATAATTGCTGAAAACTCGTGTGAATGAGATATGGAAATATGCTTTCCGTTATTCAGGTGCGGTTTACCCGAATCGTCATAAATAAGGTCGCTGTCTTTGTAGCCTGCATGCTGAAGCAGCATCCTGACGCTCATGAACCCGCGCTGGTGCTGTTCGGATTTCATTGAAAAAACGCGTACGGTATTTTTATCAGTCAGCGCGACACAATCGAAAAGGTCGTTGAAGTCTTCTTCAATCTTCCAGATGTGAATGGTTGTCGTACTGCTGAATTGTATTGTTTTGTATAACGGCATCCTAAATGTTTTAGCCCTGATGGCAGCAGAAATCCTTTTTTATTCCCGGAGCACAGCGCAGGAAATTAAAAAGATTGCCGCGTACAGCAGGAAACAGCTCCTGAAAAATTTGGCATTGTGTTTCAAAAACTTACGCTGCCAGAGCCTTATTAAATATTGGTGAAAGGGTTTTTTAATAAAAAGATATCCCTTAAATTTGCACGATCCGAAGCCAAACGGCTGAACGGAGCGAAGTAAATTTCTGCTAATACAAATATAAGAAGATGAGTACACAAACACTGCCCTTTGTGGCATACAAAGTAAAGGATATTTCGCTGGCTGCCTGGGGAAGGAAGGAAATTGAGCTTGCTGAAGCCGAAATGCCCGGACTGATGGCGCTTCGCCGTGAATATAAAGATTCGCAGCCGCTGAAAGGCTCGCGTATCGCAGGATGCCTTCACATGACAATCCAGACTGCGGTCCTGATTGAAACCCTGATTGCGCTTGGGGCAGAAGTGACGTGGTCTTCATGCAATATTTTTTCAACCCAGGATCAGGCTGCTGCCGCAATTGCTGCTGCTGGAATCCAGGTTTATGCGTGGAAAGGGCTGAACGAAGAGGAATTTGACTGGTGCATCGAGCAGACATTGTTCTTTGGCGAAGACAGGAAGCCGCTGAACATGATCCTTGACGATGGCGGCGATCTGACCAATATGGTTATCGATCGTTATCCTGAGCTTGTTGCGGGAATCAAAGGCCTTTCGGAAGAAACAACTACGGGTGTCCACAGGCTTTACGAAAGGGTGAAAAACGCAACGCTTCCGATGCCTGCGATCAATGTGAACGATTCGGTTACAAAATCGAAATTCGACAACAAGTATGGCTGTAAGGAATCGGCAGTTGATGCGATTCGTCGGGCCACAGATCTTATGCTTGCAGGAAAACGCGTTGTAGTTTGCGGATACGGAGACGTTGGCAAAGGAACTGCGGCTTCTTTCCGCGGCGCGGGATCGATTGTTACCGTGACTGAAATCGACCCGATTTGCGCGCTTCAGGCTGCCATGGACGGATATGAGGTAAAACGCCTTGATACGGTGATCGCTACTGCCGATATTATCATTACGACCACCGGAAATAAAGATATTGTTGTGGGAAGCCACTTTGAAAAGATGAAAGATAAAACGGTTGTTTGCAACATCGGCCACTTCGATAATGAAATCGATATGGCTTGGCTGAACAAAAACCACAGCGCATCAAAAATTGAAATCAAGCCACAGGTCGACAAATACACAATCAACGGAAAAGATATCATCATTTTGGCTGAAGGCCGCTTGGTGAACCTTGGTTGCGCGATGGGCCACCCGAGCTTTGTGATGAGCAACTCGTTTACAAACCAGACATTGGCGCAGATCGAACTTTGGAACAATGCCGATAAATACGAGAATAAAGTTTATATGCTTCCGAAACACCTTGACGAAAAAGTGGCGGCGCTTCACCTTGAAAAACTTGGTGTTGAGCTGGAAGTTTTGAAAAAAGATCAGGCTGACTATATCGGAGTTGATGTTGACGGACCCTACAAGCCGGAATATTACAGATACTAATACTGATTCTTGATGTGAGATATCAGATTTGAGATAAAAACCCTTGCAGTGATGTGAGGGTTTTTTTATTAGCCGGAATTAAATCTTTTTATGAAGAAGCTTTTATCCCTGTTTCTGGTTCAGATAGTTGCCGCGTGTTCAGTAGCGGATATACAAAGATTATGAAAGCTGACCGCTGAACAAAAACCAAAATCGTTGCCTTGAAGATTTCACGAGTAGCTCCCCGAAGGATAATTATGTAATCTTTAATTCCTAAAATACAAGTCTGCCCCTGCCTTTTTTCTTAAATTAGGATATTCAAAACCAACAATATGAAAAAAGTAATTTTAGCGATGGGCCTTTGCGGGCTATTGCTTACGGCTGCCTGTAAAAAGGAGGTCGAAAAAGAACAGGAAACTGAAGTTAATGCCGACGGATCGGTGACTACCGAAACAGAAACTGATGTCGATTATGAAGCAGACTTAACAGATGCCGAACGCCGTTGGAACGACGCGGAAGCCGAAGCCGATGCAGCCGCGGAAAAAGGCGATGCCAAAGCGGAGAAAGCAGCAAGGGAAGCATCTGCGGAAGCTAAAGAAGCTTGGGAAAAAACAAAGGCTGCGATGAAGGATGCCGGCCAGGAGACTAAAGAAGCTTACAATCGCACCCTTGAGCGTGCAAAAGCAGATTAATAACCCTCAATTTCTTTATTATGAAAAAAATCATGCTGATAGTTGCCGCTGCAGGACTGTTCCTCACCGGATGTAAAAAAGAGACCACCGTCACCGAAACAACAACGGTAAACGAAGACGGATCGACTTCGACCGTAAAGACAACAACTACAGATTATGATGTCAGGCTTCGTAAAGCTGAAGATGATTACAGAAAGGCCGAAAACGATGTTGTTGTAGCCCGCGAAAAAGGAGATACAAAAGGGGAAGAAACAGCCCGAAAAGCCGCAGATAAAGCCAAGGAAGCCTGGGAAGCGACCAAATCAGAGCTTAAACAGGCCGGGGCGAAAACGAAGGAGGCATTAAAAGAGGCCGGACGGGATATTAAAGAAGAGTTTAAAGACAAGGATACGATTATCGTAAAGAAGACAAAATAAAAAAACCCGCTCATGAGCGGGTTTTTTTTATTGGATAAATCAATTAAGCTTCTGCTTCGAATGGAAGTATAGAAACATAAGATTTGTTGTCTCCTTTTTTCTGGAACTTCACGATCCCGTCAACGCGTGCATGCAAAGTATGATCTTTACTGATGTAAACGTTTTCTCCAGGATTATGTTTTGAACCGCGTTGCCTAACGATGATGTTTCCGGCAATGGCAGCCTGTCCTCCGAAAATCTTAACACCTAAGCGTTTCGATTCTGATTCGCGTCCGTTCTTGGAACTACCGACACCTTTCTTGTGAGCCATGACGTATTAGTTTTAAGTGTTAATTATTCTGCTGTCGTTTCTTCAGTTTTCGCGGCCTTGCTCTTCGCAGCGCCAGGAAGTACGATTCCTGAAATCTGGATTTGCGTCAGGTACTGACGGTGGCCGTTTTTCTTTTTGTAACCTTTTCTTCTTTTCTTCTTGAAAACGATTACTTTTTCTCCTTTTAAGTGCTGAAGCACTTTGGCTTCTACTGAAGCTCCTTCTATAGCCGGGGCGCCCAAAGTAACATTTCCGTTGTCGTCAAGCAAAAGGACTTTTGCAAATGAAATTGCATCCCCTTCATTGCCTTCAAGACGGTGAACGAAAACCTTCAGGTCTTTGCTTACTTTAAATTGTTGCCCTGCTATCTCTACGATTGCATACATACCAATGAATTTATTTTGTTTATAAAATGGTGGCAAATATACAACTAATTACTATTCCTGCAACCGACATCCGAAAAATTAATCCAATCTGTAAAATCATGTCTCTCAATACCTGCCGTTATCAAATTATATTTTGGGAAGACACCCATATCTCCCAAAAAAAATTACTTTTGGTGTAACAAAGGGTATCGGGGAAATACCAATACGAAATTTCAAAAATTTATTAATCTTTATGAAAAAAACACTAATGGCTTTAAGTGCTGCGCTTACATTGGGGGCAACCGCTTCAGCCCAAAAAGTAGCTTTTGAGGAATACGACCTTGACAACGGGCTGCACGTAATATTGCATAATGATCCGTCAGCACCGGTTGTGATCACTTCTGTCATGTATCATGTTGGTGCGAAAGACGAAAATCCGGAACGCACAGGTTTTGCACACTTTTTTGAACACCTGCTTTTTGAAGGAACGGAAAATATCAAACGTGGCGAATGGTTCAAAATCGTCACTTCAAATGGCGGGACCAACAACGCCAACACTTCTGACGACCGGACTTACTATTTTGAAGTATTCCCGTCAAACAATCTGGAGCTTGGCCTTTGGATGGAATCTGAAAGGTTAATGCATCCGGTAATCAATCAGATCGGTGTCGATACACAGAATGAAGTCGTTAAAGAAGAAAAACGCCTTCGCGTCGACAACCAACCTTACGGAAACCTGATTGCAGAAGTGAAACGCAACATGTTTACAAATCACCCTTACCGCTGGGCGACAATCGGCTCGATGGAACACCTGGACGCTGCAAAGCTTGAGGAATTCCAGGATTTCAACAAAAAATTCTATGTCCCGAACAATGCAGTTCTTGTAGTAGCAGGCGACATCAATTCTGCGAAAGCGAAAGAGTGGATCCAGAAATACTTCGGCCCGATTAAAAAAGGAGCCGATATTCAGCGTCCCACTTTTACCGAGGCGCCGATCACACAAACGATAAAAGCCACTTATCAGGATCCAAATATCCAGATCCCTATGATCGTGGCTTCATATCGTACACCTTCTATGAAAACCCGTGACGCGCGTGTACTCGACATGATTTCTACGATGCTTAGCGATGGGAAGAGCTCACGCCTTTACAAGAAAATTGTCGACGACAAGAAAATGGCTCTTCAAATCGGGGCGTTCAGCTTCAATCAGGAAGATTACGGAATGTATATCCTTTACGGAATGCCACAGGGTGAAACCAAAACAGAAGCCATCCTTAAGGAAATGGACGACGAAATCGTAAAACTTCAAACGGAACTGATTTCTGAAAAAGACCTTCAGAAGCTGAAGAACAAATACGAGAACACCTATGTAAACAGCAATGCAAGTGTTGAAGGAATAGCAGAAAACCTTGCTTCGTATTACCTGCTTTACGGAGACGTAAACCTGATCAACACAGAAATTGACATGTACCGTTCCATTACCCGCGAAGAAATTCGGGAAGTCGCAAAAAAATACCTGAACCCTAACCAAAGACTGGTGCTCGATTACGTTCCTGCAAAAGATAAAGCACAAAATTAAGATCCTATGAAGAAAATAATAATTGCATTAGGCTTGTTCTTAACCATGACTATGCAAGCACAAGAAAAACCAATGACGCCCACCAAAAACATGGCAATAAAAAACACCAGGCCACAACCAAAACCAGGGCCGGCACCTGCGATTAAAGTTAAAAAACCTGAGACCTTCACACTGCCAAACGGATTAAAAGTGATGGTGGTGGAAAACCACAAGCTCCCAAGGGTTTCTTTCAGCCTTTCGATCGACAATGCTCCTTATGCCGAAGGCAATAAAAAAGGTGTTGACGAACTTACAAGCAGCCTGATCGGAAGCGGAACTAAGAAAATTTCAAAAGATGCATTCAACGAGGAAGTCGATTTCCTTGGCGCCGACATCAGTTTCAGCTCTTCCGGCGCTTATGCAAGCTCACTGTCCAAGTATTCTTCGCGCGTTCTTGAGCTTTTGGCAGACGGGGCATTAAATCCTGTTTTTACGCAGGAAGAATTTGACAAGGAAAAGACAAAGCTGATCGAGAGCCTTAAAACACAGGAGAAAAGCGTTCCTGCCGTTGCAGGCCGCGTAACAAACGTACTTGCTTTCGGAAAAGCCCATCCATCAGGTGAATTTCTTAGCGAAGAAACCATCAACAACGTCACCCTTGCTGATGTTAAAGCAAACTATGAGACATATTTTGTTCCTGCAAACGCATATCTGGTGATTGTTGGCGATGTCAACATGAAGGATACAAGAAAAATGGTTGAGAAGCATTTCAGCCAGTGGGAAAAAGGGCAGGCACCACGCTTGAGTTACAACGACCCAAACAACGTGCAATACACGCAGATCAATTTTGTCGATATGCCAAATGCCGTGCAATCTGAGATCTCTGTCGTGAATACGGTTCGCCTCGAAATGAAAGATCCTGACTTCTTCCCTGTAATCCTTGCAAACCAGGTTTTGGGCGGAGATTTCAACAGCTATCTGAATATGAACCTGCGGGAAGCACACGGATGGACATATGGCGCCCGATCAAACGTTGGCGGAAGCCGCTATATCCAGGCTTTCAAAGCTTCTTCCCAAGTTAGAAATGCGGTGACCGACAGTGCGGTGGTTGAATTCCTGAAAGAAATTAAAAGGATCAGGACAGAAAAAGTTACCGACGAAGTACTGAATAATGTTAAAGCCGGATACATCGGACGCTTCGTAATGCAAATCGAAAAGCCGCAAACCATTGCCCGTTATGCACTCAATATCGAAACGGAAGGCCTTTCATCTGATTTCTATGAAAACTACATTAAAAATATCAATGCCGTTACCTCGGAAGACATCCAGCGTGTTGCCAATAAATATTTCCTTAGCGACAATACACGGATTATCATAGTAGGCAAAGGCTCTGAAGTGCTTCCGGGACTTGAAAAACTTGGAATCCCAATGTTTTATTTCGACAAATTCGGAAATCCGGTAGAGAAACCGGCAGCTAAAAAAGCGATGCCAACCGGCGTGACCGTGAAATCAATCATGGAAAACTATATTAAGGCGATCGGTGGTGAAAAAGCGGTTAAAGGCGTAAAAACCGTTGCTTCAACTTCTACGGGAACCGTTCAGGGAACCCCGCTGGAACTGACAATGAAAGTGTCTTCAGCAAATAAAATGGCTGTCGAGATGAAAGCCATGGGCATGACGATGATGAAGCAGGTCGTGAACGAAAAAGGTGCTTACACAGTACAGCAAGGCCAAAGGAAAGACCTTGCCGGCGATGAATTGAAAGAAATGACAGAAGGCGCCGTTCCGTTTGACGAACTGACGCTTATGAACAGGAAAGACCTGACACTCGAAGGTATCGAAAACGTAAATGGTGCCGATGCGTATGCCATCAAGGACGGAAAATCTACTTTATATTATGATGTGAAATCCGGATTGAAAATTGGCGAATCAAAAACTGTTGATCAAGGCGGGCAAAAAATGACGCAGGCCAGATATTACAGCGATTACAAAGATGTAAAAGGCATTAAATTCCCTTTCAAAACGGTTATGAATGTTGGTATTGATATTGAACTCAACACCACCGACATCAAAATTAATGAAGGAGTAAGTGATGCTGACTTTATGTAATCTTAGCTCCTAAAGCAAAATTAAGGCTGCCTGAAAAGGTGGCCTTTTTTATTTCTTTCCCGAAAGATATACACCAACCAAAATTATCAGCGCACCCACAAACTGAAGCGGCGCCAGCATTTCACCGTCAAGCATTCCCCAGAAAAATGCAACAATCGGAATCAGGTAAGTCACTGAAGTCGCGAACACAGGTGAAGCCATTTGTATCAATCGGTAAAACAAGAGGTTTGCAATACCAGTTCCCATTATACCAAGGATCATAACAAGCATGACGGCGTGCTGCACCTTCTCCGCGTCGATAGTACCGAAAAAACCGGTAGAAGCCAATATAATGATCGCGGGAAGTATCATTATAGCAGAATTCCCGGCGCTGATCGTTAGCGGATTCAGATCAGACAAATACTTTTTGATAAGATTTACATTGAGTCCATAGCAAATTGTAGCGATCAGGACAAATCCTGCATACCGATAATCCTGATTCACATCAGAAGCTTCTCCTGAAAAGATCAACAACATCGTTCCTCCGAGGCCGACCAACACGCCAATAAGCTGCGCGCGTCTCAGGCTTAGTCCAAAAGCTGCAATGCCTAGTACAAGAGCCGCGACCGGTGTCAATGCATTCAATACCGAGCTGATCGTACTCCCGATCCTTGTTTCGGCAATGGCGAAAAGATAAGCCGGAAGGAAAGTGCCGCAGAGTGCTGTTATAGCCATAAACTTCCACTTCCCTAGCGGAATCTTCGGCAGCGACCTGAAACCTATCGAAATCAGGAAACATGAAGCACAGATAATCCTGACCGAACCGAGCTGCATCGGTGTGAGTCCGTCGAGCCCATGCTTTATCAATATGAACGAACTTCCCCAGATCAGCGCGAGCGCGATCAGCAAAAGCCATTTTAATCTGTTTGATTGCATCATTAAGTTTTGCGGCTCAAAATTGGAATAAAATTGTGAATTGGTGTCGGTTTTTTCTATATTTTTGTCATCGCCTCCTGGCAATGAATTAAAAATAAAGACATTATGAAAATTACAAATTCCCTTTTTGCATTCGCCGCTGCAGGTTTGATCCTGACAGGCTGTAAAGATTCAGCTAAATCACCTGAGACTGTTGCAGTTTCCGATCAAGCAGCAGTAACTGCCGATGCGCCGGCGGGAAAACTCGAAACTGCAAGTTTTAATATTGAAGGAATGAGTTGCGCAGTAGGATGTGCGAAAACCCTTGAAAAGAAACTTTCCGGAATGGAAGGCGTGCAAAACGCGTCTGTCGATTTTGAAAAGAAGACTGCCACTGTGAAATACGATTCGGCAAAGCAATCCCCTGAAAGCTTTGTTGAAGCTGTTGAGGCTGCTGCCGGCGGTAAGACTTATAAAGTCTCAAACGTAAAGTCGTCTGCTGACCAGGCGTTCAATTACGGCGACCCTAAAAAAGACAAGAAAAAGAAAAAAGCCAAGAAAGATACAGCCGAAAAGAAAGAAGGTTGTGCTACGGATGCCAACGCGGGTGCAAAGCCTGCATGTTGCGCGGCGAAGAAATCATGTCATGGCGATGAGAAAAGCGCATTGTAATATGACTAAAATCATATAAAAAGGAGCCAATCGGTTCCTTTTTTATTTCCACTCCATGCTTTCCATAATTACCCGCATATCATTTTTGATATAGCTTGCAGCAGGCATGATCGAATCGAAATTAGGCTTCGCATAGAAATAAACAGAACCCGCAATAAAATGCTTCGTGCTGTCAGTTACATAAAATTGCGCATTTGTCGCAGCATTTCCCTGAACCTGGTAAAACATTCCATAAACTTTTGTCGCCGGATTTATATAAGGCTGCTCAATAATATCGTCGGCTTTAATGACATGCTCATAGGTAAGCTTCTGTGCATCGCGCAGCAATACATCAATGTTATTATTGACAGGTTTATAAGTGAGATAAATGGTGGCCTTCATCTTCGGATAGGTAATCGTAAAGTTACATGCTGTCTTTTCGGTGATAACGGCACCCGCATTCATATCAAAAGTATACGGACAAACATTTTCAAAATGCGCGTACTCCGCTTCAGGATAATCCAGCCTTAGAAAGCCTGAAGGTTTCGGAAGCACATCATCCTTACATCCGTAAAATGAAAAAGCTGCGGCAGCAATGGCCGATAGTATGAAGATTCTGCGTTGCATGCTGATTAGAAAGGAAGGTCGTTCTCCGGAAGGCTCTGGTTGTCGTAAGCCGCTGCTCGTGGTTCCGAAGCTCCGGGACGTGAATTATTCTCTATTTCTTTTTTTGTAGTGAGGAATGTGAATTCTGTCACCTGAATTTCTGTAGTATATTTTGTAGATCCGTCTTCAGCCTGCCATTGGCGGGATTTGATCCGGCCTTCAATATAAATCTTATCTCCTTTTGAAAGATATTTTTCGCAAATTTCAGCAGCCTTGTTCCGCACCACGAGGTTATGCCATTCTGTTGATGTGATTTTCTCGTTTGTCTGCTTGTTAATGTACACTTCATTGGTCGCAAGCGGAAACCTTCCGATGCAATTCCCACCGTCGAAATAATGCATTTTCACCTCATCGCCCAAATGCCCTATCAGCATTACCTTATTTAATGTACCGTTCATTTTGCGGGAATTTTGTTCAAAACCAAATATACAAAGTTTTGCATACGAAAATTAAAAATGCTCCTGAATAAAATCCGACAGCACCGCCGGAACGGGATAGTTGTGTATTTCACTGCCTGTGATGCCGTTTGCAATATGCCCTTTGACATTCACCCTTCGAAACTTAATATGTAGATGCTGGTGTGTGAGTTTGTGGACAATGCTCTTTTCATGGAAATCGATTACCGACAGGATTTCATATTCCGTGTCCAATTTGGGGAAAATCCCTTCCATTCCCGTTTCTTCTGAAGTTTCAATAACAGGAAATTCATAAAGGTTTTCCCAGATGCCTTTTCCTGTCCGCTTCCGCAGAAGGGTTTTGCCTTCTTCATCCGAAAACACCAGATAATTCAGGAACCTGTTTTTAGCCGCCGCTTTTTTAGATTTCACGGGCAACATGCTGACCTTTTTCTTTTGAAGGGCCAGACAGCCGTAATTTAAAGGGCAAATCGTGCAATCGGGACTTTTTGGAATACACTGCATGGCGCCAAACTCCATGATTGCCTGGTTAAATACAGCCGGATCATCTTTTGGGATAAGCTCACCTGCAAGGGAAGTAAATTCTCTCCTCGCGGAAGAAGATGTGATATCGGTCTCAACTTCAAACACACGGGAAAGCACCCGAAAAACATTTCCGTCAACAACGGGAACTGCTTCATTGTATGAAAAGGAAGCGATTGCTGCAGCCGTGTATTCGCCAATGCCCTGCAGCTTGAGAAGCTCAGTATAATTATTGGGGAAAATTCCGCGAAAATCAAAAGCAACATGTTTGGCAGTTTTATGAAGATTGCGGGCACGGGAATAATAACCGAGTCCCTGCCAGAGCTTCAGGACGCGTTCCTCATCAGCATTTGCGAGGTGAAAAACTGTGGGAAATGCTTCGGTGAAGACTAAAAAATACGGCAAACCCTGTGCAACACGTGTTTGCTGAAGGATAATTTCCGATAACCAGATGAAATATGGATCGGAAGTGTTCCTCCAGGGCAGCTCACGCTTATGCTGTAAATACCAGCGGATTAAGATATTAGAAAAATCCATACAGACGAAAATCAGTGCTCAAAAATAAAAGTTTATGTTGTTAAATTTTAATGATTTAGGTTGATAATTTGATTTTTAAATTGCTATATTTGCAACCTCAAAAATCACATAAAATTAAATACTAATAAAATGACGAAAGCAGATATCGTAGCTAAGATCGCGGAAAAATTAGGACTTGAAAAAGGAGATGTTCAGGCAACAGTTGAATCTTTCATGGACGAGGTAAAAACTTCGTTGGAAACTGGAGATAACGTTTACCTGAGAGGTTTCGGAAGCTTCATCATTAAGACAAGGGCGGAAAAAACAGGAAGGAATATTTCAAAAAATACCACTATTAAAATCCCGGCACACAATATCCCTGCATTCAAACCTGCAAAAGTGTTTGTTGAAGGCGTAAAAACAAATAACGAAACTAAGTAACAGTATTAATCAAACAAATCTCACGTATGCCAAGTGGTAAAAAAAGGAAGAGACATAAGGTAGCTACGCACAAGCGCAAGAAAAGGGCGAGAGCTAACCGCCACAAGAAGAAAAAGTAGTGCAAACTACTTTTTCTTTTTTACACGTTCATTGAAATTGGAGACCGGATCAAAATATTGAAAACCACACGTTTAATCGGCTTTCAAATCCCTCTCCGCCGGGTATAAAACCTGTTAAAAATATTATTGTTTAATCCATCCTGAGAAGTTAGTAATTGATGGTTAATGGTTAGATTTATTAGCCGAAACCCTTACATAACTTATCACGGATAAAAATTTACAGTGTGAATAAAGAATTGATCATCAGATCTAGTTCTGGAGCCGTAGATTTTGCCTTATTAAAAGATGGAAAACTCATTGAATTACACAGGGATGAAGGGAAAAGCAACAGCTTCCAGGTTGGCGATATTTTTATTGCCAAAATAAGGAAACCCGTCGCAGGGCTTAATGCCGCGTTCGTAAATGTAGGCTCCGAAAAGGATGCTTTCCTGCATTATCACGACCTCGGGCCCAACCTGTCATCACAGTTGAAATTCTTAAAACTTGTAAGCGCAGGTAAAATAAAAGATTTCTCACTAAAAAACTTTCAGTTTGAAAAGGAGATCGACAAAAACGGGGCGATAGCCGATGTGCTCGCCCAAAACCAGTCACTCCTTGTACAGGTAGTCAAGGAACCGATTTCAACCAAAGGCCCGCGGATCAGCTCTGAGCTGTCGCTCGCCGGAAGGTTTATCGTACTGGTTCCGTTTTCCGACCGGATTTCAATCTCTCAGAAGATCGAATCCAAGGAAGAAAAAGACCGCCTCAAGCGGCTTGTCCAATCCATCAGGCCGAAAGGCTTCGGCATCATCGTACGCACAGTTGCCGAAGGAATTAAAGTCGCCGAGATCGACAAAGATTTGCAGAACCTGCTCAGCAGATGGACTGCAATGTGTAAAAAATTACCAACTGCCCATCATCCGTCAAAAGTGCTTGGAGAGCTTAACAAGGCTTCATCCATCCTGCGTGACGTATTTAACGATTCCTTCTCCGGAGTCTACATTGATGATGAGGAGTTGTACCAACAAACCAGGGAGTATCTGCAGGAAATCGCTCCCGCAAAACAATCGATTGTGAAACACTACAGGTCAAAAGACACCCCGATATTTGAAAAATATAATATCGAACGTCAGATAAAGACATCTTTCGGGAAAACCGTTTCCATGGCAAAAGGCGCATATCTTGTCATTGAGCACACTGAAGCACTCCACGTTATCGACGTGAACAGCGGAAACCGCTCAAACAAAGCCGCCAACCAGGAAGACACCGCCCTTGAAGTGAATATGATCGCCGCCGCAGAAATCGCCCGCCAGCTAAGGCTTCGCGATATGGGCGGAATCATCGTAGTTGATTTCATCGACATGTCGAACCCCGACAACAGGAAAAAACTGTTCGACTTCCTCCGACAGGAAATGAGCGACGACAAGGCAAAACATAAAATCCTTCCGCCAAGTAAATTCGGGCTCATCCAGATTACACGGCAAAGGGTAAGGCCTGAAGTCAACATCAAGACCATGGAAGAAGATCCGCACAATGAAAACGGGGAAATCGAAGCCCCGATCGGGATCATCGACAAAATAAATATCGACATTCAGCGATTGCTGAAAACCCGCAAAAAAGTCGTGCTCAACGCGCACCCGTTTGTGGAAGCATACCTAACAAAGGGATTCCCATCCCCACGCGCCAAATGGTTTCTGGAGCATAAAAAATGGGTAAAAATAATACCACGTGACGCTTACACGTTTCTTGAGTACCGTTTCTTTGACGAAAAGGGAAATGCTATTGAAGACTAGATAAAAAAAACCGCCTTTCGGGAGATTGGCGGTTTTTTTATGTTTAATCCATATATGTTGTTTATTCAAACCGCCCAGTTCGGCTTTGCCTTGGGTGGCGGTTTTTTTATGTTTAGTCCATATATGCTGTTTATTCAAACCGCCCAGTTCGGCTTTGCCTTGGGTGGCGGTTTTTTTATGTTTAATCCATACATGTTGTTTATTCAAACCGCCCAGTTCTTTGCCTTGAGTGGCGGTTTTTTTATTGTTATACTTTGGTTCCGCCTAATTCGGCTTCGCCTTTGGTAACGGTTTTATGCTTGGAAAAAACTAAATTGGAATAAGAATTCTTTTATGCAGCTTATCCGGCTGTACGTTATATCTTTTGCTGCTGCGTCGACAAGCTCCGCATCAACAAAAGGATACCGCTTCCATCCGGGCTGGGCCGGCGACCTCGCCACAGCATTATTACTCCCGTAAAATCTCAATCTTTCTCCTGATTTCATTACCGTTTTCATCTGTCACGGTAACATAATGAATTCCTGCCGGCGGACTCACAGCAAGCTCATGAAACATTGTCGTCGTCCCTTCATACTTATCATCAATAAACCAAAACAAACGGCTTTCCCGCTGTGAATGCGCAACTTTAAAAATAACAGGCTGGACGATACTGTTAAAATCCTTCGTGAGGTAAATCCTTGTGTTGTCTTTCGGATATATAAAATCCATCATGCTCGCCTGTACCGCAGCGCAGTCTTCCCGAAATGGCGGCAAATTCCGGTATTCGATATGCCGGTTTTTATAATACCATTCCATCACTGGCGGAAGTACAAACCACGACTTGGTTACAATGCTGTTTACATCTTCGCAACTGCTGTTTACACGAAAAGTTTCCGTTTTGTCAAGATGAATGGTTCGATGATATAGACAAAGGCCTGTTGTTTTCCCTTTTATCGGAACAAGCTGCTTCATCTTTGGGCAATTTTCCTGCGCGAGATAGCCGCTGAGCCTGCAAACTTCAACTTCTTCGAGATCGTTTAACGGTACCGGGAACCGGTTTTTCTTCGGAAGCAGGTTGAATATATCAAACAGTATCGGCGCGGCGCTTGAAACGCCTGTAAGTTCGGGCCTGCCCTCGCCTGTCGCATTTCCAACCCAAATACCAACAACATATCCGTGATTGGTGCCAATTGCCCATGCATCGCGGTTTCCAAAACTGGTTCCGGTTTTCCAGGCAATGCGGAGCGAACTGTCGTAAAATTTCCAGGCTTCATCACCTTCCGGGCGGTTGACTTCTTCCATTGCGGCATAAGTCAGCCAGATAGATCCCGCGCCTAATATTGTCTTTTGGAAACTTTCCTTCCCGAAATCCTGTCTGAAATCCTTCCGGTAATTTAATTCTGAAAATTCATTCGTCCGGTATTTTGCCTGGTTCCGCGCGAAATAATCCACCGTAGAAGACATCGCAGCGTATGTCCGGCACAGATCCCACAAATTGCTTTCAGCGCCGCCCAGAATTAGTGAAAGGCCGTAATTTCCCGGCGAGCGTGAAATATCCTTCAGCCTGAACTTCTGCAACTGGTCGTAAAATTTGCTTACGCCGTGATTTTGCAGCATCAAAACTGCCGGGATGTTGAGAGATCGCGAAAGTGCGCGGTGTGCAGGAACAGCGCCGTCATAAGTCAGATCAAAATTTTGCGGCGTAAAGCCTGAAATCTGCGTTGGAACATCAGCAATGAGCGTATTCGGCAGCAATTCGCCATCATCGAGCATTGCCGCATACAGAAGCGGTTTCAGGATACTTCCCGTGCTTCGTGGCGCTGCAATAATATCAACATCCTTTTGATGCTCTTGATCGGTTGGTGAATTTCCTACATAACTGATGATGTCACGATTCCGGATGTCAATGACAAGTATCGCGAGGTTGTGGATTTCATTCTGACTGTACTGATTGTAATAAAATTTCGCAATTTGATTCACCCTTTCCTGAAGGCTCGCATTTATTGTTGTCTTAACCCGCCGGCCTTCATGCTCTTTTGAAACGCGCTGAAGCAAGTGCGGCGCTGCCTGCGGAAGGTCAAACGGCTTCTTGGGAAGCGGTTCGGCAACTGACAGTTCGTAAGTTTGCTTATCAATTGTTCCCTGATTCAACAATGTAAGCAACAACCTGTCGCGTTTGACACGCAATCTCTGCTGGTTTTTACCCGGATAAATCAGTCCCGGCGCGTTTGGAAGCACCGCAAGAGTGGCAGACTCTGCCCACGACAGTTGATGCGATTCCACTCCAAAATAACGCCAAGAAGCCATTTCGAGTCCCACCACATTTCCTCCAAACGGAGCATGCGCAGCGTACAGTTGAAGAATTTTATCTTTTGAACAACGAAGTTCCAGCCGTGTCGACAGGATTGCTTCAATTGCCTTCTCCAAATATGTCCGCCTTTTGTTCTTTCTCGATAACCGGATTACCTGCTGCGTTATCGTACTTCCGCCGCGAACAATTTTCCTTGCTTTGGTATTATCCCTGATCGCGCCAAACATTGCCACAGGATTAAATCCCGGATGATGATAAAAATGCCGATCTTCATAAGCGAGAATGCAAGCTTTGAATTTATGTGGCAAGTTGTCCTGCTCGGGAAGCCGCCATTGCCCGTCAGCAGCGATTTTCGCACCAAGAAGGCTTCCATCGCTGCTTTCAATGACAGTAGCGTACGGTTCTGTAAAAAGAAGGCGCGGCAATGAGAAATAATACAGCAGCAGCAATAACGAAAAACATACAAACAACAATTTGTGTGATTTTACATACTTTCCTGCCACAGAAAATCCTGCATGAAAATCCTGCTGTTTAAATTTAAGACGGCACATTTTCGGCAGCATCATTTCACAACTTCAATCCACTGTCCTTTTGTACGCGCCAGATAGGAATGGTCATACATCGCCTCACATTGGACTCCCGGCTGATAATACTTTCCAAGATATGACGCATTCAGCAACACAAAGAATGTCTTCGTTTCGTTGGCTTTCAGCCCGAAGTAGAAATTACTGCGGTCATCGCGGATGTCAATATAATCTGCTGTCGCGGCAGAAGTATCGCCATAATCCGTAAAACGTGTGTTCACGATTTCAAATCCCGATGGAAGAATGTGCGTCAGCGCTACATTATCAACACGCTCATTCCTTTGATTTTTGACCGTAACGGCAGCAATAAACTCGGTACCTTGTTTAATTGAGGCAATACTAACAGGCAAACCTTTACGGTCTTTATAGATAACTCCGACAGAAAGGTTGCTTTGAACCGGCTGTTCTTTCCCAACCGGAAGAATTCCACTGCTGAGCACACGCACATAAAGCGTATTGTTTTTGTTGTTCTTGACCGTGACCGAATTTGGACCCTGGGAAGCATTTAAAGTCCTTGTAGCAATTGATTTTCCGCTACTGACCGCTTGGCTTTTACCATTGTTCGAATACAAAGCATCGATTCCGCGGGAACCATTGCTTGTAGCGAATCGTGACATTGCATAAAGGCAATAGGCGGTTGTTTGCGTGCTCATCCATTCATCGGAAGCCATATCACGAGCAAGTTTTTGCGCTATTGTAAACGCCTTTTGTTTCTGGCCAAGCAATATCAACGTTTCAAGTGCCATCGCGCGGTTCCGATCAGGTGAACCAAAATAATAATAATAGCCATTTGTCGGGCTTTCGTCAATTACACTCCGGGCGAGAAGTGCTGTTCCGGCTTGCTTTTGTCCGGCAAGAGCATACGCTGCGGCGAGTCGGAGCCTGCTTTCATTAGAAATTCCGCCTGTTTCCCTTAACCTGTTCATCGAAGAAAGATCGGCCGCACCGGCGAGCGCCAAAGTATAAAGCCTGTAGGCCTGCGCCAGATCATTTCCGTACTGCGGCATAAACCGCCACTGGCGCGCCTCATTTTTCTGGAACGAAAGCCACTTTGACTTGAAATTCACCGGAAGTACGTAGCCTTTCTTTTCTGCCTCTATCAAAAAATGTCCAGCATATGAAGTTCCCCAGTCATCGGCGGCCGGATTTCCGGGCCAATATGCAAACCCGCCATTGGGAAGCTGGAAACCTCCAAGTCGTTTTATTCCTGCCGTAACATTTTTCTGGACAGAATTTTTCCGCTGCGCGTCGAGATCGGCAAAATCATTTAAGAATATCTGCGGAAAGACTGCTGAAGTTGTCTGTTCGACACAACCATGCGGATATTCGATCAGGTATTGAAGCCTTCGGTTTAAATCGATTGCCGGCATCGAAGAAATTTCAAGTGTTGCGGCATTGCTTCCGCTGACTCCGAATGCATTCCAGGAAATTGTTTTTGAACTGTTTGGTTCAAGGATGACATCTTTGTACGCAAACGTCACCGGATTCGGATTCGTCATGTCAATCTCAACATCGTATGAAGACTTTTCCTTTCCGGAAGTTGCTGTTATGCGGACTTTTGCGATTCCGGTTTGACTTCCGGCTTCAAGATTAAAATAAGCCATTTTTTCATCCGGAGAAGAAAAACTGAGGTTTTGTGCTGTGCTTCCAATGACTTTCAGTCCGCCTGAAGCCTGAACCGTAACCAAAACATTGCTGACATGGTTTTCCATCGCAAAAACGGTAACCGGCAAAGTGACTTTCTCAGATGGCGAAATCTTCCGTGGCATTGATGCCAAGACCATCAGCTGACTCTTAACCGAAGCAGTCTTTTCGGCACTGCCGTATGCGCTGTGGGACGCATCAGCCGCAACAACCATCGTACGTACCGAGCCAATGTACTTCGGCAATTTTATTTTATGAACTTTCGCCTCGCCTTCAGGAAGTGCAAACGGGCCGAGATAAATTACAACAGGCTTAAAACGATTGGCTTTTTTAGCTTTTCCACCGCCTAAATCCTGATCACCGCCGATGCTGAAAATCTGGTTGACTTTCCCGCCGTAAGCGCCAATAATATCATCGTAAACATCCCAGGTCATTACGCCCAAAGCTTCGCGCATATAGAAACTTTCCCAGGCATTTGGTGTTTTGAAGCGCGTAAGGTCGAGCAAACCATCATCGATAATAGCAATAGTGTATGTCATTGCCTTTCCTGCTTTTTCCCTGACTTTCATCGTAAACTCCTGCTCCGGCCGTAACGTTTGCGGCATTGTAATTTGCGGTTCTAGGATTGTATTTTTATCGATGACTTCAATGGGTACGATCCCGTACATGCGGATCGGCGAATCGTTGCGGGTATTGGCGTGTGGCTGCAGCAGCGTGATGTTGAAAAACACATTCGGCGCCATTTCGGCAGTAACCGGAATCTCAACCTTAGTTTCGCCTTTTGTTGTTTTTGCCCAAAAAGTTTGCACGACACGTGAGCCGTTTTCAACTGAAATCAGCGCGCGGCTGCCTTCGCTTGACGGGAATGACAGCCGTGCTTTGTCTCCAACGGCATAATTTTGTTTATCGGTAGAAAACATTAGCATGTTGGCTGAAGATGCATCCGTATTCCGGGTTTTACCCGACCATGAAGGCCAGTCAATTGAAATCGTTTGTGCCGATGCGTGGCCTCCGACAGGATCGGTAACACGAATCAGGTAGCGGCCCCACTCTTCATCAGAAACGGCGAACTGGATGCTGGCTTTACCGGAAGAATCAGTGTTGACAATGAAATTTTTATAAGAAGTTGTTGCGTTTGCAGAATTATATTCCGACAAACCGTCTTCTTCAGAAGTATCCCACCACCATCTCCATTCAACTTTATAAACTTTAACTTCAAGGTTCCGGACTGGTTTCGGCCTTCCGTCTTCACCAACTGAAACAATATCAAATTTGTTCATTTTCCGGGTTTCAAGCATGCCGTACCGTGATGGTTCAGGTGTTTTTATCCCGATATATGTTTGATATGGAGAATAGGTTGTTGATGTGACATCGGTACTGAAATCGCCACCTTCTTCATAAACCTTGGTGATGAAAGCAGCCTTCAGCATTCCCGGCGCCTGTTCGCTGAGTTTTGGATCTATTGTAACCGATGCGTGTCCGGCAGCATTAAGTTTCCCTGAAAAGATGCTTATTTCCTCTGTGTTGAATTTCCGTACGGCATCGTCAAAAACAAATTTCTCGTAGCCCTTGAAGATTGTTTGCTGTTGCGAAAACCTGGCCTGAACTTCTACGCGAAGATCTTTGGCTATCGCACCGTGAAGCCACGCAACATCAAGATTGGCGGTTTCAGGTTTTGAAGAAGAGAGCAGGTTGCCATTGAAGCTGTTCTTGATCTTGAGCCGGTTTGGCTTTATAGTCTCGATCTTGATATTTTTATAAAATCGCGCGCCGCCAACACTAACCATCGCTTCCCAACTGCCAGTTGGCGCATCAGGATCGGTTGGGACAACAAAAGTATAATGATTTAACCCATTTGATTTTTGGATGTTTTGATAAGCGACTTTTCCGTTTGGATCGGACAGGCGCATTTTGACAGGATGTCCTTTCGGAAGCTTGTTCGCCGCATCGTCGAGGATAAACGACAGGTATAAATTATCGCCCGGCCGCCACACGCCGCGTTCGCCGTAGATGAAGCCTTTCAGCCCTTTCTGCAATTTTTCACCCGCAACGTCAAAATTACTGACAGACAATGAAACGCCATCGTCGAGCTTGACGTATGTTGTGTTCTTTCCTTGGGTGACAATCGCAAAATAGGCGAACTTATTTAGTTTGATTGCTGCGACACCATCGGAATTTGTGGTTAGTGAGGCAAGTTTTTGCTGCTGGAAACTATACAGGTCAATTTTTGCGGCACAAACCGGATCAGTCGTGATAATGTTGTTGACAGCAAAGAAATACGACTTGTTTTCCCCGCGTTTGGCAATGACACCAAGATTTGTAGCCAATACATTTGTTGCGACTTTCGTGTTGTAATAGTACGAACGGGTACACGGATCCTGCCGTTCGCGCCATTCATAATCATCATAGTAATAGTCGTCGTAATAACCGCCGCTGTAGTTTACGTCATCTTCATTTTCCTCTTCTTCTTCACCTTCACGTTCCGCAGGCTCGGCATTTTCGCATCGATAAATTGAGTATGACTGCTTAAAGGAAAATTCAACCCTGTAAATCGCTCCCGGATCAGGTATGATAAGTTTTGTAAGATCGAGTCCGTATGTATTCCATTTTCCCGTATTGACCAGCGGGCTGTTCTGAAGATTGATGATTTTCCGCGCAACCGGCTGGGAGACGCGCTTCAGGCTTTGCGTGCCATTGAGCTGATTGTCCTGAAGGAACTGCAGGATATTATTTTTATAAATCTTGTAGATCTTTACATCAACTGCTTTCAAATTTACCGCTTCGAAGTTGAGCTTTAGGTTGTCGGATGCAGGCAATATTGTCCCGTTCTTTACAAATCTAATATTGGGTTTTATCTGCTCAAAAGAGACTTTCGTTGCAAAATCCTTCTTCAGCAAAAATCCGTCTTCACTTCGGATTCCCTGAAAAACCTCAAGAAAAAGGTTTCCTGCCAGTGGTTCTTCGAAAAAGACTTTCAGTACATTTCCATCAACAGAATATTTCTGGCTTTTTGCTGTTTCCACAGATATGAGTCCGGAAAAATCCTGCGTCCGAAGCAATGGATCCGAAAAATTAATATTCAGCGTTTGGTTGCTTTCGTCGGCAACTTCAACATCGACAACCTTAAAATTGTCCTTGCCTGTAATTGGATATGAAATCTTTCCCTTTTGATCAATATCATAATCGGAACCATCAAACATGATTTCGATTGTGCTGTCTTCAACATAACGGGTAATGCCGTCAATAACGAACTTAAATTCGTTCGAACTGCTCAGCGGCTTGTCGAACTTTATTTTGAGTTCCTTCCCTTTTTGAGAAGCCGTTACAAGCTTATGTGCGGTCGCGATGTCCATTTTATCTGCAGTCTTCAACACACAATTCAAATACTGCGAATCTTTGTCGTACGACTGGATGTCGTTTGTAACGATGATAAAGTCCTGCTTTATGGTCTTGACAGTAAAGCGGAATTCGGAAAGGGCATCAGGTATTTTTACAATTTCCGACAGGTTCAATGTTATTTGATATTCGGTATCCGCTTCCAGCTTTTTTTCGGGAATAAAAGCCAAAGTATTATCGGAAAGTGCAATCACTTTTCCGTCTACGGAAGGCGAGATTTTGATGAGTCCGTCATCAAGCGGCTGGTTTGCCTTCCATCCTTTTTTCGAAAAAGCAAGGGAAATCCGAATGTCGGAAACCGTAGAAACCATTCCCGCAGTGTAACTGGAAATGTAATTCTTGAAGAGCAGCGGATCGGAATTGAAATCTGCCGCTTTTTTTTTGACGCAGCCCTGGAATAGGAAGAAGATAAAGAACGCACACACCAACCCTTTTGTTTTCATTTTGTATGATGAGTTATTAATTACGGACTGCGGGAAATAACTGGGAAATCACGGAATATATTGTAGTAAATGTAGCCTATTTTTAAATATTTTTTATGAAGAAATTTCGGATACAGATCTAAAGCGGCAACAACCTTTTATTTACGGCGTTCTTTAAAAAAACGCAGCATCAGAACGGTCGCTTCCGATTCCATAATTCCTGAAACTACAGTGGTCTTCGGATGCAGTTTTGTCCCCATAGCGATGTAGCCGCGCTGCTCGTCCCTGGATGCAAAAACGATCTTCGAAATCTGGCTCCAATACAAAGCTCCGGCGCACATCTGGCAAGGTTCGACAGTGACATAGAGCGTGCAGTCTTTGAGATATTTTCCGCCCAGGTAGTTCGCGGCGGCAGTGATCGATTGCATTTCGGCATGTGCCGTGACATCGTTGAGCATTTCGGTAAGATTGTGGCTTCGCGCGATGACCTGATTGTTGACAACAATTACGGCTCCAATCGGAATTTCGCCTTTTTCATAAGCGGCTTCGGCCTCAACGAGAGCTTTTTTCATGAAGTATTCGTCACTGAAAATGTTTTCCATATCAAACAAAAATACAATTTCGGGTTCGTACATTTGTTTAATGCCTGAGAATTTACTTTCAAATATCCAAAGTCCGCTCGACCTGCGCTTGCTCGATGAGAAGCATCTGCCGCAGCTCGCACAGGAACTTCGGGAATATATAATTGATGTTGTTTCGGTAAAAGAAGGCCATCTCGGCGCCAGCCTCGGCGTTGTAGAGCTGACCATTGCGCTCCATTATATTTTTAATACGCCCGGCGATTTATTGATCTGGGATGTTGGGCATCAGGCTTACGGACATAAGATACTCACCGGCCGCAAAGATAATTTCGACACCAACAGGCAATTGGGTGGAATTTCGGGTTTTCCAAAAAGAAGCGAAAGTATTTATGATGCTTTTGGAACAGGACATTCTTCTACATCCATCTCAGCCGCACTGGGGATGGCAATTGCCTCCGGATTAAAAGGTGAGACACACAGAAATCATATTGCTGTTATCGGTGATGCTTCCATTGCCTCGGGAATGGCTTTCGAAGGTCTCAACCATGCCGGAGTCACCGATGCCAACCTTTTAGTAATCCTTAATGACAATGCCATCGGCATTGATCCATCCGTTGGCGCACTAAAAAATTATTTCACCGCCGTTAAAGAAGGAAAACATCCGCAGAACAACATTATTACTGCACTGAATTTCGACTACAGCGGCCCGATTGACGGCCATAACATCTTTATACTCCTTTCAGAATTAAGGCGTTTAAAAAACGTAAAAGGCCCGAAATTCCTGCATATCATCACAACCAAAGGAAAAGGACTTCAACAGGCTGAAGAAAACCAGGTTAAGTATCATGCGCCAGGCAAATTCGATAAATCCACCGGTGAACTTATTATAAAGCAGGAAGAACATCTTCCTCCAAAATTTCAGGATGTTTTCGGCCTGACAGTTCTTGATCTCGCCCGGAAAAATGAATCCATCGTTGGAATTACTCCTGCAATGCCCACGGGCAGTTCTCTGAAATTTATGATGGAGGCGATCCCTGAACGCGCTTTTGATGTGGGAATTGCTGAACAACACGCCGTTACATTGGCTGCCGGAATGGCTACGCAAGGGATGATCGTGTACTGCAACATCTATTCAACATTTCTTCAAAGGGCTTATGACCAACTGATTCACGATGTCGCCCTACAAAATCTTCCCGTAATTTTTTGTCTGGACCGTGCCGGCATTGTAGGCGAAGACGGAGCGACGCACCATGGGGTTTTTGATATGGCATATTTACGTTGTATTCCGAACATGATCATCTATTCGCCTTATGATGAAGTTGCGTTGAGAAACATATTATATACGGCACAGCTTGGTCTTCCGCATCCGATTGCGATCAGGTATCCAAGAGGACGCGGCGCGCGAACCGATTGGCAATCAGAATACAGCGTCATCGAGATCGGAAGCGCTTATCGTTTGAAAGAAGGCAATAAATTGGCGGTTCTATCGAATGGTTTTATAGGAAATACTGTAGCGCGCGCCATTGTGGAAAGTGAAGATCATGATATGATTGCACATTTTGATTTCGCATTTGTAAAACCGCTTGATGAGGAAATGCTTGATGATATTTTTAACCATTTTACCACAATAATTACTGTGGAAGACGGTACAGTAAAAGGCGGCTTCGGAAGTGCAGTATCTGAATTTGCCTTCACCAGGAAATACAGAGGCAACATTCACATCCTGGGAATTCCGGACGAGTTTATCGAACACGGAACTACAGAAGAGCTTTACCGTCATTGCGGACTCGACCTTGATTCACTTAAAAAGATTTTTATCCGGTTGAGTGAAGAATTTTTGTAAACTCGCTAAGATGTAAAATAAAAAAGCCTGCTAGTAGCAGGCTTTTTTTATTTAATCAGAAATCATTTACCTAAGAATAATCTTTTGTGTATAATTCAACGCATCTCCTGAGATATTCAGGATATACATTCCCGACTGAAGGTGTCCAAGATCAATGTTTTTCTCGGTATTGAAATCCTCATTAACAGTTGAGTATACTTTTCTTCCGTTAATATCTACAATGTTCATGTTGACTTTGCCTGAGAACTGGTTGATGCGAATGGTAATCATTCCGTTTGAAGGATTCGGATAAACGCGGATCAATTCTTCATTATCGATATGGTTTACCGCAAGTGTACAGTTTGGACCCGGAGCTGGTGTCGTGAAATCTTCCACCTGATCCAAAGCATTGGTTCTTAAACCTGAAGATGCATTTACGCCCATTCCCCTTCTTGCGAATACTGACCAGATCATACAATAATCGTCACCGCCTGTGGTCGCCTGGTCTGCAGCAATGAGCGCATTTCTGTATTCAACGAAAGTCGGGCTGCATGGCTGTAATTTTAAAGCATCCAATACCAACCTCATTGCTTTGTTGTTTCCTCCTGTTCCTGAATAAACGTTCGGATCGAAACCGTATTTGTTTATATAAGCCCATGTAAGATCCCATAATACTGTTGCCATGAATTCACCTCTATTATGTGATTCCGCGTCATTTGAATCAGCAAAAGTAAGTGGATTGACAGACATATCGGTAGAATACGGGAAATTACGGATCCCAAATCCGTCAACCGGCTGGCTGATGGCGAATGTCGCAACTTCTCTTGGCGTACTTCCAACATCACCTGCTTTTAGCATCATGATCAGTGAAAACCAGTCCGACCAACCTTCGCCCGCCTGCTCTTCATTGAAGAGGCAATTTGAATTATTTGCACCGCCTGTTAGTCTGGTTGAAATACCATGTCCGAATTCATGCGCTATGATACCGTTATCAAAATCACCATCAGCATTGATGAAAGGCGGCGACTCAAGTTGGATTTTTGCTGTTACGGTTTGTGTTTGCATCCTGGCCATGATCGCATCGCCAACTTCCTTGGTAACACTGATTGCAGGAATTGTGATTGTTTCATCAGCGCCCGACATTCCAATAATCCCATCGACATTATTTACGATTATTGCAGCAGTTGCTCCAGCGTTTTGTGCATTTTTAACTTTTTCGATAAATGTACATGGAGTACCACCGGCTTCTTCTGCCAAAGACCTTCTGATCACGGCAATATGCCCGTTAAGTGCGGCGGCATTAACAGCCGCAGAACATGCATCAGCATTATCGGTTTGGCCTATATCTGGCGTTCCGTCATTAAATAATACGAGATCTGACTGGATTACCGCCGGGGCAATAGGAATGGCAATGTGCCCCGGTTCAAAACTATTATCCCTTGCATCACGCGGACCGGCAAAATCCGACGGAGCCAAAATGTGAAGCGGCTGGATTGACGGAATGACGTTCCATAAGAACATTTGCATCCTTGGTCTTGTACCGTCAACCGGAGTTGAAAAATTTGCATTGTTGATGTTTTGTGGCTCAAGGGCTGAGCCATCCTGAGCATCAGCAACTACCGTATCACCTCCAAAACCTGGCTGAACGAAGCCACTGTAGTTTTTTTGCTGGAAATTACCGTTTTGTTCGTTAAAACCATAGTGGAACCACACATCATGCATCATATTTGTCATGTAGAACAAATTCGTGATGGCTGCATTTTGGTATGTTGACGCTTGTACTGAAGTGCCACCATAAGGATAATCGAATACCATACTTGCTCCGGCATCCGGACTTGCTCCCGTTCCGTCGTTACCGTTTGCATCTTCCATTGCCCAAGCGTTGTTTCCTCTTGTGAACGTGTATTCATTTCCCGCGATTCCATTGGTATCATGCCACCCGAAAGGCGACGCAACCGGATCATGCGGTGAAACCAATAATTGACGTGGCCCGTGGTTCGGACTTTCAATATTGAATGGTATTACGCGATAAGAACCTGACTGAATGTCAACAATAGAGTTACTGTTTCTGAAGAAGTTCTTAGTAAATTCCGTATTCACGTGTACCGCTGCTGAATGCTTGTGCGGGCTGTCAAAGTTACACGAGATGACCATGTCATGCTTATCAAGAAGTTTTCCATCCAAAGCATCGATCCTGACGCTCCAAAGATGAGAATGGTCTTGGGTATAAAAAGTATAATCCCATGCAAGGCGAAGAGCGTTATCGGTAGGCTGGTAAACCAGTTCTGCCACAACAGGATCTTCCGTAAGGGCGCCATTTGTGATTTTAAAGTTTTTAGTGCCTGTGGATTCAATAATTTGAAAACCACCAGGATTTTGTGCGCCCACCAGATTGAAGGCTGCTGACAATCCTTCGGTTACAGAAATCGATGGCGTAAGTGCATTAGCTTTTTGAGCGGCATTGCTCACAAAGCGATCACCAATGTTGATGACTTGCTCATTTTTTACCCAAACATTGGTCACCGCACCGAAAACTTCGATGCCGTTGTGCCGCTGCTTGATGTAATAGTTATGGATTTTTGTGCTTTCTGAGGTCGCTTCACTTTCAACGATCCAGCCGGTCACATCCTGCGCAGTAAGGCCCAATTTGGTGTGGTTCGCATTCAGGTAGGCCTGGATCTTCTCGTTACCTGATTGTGAAAAACCAGCAATCGGCAGAAGAAGGACTAAAAGACGGGTAATTTTATTCATTTGAGAAAATTTAATAGAATCACAAACTTAATTTTTTTTTCCGATAAATTATAACAGAACGTTAAAAAGCTCAATATTTAACTATTATCGGCAGAAATTATTTTATTATATATCAATGCCTTTCCATCGGTAAGCAGTGATATGAAATGACAAATATGCATCAGCCTCCCATAAAGCGTTTCTTTCTCCTGATGGTGCTTTTCGGGCAGTATCTTTAACAGCAATAGATCGAAATTAGTGGCATTGCCGTCAAATTTATTATTGTAAGCGGTTATGAATTTGTCCAGGAGGTTGTTGATCACGTGATACCCTGTCAATTCTTTTTCGATAACCTCGCGGCTGCGGTAAATATTTTTGACGCTCAGCTTGATAATATCGTCCATTTGCGCTTTATATCTACTGCGGTCCATCAGCGCATGCGGGAATTCGCCCTTCATAATAGCTGATTCATTTTCCATAAACACTTTCACGGCGTCATTGATCAGGCTTCCGATGGCGAGGGCGCGAAGGTAGCTGATGCGGTCTTCCTTAGTAGCCAAAGCGTTGTATTTAGTAGTGTCGATGCTGTCCTTGACGAGCTTGATAAGATACTCGAGAGCAAAATCCTCTGATACGAGTCCGAGGTTGATGCCGTCTTCAAAGTCGATGATCGTATAACAGATGTCATCGGCGGCTTCCACGAGATACGCCAGCGGATGACGTTCAAAACCAATATCATCTCCTGTTTTGTTTCGGATCATGCCGAGTTCTTTCGCGACTTCACCAAAAAATTCCTTGTCGCATTGGAAGAAGCCAAATTTCTTGTCTGCTATTCCCGATGTTGGTTTTTTCGGAAGGCTTTCCTTTGGATATTTAATAAACGCGCCTAATGTTGCAAACGAAATCCTCAGTCCGCCTTCGTTGCCCGGACGTGAACCTGTCAGCACTGAAAAACCATTGGCGTTTCCTTCAAAGTCGATCAAGTCCTGCCATTCCTTTTCCGAAAGCTGATCTTTATATTTTTGCCCTTTTCCGATGCTGAAATATTCGCCTATTGCTTTTTCGCCCGAATGTCCGAAAGGCGGATTCCCGATATCATGGGCCAATGCGGCAGCAGCTACAATTGCCCCGAAATCGTTCATGTGGAAGCCGTGGCTGTCTTTAAGATGTGGATATTTCTCAATAATCTGTTTGCCGACAAGACGCCCGATCGATCTTCCTACAACTGACACTTCCAGACTGTGTGTCAGGCGTGTATGGACGAAATCGGTTTTGGATAGCGGGATCACCTGCGTTTTGTCCTGCAGGCTGCGAAAAGCCGACGAGAATATAATACGGTCATAGTCGACTTCAAAGCCGAGGCGGGTGTCGTCCTGTTCTTTCCGGAGGCGTTTCCCTTTGTCACCCTGACGTTTTAGCGAAAGGAGTTGTTCCCAGTGCATCATTGGTTGTTGGTTGATGGATTGTTTAATTTAAAGTTCAAGGTTATAGATAAAACCGTGTGACTTTCGACATTAGCTTCGCTCCGTTCGCCTTTCAGGCTCGGGTCGACATTCGACTTTCGACATTTGACTTTCGACTTTATAAACTTTATAACTTTTAACCTAAATCTATTTATTCAATTCGCCCGCAAGCACAAAATCCTTCGTCTTCATCGGATACCAGTTCGCGCTCATGTCGCTTTGGTTGGCCACGGCCGATTTTATGACGATGCGGTCGCCAAGCTTGAATTTCGACTCGGTGTATTTGTAATCGAGCAGGTATTCGCCACAGAAGTAATTGTTGTACTCGTCGCGCTCGATGATTCCGGTGTATATTCCTTTTTCTTTTGACATTTTTAGACCATTAATCGTTAAGTAGATTCAGAAGATTTCACTCTTCTTTCGATTTTGTAAAAGAATCTCAAGATCGGTGAAAAGCCTAGCCCGGATGGAAGTGGCATCCTTTTGCACAGTGTAACGACGC
Organism: Flavobacterium sp.; assembly: GCA_036399795.1. Lineage (GTDB taxonomy): Bacteria > Bacteroidota > Bacteroidia > Flavobacteriales > Flavobacteriaceae > Flavobacterium. Next base: position 99,260 of record DASWML010000011.1, read on the forward strand.
AAAAGATACAGCGTACAGCCGGAAGTTGCTCCTAAAAATAAAACAGCCATCCTTACGATAGCTGCTTTACTTTATGAAAATTGTGAACGCCAATTATGATCCGCACATTTCGCAATCGTCAGGAGCGGAATTCCGGGCGGCCTCGATCATCGCCTTGAACTCATCTGCTGCGATCGGCTGTACTTCAGAAACCGGCGCCGGAGCTGATACTACCGCTGCTTCTGCCATAACAGGAACTTCGACTGCCACTGTGATCGGTTCGGCTTTTTTATCATTATTGAGCGTAAACTTGATCGCATCGACCGCTGATTTGGTACGCAGGTAATACATTCCTGTTTTCAGGCCGCTTTGCCATGCGTAAAAGTGCATCGATGTCAGTTTTGCATACGTTGCATCCTGCATGAACAGGTTAAGCGACTGCGACTGGTCGATAAAATAACCACGCTGGCGCGACATATCGATGATGTCTTTCATTGACATTTCCCATACCGTTTTATACAGTTCTTTCAAATCCTGCGGAATCCTGTCGATATTCTGTACCGAGCCGTTATGACGCATGACTTCCTGCTTCAATTCCTCATTCCAGAGTCCGCGCTTTACAAGGTCTTCCAAAAGGTGCTTGTTTACAACGATGAATTCACCTGAAAGTACGCGGCGTGTATAAATGTTTGATGTATAAGGTTCGAAAGCCTCGTTGTTTCCGAGGATTTGTGATGTTGAGGCGGTCGGCATCGGGGCAACCAAAAGAGAATTCCTGACACCATGTTCGACAACTTCCTTACGAAGCGAAGCCCAATCCCAACGTCCTGAAAGATCGGCATCTGTCAATCCCCAAAGGTTGTACTGGAATTCACCCTGTGACATTGGCGAACCTTTAAATGTTGAATATGGACCTTCTTCTTTTGCCATTTCCATGGAAGCGGTTACGGCTGCGAAGTATAGTGTTTCGAAGATTTCCTGGTTTAGTTTCTTCGCTTCATCGCTGGTAAAAGGCATTCTGAGAAGGATAAACGCATCGGCCAGGCCTTGAACGCCCAATCCAACCGGACGGTGGCGCATGTTTGAGTTTTCGGCTTCGGGAACCGGGTAGTAATTCCTGTCGATGACCTTGTTCAGGTTTTTGGTCACGCGTTTTGTAACGCTGAAGAGAAGATCGTGGTTGAAAGCGCCATTTTCGATAAACATCGGAAGTGAAATCGACGCAAGGTTACAAACCGCGATTTCGTCTGCGGCTGTGTACTCCATGATTTCCGTACAAAGGTTCGAAGAGCGGATCGTTCCGAGGTTTTTCTGGTTCGATTTGCGGTTCGCGGCATCTTTGTAAAGCATGTACGGCGTTCCGGTCTCGATTTGCGATTCAAGGATTTTCTCCCAAAGCTCACGGGCACGGATTGTTTTTCGGCCTTTGCCCTGCTCTTCATAAGAATGGTACATCGCTTCGAACTCTTCTCCATAAACATCATAAAGTCCGGGGCATTCGTTCGGGCACATCAATGTCCAATTAGCATCGTCCTGAACACGTTTCATGAACAAATCAGATGTCCACATGGCAAAGAAAAGGTCACGGGCACGCATTTCTTCTTTACCTGTATTCTTCTTCAGGTCGAGGAAGTCGAAAATATCGGCATGCCATGTTTCAAGATAGATAGCAAAGCTGCCTTTTCTCTTTCCGCCGCCCTGGTCAACGTAACGCGCTGTGTCGTTGAAAACACGAAGCATCGGTACGATTCCGTTTGAAGTTCCGTTTGTGCCGCGGATATAAGAGCCTGTTGCGCGGACATTGTGTATCGAAAGTCCGATCCCGCCTGCAGATTGCGAGATTTTGGCGGTTTGTTTCAGCGTATCGTAAATCCCGTCGATCGAGTCGTCCTGCATCTGCAGAAGGAAGCATGATGACATTTGCGGTTTCGGTGTTCCGGCATTGAAAAGCGTTGGCGTGGCATGCGTAAAGAACTTTTTCGACATCAGGTCGTAAGTCTCGATTGCAGCTTCAAGGTCGTTCAGGTGGATTCCGACAGCAACGCGCATCAGCATGTGCTGCGGACGCTCGACGATTTTTCCGTTTATTTTAAGAAGGTATGAACGTTCAAGGGTTTTGAATCCAAAATAATCGTAATTGAAATCACGGTTATAGATAACATGGGAATCAAGGAAAGCAGCGTTGTCACGAATCACTTCGTAAACTTCTTCAGACAAAAGCGGCGATTCTTTTCCGGTGCGCGGGTTCACATAATGGAACATATCCGACATCGTTTCACTAAAAGACTTCTTGGTGTTTTTATGCAGGTTTGAAATAGCGATACGCGCCGCAAGTTGGGCGTAATCAGGATGTGCGATGGTCATTGACGCGGCAGTTTCGGCAGCAAGGTTGTCAAGTTCCGAAGTTGAAACGCCATCGTAAAGTCCTTCAATAACACGCATTGCAACTTTCACGGCATCGACCAGATCGTTTAATCCGTAACAAAGTTTCTTGATCCTGTCGGTGATCTTGTCGAACATTACAGGCTCTTTGTGGCCATTTCTTTTTACTACATACATAAGAAAAGTGTTTTAGTGAAGCCGGAAATCCCTTTCCGTTTCGGGTTATTTGTAATATGGTGATGTTTTGAAGCTGTTCCGGCTATTCGCTTTATCTTTTGCCGTCTGCTTCGACAAGCTCAGCATGACAACAAAAGGATATCGCTTCTATCCGGGCTAGGGCTATTAACTATAATTAAAAATCTGCATCGAATGAAATTTTCTGCGCATCCGAATCTGTGTTCATAACGCCTGCTTTCTGATATTCTGCAACGCGTTTTTCGAAAAAGTTTGTCTTGCCCTGAAGCGAGATCATATCCATGAAATCAAATGGGTTGGTTACATTATAAACACGCTCGCAGCCCAGTTCCACCAACAGCCTGTCAGTTACAAATTCGAGATATTGCGTCATCAGGCCGGCATTCATTCCGATCAGGCTTACAGGAAGCGACTCGGTAATGAATTCCCTTTCAATTTTAAGTGCGTCGACAATAATTTCTTTAATCCTGTCTTTCGGAACCTTATTTACCAGGTGATGGTTGTGAAGGTGTACCGCAAAATCGCAATGAACGCCTTCGTCACGGGAGATCAGCTCGTTGGAGAATGTCAGTCCAGGCATCAATCCGCGCTTTTTCAGCCAGTAAATTGCGCAGAAAGCCCCAGAAAAGAATATTCCCTCAACTGCGGCGAATGCGATCAGTCTTTCGGCAAAAGAATCTGATGAAATCCACTTCATGGCCCAGTCTGCCTTCTTTTTAATTGCAGGAAACACATCAAGTGCATGAAAGAGCTGGTCTTTTTCAACTTCGTCCTTTACATAAGTATCGATCAGCAGCGAATAGGTTTCGCTGTGGATATTTTCCATCATGATCTGGAAACCGTAAAAGAACTTTGCTTCCGGATATTGCACTTCATTCACGAAATTCTCGGCGAGGTTTTCATTTACGATTCCGTCAGAAGCCGCGAAAAAGGCGAGGATATGCTTAATGAAGTATTTCTCCTCCTCGTTGAGCTTGTTGTTCCAATCCGACAAATCCTGGTGAAGGTCGATCTCTTCGGCAGTCCAGAAACTCGCTTCCATTTTTTTGTACCATTCCCAGATATCGTGGTGCTTGATCGGGAATATAACGAAACGGTTTTTGTTTTCCTGTAAAATCGGCTCTATAGACATATTTTGGGGGAGGTTTGGTTTGGGGTTTTTAACAAATATTTAAGCATTTTTCCGATTACAAAGATTGGCAAATGAAACGGATTAATAAAGCCAAACTTTTCCACAATCGGCTGTAGTTTTTAACAACGCTGACTGTCATTGACATCAATAAAATCAAAACGGAAAATATTGATTTTTAAGTATTTAAAAAACGGGGATTTCGTTGAGCAGCCGTAAAATAAGGGAATGCATCGATCCGAAAAATGGTTGACGGCGGGGATAGAAATTTTATTTTTTTAGTTCTGCGGCAACCTTTTCAAGTTCGGAAAACCAGTCTGCGCCAAATCTTCTGACAAGTGCCTCCTTAACAAATTTATAAACGGGAACCTCGAGTTCTTTTCCCAACGAGCAGGCATCGTCACAGATATCCCATTTGTCATAATTTACTGCGGCGAATTCCGAAAAATCCTTCACCCGGATCGGGTATAGATGACAGGAAACGGGCTTTTTCCAGTCGATCAGCCCTTGGTTGTAAGCTTGTTCAATTCCGCACAAAGCCGTCTTCCCGTCAAACATCACATAAGCGCAATCGGCATTGTCAATAAGCGGCGTCTCGAGCGTGCCATCGGTACCGATAACCCAGGTTCCCTGAGCTTCGATCGCAGCAATCCCTTCTTTTCGCAGGAAATGTTTCACTTTAGGGTAAATCTCATCAAGGATCGAAGTTTCTGACTCGTTCAGTGGCGCGCCGGCATCACCGTCAATACAGCATCCGCCCTTGCATGCCGAGAGGTTGCAAACGAACTCTTTTTCGAGTATATCTTCTGATACTATGGTTTTTCCGAGCTGAAACATGGGCGCAAAGATAACCGAAAACCCGGTGCTCAAAAGTTAAAACTCCATCTAAAAATTAACGGGAATTTGGCGGCGTACGCAGGCTAAAACAAATATTTTTGCGGAATTAAAACAAGTCGATGAACTTTGATTTCAGGGAAATTATCACGGTAAGCATGGTACTTTTTGCCGTTATTGATATTGTGGGAACCGTTCCAATTATGGTCGACCTGCGCAACAAGCATGGCAAGATCGAATCGGAAAAAGCCGCGATCGTGGCGTGTCTCATCATGATTGTTTTCCTTTTTGTGGGTGAAGAGCTGCTCAACCTGATTGGGATCGATGTTAACTCTTTCGCTGTAGCAGGTTCATTCGTACTGTTTTTTCTTGCTCTTGAAATGATTCTCGGCATACGCATATACCGTGACGAGGAGTCAAGCTCGGCATCTATCGTCCCGATTGCTTTTCCGCTGATTGCAGGCGCAGGAACCATGACAACCTTGCTCTCACTGCGCGCGCAATACCAGGCGGTTAATATTATCGTGGCAATCGTACTGAACATTATAGTCGTTTATATTGTATTGAAATCGTGCGCACAGATCGAAAAGCTGCTTGGTAAAAACGGCCTTGGCGTGATTCGTAAAGCATTTGGCCTTGTACTTCTGGCGATTGCTGTTAAATTATTCGCGGCTAATGTTAAAGCATTATTTGCCTGATAACGATTTTATTACTTTTATTTCCCTGATTTTAATACCCATGAAAATTTTCACTTATACACTTGTCATTATCGCGCTGGCGCTGATCGTATTCAACGTGACGCTGCTTGATTTTGACAATATCTTTGAAGGCGAAAGCATGATCGCGCTGATCGGCATTGCGGCTTCATTTTGCGCGGTCTTCATCCTGCTGATCTTCCGGATGTCGAAACTGCTCGAAGAAAAAATTAACGACAAGTAGCCGTGTTTGATGTATTGATCATCGGTGGCGGCGTTGCCGGAATCTCATGTGCGCTTGTGCTTGGATCCGCAAACAAAAAAGCTTTCGTAGCAGAAAAGCAAATCTGCATTATTACGCACCAGAAAGGCTCTTCCCTTCAGGAGGCGCTGTTCAATAACTCTTATGGGATTCCGCCAGGCAAGACCGGGGCTGAACTTTTAACTGAAAGCACGAAGCATCTTTCTGATCTGTATCCGCATGTAAAACAGTTTCCGGGAGAGAAAGTTTTGCGGGTTGAAGGTGAATATCCGGAGTTTATTGTAGTTACAAACAAAAATTTCTATAAAACCAAAATTATCGTTGTTGCTGTCGGATATGCAAATACTTTTTCAATTGAAGGGCTGATGCAGTATGTGATGCCGCACCAGAAAACCGTTTCTGAGAAAAACCGTGTCCAACTGAAGAACGAAGATCATAAAGTTACAGAAGGAATTTATGTAGCCGGAAACCTTGCAGGCTGGAGAAGCCAACTTTCAATTGCTGCAGGAAGCGGCGCTGCGGTGGCAACCGATATACTGACCCTATGGAACGAAGGAGCGCATTCGCAAAGCCATGACAAAATATCGAAATAGGCTATTTTTTTAGCACTTCTTTGATCATTGCATCTTCCTTAACCGTAATTTCAAAATATTTGCTTTCCTCGAAAAGTTGCCGGGCAAATTCTGCAGTAAGATAACGTTTCACGAGCGATTTGTTCTTAGCAAGGCTGATCTGGAGTCCGTTGTCGGTTAGATACCGTTGGAAGCCATTAAAATACTGATCGGTTGCCTCCATTTTATTAAGAAATTCAGGATAATGGAGTCCGTCGAAATTTTTCCTGTTCTTATCGATCTGCTCAAAAGCAAAATGGCCTACAATACCCGACTGCATCAAATATGCAATACTTTCCTGGCCGTGTTCTACCTCAAGCGGAACGAAAACGTCGGGTACAATACCGCCGCCGCCATATACAATCCGTCCTCTTTTGGTTTTAAATTTTAATGTATCGGCAATCTTGATGCTGTCTTTTTTGTAAAGCTCGCCGCTTTCGAACCGTTTTTCAAAGTCACTGAAATATTCCTCGTTTCCGGCTTCGTAAGCTTTTTGGATCGAACGTCCGCTTGGTGTAAAATATCTTGCAACTGTCAGTCTTACGGCCGAACCGTCTTCAAAATCCATTTCACGCTGCACCAGCCCTTTTCCGAAAGAGCGGCGTCCGACGATGGTTCCTCGATCATTATCCTGAATTGCCCCGGCGAGAATTTCACTTGCGGAAGCACTGTTTTCATTGATCAGAATAAAAATTTCACCTTTTTGGAAAATTCCTTTGTTGGTGGCAAAAGTTTTATCGATACGGCCTTTCTTGTTCTTTGTGAATACGATAAGTTCTTTCTCGCCCAGCAGCTCATCGGCAATCTGAACAGCCTGATCCATATAGCCGCCACCGTTGTCTCGCACATCGATGATCAATGAAGATGCGCCCTTTTGCTTAAGTTCGGCAAGGGCCTGATGGAATTCCCTATAGGTCGACTCGGCAAACCGGTTGAGTTTTATATAAGCCGTCTTTTGGTCAAGCATCACTGCGGCTTCGACACTTTTTATTGGAACAACTGCGCGGGTTACCCTAACCTTCAGCTTTTTATTTTCACTTTTCCTGAAAACAGTGAGTTCGACCTGTGAACCTTCTTCACCTTTTAGTTTTGTGAAAAGACTGTCGGTTGGGAGTTTGCGCCCGAAAAGCTTTGTATTTCCGGCGTATAAAATCCTGTCACCAGCGCGGAGCCCGGCTTTTTCCGACGGGCCATCTTCAATTGGCCTGATGACCGCCACAGTATCGTGATACATGTAGAAATTGACGCCAATTCCGACAAAATCGCCTTTCATGTATTCGGCAACTTCCGTTTGTTCACTTGGCGGGATGTAAACCGAATGCGGATCAAGTTTTGCGAGAATATTGTTTACTGTAACATCGACGATTGAATCGGTATTGATGTCGTCAACATACTCGTTCTCAATAAAATCTATGAGCCGATTTAGTTTGGTCTTGTGTGCATTTTTAACCACCGTAATGCCTTCGGGCCGGTAGTTGAGCATGCCGCCGATCAGGATGCCGATGGCAATGCACGCGCATATCAGTAATGGTAAATTCTTCTTATTGTTTTTCATGTAAAATTTCGTCTTCGGCCGGAATATTCTCCACCTCCACACCTGCCTTCCTCAAAAAATCCAGTCCCGACGTATCGCGGTAACCCGTTTGGTAAACAACCCTTTTGATCCCTGACTGATGAATCAGTTTGCTGCATTCGCGGCACGGGGAAAGCGTTATATATAATGTTGCGCCTTCGCACGATTGGGTAGAACGGGCAACTTTTAGGATCGCATTGGCTTCGGCATGAAGTACATCCCAACGGGTAAGTCCTTCGTCATCTTCACAGCAATTCTCAAAACCTGAGGGCGTTCCATTGTATCCATCGGAAATAATCATCCGGTCGCGCACGATGATGGCGCCGACTTTTCTTCTTTTGCAATGTGAAAGCTGTCCCCATTCTTTTGCAATCCGAAGGTAGGCTTTATCGTATTTATTGAGTTTCTTGTCTTCCATCTATTTTTATATCATTTCCATATTTCGCTCCCGATAATCATGGGCAATACAACGCCTGTTACAAAAGCCGACATCACCAGGGTCCAGTCTCTTTTTGAAAACCTGAAGAACGTTTGTACCACGTAGGCCAGCAGCAACACCACCATGACTACAATTACCTGGGCGGCTTCGATTCCCAATGCAAATTCAAGTGTCGGAATAAGTTTATCGGTAGGATTTCCCGCCAGGATCGTGTTGAAGTAATTCGAAAATCCGAGTCCGTGGATCAGCCCGAAAAATAATGTAATGAACATTGCCGTCGGACCGTCGCCTGATTTTGAAGACTTTCCTGCCGTAAAAAGACTGAACAAAGCTGTAATTAATATTGTAACGGGAATCAGGAATTCGATGAGCGACGCTTTAATGGTCATAACACCAAAAACGGAAAGCAACAGTGCAATCGTATGTCCGAGGGTGAAAATCGACACCAGCAATAATATCCTTTTCCAGTCTTTAAACGTGTAAGGAACCGTAAGGGCGATGAGAAAAAGGATGTGGTCATAGCCATTGATGTCAAGGACATGCTTCAGGCCAATCTTGAAAAATATCCAGAAGTCGGGCATGTGATGTTATTTAGGGATTCAGGGAATGTAAACATACGATATATTTTGAAAAATCATACTTGAAGCGGGACAGCGTCAGCATCCGGATTTTTTTAACATAGAAAACCAATAATTTTTTAAATAGATTTATCTTTGCACGCAAAATCAACATTTATGTCAATATCAGATTTATTCGACAGCGAATTCCAGACAAGGAACAAAGGCCATTTTTCTGCCATCGTGCGTGTCGCTTTCGCCGACGGAACAATATCTCCCGCAGAAAAGCAGTTTCTCGATAAACTCGCATCCAAGCTTGATATCTCACAACCGGAATATGAAGAAATTCTTGAAAACCCGGCAAAGTACCCAATCAACCCGCCGTACCTTCACACGCAGCGGCTCGAAAGGCTTTATGATTTGGCGAGGATGGTCCATACCGACCATCATTTGGGTGATGCGCAGGATGTCCTGTTGAAGAAATTCGGACTGGCGCTTGGATTTACTCCCGGCAACATCAACTACATTGTTGACAAGGCGATGACGCTCGTTGACCAAAAAGTCGACCTTGACACGTTCATTTACGAAATGACACACATGAATAAATAAAAAAAGCTCCGCGAGGAGCTTTTTTGTTACTTATATTTTGCCATGAATTCTTCGGCTTTTTCGACCATGTTTTTGCTTCCGCAGAAGAACGGCACGCGTTGATGAAGTTCCGTCGGCTGGAGTTCCATGATCCGCCCAAATCCGTCAGAGGCTCTTCCTCCGGCCTGTTCGGCGATAAATGCCATAGGATTGCATTCATACATCAGCCTCAGCTTACCGTTTGGTGCCTGTGAACTTGTAGGATAAATGTAAATTCCGCCTTTGATCATATTTCTGTGGATGTCGGAAACAAGGCTTCCGATATAACGTGAGGTATACGGCCGGTCGCCTTCCTCACTTTGGCAATATTTGATGTAGCTTTTTACGCCTTGTGGAAAATGGACATAATTTCCTTCGTTGATCGAATAAATCTTACCTTCTTCCTTAAATTTCATGTTCGGGTGCGAAAGGTAAAATGTGCCAATTGCGGGGTTCAGGGTAAAACCATTGACGCCGTGGCCTGTTGTATAAACCAACATCGTTGAAGTTCCATAAATAACGTATCCCGCAGCAACCTGATTGATCCCGGGCTGAAGGAAATCCTCAAGCGTAACAGGGGTTCCTACTGGCGTAATCCTTCTGAATACTGAAAAAATTGTCCCCACGGAAACATTTACATCAATATTGGACGACCCGTCAAGCGGATCCATCAACACGACATATTTATTGTTGTGGCGATTGTCATTTCCTGCGACAGTGATAAAGTCATCATTTTCTTCGGAAGCAATTCCACAAACGATCTCGCGATTGATCAAGGTCTGGATGAAAACCTCATTGGCATAAACATCGAGTTTCTGCTGGTCTTCGCCCTGGATGTTTGTTTCGCCGGCCGCACCGACGATATCGACCAATCCGGCTTTGTTCACTTTGTAATTGACGACTTTCGCCGCCAGCCTGATCGAATTGATGATTCTTGATAATTCGCCTGACGAATATTGAAATTCTTCCTGCTTTTCAATGATAAATTCGCCTAAGGTCTTGTTGCGTTCTTCCATTACGAAATCGTTGTCGTTATATGGCAAATATCGCGCTTTTAAATTGAAAACCGAACCATTATTTTACATGCGGTTTCTTCTGATTTGTATCTTTGTCACGCTTACATAGTTAGCTTAATTCGATAAAATGATTATCAGGGAAGGAAAAAAGGAAGACATGGCCGCGGTACTCAAACTGATTACCGAACTGGCAGTGTTTGAACGCGAGCCGGAAGCTGTTGTCGTCACTGTGGCCGATCTCGAGCGGGATGGTTTCGGTGACAAGCCGTTATTCCATACATTTGTCGCCGAGGCCGACGGGGAAATTGCGGGCATCGCACTTTTCTATTATCGTTATTCGACATGGAAAGGCAAAACGCTCCATCTTGAAGATTTGATCGTGACGGAGAAAATGCGCGGCAGCGGACTCGGATTCGCACTTTATTCCGAAATTATAAAACACGGAAAAAAAGACAATGTGCGGCGCATCGAATGGAACGTACTCGACTGGAATACGCCGGCTATCGACTTTTATCAACGTACCGGAGCAAAAATTTTAGAAGACTGGCGCGTGGTTCATATGGATGAAGAAGGAATCAACAGGTTTCTCAGCCTCTGACTTTCGACATTCGACTTTCGACATTCGGCATTCGACTTTCGACATTCGACATTCGACTTTCGACTTCCAACTTTTGACTTTCGACTTTTGACTTACAACATATGAGAATATTCAAATTCGGGGGCGCATCCGTTAAAGACGCAGCAGGAATCCGGAACGTTTACCAGGTATTGCAGAAAACCGGCTACGACGACGTGCTTCTGGTGGTTTCGGCAATGGGGAAAACAACCAACGCACTTGAGGCGGTGACCAACAATTATTTTAATAAATCGGCTTCGCTTCAGGCATCGGTTCAGGAAGTCAGGAAATACCACAACCAAATCCTGCTCGACCTTTTTGACGATGATTCACATGCTGTTTTTGCCGAAGTCGGAAAGTGGTTTACCGATATCGAATATTTTCTCAAGAACAATAAATCGCCTAATTACAATTTCGTTTATGATCAGCTTGTCAGTTATGGCGAATTGATCTCAACCACGATCGTCGGCCAGTTCATGTCTTTCATGGGACTAAAAACACAGTGGCTTGATGTGCGGAATTTTATTAAGACCGATGCAAATTATCGCGACGCAGGTGTCAACTGGGAACTGACGCAAAAGAACATTTCAAAAAACGTAAAAAAGAAATCGCTTAACATCACACAAGGATTTCTGGGTTCGGATGAGAATAATTTCACGACAACCCTTGGGCGTGAAGGCTCGGATTACACCGCAGCGATTTTTGCATACTGCCTGAATGCCGAAAACGTGACAATTTGGAAAGATGTTCCCGGCGTGATGAATGCCGATCCGCGTTACTTTGAGAATGCTACGCTATTAAACCAGATTTCCTACCGCGAAGCGATTGAACTCGCATTTTACGGCGCGAGCGTCATCCACCCGAAAACATTGCAGCCGTTGCAGAAAAAAGAAATTCCGCTTTATGTAAAATCTTTTATAAACCCGCTGCTTCCCGGAACGTGTGTCAGCAAAGGAAAAGACTTAGAACCCGAGTTGCCCTGCTTTATCGTTAAGAGAAATCAATTATTGGTATCGCTTTCCTCGATCGATTTTTCCTTCATCATGGAAGAAAACATCAGTGAGATTTTCGCGCTGCTGCACAAACACAAAATGAAAGTCAGCCTGATCCAAAATTCCGCAATCAGCTTTTCCGTATGCATCGATGATAAATTTGAAAACTTCACGGAATTACGTACTACGCTGTCACGGAAGTTCAAAGTATCATATAATGAAAATGTTTCCCTGTATACGATCAGGCATTTTACAGACCAGGCTGCAAGGTTAATATCCGAAAACAAAACCATATTGCTCCGTCAGGTCAGCCGGGAAACCATGCAGATCGTTGCAAAGGACAGCCAGGAATAGCTTCGGCAGCGATCCTGAATAAAATCGGCTCAACAGTACTACATTTCAAGTCGCGGCGTTATATCATCTATGTTGAAAAAACTGCTCTTACTGCTTTTCCTCGGCTTTGCCTCTATGGTCTCGGCACAGGAAATCAGTTCACCTTACAAATCCAGGAAGGTAGCGGTTTCCGTAAATCCCATAAAACTCGACAGCGTCAGTATCAATAAAGTATTTTTTAAAGTGAGTGATGTGGATGGAAACCCGATCGACACTACATATTATTCGGTTGATTTTCAGAAAAGCATCCTGACGTTCCGCAACGGATTTTCGGCTTCTGACAGCCTTACCGTGCGTTACCTGATGTATCCCGATTACCTCACACGCAAATACAGCATTTATGACCAGAGCCGTGTGGTTTCGAACGAATCGGCACAGGGAAATCTTTACAAGGTTCGCCGCGATCCGCTGAAGAAATTTATCCCATTCGAAGGCTTGAACACTTCCGGCAGCATTTCGCGCGGCGTGACCATCGGAAACAACCAGAATGCCGTAGTGAATTCCAATCTCGACCTGCAGATTACGGGAAAATTATCGGAAAAAGTCAGCCTTCGCGCCTCGATCCAGGACAGCAACATTCCGCTGCAGGAAAGCGGCTATTCCCAAAAGCTCGATGAATTCGATCAGATCTTTATTGAGCTTGCCGCCGAACGCTGGAGCATCCGTGCCGGTGATCTTTTCCTTGAGAACCGGCAGTCGCGGTTCCTGAATTTCAATAAAAAAGTACAGGGACTTTCGGCCAATTTCAACTTTGGAAGACCCGAAAATAAAACGACGGTTTTTGCGGCGGCGGCGCTCGTTCGCGGACAATATGCGAGAAGCTCTTTCGTCGGACAGGAAGGAAATCAGGGTCCGTATAAGCTGCGCGGGCCAAATAACGAGTTATTTATTCTGGTAGTTTCAGGTTCCGAACGTGTTTTTGTCAATGGAATATTACTGAAGCGCGGCGAGAACAACGACTATGTAATCGACTATAACGCGGGTGAAATAATCTTCACGTCGCTTTTTCCGATTACATCTGAAATGCGAATCAATATCGAATACCAATATTCCGAAAGAAACTATACAAGGTTTGTGGCTTACGGCGGCGCGATGCACGAGCAGGAAAAATGGAGCTTGGGCGGATTTATTTATTCTGAAAATGATGTTAAGAACCAACCGCTTCAGCAAAACCTGTCGGAACAACAGGCACAAATCCTGGTGAATGCCGGTGATAATCCTGAGCAGATGACAGCGCCTTCAGCCTTTATCGATACTTTTTCCGAAAATAAAATCCTGTACCGGAAGATATTCGTGAACGGACTTGAAGTCTTTGAATATTCGAACAACCCGACAGACGAACTGTACAATGTCAGGTTCAGCCTGGTGGGAAACAATCAGGGGAATTATATTCTTGCAAACACGGCCGCAGTGGGAAGGATTTATCAATATGTCGCGCCGATTGATGGAATTCCGCAGGGAAATTACGAACCTATTACGCGGTTGACACCGCCGACGAAGATCCAGATTGCTACGCTGATGGGGAAATACAATCCTTCGGAGAAAACCACGGTCGACTTTGAGGCGGCCGTCAGCAACAACGACCAGAACCTTTTCTCGGCAAAAGATGACAATAACAATGTTGGGCTTGCGGGAAAAATTAATGCAAGACAACGTCTTTTTTCAAATAACTGGAAAACCGATGCTTTTGGGAGCTATCAATTTGTACAGAAAGAATTCCGCACCATTGAACGCTTATTTACGATTGAATTTGACCGTGATTGGAACCTTGTAAATCCGCAGGGGAATCAAAGCCTTTTGATTGCCGGTGTTGGGACAATTTATGCTCCCGACAGCCTTTCGAACGGCAGTGGCTTTGCAAAATATCAATTTGAAAAGCTTGATTTTACCGAAAATTTCTCAGGAAGCCGTCATGTTGCCGAAGCCAATCTTAAACTTGGCCGCTGGAACGTGAAGGCAAACGGAAGCTTTATGAAAAGTAATGGAAGCTATGCCGAATCAGAATTTGTCAGAAGCAACCTGCTCGGGAAATACAACTTCGGAAAAAACTGGATCGGCGGCTCTTTCAGGTCGGAAGACAACAAGCAAAGAATTAAAGAAACAGGTATGCTATCAGCTTTGAGCCAGCGATTCTATGAGTATGGCACATTTGTCGGGCGCGGCGATTCTACCCGTGTTTTTGTTGAACTCGGTTTCTTAAACCGGATGAACGACAGCCTGCAGAACGGGATTCTGCGACGCGTGAATACTTCACAATCGTATTACCTCAGATCAAAACTGATTCAGACAGAACGCAGTGATCTCTCTGTGTTTGTAAACTACAGGAATTTAAAATTTACGGACGAATCTATGCGTGATGAGCCGTCGTTGAACTCACGTGTTTTGTACAATGGCCGGTATTTCGACCAGTTGATTCAGCTCACTTCGGCTTATGAAACCACCTCGGGCACAATCCCGCAGCAGGAATTTACATATCTTGAAGTTGATCCCGGACAGGGCGTTTATACCTGGAACGATTACAATAATAATGGCGTTCAGGAGCTTGAGGAATTTGAGGTCGCACCGTTTCCTGACCAGGCGATTTATGTACGCGTATTTCTTCCGAACCAGATCTTTATCCGGACGCACCAGAATAAATTCTCGCAATCGGTGACGCTAAACCCCGGGCAATGGCAGAATGCAGGCAATTTCAGGAAGTTCTTATCCGTATTTTACAACCAGACCTCTTTTTCAACCGACAGAAGGATAAGACGGAGTTCGGGAGGTTTTGATCTTAATCCTTTCAGCGGATCGGAGGCGGATTTGTTAGGATTAAATTCCAGTTTCCGGAACAGTTTCTTTTACAATCGGGGAAAGCAGGACCATTCTGTCACGTATACTTATTTGAGCAACAGTACACGAAACCTGCTGTCGGTTGGTTCCCAGGATAATGAGAACAGGTCGCACCAGCTTCAGTACACACATCTTTATAAGAAGCACTGGCTTTTCAATATGCTTGGCAGAACGTTGGAATCCGACCTGAAATCGGAGAACTTTGCGCAAAAGAATTTTGAGATCGAAGGATATGAAGCCGCGCCAAAAATCTCCTATTTGTTCTCAAAAAATGCAAGCTGGGATATCTTTTATGAATACCAGTTCAGGGAAAACCAGATCGGGAATTTTGAAACGCTTCATCAGCACAGGTTCGGAACCTCATTTACTTATGCCAGTGAAAAGAAGCTGACAATGAATGGGGAATTTTCGCTTTATCAGAATAAATTCGATGGTGATGTACTTTCTCCTGTAGCCTTTCAGATGCTTGAAGGGCTGCAACCCGGAAAGAACCTTACCTGGCGGCTGCTGATCCAAAAGAATCTGACGCAATACCTGGATGTAAACATCAATTATCAGGGCAGAAAAAGTGAAACCAGCAAGGCCATACATACGGGAAGTGTTCAATTGCGGGCTTTTTTTTAACGATTAACGCTTTCGTAATAGACCGATTAATATATTATATTTGAATTCTTTAATTATAACGCTATGAGATTATCTATAATTTTCTTATTTATTACGGCATCACTCGTAATGTCTTGCAAAAAAGAACTGCAACCTCAGGAGAGTTCACCTGTCTCTGAAGCTGCTGCCACAACAGATTCTGCCACAACTGCTTTGGCAAACCCTGCAGCCCCGGCTCCTGTAACACAGCCTGCAATGACACAACCGACTACAACCGTTGTTCCGCCACCGGCTCCTGCTGCGGTCGCGAAAGGAATGAACCCGGCCCATGGACAGCCGGGTCACAGATGTGATATTCCGGTTGGAGCGCCGTTAAATTCGAAGCCTTCGAAACCGACAAGCCCTCCGCAGCAACAGAATGATCCAAATATAAAAGTCACCCCAGCACAGCTAAATGCTGATGGCACCCTTTCTCCAAAAGGCGCCACGCCTTCGAGCGCACCGGCAATTCTAAAGGATCCTGCCGCAACGCCCGCAACAGCGCCTGGAATGAACCCTGCGCACGGACAGCCCGGACACCGATGTGATGTAGCTGTAGGGGCTCCGTTACCGAAGTCCTGATACAAAAAAAGAAAAACCGCAATAACATCAAGCTATTGCGGTTTTTTTGTGGAGAATACCGGATTCGAACCGGTCACCTCTTGCCTGCCAGGCAAGCGCTCTAGCCAAATGAGCTAATCCCCCAAACGGGAGCAAATATACAGCATTTCCTTTTTAAAAAACAACACTGCCACGAAATTGTAATCGCCTATTTGTACCTTTGCGGAAATTTTTACAATGACTAAAATAAGGATAACCAAACAATTTAGTTTTGAGAGCGGCCATGCCTTATATGGATATGATGGAAAGTGCCGAAATGTACACGGACATAGCTATAAGTTATCAGTGACGGTCATTGGCACACCGAGTGAAGATAAAAGCTATGTGAAGTTTGGTATGGTGATCGATTTTTCCGACTTGAAGAAAATTGTGCGGGAAGAAATTGTGAATGTTTTTGACCATGCCACTGTCTTTAATAAAAATACTCCGCACGTCGAACTTGCCGAAGAACTAAAGTCGCGTGGGCATCATGTGATTCTTGTGGATTATCAGCCTACAAGTGAAAATATGGTTATTGATTTTTCAGATAAAATAAAGAAGAGGCTCCCATCTTCTATACAGTTGCACTCGCTTAAATTACAGGAAACGGAAACTTCCTTTGCGGAATGGTACGCTGACGACAACAAATAAAAAAGCCCGGAACACCGGGCTTTTTATTTAATATTATTGATCTTATTTGACGATGATGAATTCGCTGCGGCGGTTCATTGCGTGCTGTTCCTCGGTGCAGTTCTCACCGCAGGCGACCTTAGGTTCGGTCTCGCCGTAGCCTTTTCCGGATATC
>DASWML010000012.1:0-89912 GCA_036399795.1 Flavobacterium sp.
AATCATCGAAGCCGTGTCTTTGCGGCTTACCGTAATCTCGTTCAGTGCAAAATCAAATTTCGCAAGCTCCAGGATTTCCGGCGTCACCTGAAGGCTTAGCAATGTTCGTTCAGAGACAGTATATTTTTTATCGATTACAAACTGCAGGAACTCATCAATGTTATCTTTTCTTCCTGTAGCAAGAAAACCCAGCCGTCCGGCATTGATTCCCAGGATCGGAATACCTGTGTTCCTCACGAGTGTCGCCGCCCGAAGGATTGTGCCGTCTCCGCCGATGCTTATAAGAATATCATAACCGTCAAGATCAGCATGTGTCCGAAAAGTTTTATATTCCTTCTTTAAAATTTTTTTTGCATAAAGTATGCTGAGGAATTCGGCTTCAATAATAAGGTCGACATTGTTTTTGTTGAAGAAAACAATAATATCCCTGATGATGGGTTCGGTATTATTCTGATAGTATTGCCCATAAATGGCTGCTCTCATATCCGGCGGATTAGATGTTCAGGTATTTGTCGAGATAATCTGAACGTTCTTTCAGGCTCGATAGGTAATTGTCTTCCTGATGCTCCGAAATCACTTCATATTCATATCTCCTGAAAGTCTGAATGATCGAATTGATTCCGCCAAGGGTAACTTTTATCGTGATCTGTACCTTATCAACTTCTGCCTGGGAAATAAATAAGCCTAAAACCCTGCTGTTGTTGCTTTCTACAATCTGCACCACTTGGCTCATTGAATATTCTGTAATGCCTTTTTCTACAATTATTATCCCGCCAGGTTCTTTTAGAAAAGGGGTTTCATTAAAAAACCTCACGATATCCGGCATTTCATAATAGCCAATGTAGGCATTGTTTTCATCAAGTACGGGTAAAATATTGGTGTGGTTGCGCGCGAAAAGCTCAAGGAGATCCATCCAGATCATGTTCTTCCGCGCAAAAAAGCCTTCAAGCGCATAGCGGTAATGTGAAACCTCTTTATCGTTGTCGAATGTTTCCGCATCTTCGCCGGCAATGCATCCTAAGTATATACTTTCTTCCACGACAGGAAAATGCGAATAATTCACTTCATTAAAAAACTCCAGGACATTCGAGATGATCTCTTTGTTGTCAATGGCTTTATATTGGTTGCTGATGTAGTCTGTAACAGGTGTCATGATCGAGGCATTTATCGATGCAAATTAGTTAAAAATCGGGAGATATGCCTGATTAACTTCGTATTTTTGCATGGCTCAAAATCAGTAAAAAGTGACTAAGCTAAGTGTAAATATCAATAAACTTGCGACCCTACGGAACGCCCGCGGAGGAAATGTACCCGACTTGCTCCAATGTGCCGGCGATATACAGAGGTTCGGCGCACAGGGAATAACAATCCATCCGCGTCCCGACGAACGCCACATTCGATACAGCGATGCGGAACAGCTCAAGGAAATCGTCTATACAGAATATAATATTGAAGGCAATCCCGAAGGAAAGTTTATCCACCTGGTCATGCGCCTGAAGCCCGAGCAGGTAACGTTGGTTCCCGATGCGCCAAATGCCATAACTTCAAACGCAGGCTGGGATACAATCAAGCACCGTGGTTTTCTGAGAGATATCATTTCTGGTTTTAAAGAACAAGGTATCCGTACTTCGATTTTTGTCGATCCTTTGCTTCACATGATCGAAGGCGCCAAGGAAACCGGTGCCGATCGTATAGAACTGTACACAGAATCCTTTGCGCATCAATACGGTTTAGGAAACAAAAATGGCATTGAGCCTTATGTTGCCGCCGCACGGTTGGCCAACGAACTGGATCTTGGTATTAATGCAGGACACGACCTGAGTCTGGAGAATATTCAGTTTTTCCATCAAAATATTCCGGGGTTGCTTGAGGTTTCCATCGGGCATGCGCTTATTTGCGAATCTTTATACCTCGGACTTGAAAATGTCGTTAACATGTATATTCAAAAATTAAAATAGGGCGTGCCGCCGGCTCCGCTGCGCTCCGCCGCCGTCGTGCTGTACGCAGTGCACGGCACTTTGCTTCCATCACTCACGCGGACAAAACATCAGCTATGCAACAAGAACATCAACTTTTTTCAAGAATAGAAGGCGCAGGA
The DNA here is from genome assembly GCA_036399795.1 of Flavobacterium sp. Classification (GTDB taxonomy): domain Bacteria; phylum Bacteroidota; class Bacteroidia; order Flavobacteriales; family Flavobacteriaceae; genus Flavobacterium. Next base: position 2,099 of record DASWML010000012.1, read on the forward strand.
AAACCTTTGATCATCCTTCACGGATTCCTGGGAATGTCCGACAACTGGAAAACGCTCTCCGGAAAATTTGCCGCCAACGGCTTTGAAGTCCATGCGCTCGACCTGCGCAACCACGGGCGCAGTTTCCATTCAGAGGAATTTACCTATGAAGCCATGGTTCAGGACATATATAATTATTGCTTTCAGCATAACCTGGGGCCTATAAATCTCCTCGGACATTCCATGGGCGGCAAAATCGCAATGTTTTTTGCGGTAAATCATCCCGAAAAGACAGAGAAGCTCATTGTTGCAGATATTGGCCCGAAATATTATGCTCCGCATCATACAGATATCCTGGAAGCGCTTAATGCAGTGGATTTTTCAGTTTCAAAAGAAAGGGGAGAAGTTGACGAAGTAATAAAATCCTATATCCCCGATTTTGGCACAAGGCAATTCCTGATGAAGAGTGTTCACCGCGATCCATTTGGCAGTCTTGGATATCGCTTTAATCTTTCAGTGTTTACAAAGAATACAGGCGCAATTGGAAAAGCGCTGTCGGCTGATCAGGTTTTCCAGGGGCCAACACTGTTTCTGCGGGGTGAAACTTCAAGATATATATTAGATGAAGATTTTACTCTGATCAGGCATCATTTTCCACAGTCCAATATCAAAACCATTAGTAAAGCCGGCCATTGGCTTCACGCGGACAATCCTAATGGATTTTACGAAGCAGCAATTACATTCCTGTAAATCCCAACCACACATTTAGAAGCTCTCAGACAAGATGTAATATAAAATAAAAAAGCCCCTTTAAATCATTAAAGGGGCTTTTTGTCAAAAAAGAATTCTTAGTTCTTCATGATCTTTTTAACTGCAACACCTTGATCAGAAGCAATGTTCATCATGTACATTCCTGATGCAAGTTCGTTGATGTTGATTTCAATTGCGCTCGGAGCATCAGTGTAGGAAACAGTTTTAACAACCCTTCCGTTCAGGTCAGTAATCTCAACACTGTTTACACGGATTGACTCTGTGTTTGTAAGGTTGATGATTCCGTTTGAAGGATTTGGATATGCTGAAAACTTACCTGCAAGTACATCGTTAACGCTAAGCAAAGATGAAGTGACTTTAAAATCGTCAACCATCAGCATGTAGTGGTCATCTCCAACGTTTCTGATCGCAACACGGATAGTAGAATTGCTGCTTCCGTTTAACGAATATGTTTTTTGTTGCCAGTTCGGGTAAGGAGCCGTAACAATAGGAAGTCCGCTGATCGGAGTTCCAAAACCTGCAGCCGTCGTAGGTACCGGAGCTGTTCCGCTGATAACATAAACCCTGAATTCCTCAAGACCGTAAGAATCTGATAATGACTTCACCCAAAAAGTAAGCTCATTGTTTGTAGCTCCAAGTGTAATAGGCGGGCTAATCAGGAAATCGTCATTTTGTGGAGACCCGTCGGTTAGTGCAGAAGCCCAGCTTGCAAGGTATTTAGAACCTGTGTGTGGGTCAAAATTCCTGTTTTCCCCGTCAACAGCTTCAGTCGCATTAGTAACGGGTGGCGTTGTAGCCGAAGGATTGAAAACCATCCACGATTGTTCTACGCCATTGTTTTCCCAGTCAAAATCTTCGCCTACTCCATAAGTAGTAAGTTGGTCAAGGTCAAGTGTCTGCCAGTCACCATAACCTGTAATGAGAAAATCATTATAGGTCTCAAAGCTGTCCTCAAAAACCGTATTCTGCGCACTGGCAGCAAACGAAGAGGCAACAAAAATCGAAAGTAAAATTTTTTTCATAATTGTTTTTTTTGTTACATTAAATTAAATCCTGTCAAAAATAGAAATAATTTGGAAAAGAAACAATCTAAGGAAATAAATTATGTATATTTATTTTAGACCGATAATTTTTTAGAATGAAGCTTTTATTCAGGATACTGGTTACTTCCGCTCTTGTGCTGTTGCTATCGTACTTCATGCGTGGGGTTGTTGTCGATAGTTTCCTTACCTCAATAATAGTAGCGGTAGTGCTTGGGTTGCTGAATATTTTTATCAAACCTGTGATTGTCCTCTTTACTTTACCGGTCACTATTGTTACTTTCGGGGTTTTCCTGCTCGTCATTAATGCGCTGATGATATTACTCTGTACAGAGATCGTCGGAGGCTTCAGTGTCGATTCCTTCTGGACTGCATTGCTCTTTAGTCTGCTGTTGTCTCTTTCCCAGTCACTGGTTTACGGGCTCATGCGCGAGGATAAATAAACCAATCACATTATTATTGGGGTGTTTGCAAATTTGTGTTATTTTTGCATGCCAATTTTATACTGTACAGATGAACATTACAAGAAAAAATATAGATGACCTGAATGTAGTCGTCACTGTTGAGATTTCCAAAGAAGATTACGAGAGCCGGGTGGAAAAAGTCCTTGCCGACTATCGCAAGAATGCTACAATACCAGGCTTTCGCAAAGGTGCAGTTCCTATGGGCCATGTGCGCAAGCAATACGGTAAAGCGGTCCTTCTGGAAGAAGTGAATAAACTGCTTCAGGAAAATCTGAACAAGTATCTTCAGGACGAAAAGCTGGACATACTTGGCAACCCACTTCCGGTGCCTGCCAATGAGCTGGACTGGAACGCTGAAAACTTCAGTTTCGATTTTGAGCTTGGACTGACACCACAATTCAATGTAGATCTTGGCACTGCCGGAAATGTAACACAATACAGGATTGTTGCCGACGACCAGATGCTCGAAGATCAGGTGGCACGTGTAAGAAAGCAATATGGAAAGCTCAAATCCGCAGAGTCGGTATCGGCTGATTCAGACATTGTCGGAACTTTTACAAATGAAGAAAAAGGTATAAACAATTCGACCACTTTTTCTCTTGGGATATTCAAGGATAAATCTGCTGCCGATAAATTTATTGGAAAGAAAGTCGGAGATGTCGTTACCCTGAACACTAAAGGTTTATTTGATGACGATCATAAACTGATGGATTACCTGAAAGTTTCCCATGATGATGTTCACGGACTCGATGTAGATGTTGACTTTACAATAGAAGAGATCAATGAAAACGAACCGGCTGAGCTCAACCAGGAATTATTTGACAAGCTCTTCGGGGAAGGCAAAATTGCGTCGGTAGATGAGCTAAAGGAAAAAATCAAGGAAGATGCCGAAAAACAGTTTGCTGTTCAGGCTGACCAGAAATTCCTGAATGATGTGACGGATTCGCTTTTGAAGAATACCAAATTCGATCTTCCGGCGGAATTCCTGAAGAAATGGATTCGTACTGCCGGTGAAAATCCGCTTAGCGCAGAAGAAGCTGAGGCGGAATATTCCAAATCAGAAAACGGCCTTCGTTATCAACTTATCGAAGGAAAGGTAATTTCCGACAATAACCTTCAAATCACTTTTGATGATCTTAAGGGTTACACTTCCGAAATGATAAAAAAACAGATGGCGCAGTTTGGACAACTGGATCCGTCCGATGCCGATGTTGAAGGTATCGTGGCGCGCGTCCTTTCAAATAAAGATGAAGTTAAAAGGCTTTCAGAACAGTTGATGAGCGAAAAAATGGTGGGTTTATATAAAGAAAAGGTAAAAGCTGCTACCAAAGAAGTCACTTATGCTGATTTTGTTAAAGAGATGTACGGCGAGTAATACTGTTTTTTGTAACTTTACTCTTTCAACTACTTTTTTTAACGATAAAAATACCAGCCATATATGAATTACGGTAAAGAATTTAAAAAATATGCCACCAAACACCATGGTGTCAACAGCCTTTATTATGACAAGATAGCCGGCAGGATGACACCTGTTGGAATGACCCCTTATATTATTGAAGAACGCCAACTGAATGTTTCGCAGCTTGATGTTTTTTCAAGGCTTATGATGGATCGCATCATCTTCCTCGGAACTGGTATCGATGACCAGATTGCCAATATCGTACAGGCGCAACTCTTATTTTTGGAAAGCGCCGATTCTGCAAAAGATATCCAGATTTATATTAATTCTCCCGGCGGAAGCGTTTATGCAGGACTCGGGATTTATGACACTATGCAATACATCAAGCCTGATGTTGCCACAATCTGTACAGGAATGGCGGCTTCAATGGGCGCTGTTTTGCTTTGTGCCGGTGAAAACGGAAAACGTTCCGCATTGCCACATTCACGGGTAATGATCCACCAGCCTTCAGGCGGTGCGCAAGGCGTGGCAACCGATATGGAAATCAACCTGCGGGAGATGCTTAAGTTAAAGAATGAATTGTACGCCATCATTTCAAAACATACAGGACAAACTTTCGAAAAGGTTCATCAGGACAGCGAAAGGGATTACTGGATGATCGCTGAAGAAGCTAAAACTTACGGGATGGTGGATGAAGTTCTTAAAAGAAGCTAATACCTGATTTAATTCAACAATAGAAAAGAGATTATTAAATCTCAAAACCTGAGCAATGGCTAAAGAAGTATTAGAATGTTCCTTTTGCGGCAGAAAAAAGCCGGAAACCAACCTGTTGATTGCAGGCATCAATGCCCATATATGCGACAGGTGTATCGAACAGGCGCATGGTATTGTTCTGGAAGAGCTTAAAACCAGCGGCAGTGCGAAAGTAGCCGCCGACCTGATACTAAAAAAGCCAAAAGAAATCCGCGCTTTCCTCGACCAATACGTCATCGGACAAGACCAGACCAAAAAAGTCATGTCTGTTGCGGTATACAACCACTACAAAAGGCTCATGCAACAGCAGTTTGATGATGAGGTGGAAATCGAAAAAAGCAACATCATCATGGTCGGACAAACGGGGACAGGAAAAACCCTTGTCGCCAAAACCATTGCAAGAATGCTTGATGTACCGCTTGCCATTGTGGATGCTACCGTTCTTACAGAAGCCGGTTATGTCGGGGAAGATGTCGAAAGTATTCTTACCAGATTATTACAGGCTGCAGATTATGATGTTGCAAAAGCCGAAAGAGGAATTGTATTCATTGATGAAATCGATAAAATCGCCCGCAAGAGCGATAATCCTTCAATCACACGCGATGTCTCCGGTGAAGGCGTTCAGCAGGCCTTGCTGAAGCTTCTCGAAGGAACTGTCGTTAATGTTCCTCCTAAAGGCGGACGTAAGCATCCCGATCAAAAGTTTGTTGAGGTTAATACCCAGAATATCCTGTTTATTGCCGGAGGCGCTTTTGACGGAATTGATAAAATCATATCAAAAAGGCTTAACCGCCAGGCAGTAGGCTACCATACTTCAAAGAATGCCGATCATATAGACAAGGATAATCTTCTTCAGTATATTATTCCGAAAGACATCAAGGATTTTGGACTGATTCCTGAAATTATCGGAAGGCTACCGGTTGTTACCCACATGGATCCGCTTGATCGTGAAACACTGCGCGCTATCCTGACAGAGCCGAAAAATGCGCTCGTTAAACAATATCGCAAGTTGTTTCTGATGGATGATGTTGAATTAAAAATTACCGACGAGGCTTTGGATTACGTTGTAGACAGGGCGCTGGAGTATAAGCTCGGTGCGCGTGGTCTGCGTTCATTATGCGAAGCGATTCTTACTGATGCGATGTATGACCTCCCGGGAACTGACGACAAACATCTGACAATCGACCGGCATTATGCTGAAGACAGGCTCAATAAAAACCTGCTGCAGCGATTGAAAGCTGTATCTTAATAAACAAAAAAAGCTGCTCTTCGGGCAGCTTTTTTTATGGACTTTTCAGAATTAAACTGTATTTCTTCTGTCAGTTTCTGTTTTTTGTTGTGCTTCAACGCATCTCTTGCCATAACAGCTCATGCGCTTTGGGCCGCAGGATGCAAGAAAAAAAATCGCCACCGCTGTAACTAGTAATTTTTTCATTGTTTTAATTTACTTGAACCTGCATTTCCTTCAGCTTTTCCAGATAATCCCTTTTGTTGGAAAGGCGCGGAATTTTATGCTGCCCGCCAAGTTTCCCTTGTTCCTTGAGCCAGTCGTAGAAGAGGTTCGGTCTTGCTACGTTGATCATTAACGGGTTAAGGGTCATATTATTATAACGCTTCGCTTCATAATCAGAGTTTAACGTTTGCAGCGTTTCATCGAGGATGCGCCGGAATGCTTCAATATCTTCTGGCGGATGCTTAAATTCGATCATCCATTCGTGCGCGCCTTTTTCTTTTCCCTGCATAAATATCGGTGCAACGGTATAATCCGTGATTTCGGAACTTGTGAGTTCGCAGGCTTTAGACAGCGCTTTATCGGTATTCTCAACCATCAGCTCCTCGCCAAAAACATTGATATGATGTTTTGTCCTACCGGTAACCCTGATCCTGTATGGATTTAATGAGGTGAACCTGACGGTGTCGCCAATCATATAACGCCACAATCCCGAATTGGTCGTGATGACAATTGCGTAATTTTTATCCAGTTCAACTTCCGAAAGCCGATGTGTTTTTTGGTGGGAGCTTTCAAAAGTATCCATCGGAATAAACTCATAGAAAATCCCATAATCAAGCATCAGCAATAGATCACTTGAGCCGTTCCGGTCCTGGATTGCGAAAAATCCCTCTGAAGCATTATAAATTTCATAATACTTGAAATTATCCCGCGGGAGAATCTTTTTGTATTGATCCCGATATGGATCAAAACTCACCCCGCCATGGAAATAGACTTCAAGGTTAGGCCAAACCTCAAGAATGTTTTGTTTTCCCGTTTCTTCCAGAACTGTGTTTAGCAATACCAGCATCCACGAGGGTACGCCTGCAAAGCTGGTCACATTTTCATTCATGGTTTCACTAATGATAGCCGGAATTTTGGCTTCCCATTCACTCATTAAAGAAACCCGGCTGTTTGGCGTGCTGCTGAATTCGGCCCAGATAGGCATGTTCTCAATTAATATGGCCGACAAATCGCCGAAAAATGTATTGTTGTCTTCATAAATCTGGTGGCTTCCGCCGAGCCTGAGGCTTTTCCCCACAAATAGCTGCGAATCCTCATTATTGTTCAGATAAAGACATAATAAATCCTTGCTTCCTTTATAATGGCAATCTTCAAGCGCTTCAGAACTTACCGGAATAAATTTACTTTTCACATTGGTTGTCCCGCTTGATTTTGCAAACCAGCGGATTGGCGTGTTCCAAAATACGTTTTGTTCGCCTTTTCGCGTTTTCTCGATCAGCGGCTCAAGGTCTTCATAGTTGGAAACGGGAATTCTTTCGGCAAAGGCGGAATAAGATTTTATTGAGCCAAAATCATATTCCTTTCCCATCTGGGTATGTTCTGCAGCACGGATGAGGTTCATCAGCAATTCTTCCTGAACCTCGTTTGGGTACTTCAGGAACAATTCGATTTGGTGGATCCGTTGCTTTAGGAACCACGAAGCTATGGAATTGATGATTGGAAACGGCATGTGATGGTTTACTGGATGTGAATTTCTAACTTTACCAAAAATAATTAAATTACCCCAATTTAGCGAGAAAATGCAATACGAAGGTGTACTTACCAAAATGCAGACAGAATACGGGAACCCGATCCAATATTATCTAATCTTCGAAAATGATTTCGTGCATGTGAACCAGTTGCTGGGCCGGGAGATCGAAATGAACCTTGTCGGATATCAATGCCTGCACTGTGTGAAGAAAAAGAAGATTTTCCGTCAGGGTTTCTGCTATGATTGCTTTTATAAGAGTCCGCATTCCGGTGATTGGATCATCCGCCCTGAACTCAGCACTGCCCATCTTGGCATTGCCGACCGTGACCTTGAAGTTGAGTCGCAGGCACAGCTTCAGCCGCATGTGGTTTATCTTGCCGCCTCATGTGAAATTAAAGTAGGCGTAACCCGAAAATCACAGGTTCCTACACGCTGGATCGACCAGGGCGCATGCTCGGCGATTGCTGTTGTTGAAGTTCCGAATCGCTACCTCGCCGGAATATCGGAAGTAGCTTTGAAAAATCACTATACAGATAAGACCAATTGGCGCAGGATGCTGCTGAACGAATTGGTTGAATGTGATCTTTGTTCCGAACGCCTAAAAGTGCTTGACCTGTTGCCTGATGAGGTAAAAAAGTTTTTTAACCCTGAGAAGAACGATATTTATGAACTGACCTATCCCGTTCTTCAATATCCGAAAAAAGTTACAACCCTAAACCTTGATAAAATTTCAGGATTTCGCGGAAAACTCTCCGGAATTAAAGGCCAGTATCTGATTTTTGAAGACGGGCGTGCAATCAATGTACGCGGGGCTGAAGGCTTCGTCGTTCGGATCAACGTATAAAAAAAGCCTGAATTCCTTCAGGCTTTTATTATTTGACAGGCGTTTTTTTATCTTCTTTTTTCTTTCCGAAAATATCTTTCAGGACATTTCCCGCAGCATTTTTTATGTCTTTATTGTTCGAAGTTGTCTTTGTTGTGTCTTTGGGCTTGTTTCCGCTGAGGATGTTTCCAAGTGCATTCGACCCCTGATTCAATAATTTATCGCGCTGCATCTTCACAAGTTGTGTGGTCAGGGCTGTTGTTGCTTGTTTGAGATCGGTTTTAATCTTCGGATTTTTGAAGTTTCCGGTGACTATGGCACTCACAGGAATGTTCTCCATTTTTGCAGCATCGGCGGGAGTCAATTTCGCAAGCAGGTTATTGGCTTCTGTCCCCAGATATTTAGCCGGAACATCAAATTTCAGGTTATAGTTCATCGACTGGTCAAAGCCGTGTGCTCCGGCAACCTGCACTTTTACATCTTTGTATTTGATGTCCAGCGGCTTGAGGTTTACCGTTCCGTTATTAAATGTAAGATTTGCCTTAAGGTCGTTGAGGTTTAGTTTTTCAAGATCTATAAATTTCAAGTTATTGTCCAGCGCCGTAAGTAATGTGGAAGTATTTGCATTTACGGTCGTTGAAAGCAACTGGCCGGCCATATTCCCGTCAATGGTTTTAAGGTTTGGCGTCATTTCGTAAGGATCAAGACTTCCGGACACATTGATGTTTGAATTGAGTTTGCCATTTATCACTCCCGCAATCGGGGCAATGCTTCGCAGCATGTCGAGTTGCGTGAACGATTGCGCGATATCAACCGAATTCAGGTTCAGCTTCATATTGAACGAAGGCGTCGCTGCTTTAGTGGACACGTCGCCGGTAACTCCGATAACACCACCGAAAATTGATGTTTTTACATTTTCGAGTGTTGCTTTCTGGTCCCGGATGATAATTTTTCCGCTGACATTCTTCAGTACAAGATCGTCATAAAGTACGGTATTGGCCGTGGCATTCACAGTACAGTCTAAAAATGCCGGAATCTTCATCGCTTCTTTGGATTTTGAGGTCGTTTTAGTATTTTCTTCTGACATAAAATCCGAAACTGCGAATTGATCCGAGTGCATCGTGAAGTTTCCTTTCAGCACTTGGTCTTTGAACAAATATCCATAGAAATTGTCCAACGTGCCCGATGCGTTTAAATCGGTTTTCCCCGTAGTTGCCGCCAATTGTTGAAGGTTCACACGGCTCGGGTTGAACTGTACCGTTGCCCGGCTCACATTAAGGGCTTTTCCTTTATCATCGACATATTTGAAGCCGGTCAGGTCAGCGGAGCCGGAATTTTTTATGTTTTCGTAGCGGTTGTTTTCCACAGATGCCATATCGAAGTTCGTGACCACATCAGCACGAAGAATCCCCGAAAGCGGTTTGTCGAGCTTTAGCGGATATGCCTTAGACAAATTTGCAAGATTTACAGTTCCCTTCAGTTGCGCATCAACAAGCGGATTCTCGACTACATTGCGGATTTTGGCTTTTGCATTGAAAACATCCGCATCAATAGAAAATGAAAGCCTGTCAAGGTTGATATAAGTGTCATTCAGGATTCCGGTGTCATTGATGATTTTCGTGTCGATTACAATATTTTTAACCGATTTCGGAAGATCGGGATATTGGAAAGAAGCATTGTCAGATGCAATGGCGATATTGAATTTCGGGACAGTTGTGTCTGAATAAATGCCTTTTGCAAAACCTGCAATGGTAAAGTTGCCCGTAGTTTTAACGTTGTTCAGGCTTCCGGAATACTTCGACGGAATCAGCCCGAGGAAATTCTTGAAATCAGAGCTTGGTGTTTTGAATGTCAGGTCGTATTGCTGCCCGGCTTCCAGAATCTGAATAAAACCGTCAAATTCCAGAGGCAATTGGTTGATGAGCGCTTTGTTCTGTTTGAAGCTGTAGATACTTTTATCGAGATCGATTCCCAAAGTCGCAGTAAGATCCAACGGGATATTGGTCATATAATTCGTCTTGTCCATATCTACTGAAACCCGTGCTGATGTCTGCGTCACAAGATCGAGTTTGGATGCCGTGAAATCACCGTTTCCGGAATGATTTAAACTATCGAGCCGCATTTTTAATTTCGAGCGTTCGTCAAAATACCGGAAACTGAAATTTTCTATGTTGTATTCTTTGATTTTGAGCGACATCGGATCGGCCTTGCCGTCGTCTTTCTTTTTGGCATTTTTCAAAGCAATATCAAAGTTGCCGACACCTTCTTTGTTGAAGATGATATTTACCAGCCCGTTTTGCATACCGAAAGCTTCAACATTGATCGGCTCTGATTTGTCTTTAAAAAGTTCCTTGATCGACATGTTGAGGCTCACTTCGCCCAAAGAAACCAGCGTATCTCCTGCAAATGGCGCTTTGTTGATGATCAGAAGTTTATCGATGGAGACGTTCGCCTTTGGAAAGTTGCGAAAAAGGCTCAGGTCTGCATCTTCAAAAGATACTGTAGCGTCGATATTTTCATTGATGGTTGCGGCAATCTTTGCTTTGATCGCGTCCTGGAAAAAGAATGGGATCGCAAAGAGCGCGAGTATTAATATCAGTAAGGTAATTCCGATGATCTTGAAGACTTTTTTCAGCATGACAATTGTTTTGGCTAACAAAATTAAGTTATATAAAACGAAAAATGTGGTAAAATTATTAGCAATTTTACCGCACTTGTGACCGATTTAACGGTTGTTAATTTGATAATCTTCTTGACAGATGTCTTTACGCAGAAGATCGGGCAAGGAAGGATCGTTTTAAATATTACAGGTTGCCTATTTTAAAAATACTACCTGATTTTTATCTCAAAAGGCATCAAGGCTTGTACTCCGGTTTTGGTTGTGATTTTCTTCATGTGTTCAATCAACCTGTAATTCTCTTCGCCGACTTCTTTCTTCAAAAAGCTTTCAGTAGATGTAAACGGAAGGCCAAGGCTGCTCAAAAGGTCACCAAAATCCTTTTCATATTCAGGATAATCCTGTGTTTTCCATTTTGTGATCTTTGCCGCTTTTGCCGCCGCAGCAATTGCATCGTCGAGTCCGCCGATCTCATCCACAAGCCCGATTTCTTTAGCCTGTGAACCCGACCAAACCCGGCCTTGGGCTATGTTGTCTACTTGCTGGAAAGTCATTTTTCTTCCCGCCGCCACACGGCTAACGAAAGTGTTGTAAATACGTTCGACTTCTTCCTGGGCAAAACTTCTGTAACTATCGTCAAGTGGACGCAAAGGACTGTAGCCGCCGGCATTTGGATGGGTATTGACCTGCTCGGTATGAATTCCGATCTTTTCAGAAAGCTGCGTGAGGTTAGGTAGCATTCCAAATACACCGATGGAACCTGTGATCGTACTTTCTTCCGCAAAAATCCTGTTTCCATTGCACGCGATATAATATCCGCCTGAGGCTGCCAAATTGCCCATGGAAACCATTACAGGCTTTACTTTCCGCGTCAGCTCGGTTTCGCGCCAGATCATATCAGAAGTTAAAGCGCTTCCTCCGGGAGAATCAACGCGCAGGACAATGGCTTTTACGTTTTTGTCCTTTCTTGCCTGTTGCAGCGCACGGCGCATCGATCCTTCGCCAATGTAGCTTTCGTCTCCTTCGCCGCTCAGGATTTCGCCTTGTGCGTAGATGATCGCGATCTTGTCTCCGCCGGAATAGTCCCCGGTTGTGGTGGCCGCATTTTTAGCATAATCGAGAATACTTATTTTATTGTATTTTTTGTCTTTCCCAAGTTTGAGCCTGCGTCTGATTTCATTGTGGTAATCGTCTTCATATGCAATGATGTCGACAAGTTTTTCGGCTTTAGCCATTTCAGGCGTTCGCGCGAGCATGCCGTTTGCAATTGTATTCAATCGTTCGGAGGAGATATTTCTGGATTTTGAAATATCGGTGACAAACGCATTCCAGATGGAAAAAAGCAGCGACGAGACCTGTTCGCGGTTGGCTTCACTCATTTTGTTTTCCAGGAATGGCTCCACGGCACTTTTATATTTTCCGTGACGGACGACTTCAATTTTAATCCCCGATTTTTCCTGAAGATCCTTAAAGAACATAATTTCTGACGACAACCCTTTAAAATCGAAATTGCCCACCGGATTTATATATATTTTATCGGCGACAGAACTCAGGTAATAATCCTTTTGCGTATAAACACTTGCATAGGAAAGGACGAATTTTCCCGACTGCTTAAAATCTTCCAACTGATCACGCAGTGCTTTTGCCTGCGCGACTCCAATTTCAGAATAGTTGTTGAGGATCGAAATCCCTTTAATATCATCGTCTTCTTTGGCTGCTTTTATTGCTTTTATCACATCTGAAAGTCCGTCATGCTTGGCTTCGAAATAATCGAAATCCTTGTAATTCGATTTTCCGGCATAGTCATTTGTCACTCCTGCGAGATCAAGTTCAATAACCGAGTTGCTCTTAACGGCTACAGTGTCGCTTCCGCCGCCGGCAACCGTACCAACAAGTACGATCCCGAAAAAAAAGAACATGAAAAATATGAAGAGGCCCACAATTACCGCCAGTACATTTCCTAAAAATTTCATCAGACAAGTGCTTATTAATTAAATAATCTATCGTTGCGTTTGATAACTTTGCCGCGATTCACGCAAATATACTCCAATAATAAGATTCTTTTTATTTAATTTGCCGGTGGCATTTGCCGCAACTCCAAATGGTTTCCCCAACAGTTTCGCCGAATGAAAACCCAGAATCTCGCAGTACTTTCTTTAGGCAGCAATCTCGGCGACAGGCAGCAGAACATCCGCCAGTGCATATCGCTCATCCATCGTAAAGCCGGAACGGTAATAAAAGTTTCGCGTCTTTATGAAACGCCGGCATGGGGTTTTGAAGGTGAACCGTTTTTCAATTGTGCCATTGTTGTGCACACTTCATCAACTGCGGAAGCACTGCTTGAAAAGATGCAGGGAATTGAGGCTGAAATGGGACGTACCCGTAGTGATTCTTCCGAATATGTGTCACGGATTATCGACATCGATCTCGTCGCTTTCAATGAAGATATTGTAAGTATCGAAAACTTAACCGTGCCGCATCCGCACATGCAGGACAGGCTTTTTGTACTGCTTCCGATGCGGGACCTGAACCTTGATTGGCGGCATCCGGTGCTGCAGAAATTCCTGCCGGAGCTTTTGCGCCTGTCTGAAGACAAAAGCATCTGCAAACCGATGGGTAAACTGGAGAATCCGCTGGAAAACATAAAGCCTGAGATTTTCAATTATATCGCTATCGAAGGAAACATCGGCGCAGGAAAGACAACACTGGCCAATAAAATTGCGGAGGATTTTAATGCGAAAACAGTACTCGAGCGCTTTGCAGACAACCCGTTCCTTCCAAAGTTTTATCAGGATCAAAATCGGTACGCGTTCCCGTTGGAGATGTCATTTCTTGCCGATCGCTACCAGCAGATTGCCGATGATCTGGCACAATTTGATCTTTTCAAGGATTTTATCATAGCCGATTACCACATTTTCAAGTCGCTGATATTTGCGAAAGTGACACTCACAGAAGATGAATACCGTTTGTACCGCAAGCTTTTTGAGATCATTTATCGGGAAATGCCAAAGCCTGACCTCTATATTTATCTGTATCAGAATACAGATCGGCTTCTTGATAATATCCGCCAGCGCGGCAGAAGCTATGAACAGGAAATCCCGGCAGAATACCTCGAAAAAATTAACCGCGGTTATCTGGATTACATTAAATCACAAACCGACCTGAACGTGCTGGTGATCGATGTCTCGGAAAGGGATTTTGTCAAAAACCAGGAAGATTATGTTTATATCCTGGAGCAGATCAGGCTTAAATCAGCTTCCGGCGAACTGCAGCTTCCGGAATAATTCCCAGATCACAATTCCCGCGCTTACAGAAACATTCAGCGAATGCTTGGTGCCCAGTTGAGGTATTTCAATAGAACCGTCACATGCGGAAATGGCTTCGGCTGAAACCCCAAAGACTTCATTGCCGAATACGAGCGCATATTTTTTATCAGCCGTAGCAATAAACTCCTGAAGATGCGTCGCGTTTTCCACTTGCTCAACGGCCAGGACAGTTACTTCCTGCGCTTTGAGAAATTCGATGGTTTCCATCACCGATTGACTGTATTCCCAATCGACTGTTTCGGTCGCGCCTAACGCTGTTTTGTGGATTTCCTTATTTGGTGGTTGTGCCGTGATGCCGCAGAGGTAGATTTTCTCAATCAGGAAAGCATCTGCCGTCCGGAAAACCGAGCCAATATTATGCAGGCTACGGATGTCATCAAGGACAATGATCAACGGTGTTTTTTCAGCTTCCCTGAAGCCTTCGACTGTTTTTCTGTCGAGTTCGCTGTTTAGCAATTTTCGCATAGGTAAAAAAAAAAGCTCCCTCGTAAAAGGAAGCTTCTTATGATTGTGTTCTGATGTTAGCTTTTTGTTCCTTCTTTAGTTTCCTCAGGAAGAACGTTTCCTTTGATGGTAAGAACTTTAGTAGGCTCAGTTGCATTGGTGGTCAATGTTACTGTTTTGGTGAAAGCACCAACCCTGTCAGTAGCATATTTCACTCCGATAACTGCTTTTGCGCCCGGCATGATCGGCTCTTTTGGATAAGTTGGAACTGTACAACCGCATGAACCTTGAGCACTGCTGATGATAAGTGGCTTGTTTCCGTTGTTTGTAAAAACGAATTCACGTTTTCCATCGGCATTTTTCGCGATAGTTCCGTAATCGATTACGTCCGATTCGAAAACCATCCCCGCCCCATCAACTTTAGGGGTTGCTTCTGTTTTTGCAGGAGCTTTTTTTGCTGTTTTTGCAGTTTGTGCGTTGGCTGCAGTTACTCCGAATACAGCGAGTAAAGCGAACATTGCTATTTTTTT
Source organism: Flavobacterium sp. (assembly GCA_036399795.1). Classification (GTDB taxonomy): domain Bacteria; phylum Bacteroidota; class Bacteroidia; order Flavobacteriales; family Flavobacteriaceae; genus Flavobacterium. The sequence goes on from DASWML010000012.1 coordinate 17,229, forward strand.
CATTGTGATTTTATTTAAAATACTGAGCAAATCTATATAAAAATCGGAAACGTTCATTGCTTTTATTCTTAAAATTAATTTAATTTTTTGGCTGCCTGTATATTACAGACAAAATAATTAATTTCGTGCCTTCCTGATTAATGCTTTAATAACCCTTATAAGCCTTGGCATCCAAAGACAAACTTCCGAAAGAAACACCGCTGATGAAGCAGTACAACGAGATCAAAAGGAAGTATCCCGATGCGTGCCTTTTGTTCAGGGTTGGGGACTTTTATGAAACTTTTGGGGAGGATGCGGTCCGCGCTTCAAAGATACTTGGGATTATCCTTACAAAACGAGGTGCCGGATCTGAAACCGAAACTGCACTTGCCGGATTTCCACACCATTCTTTAAACACTTATTTGCCTAAACTTGTCAAGGCCGGGCTTCGCGTTGCGATTTGCGATCAGCTTGAAGACCCGAAAATGACAAAAACCATTGTAAAAAGAGGCGTCACCGAGCTTGTTACTCCGGGCGTGTCGATGAACGATGAGGTGTTGCAGTCTAAAAACAACAATTTTCTCGCATCGGTATATTTTGGGCGGAAGACGCTCGGCGTTTCGTTTCTTGATGTTTCCACCGGAGAATTTCTCACCGCGCAGGGCAATGAAGAATATATCGATAAGCTGCTGCAGAATTTCAGTCCGAGCGAAGTGCTTGTCCCGAAGCAGCATAAAAATCTTTTTCGTGAAACTTTTGGAGAGGCTTATCATAGTTTTTTCCTTGAGGATTGGGTTTATAATCCGGACTATGCTTTTGAAACCTTAACCGGCCATTTCGGTACGATTTCGCTTAAAGGTTTTGGAATTGAGGAACTTCCGGAAGGAATTATTGCTTCCGGCGCGGTACTTTATTATCTGTCGGAAACCCAACATAACAGGATCAAACACATAACCAATATCCATCGGATTGCTGAAGATGCTTACGTGTGGATGGATCGTTTTACCATCAGGAACCTCGAACTTTATAACAGCTATAATCCAAACGCCGTAACATTGCTTGATGTGATCGACCGGACGTTGTCGCCAATGGGCGGCCGACTTTTAAAACGGTGGCTGGCGCTTCCGCTGAAAGACATCAATAAAATCAGGAGCCGTCATGAAGTTGTTTCTTATCTGATGCAGGATCGTGACGGGTTGCAGATCATCCAGCGTCAGATCAAACAGATTTCCGACCTCGAGCGGCTGATTTCGAAAATAGCCGCCGGGAAAGTGTCGCCGCGTGAAGTGGTTTATCTGAAGGATTCGCTCGATGCGGTAATTCCGATTAAGAATCTTGCACTTGAAAGCAGCCAGGAAGCCGTAAAAATGATTGGCGACAGCCTTCATAGTTGTGATTTGTTGCGGGAAAAGATCCGGACAATGCTTAATCCCGATGCGCCGGTTTCGATTGCAAAAGGGAATGCGATTGCAGCAGGAATCAATGAGGAGCTCGACGATCTTCGTAATATTTCAAATTCCGGAAAGGAATATCTTGAAGGTATTGAAAAACGTGAATCTGAGAGAACGGGGATTTCATCATTGAAAATCTCTTTTAATAATGTATTCGGTTATTATATTGAAGTCAGAAACACACATAAAGATAAAGTCCCGGCGGAATGGATCAGGAAGCAGACATTGGTTAATGCCGAGCGTTACATTACTGAAGAGTTGAAAGAATATGAAACGAAGATTCTTGGTGCGGAGGAAAAAATCCACAAATTGGAACTCGATCTTTTCGAGCAGCTCGTGAGTTGGATTGCAGGTTATATCAAGCCTGTACAGTTAAATGCATCGCTCATTGCACAGCTTGACTGTCTTTCTTCGTTTACACAATTGGCCATTGAGAACAATTATGTTTGTCCGTCGCTCGATGAAAGTTTCGAATTGAAGATCACCAATGGCAGGCATCCGGTAATTGAAAAACAGCTCCCGGTAGGTACGCCATATATTGCAAACGATGTTTATCTCGATAATGAGTCGCAGCAGATCATCATGATAACAGGGCCGAACATGTCGGGAAAATCAGCAATCCTGCGCCAGACGGCACTTATTGTTTTATTGGCGCAGATGGGAAGTTTTGTTCCTGCCGAAAGTGTGGTCATGGGCGTTGTGGATAAGATTTTCACGCGTGTCGGCGCTTCAGATAACATTTCAATGGGCGAATCGACATTTATGGTCGAGATGAATGAAACGGCATCGATCCTGAACAACATTTCCGAAAGAAGCCTTGTGCTGCTTGATGAAATCGGCCGCGGAACGAGCACCTATGACGGAATTTCCATCGCCTGGGCGATTGCCGAATTCCTGCATGAGCATCCTGCGCGGCCGAAGACGCTTTTTGCAACACATTACCACGAGCTCAACACGATGAATGAGACTTTGTCCAGAATCAGGAATTATAACGTTTCTGTCAAAGAACTTAAAGATAACGTCCTTTTTATAAGAAAGCTTGTAGAAGGCGGGAGCGCGCACAGTTTCGGGATTCATGTTGCGAAAATGGCCGGAATGCCGCAGACAGTTATAGCCAAGGCGCAGAAAATGCTGAAGCGGCTTGAAAAGGAACATTCGGGAGAGGCGCTTGTCGGTGTGAAATCGGCTGCCGATGATATGCAACTGAGTTTTTTCAATCTTGATGACCCGTTGCTTGAGAGTATCCGGGAGGAAATTGTTAATCTCGATATCAATACCCTAACGCCTGTGGAAGCGTTGATGAAGCTTAATGAGATCAGGCGGATTCTTGTTAAAAAATGATATTCAGGTGTTTAGTTGCCTGACCGATTTTTTTCTGAAAAACCTTTGTATAATTGAATTTAAGTTTTAAATTTGCCCTCGCAATACGGAAGAAGTACTGCAGTTCTTTAAAAAAATGATACGCGAAAATAGCTCAGTTGGTAGAGCGCGACCTTGCCAAGGTCGAGGTCGCGGGTTCGAATCCCGTTTTTCGCTCCAAGTGGTCTGCTCGGATGGTGAAATTGGTAGACACGCTGGACTTAAAATCCAGTGGACAGTAATGTCCGTGCGGGTTCAAGTCCCGCTCTGAGTACAAAAAAAGCTTCAAACATTGTTTGAAGCTTTTTTTTTTCGATAATATTTCGTCAGGTTTGGGTATGAAAAAAGCCGCGATAAACGCGGCTTATTTTTTTCTGTAACTGTTGATTACTTAGCTGCTGGAGCTTCAGTAGCAGGAGCTTCAGCTGGAGTAGCTGTAGCATCAGCTGGAGCAGCTTCAGTAGTAGTAGCAGCAGAATCAGTAGCTGGAGCAGCTTCTTCAACTGGAGTTACTTCTTCAACTGGAGTTACAACTTCTTCAGTTTCAGTTTTAGTTTCTTTACAAGATACAACTGTCATAGCAGCGATAACAGCGAAGCTTAAAAATACTTTTTTCATCTTACTTAATTATAAAAGGTTAATTATTAATTCGAGGCAAAGATATAAATTTTTTAATATGGAAAATTTTTTTTGAAATTTTTTTTGAAAAAAAACAGATGTTTTCCTACATCTGTTAAAATCGGTTTAAAAGCCTTAAATGCTGATACATAAAGCATAGAAATCAATAACCTATTTCTTGGTTTTAACAATTTTCATCTCGTCAACAAGATGCCTTGCGCCGGCAAATTTATCGATAATGAACAATACATAACGCATATCAACCATAATGTTCCTGCAGATTTCAGGATCGTAGTGAATGTCGCTCATTGTTCCTTCCCAAACGCGGTCAAAATTGAGTCCGATGAGATTTCCATTGGCATCAATTGCCGGACTTCCCGAATTTCCGCCCGTGGTGTGGTTTGTCCCGATAAAACAGACCGGCATTTTACCGTTGTCGGCATATTGTCCGTAGTCTTTTGCGTTGTACAGGTCGATCAGCTTCTTCGGAACATCAAATTCATAATCACCCGGAACATATTTTTCAATAACGCCATCAAGTGTTGTCATTGGCGTATAATAAACCGCATCAACGGGATTGTATCCTTTTACTTTTCCGTAAGTCACACGTAAGGTACTGTTTGCATCAGGGAAAATCCTTGCGCCCGGATTCATCTCGAGTATTCCCTTCATGTAGTTTCGCTGGAGGCCGATGATCCGCAAATTCAGCTCATCATATTTAGGAGCTATATTTTTGGCATAGTTATCAGAAACGATTTTCATGAACTGATAGCCTTTATCGGCATTTATTCTCGCAATTACTGTTTTTGCATCGCCCGAGAGCAGTTCTTTCAAATCGTCAAAGCTTCCAAGTTTTGAATTTGTATAGATATCTGCCGTGAGTTTTTTACTGTCGGCTCCGGCAATCGCGGTCGGCAGGAATTGCTTCGGCGACTTGTTCATATAAATGTCGATAAGCTGCTCGAAAACTTTTTCATCCACTGCTTTATTAAAGTCTTTGTAGAATTCGCCGATACCATTGATCAGGTTGTCGCGCCTGTCGCTGAAAGCCTGAGCGCCTTTGGTTTCATAAACCTGCTCAAGCTGGTAAAGACGGTAGCCGATGGTTGTCAGTTCTGTGTTCCGTAAAAATACTTCCGAGAAATAGTCGCGGCTCAACGAATAAGGTGCAATTTCAGTATAAGCTTTATCGAAATCAGCGAGCAGGTTTCCGTATTCAGCTTGCTTTCCTGCTTTGGCAACTTTCTGCATGAATTCTTTTTCCCCGGCACGCTTCAATGCGACAGCATTTGACTTTTTCAATCCTTTGGTTTCGCCGATCCATTTCTTCCAATAGTTGGCAACACCCGCATATTTGGAGGCATATTGGATTTTGATCGCGTTGTTTTTCCGCATAAATCCATCCTGTACTTTCAACGCGGCATCGCGAACGGCAATTTTCGCCGGATTCAGGTCGGTGATGATTTGCTGTACGGCAACTGCCGGAAGATATTCTGTCGTTCTTCCAGGATAACCCATTACCATTGTAAAATCGTTTTCCTTTACCCCGGCAATTGAAATGGGCAAATAATGTTTTGGGATGTAAGGAACATTTTCAGCGGCATATTCTGCAGGCCTGTTGTTCTTGTCAGCATAAATCCTGAAAAGCGAGAAGTCGCCGGTATGACGTGGCCAAACCCAGTTGTCGGTATCCGAACCGAATTTTCCGATTGACGAAGGCGGCGCGCCCACCAAACGGATGTCTTTAAAGGTTTCAGTCACGAAAAGCAGGTATTGATTTCCATCGAAAAAATTCCTGATGCTGTTTTGCTGCCATGCTTCCTTCGGAAAAGAATTTGAGACAGAAGTGATGTTCTCCTGGATTTTCTTTTGTTTTTCAGCTTCAGTTGAAAGTGCGGCCACACCATTTAAAACCTGCGTTGTCACATCTTCGATCTTCACGATGAATGTTACGACAACGCCCGGATTCGGAAGTTCTTTATCCATGCTCATCGCCCAAAAACCATCCGTGAGATAATCGTGCTGAACGGATGAGTGTGACTGGATCTGCTCAAAACCGCAATGGTGATTGGTGAGCAACAATCCTTTCGGTGAAATCACTTCGGCAGTACATCCGCCATTAAATTGTGGCACGGCATCTTTTATCCCGGGTTTGTTCGCGTCATAAATATCAGCGGCGGAAATTTTCATTCCCAGTTTTTTCATTTCGGTTTCGTTCATGCCTTTCAGCAGCGAAGGAACCCACATGCCGCCTTGCTGCGCATGGAGTTGGACGACTAATAACAGGAGGAGTATTCTCAGGAATTTCATATCAGGTATTTTAATTTTTCAAATTTAATCAAGTTCCGGCATTCCGCTGCGTATGTCGACGGTTTGCGCCAAATGTTTCATGATGATCGATGTTGCGTTTTTGTTCATCTGGACAAAAGTTGAACAAATGTGTCCTTTTTCGTTCCGGATATCTTCATTAGCAAGCAGCATTTCGAAAGTTTCGTTCAGTTGCTGCTGGCTGCTGATGGAAACGCATCCGCCGATAGTTACCAATGCCGTCGCTTCGGGAAAATGCGAATAATTCGGGCCGATAACTACCGGAACACCAAAAGTTGCCGGTTCCAATATATTATGTACGCCGGGATTTCCGAAACCGCCGCCAATGTATGCAATGTGGGCATAACTGTATATTTTTGTCAGTATCCCGATGGTGTCAATGATAAAAACATCGGCATCTGTTAAAGTTTTTCCTTCTTTTTCAGAAAACAAGACCGTCTTTTTCCGAAGCAGGCTTTTTAGTGAAGCGATCCCTTCCGGCTTGATGTTGTGCGGCGCGATGATCCATCTCACATCGTATGGAGCCGAATTGATATATTCTGCCAGCAGCGCTTCATCTTTTGGCCACGAGCTTCCGGCAACAACTGTGAGCTTTCCGTTTGTAAATTCAGAAATGAAGCCCAGGCGGTTGTCTTTCTCAAGGATCGCCGCCACACGGTCAAAACGCGTATCGCCCGAAACGGTAACATTTGTTTTTCCCAATTTCGCCAGCAAGTCTTTGGATTCAGAATTCTGCACAAAGAAATGATTGAAGGTGTCAAGCGCTTTCCTGTAAAACCCGCCGTACCATTTAAAGAAAACCTGCTTTTCCCGGAGAATCCCCGACACTAAATAAGTCGCAATTTTCTGCTTTTTCAGCTCATTAAGGTAATTGGGCCAGTATTCATATTTGATGAAAAAGACAAGTTCAGGATGTACGAGTTTTAAAAACTTCCTGACATTTTGCTTTGTGTCGAGCGGAAGATAAACCGTCACATCGGCAACCACATTATTTTTCCGGACTTCAAATCCGGATGGCGAAAAGAATGTCAGCACAATTTTATGCTTCGGATATTTTTCCTTTATTTTCTCCATCACCGGCAAGCCCTGTTCATATTCGCCAAGTGATGCGGCGTGAAACCAGATGGTTTTATCTGAAGCCGATATTTTGGAATGCAGGGTTTCAAAGACATTTTTTCTTCCGTCGACAAACAATTTCAGCTTCCGGCTGAACGATGCCGCAATTTTCAGCAGGAAACCGGCAACGTTGATTACGACATCATATAGAAAAAACATAGGCTGTGAATTGGTCGCTAAAATACGCACTTTACAGAATTTTTATTGCCGCCACCTTTAAATTAGTAATTTTGCGCTGTTAAATTTTTTAGCATGAAGAAGATCCAGATGGTTGACCTGAAAGGGCAATACGAACAAATAAAAGATACTGTAAACGCTTCGATCCAAGAAGTTCTTGATACAACTTCGTACATCAACGGTCCCCAGGTTCACTCTTTCCAGAAAAGCCTGGAGGAATATCTCGAAGTAAAGCATGTGATTCCCTGTGCCAACGGAACCGATGCACTGCAGATCGCGATGATGGGACTCGGATTAAAACCCGGTGATGAAGTCATTACAGCCGATTTCACTTTTGCCGCTACCGTTGAAGTCATCGCGCTTTTACAACTGACGCCGGTTCTTGTCGATGTCGAAATCGATTCGTTCAACATTTCCATCGAAGCCATCAAAAAAGCCATCACGCCAAAAACAAAGGCGATCGTTCCGGTGCATCTTTTCGGCCAGGCGGCCAATATGGATGAGATCATGAAGCTCGCCCAGGAACATAATTTATACGTTATTGAAGACAATGCGCAGGCCATCGGTGCAAATTATAAATCTGCCGACGGCCTGAAAAATAAGGTTGGAACCATCGGCCATGTCGCTTCAACATCTTTCTTCCCGTCAAAAAACCTCGGTTGCTACGGCGACGGCGGCGCGATCTTCACCAATGACGATAAACTTGCACACACGCTTCGGGGCATCGTAAACCATGGGATGTATGTTCGCTATCACCACGATGTTGTTGGCGTAAATTCACGTCTCGACAGTATTCAGGCCGCGGTGCTCAATGCGAAACTGCCGAAACTCGACGCGTACAATGACAAACGCCGCGAAGCCGCTTCGAAATATTCGGCCGCGCTTGCAAACCATAAAAACATCATCACGCCGACAATTTTTGGCGATAATGACAGCCATGTGTTTCATCAATATACATTGCGTATTGTTGATGCCGATCGCGACCGGCTCATGCAGCATTTGCTCGATAACGGGATTCCATGTGCGATTTATTACCCGATTCCGCTGCATTCCCAGAAAGCTTATGCCGATTCGCGTTACAATGAAGAAGATTTCCCGGTCACGAACCAGCTTGTAAAAGAAGTTTTGTCGCTTCCGATGCACACTGAGCTTGATGATGAACAAATTAAATTTATAACAAACACAATCATTGAATATCTGAAATAGGAGCTGTTTCCTGCTTTCGCCTTTATCTCTCCGCTGCACTGCGAGGATACCGGCTCTATCAGGGCTAGGCAGCCGAACAACCAACCAACCAAATCAAACAACATGAAAATATTAGTAACAGGCGGATTGGGTTTTATCGGTTCACACACTGTTGTCGAACTGCAAAATGAAGGCTTTGACGTTGTCATTATCGACAACCTTTCGAACTCTTCCGAAGAAGTATTAAAAGGTATTGTCGCGATTACCGGCAAAACCCCGATTTTCGAAAAACTGGATTTGCGCGAGAAAGCTTCGGTTGAGGATTTCTTCAGCCGTCATTCGGATGTTTCGGGCGTAATTCATTTCGCAGCTTCAAAAGCGGTTGGCGAAAGTGTCGAAAACCCGTTGCTTTATTACGAAAACAACATCAATACGCTGGTTTATATCCTGCAGCAGCTTTCGCAAAAACCGGAATCTCATTTCATTTTCAGCTCGTCATGTACCGTTTACGGCCAGGCCGAGAAAATGCCGATCACCGAAGATGCTTCAGTCCAGCCGGCAATGTCGCCATACGGAAATACAAAGCAAATTGGCGAGGAAATCATTACCGATACTTGTAAAGTGAGCAACATCAATGCGATTTTGCTTCGTTACTTTAACCCGATCGGCGCGCATCCATCAGCGGAAATAGGCGAACTTCCGATCGGCGTTCCGCAAAACCTTGTTCCGTTCATCACGCAAACAGGAATCGGCCTCAGAAAAGAACTTTCGGTTTACGGCGATGATTATCCAACGCCTGACGGAACTGCGGTACGAGATTATATTCACGTGGTAGATCTCGCAAAAGCGCACGTTGTCGCACTGCAAAGGCTGATCAATAAAAAGAACACTGATAAAGTTGAAACCTTCAATGTCGGAACCGGAACAGGAAGTTCTGTATTGGAAGTCATCAATACTTTTGAAAAGGTCAGCGGACAAAAATTGCCCTACAAAATCGTCGGCCGCCGCGAAGGTGATATCACTTCTGCATACGCGAATACCGACAAAGCAAACAACATCCTCGGCTGGAAAGCGAAGTCGACACTCGAAGACGGACTCTCGAGCGCCTGGAAATGGGAGCAGAAAATAAGAAAACAACAATAATCAAATCCCGGAACTTCCGGGGTTTTTTATTTTAGGAGTTCCCAAAAGATACAACACGAATGTTGGTCCTGATGGCACTTTGGAAATATCCCAGTCAAAGGTTTCTTTGTCGTGAAGTGAATCAACCAACGCATTCATTTCTTTAATCGAGTAGGTGCGAAGGCAGGAGACAAATCCGTCCCACATTACAAAAAGCGGCACAATCGGAATCAGGTATGTAAACAGCAGCCTGCCCACGGAAAACGGCCTGATGAACGGCGTGGCGAGCCAAACCGTCAATGGCGAGAGCAACATTGCGACAAAACTCGGAAGGCTTCTTTCCTGCGCCTCAAAAATTGCGATCGGATTTTTGGAATTCACTGCGTTCTGGAGAATTTTGCGTGCATCTTCGGGCCTGAAATGATGAAAAGAAAGAAATTGTGTCCGCAAACCCGTTAATGTTTTTGGTACATCACGCGCGTCGACAGGTTCGCCCACAAATTCGAATGTAGATGATTTTTGCTTAATAAATTCAAACGCGTCAATGTTGGGATAGAAGTCTGTCAGTAAAATTCGCAGTCCCGGAATTCCCTTCTGCAGTTCTTTATTCAGCCATAGCAATCCGCCGCCGCCGCCGGAAGCAAGATCGACAATCCTGTTGCTGCCACTGCATTTGATGCCTTTTTGTATCACCGGAATTACAGGTTTGTACAACTTTGCCGAGTTTGAAAGAAATTGAAGAAAATCGGTAAGATAGTTCCGCAACGCGCCGGGGAACCATTCCTGGTCTTCAAATTCAAATAAATGGAATCTCGGCATGCATTCGGTTTTTTCTTAAAATTAAAGAATCCCCATGAGCCGGAACTTATGGGGATTCAATGTTTGTTTATATTATTACCGTTACTGTTCCGAGAATATTTTCAGCAGAAGCTGGCCAATACTTTCGTCTATCTTGTGTATTGTTCCCGTTGTAAAGTTCACGCCCACACCTTGTCCGGCGCCGGAAGCCATATAATTTGCACCCACAATCCCAAATCCGGAAAAAGAATAAAACACCGCATTTTTTTCTGCGCCGCCTTTATAAAACCGCGTCATTCCGGTAAAGCCGCCTTTTGATATACGGAACTCTGCTTCCTGGGCTACGGGAAAAACCATGTAATGACCCGATTTCAGCAGGTATTTTTTGCCGTCTGCTTTAAAGCTTTGTGTACTTTCCTGTGTCATGTCGCCATCGCCCAAAACATACGCCCGGCTTTTGGACAACTTCAGGAAGTTCTCACCAAGAAGGCTGTCGGAGCAATGAAAAAGGTCAAGTGTAAGTTCGCCGGTTTCTGTATCAATCCGTTTAAAATTATTGAAACGAAAACCGTTGGCGCCATACCGTTGTGCCTGTTTCCGGATATTACTATACAGCATAACCGGATCTTTCAGGCTTCCATTAGCGCTGATGGTTGCCACAGGAACCGATGATGATGTATCGGTGCTGTCATTCAGGTAAATAAACTCGGCATACTTAGGTTTCTGCAAAGTGTCGCCCACTGAAATAATGGTCACGGTTTGTGCAGATGCCCAGCCGCCCAGCATGAGCAACAAAGAAAGGATAAGCTTACGCGCCCGCAACTTCGGCATCTTTGTCGATCTTCTTGACCAGGCCTTGAAGTACATTCCCGGGGCCGACTTCAGTAAACAATGTTGCTCCGTCTTTGATCATCTGCTGTACTGTTTGTGTCCATTTTACCGGCGCAGTTAGCTGAATGATGAGGTTTTTCTTGATTTCTTCAGGATCGGAAACGGCGCTTGCAGTAACGTTTTGATAAATCGGGCAAACCGGTTTCATGAATTCCGTAGTTTCGATCGCGGCCGCAAGCTCTTCCCGTGCCGGCTCCATCATGGGCGAATGGAAAGCGCCGCCAACCGGAAGTACCAAGGCTCTTTTTGCGCCGGCCACACGCATTGCCTGACAGGCCATGTCGACGGCAATCGTTTCGCCTGAAATTACGAGCTGTCCCGGGCAATTATAATTTGCAGGAACAACAACACCATCAGTCGTGGCACAGATTTCCTCGACCATTTTGTCATCAAGCCCAAGTACGGCAGCCATGGTAGAAGGTGTGATTTCGCACGCTTTTTGCATAGAAATCGCCCGTGTTGAAACGAGTTTCAGGCCGTCTTCAAACGACAATCCGCCGGCAGCCACAAGAGCGGAGAACTCACCCAATGAATGTCCGGCAACCATGTTTGGTTTAAAAGTTTCGTTCATTGTTTTTGCCAGGATTACAGAATGAAGAAAAACTGCTGGCTGCGTGACTTTCGTCTGCTTAAGCTCTTCTGCCGTGCCTTCAAACATAATGTCGGTGATGCGAAAACCAAGGATAGCATTGGCGCGTTCGAATAATTCCTTTGCAAGATCAGACTGCTCGTACAATTCTTTTCCCATACCGGGAAATTGCGCTCCCTGTCCGGGGAAAATGTATGCTTTCATGTGGTTGTTGGTTTGTTGGAAAACAAAAATAGCATTTTTTTTCAAGTGCCGATTTAAGTTCCGGGCAAAGAAAAAGCCCGCATCAAACGGGCTTTAAACTTATCTTGTCGATTACTGCTGCTTCACGAGTTGTATTTCGATGTGGAGGCGAACTTCATCGCTCACCAGTACGCCGCCGGTTTCAAGGGCCGAGTTCCATGTTAGTCCCCAATCTTTCCGGTTGATTTTGCCCTTAATGTTGAGGCCGACTTTTGTATTTCCCCACGGGTCGGTCATCATACCTGAATATTCTACAGGAAGCGTCACCGGGTTGGTTTTTCCGTTGATCGTCAAATCGCCGGTCATTTCATAATCGTCGCCTTTCCTGCGGACAGAAGTCGAGCGGAATGTCAATGTAGGACTGGTTTCCGAGTTGAAAAAATCGGCGCTGCGCAGGTGGTTGTCGCGATCGGCGTTTCCGGTATTGATTGAAGTCACATCAGCGGTAAATTCTGCCTGCGCATTTTCGAAATTATCGCCTTCCGTGGTAACTGTTGCATCGTATTTTTCAAATTTCCCAGAGACATTCGTGAACATCATGTGTTTCACTTTAAAGCCTATTTCCGAGTGTGTCGGATCGATTGTCCATTTCGTTGTAGCCATAATATATAGTTTAGTTTGTCTATTAAATTTACAATTTTCTTTGTTAACGTTCAAGCGCCATAGGAACTTCCATCAGTAAAATTTCGGTATCGGAATCTGCTGTAAATTGCAGTGAATCAATGTTCCAGATGCCAAATCCGTCACGGGAATTCAATTGTTGTCCGTTAATTGTGACATCGCCGTTCAGGATAAAAGCATATACACCGTTGCCGCTCTTTTTGATGTTGTATTGCGCCGCAAGACCTTTTTCAAATTTTCCAAGGTGAAACCATGCATCCTGGTTGATCCACACACCTTCATCGTTCACATCCGGTGACAGAATTTGCTGGAATTTATTGATGCGGTCTTCTTCATTCAATGTGATCTGGTCGTAGCGCGGTGGTACATTCTGTTTGTTTGGGACAACCCAGATCTGGAGGAATTTTACCTGCCGGTCTTTGTTTTTATTGTACTCGCTGTGTTCGACACCGCTTCCCGCGCTCATTACCTGGATGTCGCCGTTGCGGATGACAGTCTTGTTTCCCATGGAATCCTGATGCTCCAGATCGCCTTCAAGCGGAATGGAAATGATTTCCATATTACTGTGCGGATGTTTTCCGAAACCCATTCCCGGCGCCACGGTATCGTCGTTCAGAACGCGAAGCACACCAAAATTCATCCTGTCGGGGTTGTAATAATGTGAGAAGCTGAATGTGTGGTAGCTGTTTAGCCAGCCTAAATCTGCTACGCCTCTTGTGGAAGCTTTGTGCAAAACTGAATTCTCCATAATCGTTGTTTTTACCGATGTCGAATCCGGAACTTCAGGAAAGTTTGCAGCGAATAATCCGCCTGCGCCTAAAATGGTTTTCCTCAAAAAGTTCTTGCGATTCATACCCGTTGTTTGATGAGACAAATTTACAACAGGCTTACAGGGAAGTCACTTGATCTATGTCAAGAAATGTAAATCAGCCTTTTTTTAGCATTCCTGCTTTCATTCGGCTGAAGAATTCAGGTGTCACGCCAATATAGGAAGCAATCTGCTTTTGCGGCACGTGTTGCACCAGTTCAGGATAGCGTTTGCAGAACTTGTCAAAACGCGCTTCTGCGGTTAGGCTGAGGTTGTCCATGATGCGTTGTTGGTTAGCGACAAGGGCATTTTCGGTCAGGATACGAAAGAAACGTTCGATTTTGGGTATATCATGATACAATTGTTCCTGGTTTTCTTTGGTAAGCACAACCACTTCGGCATCTTCAATAACATCTATGAATAAATTCCCGGGCTTTTGTGAAATCAGGCTGTACATATCGGCAATCCACCAGCCGGCGCAGGCGAAATTCAGAACATGTTCTATAATATTATCGTTGATGGTAAAGCTGCGCAAAATTCCGGAGTTTATGAAGTATGATTGCCGGCAAACTTCGCCCGCATTTAACAACACCGTTTTTGATTTATAATGCAATGTTTCGGTTTTCGACAAAAATAAGTGCTGCTCTTCGGGAGCCAGTGATACGTGTTTTGCAATATTTTCAAGAATCAGCGCCATCTTGCGGTCAGTAGGAACTAACTTCCAGATATACTGGAATAGTGAATTGAACTTCAACCGGATTTCCGGCGGCATCCAAAGCAGGTTTTAATCTTGGAAGATCATTCATTACTCTCAAAACTTCCCGATCGGCTATGTCGTTTATTCCCCGAACCACAGTCGCATCGTCGATTTTGCCCGATGGGGTTATCTTGAATGTCAGCAATAGCCGCCCGCTGAAAGCCTTCCTAGAGTTGATGTTTTTGTTTAGCATTTCACTGATGTTCTTGCTAAGGCAGCTAAGCAATTCAGCGTTTTTTGTGCTCTTGCATCCCGGGAACACGGGTGCTGTTCTGAAGGTTTCCGATAGTTCCTTTATAGGTTCAGGCTCTAGAAAAATGGACTGAAGTTTCTTTTCTGCCGTAACCGTGTACTGTGGCTTCCCGGTAAAGTAATATTGCATTGCACGACCATTAAGTTCACCGGCTTTAAATGTTGGCAATGAATTAATGATAGCCTTCATGTATTCGTTGAAAAAAACGTATTGCGTTCCCACGCGGGTATGGTTTTTCATAACCTTGCCATCTTTTCCAATTGTAAAGGCAATATCAAATTCAATAGAATCATTAACCAAAAGATGTTTCGAAACAAAAGAAGTATCGGTATTCCGTGCGATGAATTTATAGACTTTCTCGTGAAGGTCATGTAGTTTCTGTTGTGGAGGCATGTTCACATTGCTTCCATTGTAGACTGGAATATAATTGTTGAAGGATTGTGCAGAGAGCACTAGAGAAAAAAGCAAACAGAAAATCTGGAGCATTAGTGGCTTCAAGGGACGATTTTTTGTAAAGATAGAATTTAAATACTTTTGTCAATGATGTTGCTGTCTTTGAGTATGCCTGCTCTGCTACGATACAGTTACAAATCCTGCCGCTTTCTTTGCTTTTTCTATAACTTCTCCAATCGGCGTGTCGAGGGAATCGTTTACAAGTGCGACACCCATGCGGCGGTACGGCCTTGATGTTGGCTTCCCGAAAATCCGGAAATCGGTTTTGGGAAGTGCTGCAATTTCTTCTATTCCTGAATATTTTGGGTTGTTTGAGTTTTGAGAGGCCAGGATTACGGCACTCGCCCCGGCTTTTTCTAAAGTAATTTCTGCAATTGGCAAGCCGAGCACTGCACGCAGGTGAAGCTCAAATTCGTTAAAATTCTGTGTTCCTGCAAGTGTGACCATTCCGGTGTCGTGCGGGCGTGGCGAGAGTTCCGAGAAATAAACACCATCATCCGAAAGGAAGAATTCAACCCCGAATAATCCGGCACCGCCAAGAGCCTCAGTGACTTTTTCGGCCATATCCTGCGCCTCGTAAAGATCTTTTTCCGAAACCCACGCCGGCTGCCAGCTTTCCTGATAATCACCGCGTTCCTGACGGTGTCCGATCGGGGCGCAAAAAAGCGTGGGGCCGTTCTTTTGTGTGACGGTCAATAATGTGATTTCTGAATTGAATTTTACAAATGCCTCAACAATCACTTCAACCACATCACCACGGGAACCTTCCACGGCATATTGCCACGCTTTTTCAATGTCGGCAACCGATTTTATAGTGGACTGGCCTTTTCCTGATGACGACATTAAAGGTTTTACAACGCAGGGGATTCCGACTGCGAGTACACCATCACGAAGTTCCTGAGCCGTTGTCGCATATCGGTAGGCGGCAGTTTTTAAGCCGAGATCCTGTGACGCAAGATCGCGGATCGCTTTTCGGTTCATTGTGAAGTTTGCCGCTTTCGCGGATGGAACGACGGTGATTCCCTGATTTTCGTAAATATAGAAGCGTTCGGTACGGATGGCTTCGATTTCAGGAACGATGTAGTCGGGTTTGTGTTTGGCTACCACGCGGTCGAGTTCGGCACCATCGAGCATGTTAATGACTTCAAAGCCATGGGCAACCTGCATAGCCGGGGCATTTTCATAACTGTCGACTGCAATAACGGTTTGACCGATGCGCTGTGCTGCGATGGCAAATTCTTTTCCGAGTTCGCCGGATCCGAGTAAAAGTATTTTCATAGTTGAAAGTTGACTGTTGAAAGTTGAATGTCCAATGTTGAAAGTCGAAAGACGAATGTCGAAAGTCGAATGTCGAAAGACGAAAGTCGAAAGTCGAATGACGAAAGACGAAAGTCGAATGTTGAAAGAGTACCTTCAATCTGGCATCTGACATCTACAAAGGAACGGCAGCACCGTTCATCTTTATGACATTGGACTTTAGACATTGGAATTTCGACTTTCGACATCGGACAAATTTGCGGTAGGGATGGAAGCAAGTACCGCGTACTGCGTACAGCCCGGCCCGCAGGGACCGCCACAAAAATAAAAAAGCCTCACGAATGAGGCAAATTTTAAGCGAGAACTTCTTTGATTCGTTTGATGGCTTCCACAAGCAAGGCTTCATTTGTTGCGTAGGAGAGCCGCAGGCAATCGGGATTTCCGAAAGCAGCGCCGTCGACGGTTGCAACACAAGCCTCTGACAATAAGTACATCGAAAGGTCGCAGGCGTTTTCGATAAATTTTCCGCGAAGGGTTTTTCCAAAGAATGAGGAAACGTCGGGAAACACATAGAAAGCGCCTTCCGGAACATTAATTTTTATACCGGGAACTTCACGAAGCAGCCCGACAACAAGGTCACGGCGTTTGTGGAATTCTGTCACCATGAATTTTATTTGGGAAGGATCGGCGGAAACAGCGGCAATAGTGGCACGTTGCGCGATGCTGTTTGCCCCGCTGGTGATTTGCCCTTGCATTTTGGTACATGCTTTTGCGATGTGTTCCGGCGCGCCGATGTAGCCGATACGCCAGCCGGTCATGGCAAATGCTTTGGAAACACCGTTCACGGTAATCGTACGGTCGTACATTCCGGGGATCGTTGCGATGCTGCAGAAGCTGTCGGTAAAATTGATATGTTCATAAATTTCGTCGGAAACAATAACGATATCCGGATATTTTTCAAGCACTTGCGCCAATGCGATCAGCTCTTGCTTGTTATAAACGGAGCCGCTCGGGTTGTTTGGCGAGCTGAACATTATCATTTTGGTCTTTGGGGTGATCGCGGCTTCGAGCTGTTCGGGCGTGATCTTAAAATCGGTGTCGATTGTCGTTGGAACTTCCACCGGAATGGCATCGCACATTTTGACGATTTCCGAATATGAAACCCAGTATGGCGCAGGAAGTATACATTCCTCACCGGGGTTTAGCAAGACATGCGCAATGTTAAAAAGCGATTGTTTTGCGCCAGTGGAAACCACAATTTGTGAAGGTTTGTATTCAAGATTGTTATCACGCTTGAATTTTTTTGAAATGGCTTCTTTGAGTTCAACGTAACCATCAACCGGCGGATACTGGCTGTAATTCTCGTCGATGGCTTTCTTGGCGGCATCTTTTACAAAATCGGGTGTGTTGAAATCCGGCTCACCGAGGCTTAGGCTGATGATGTCTTTACCCTGTGCCTTCAATTCCCTGGCCATTGCGGCCATTGCAAGGGTTTGTGACGTATGTAAGTTGTTGATCCTGTCCGAAAGAAGATGCTCCATATTGTCTGTTTGGTTCGTAGTTACGCGTGTGCAGGCTCCATTCCGAGTTCCTTCAGGTGTTTGAAGTGCGCGGCAACTGCGCTGCGCATGGTTTGAAACTCATGATATGGAAGATTGCATTCACGTGCGGTCTGTTTGATGATGTCGGATATTTTAGTGTAATGCACGTGGCTGATGTGCGGAAAAAGATGGTGTTCGATCTGGTGGTTCAAACCTCCGGTAAACCAGTTTACGATTTTATTTTTTGGGGCGAAGTTGGCTGTGGTGTACAATTGGTGAATTGCCCAGGTGTTTTCGATCTCACCGACTTCATTCGGAATCGGATTTGTGGTTTCATCAACAACGTGTGCAAGCTGGAAGATGATGCTGAGGATCAATCCGGCGGTGTAGTGCATGGCGAAGAATCCGATAAGCACTTTCCACCAGGTCACACCGAATACAATCGGAAGCACGATCCAGATGGCCACATAAATAATTTTTGTTATAATAAGTGTTGTCCAGAGTATTTTCGGGCTTTTTGCCTCGCCGTAAGAAAGTTTTCTCTTCAGGTAGCTTCTCATTTGCTTGAAGTCGGTTGTAAGTGCCCAGTTGAATGTCAGCAATCCATAAAGGAAAACCGAATAGTAATGCTGGAATTTATGAAACCGCTGCCATTCTGCTTCTTTTGTAAAACGGATGATCCTTCCTGCATCAAGATCTTCATCATGCCCGTGGATGTTGGTGTAAGTGTGGTGCAGAACGTTGTGCTGGACCTGCCAGTTATAGACATTTCCGGCGAGGATGTAAATGCTTCCGCCCATGAATTTGTTGACCCATGATTTGGTTGAGTATGATCCGTGGTTGCCGTCATGCATCACATTCATCCCTATTCCTGCCATGCCGATGCCCATGACGATGCTCAGGAGCAGGTGCGCCCAAAATGGCAGGTTAAGCGTTAAAATGAGGAAATACGGAGCAAGGAAAATAGAGAAAAGGATAATAGTTTTAAGGTGTATTTTCCAGTTTCCGGTTTTTTTAAGGTTGTTTTCTTTAAAGTAATTGTTGACCCGCGAGTTAAGGGTTCTGAAAAATTTCAGGTTATCTTGCTTGGAGAAAGTCGGTATGACTGTATTCATAAAAGGGAAATTTGATACAAATGTAAAGAAGTTAAACGTGGATACCTTTATAAAATTTCATGTTTAAAAACATACTTTTGCCAAAATTTTTATAATGGAGGAAATCCTTGCCCACTTTCCTGAGCTGACCCAGGAGCAGATAGCCCAGTTCCAACTCCTTGAAAACCTGTACAGTGAATGGAACGCTAAAATCAATGTTATCTCACGGAAGGACATCGATTTTTTATATGTGAGGCATGTACTTCATTCGCTTGCAATTGCGAAAATCCAGCCTTTTGCTGACGGTGCGGCGATACTTGATGTGGGTACGGGTGGCGGATTTCCAGGCATTCCGCTGGCCATTTTATTTCCTGAGACTGAATTTTTCCTGATTGACATCATCCAAAAGAAAATAACCGTTGTGAAAGCTGTGGTTGATGCACTCGGACTCAAAAATGTGAATGCGGAACAAATGCGCGCCGAAAACATAAAGGGAAACTTCGACTTCATCATCAGTCGCGCCGTTACCAATATGCCTGATTTTGTGGCATGGGTAAAGCAGAAGGTGAGGAAAGAACAAAAACACGAACTTCAGAACGGAATCCTCTACCTTAAAGGCGGCGACCTTACCGAAGAGCTTCAGGATTTTCCAAAAGCCACGCAGTACGACATCAGTGATTTCTTTGAAGATGAATTTTTTGAAACAAAGAAAGTGGTTCACCTTCCATTAAAATTCAAGTCATAAAAAAAGTCCCGGTTAAGGGACTTTTATTTTTATAAAAGAATTTAATTCTTTACAAGTTTCTTTACGATCCTGCCTTCGCTGTTGCTGATCGTCAGGAAATACATACCTGAATGGAGCGAAACCGGAATCTGGTAATTCGATTCAATATTTTGGTTTTTGACCGAATAAACATTTTTCCCCATAATATCAGTCACAGATATTGCTGCGTTTGCAATCACTTCAGGCGCATAAATGCTGATTTGATTGCCCACGGGATTCTGTATTTGCAGGGCTGCAAAATTATGTTCGGTTACTGCCATAGGAGGATTCAGTATTTCCGCGAGGGCGAAAGCCAGATTTGAATCGGTTAGCGTTACATGTCCCTGATTTTCCGTTGGTACTTCAGTGGCAGCAAAAGGAGTGGTTGTTAATGCCGTTACCGGCGCATACCAATTCGTAATTGTAGGAACGGCCAATGCGCTTAACGTTGGCACAAAGGTGAAATAGCTAATCATGAGGTTGTCGAAAAACTCTGTCAGCATTGCGTTGCTTCCTGCGAGCGCTTCCAAAGATGTCAGGTCAAACCTTCCGCCAGGAGCAGAATCGAGTCCTGACGAGGCTGCCGGTGCCTGTGAATTGGCCATGCTTTCATATCCTGTGATCCAGAATCCGAACACATTTATTTGTCCGCGGAAACGGCTTACCTGATTCGTCTGGCCTGCCGCAGGGGCAAATCGAAGGTTGATGATGGCGCGTTGGGTGGCTGTAATGTTGAATGTGTGATCCATTACTACCATATCGGGCGTTCCGTTCATTTGTCCTGAACCGCTTCCGTTGGCAATAGCAACATTTCGCGTGTTCAGCGGGAAGCCCATGGCATCAAGTTCATTTTGGAAAGCATCACGAAACCCGGGTTTCCCTGTCGGAAGCGTAATCGCCGGATCAAATTCAAATGCGCTGCCTTCCTCAAGGTGTGCTTCAAAATGGTCGATCAGTAACTGTCTTGATGCTGTACTGCGCAACATCGCATCAACAACAACCTGAACCGTTGCGTCGCCAAGCGGGCCATAAGCCATGTAATTGAATAGATGCTGGAATCCGATAGGGATATTTGCGCCTTTATGTGGCGCGTCAAAAGACAGGTACAATCTTGTGTCGTGGTCAAGACTGTTCATTTCCATGTAACGAAGTCCGTATCTTGCGATAACGCCTCCCATACTTGGCCCGATGACCACATTTTGCTCGTCGCCGACTTTCATAGCATTGACCTGGTTCAGCAATTCCGCAAGTACCATCGCATTGCGTTGTATATAGTCGGAGCCGCCGCTGACGACTGTTGAAGTTCCGGTACGGGTATAATTCGGAAAATTCAGGATCACGACATCATAGCCGAGGTTCCGAAGGTCATCGGCAAGATTTTGACCGGTTCCGTAATTTAGGAGTTCATATATCGCGGTAATGCTGCGGCCGTCATTGGGATCAAACCCGTCAAGAAGAATGATGGGCTTGTCGAAAATACCATTGGTATTGTCAGGAAAAATTTCATATTCCGCCTCACCAAAATAGGCTTCAGTTTCGTCATAACCCTGGTACGCAATTGTCGCCATGATCGGGGTAATCACATTCACATTCTGTGTTCCGCCATCGTGGACTGTTTTTCTGCTTTGGGCGACCGACGCAACCGCAATAAATAAGAAAAGTAATTGGGTAATTTTCAGGTTCATTGTAGTTTGTTTAAAGTTGATCCCGAAGATACAAAATTTTAATATTCAGCGAGGTAGAATAAAAAAGCCTGTTGTTAACAGGCTTCAGTTTAGTTTTTGATGAATTTTTTGACGCTTTGGCCGGTACCGGTTCTTATCGTGGCAAGATAGACGCCGCTGCTAAGAGCGGAAACCTCAATGGTATTGCTTGTTGAGGATGCGATTTTTCTTCCGTGTAGATCGGTTATGCTAAATTCTTTCAGGTCTGAAATATTGTCCATATCTACGGAAAGAACATCTGAGGCAGGGTTTGGATAAATGCTGATCTTACCAGAGGCAGCAGGCTCAGGTGTATCAAGAAATACTGGGTAAGCAAGCTCGATTTGCTCTGTTGTCTCGTTCATTGACATCAGCGGAATGGCAGTAGCCGATGTTGAATATGTCAGCCATGGAAAATATTCACTGGCCCGATAATAGTGGTAGTTGGTTATTGTAACTGTTCCAATATTTGAAAAAAATGGAATGCTTAAATTTAGTTCTTGCGTTATCTTTAGTCTTGTAACGGCATTTGTCATCGGCCACCAGCTTGGAGAGTTAGTTATAATGTCCCCATAAGCATCGACCACGGAAGTAATTGTGCCTTCAAATGTTCCCGAAAATTCCCCACTTGAAAATGTTCCCGATGTGATGTCAGAATTCGGCTCATCATAAACCATTGGAAAAATCCCAATCACTGCATATCAGTATAATTAAGTTCTATCCCTGTTGTAAACGCGCCGACAAATGCGGTTCCCTCATTGGTTGAGAAATAACCGAAAGAAGTTCCAAGCTCTGTCGTGTTTTTAGTTACAATTTCAATTCCAGGATAATTTGTTAATTCTTCGGCTGTAGGTGCCGAATTGCTGTAAAATGAATTGCCTACAATGGTAAGTGCGGAAAAAATCCCAAACCTGGCCTCCGCCGGTGCCGGATTGATCTATTGGTGTAGCCGAAGTGGCAGTCTCATAAGATCTTCCGCTATTTCCATCCGCAGTCCATATCTGTTCGTCAAGATGTCCATAATATTCCAATATTGCCTGTTGTGCATTTGCAGCGCCAGAGATTAAAAGAGTGATAAACAGAAGTTTGATTTTCATGGTAGCCATATTATCCAAATATATAATAAAAAACCCGGATATAAATCCGGGTAATTTTCTATTCTCCTAAGAATGGATAGCGATAATCCTCAGGAGTAACAAACGTTTCTTTTATCGTTCTTGGTGAAACCCAACGCAGCAGGTTCAGTGCTGAGCCGGCTTTATCATTCGTTCCCGAAGCCCTTGCTCCGCCAAATGGCTGCATTCCAACAACAGCACCTGTTGGCTTGTCGTTGATGTAGAAATTTCCGGCGGAATCTTTCAGTCTGTCAGTGGCAACGGCAATAGCATAACGGTCACGCGCGAAAATGGCTCCGGTGAGTGCATATTCGGTCGTGCTGTCGACAATACCCAGAATTTCCTCCCATTGATCATCTTCATAAACATAAATGCTGATGACAGGGCCGAAAAGTTCCGTGCACATAATATGATATTGCGGATTTGTAGTCACGATAACAGTCGGTTCAATAAAGTAGCCTTTGGATTTATCGTAATTTCCACCGAGGATAATCTCTGCTTCTTCGTCGGTTTTTGCCCGTTCGATAAAACTTGTAATCTTATCGAAAGATCCTTCATGGATAACAGCTGTGACAAAATTTCCAAAATCGTCAGGCGCGCCCATTTTTAAGGATTTTACGTCTGTGGCCAGTTGTTCCTTTACTTCTGCCCAAAGGCTTTGCGGAATATATGCCCTTGACGCAGCGGAACATTTCTGCCCCTGATACTCAAAAGCGCCCCGTACAATCCCGGTAACAACCTGTTTTACATTTGCGCTTGAATGCGCCAGGATATAATCTTTTCCGCCAGTTTCCCCAACAATGCGAGGATAAGTTTTGTAGTGATGTATGTTCGTGCCGATTTTCGACCAGATGTCTTTAAACACAAATGTCGATCCCGTAAAGTGAACGCCTGCAAAGTCGCGGCTGGCAAGAACTGTATCGGTGATCATAAGCGCATCGCCGAAAACTACATTGATGATGCCTTGCGGAAGTCCGGCTTCATGGAAAACATCCATAATGACTTTTGCTGAAAATACCTGGCTGTCGCTCGGTTTCCAGATCACGACATTGCCCATCATTGCAGCGCTGGCAGGAAGGTTTGCGGCAATTGCGGTAAAGTTGAACGGCGTAATGGCATACACAAATCCTTCGAGCGGACGATATTCCAATCGGTTCCAGACGCCGGAGTCGGATTTTGGCTGATCGCTGTAAATCTGCGACATGAATTCGACGTTGTAACGCAGGAAATCGATCAGTTCGCAGGAAGCGTCAATCTCCGCCTGGAAAATATTTTTAGACTGCCCGATCATTGTAGCGGCATTGATCTTGGCACGATAAGGCCCGGCAATAAGTTCAGCGGCCTTTAGAAAGATTGAAGCGCGGTGTTCCCAAGGCAGGTCGCCCCAGTTTTTTCTTGCCGATAAAGCTTCAGAAATCGCCCTTTCCACATGTGCCTTCTGCGCAAGATGGTAAGTCCCGACAATATGCTGATGGTCATGCGGCGGCGTAATGTTTCGCGTATCGCCGGTGCGGATTTCATCTTTTCCGATGTAAAGCGGCACATCCACGCGTGTTTCCCACATTCTTTTATATTCGGCGAGTACGGCTGCCTTTTCGGGAGAACCGGGCGCGTATGACTTTACCGGTTCATTGACTGCTTTCGGTACCTGAAAAAATCCTTTAAGCATAATATCGTGATTAAGTTTAACTTGAAAAAACACCACAAATTTACGAAGGATGTTTCAATAAACGGCAGCGTGGACAAAAGTTAAACTTCTTCAAAAAATTTCCTTATAAACCGGCTTCATCGTAGATTTATAGGAAACGCTTCAATTCATGCGCGCGCCGCTTCTTGCTTTTAACGACAAAGGAATATACTGCCATCAGGCAGATGTTTATCTCGATCCCTGGCGGCCCGTTACCAACGCAATTATCACACACGGCCATTCCGATCATTCGCGCTTCGGACATACAAATTACATCACGCACCACCTGAATGTTCCGATTATCAAACACAGGCTAGGCAATATTTCTGTAACGGGAAAAGACTGGAACGAGACGTTTACCATCAATGGGGTGAAATTTTCGCTCCATCCCGCCGGGCATATCATAGGAAGCGCCCAGATCCGCGTTGAACATAAAGGCGAAGTCTGGGTTTTTACAGGCGATTACAAAACCGAAGATGACGGAATTTCAACTCCGTATGAGGTCGTAAAATGCAACACGTTCATCACTGAATGTACTTTTGGGTTGCCGGCGTTCAAGTGGACTGCGCAGGCAGAAGTCATGAGCGATATCAACAATTGGTGGGCAGAAAACCGCGCTGAAGGACAAACTTCAGTACTTTTCGGCTATACACTCGGAAAAGCGCAGCGGCTGCTGAAATACCTCGATACGTCCATCGGCAAAATCTACACCCATGGCGCTGTTGAGAACATGACTCAAGTACTCCGTCCGATGGTAGATTTCCCACCGACAACGTTAATCACACGCGAAACGAAAAAAGAAGAACTGCTGGGCAACATCGTACTTGCGCCGCCAAGCGCACACGGAAGTCCGTGGATCAGGAAAATGACGCCCTATGTAACCGGAGCGGCAAGCGGCTGGATGGCCTTTCGTGGAGCAAGAAGAAGGCGCGCGATCGACAAAGGGTTCGTACTGAGCGACCATTGCGATTGGCAGGGCTTGCTCGAAAGTATAAAAGCTACCGGCGCCGAATGTATTATTTCTACCCACGGCTATTCCGACATATTTTCGAAATACCTGCGTGAAATGGGTTACGATGCGCGCACGGCACAAACCCAATATGAAGGCGAAGCTGCTGAAATGGGCAACGCCGCAACACCGGAAGAAGCAGAAGCAGAAGAACTGACATGAGAAATTTTGCCGAACTGATCAAAGCGCTCGACAGCTCCAACAAGACTTCAGTAAAAGTCGAGGCGCTGACGGAATATTTTCGACGCGTAAGCGATCCGGATAAAGTCTGG
The DNA here is from genome assembly GCA_036399795.1 of Flavobacterium sp. Lineage (GTDB taxonomy): Bacteria > Bacteroidota > Bacteroidia > Flavobacteriales > Flavobacteriaceae > Flavobacterium. Next base: position 42,418 of record DASWML010000012.1, read on the forward strand.
ACCATCGCATTATTGTCGCACCGGCGTCCGCCACGGCCTGTGAATACGACATTGCTTCGGAACTGGGCCAATGAACTTGCCGAAATTCCGCTCTGGCTTTTTGAAGAGTCCTATCATATCGTGGGCGACCTTGCCGAAACCATCGCGCTGGTCATTCCGGCTTCTCACAATCATTCTGAAAAAACACTGACGGAGTTCCTCGAAGAAATCATCGCCCTGAAAAGGAAAACTGATGAGGAAAAACGCGAATACCTTCACGAAAACTGGCTGACACTGAATTATTACGAACGCTTCGTTTTTACAAAACTCATTACCGGAAGTTTCCGCATCGGCGTTAGCCAAAAGCTGATGACACGGGCATTATCAAAGGCGGTCGGGATCGATGAAGACCTGTTAGCATTCCGGCTGATGGGCGATTGGGATCCGCAGACGATCACTTTCCAGCAACTTATAGTGGATGAAAAGAACCAGGATTTCCTCTCGAGGCCATACCCGTTTTATCTGGCCTATGCGATAGAGAGCGAACTGACGGCATTGGGCGACTGCGGCCAGTGGAGCATCGAACACAAATGGGACGGAATCCGTTCACAAACGATCATCCGGGAAGGGAAAATCTATGTTTGGAGCCGCGGCGAAGAACTTGTCACCGATAAATATCCGGAATTTGAAGCTTTCCTTTCAGCTATTCCGGACGGAACTGTAATCGATGGCGAAATTCTTCCTTTCATCAATGATAAAATCGGCAGTTTTAATGAACTCCAGACACGCATTGGCAGAAAAGGCGTTTCTGCAGCACTTCTGAAAAAAACGCCTGTGATTGTCAAAGCATACGACCTTCTTGAATGGAACGGGGAAGACATCCGGAATTTACCTTACGAGGAACGCCGGCTATTGCTTGAAAAGTTATATGATGCAATTAAAGAAACCGGAATTCCGCTTCATCTGTCGGAACGTTTCACTTTTTCGGATTGGAATGAAGCCGAACGCGAACGTGAACGTGCCAGGATTTTGTGCAGTGAAGGCCTGATGCTGAAGCGAAAAGATTCGCCTTACCTCGTCGGACGAAAAAAAGGCGACTGGTGGAAACATAAACTTGAACCGCTTACTATCGATGCTGTGCTCACTTATGCCATGCGCGGCCATGGGCGGCGAAGCAACCTTTTTACAGATTACACTTTTGCGCTGTGGCAGGATAATGAAGCTGGCGAACGGGAATTGGTGACTTTTGCAAAAGCTTATTCCGGACTGACCGACGCTGAATTCCGCATGGTTGACGATTTTATTAAAAAGAACACACTTGAGAAGTTCGGGCCGGTGAGAAGCGTAACGCCACAATTGGTTTTTGAAATCGGGTTTGAAGGCGTCGCACTTTCCAAAAGGCACAAAAGCGGGATTGCAACACGTTTTCCTAGAATCCTCAGATGGCGCCATGATAAAAAAGTCGATGAAGCCAACAGCATCGACGACCTCAAAAGCATGATCCACTAATGAACCGTAACGACCTTTTTGAACTCGCGGAGGAATGGTTCGCGAAGCAGGGATGGAAATCTTTTCCGTTCCAACGCCAAACGTGGACGGCATTTCTTCAGGGGAAGCACGGACTACTGAATGCGCCAACCGGAAGTGGAAAAACCTATGCTTTGTGGTTTCCGGTCATCCTGGATTATATCCGAAGGAATCCGGATTATCAAACCAAACACAAACCCGGATTAAAAGCCATCTGGATCACGCCGTTGCGTTCACTTTCGGTAGAAATCAAACAGGCCGCCGAACGCGTTGTCAACGATCTTGGTGTGCCGATGACAGTCGGAATCCGCTCGGGCGATACTTCAGCATCTGAACGCGCAAAGCAAAAAGACAAAATGCCCGATCTGCTGATTACAACTCCCGAAAGTTTACAACTTCTGCTCGCAACAAAAGGCTATGATAAAGTCTTCAGGAACTGCGGGGCAATCGTGGTGGACGAATGGCATGAATTATTGGGAACAAAGCGCGGCGTACAAATGGAGCTTGGCCTGTCGAGGCTAAAAACTATTTCGCCAATAATCCGGATCTGGGGAATTTCTGCAACCATTGGAAACCTGCAGCAGGCTCTGGAAGTTCTGCTCGGCCCTGATTCGGAAGCTTATAAAAACTCAGTCTTGGTTAAGGCAAACATTGACAAGAAGATAAAAGTCGTCTCTATCATTCCCGAAAAAATGGATGCTTATCCATGGCGCGGCCACATGGGTTTGCATCTGCTCGATGAGGTTGTTCCCATCATAAAAAGAAGTAAAACTACATTGATTTTTACCAATGTCCGTTCCGCGTGTGAAATCTGGTTTCAGCGGATTCTTGAAGCCTATCCTGAATTTGCGGGCGACATCGCGATGCATCATTCCAGCATCAGCCGCGAAACCCGCCAATGGGTCGAACAGGCGATTCGCGATGAGCAATTGAAAGTTGTGGTTTGTACATCGAGTCTGGATCTTGGAGTCGACTTCGCTCCGGTCGAATCAATCATCCAGATTGGCGGACCGAAAGGCGTTGCGAGGTTTTTACAACGCGCCGGCCGTAGCGGACATCAGCCCGGAAAGGAAAGTGTCATTTATTTTCTGGCAACGCATGCCATTGAACTTATAGAAGCTTCAGCATTAAAACAGGCGGCAAAAACGTCAACCGTTGAAGACCGGGTTCCATATTTGAATAGTTGGGATGTCTTGGTTCAATACCTGAACACGCTGGCGGTTTCTGACGGATTTCTTCCTGATGAAATTTTTAATGAAGTCCGCGGCACATTTTGTTTTCAAACGATGACCAAAGAAAACTGGCAGTGGATGCTGAACTTCATCGTCAACGGAAGTCAGTCGCTACAGGCTTACGACGAATATAAAAAAGTTGAAATTGAAGAAGGCGGAAGGCTCAGGATCAACAACCGCGCGATGGCATTGCACCACCGGATGCAGATCGGGACTATCGTTGGCGACGCCGTGATGAATGTAAAATTCCTCGGCGGCGGCTATATCGGGACGATAGAAGAATGGTTTATTTCAAAATTGAAACCCGGCGACATCTTCGTATTTGCAGGAAAAAAACTTGAACTCTACCAGATCAAGAACATGCAGGTCTTAGTGAAAAATGCCGAACGCGGAAAACCCACACATCATGCGAGCTGGCTGGGCGGAAGGCTGACGTTATCGGCGCAGATGAGCGAGCTTTTGCGGCAGGAACTTTATGCTGCCAATAAAGAAAACGATACGCCTGAACTGAAAGCCCTTGAAGGATTGTTTCGTCGGCAAAGAAAAGAATCGATCGTTCCGAATGCTGATGAATTCCTGATCGAAACATTTAAAACCCGCGAAGGGCATCACGCTATATTTTATCCGTTTGAAGGCCGGTTTGTGCATGAAGCGCTGGCGAGTTTATTGGCTTTCCGGATCAGCTTATTGTCGCCGATTACGTTTTCCCTGGCGTATAACGATTATGGATTTGAACTTTTATCCGACCAGGAAATCGATATGCAGCAGGTTTTGGACAACAATCTTTTTACGCCCGAACATGTTCATTCCGATTTACAGCGAAGCCTGAATGCCACTGAAATGGCGCGGCGTAAATTTCGCGATATTGCCGTGATTGCCGGACTGGTTTTTACAGGTTATCCGGGGAAAATCGTGAAAACCAAACACCTTCAGGGAAGTTCGCAGCTTCTCTTTGAGGTTTTTCGCGATTATGAGCCTGATAATCTTCTGTTCCAGCAGGCATATCGCGAAACTTTTGAGCATCAGCTTGAGGAAGGCCGACTGACGATGGCGCTCGAGCGTATCCAGGGACAGGATATCGTCTGGAAACCGTGCGAAAAACCGACGCCGTTCAGCTTTCCGATTATCACCGACAGGCTTCGGGAGAAATTGTCGAGCGAAAAATTATCCGACAGGATCAAGAGAATGACTGCATCATTTATGAAAGACTGATGGTAACCAAAACAATACAAATAAACGGACAGGAATTTATCCTTCATCCTTCGGGAAGTGTTTTCTGGACGAACAAAAAAATGCTCCTGATCGCCGATGTGCATCTTGGGAAGGTGTCGCATTTTCGCAAAGCAGGATTTGCAGTGCCGGCCGATTCGATTTCTGAAAATTTTCTTCAACTCGACGCGGTAACGGAGTATTTTAAACCGGGGATTATTTGCTTTCTTGGCGATCTTTTTCACAGCGACATCAACAATGAATGGAACCTGTTCAATTATTGGGTGCTCAAATCACAGGCGAAAATCATCCTCATTGCCGGAAACCACGATGTTATCCCGTTGCAGCGCTACCGCGACATAGGAGTTGAGGTTTATAAAGAACAGGTTATTGATGATTTTTTGCTCACGCATCATCCGACGGATAGGGAAGGGCTTTTCAATTTCTCCGGACACATTCATCCGGCGGTAAAACTTCGCGGATCCGGGCGGCAATTTTTGAAGCTTCCGTGTTTTTTTCAGAAGCCAGACCAGATGATATTGCCCGCTTTCGGAAAATTCACAGGAACATATCAAATGATACCAACAGAGCATGACTGCGTGTATGCGGTAACGAAAGATGAAGTGATTGTGGTTTGTTAATTTAAAGCAAACGGCGCACTCAGCCTGAACGTAGGTACAATGACTTTAAAGCTTCTTGTCGAAGTGAAGTTGATCATGTTGAAATAACCTTTCATGGCGCCAAAAGGGGAAGAAAGCAAACATCCGGAGCTGTATGAATGGGTTTCGCCGGGTTTTAGGACAGGTTTTTTACCAATCACGCCTTCACCATCGACAATTTCCATGTCGTTCAGCGAATCGAATATTTCCCAATGGCGTGAAGTGAGCTGTACAGAATCCTTGCTGTGGTTTTCAATCGTGATTTCATAGCTAAAGGCAAAGTGGATCTTATAGTTCTTGAAGTACGTGCCTTCAAAACTTGTCAGGACCGAAATTTTAATGCCTCTTGTTATCTGTGAAACCATAAGATTTACTGAAGCTTGATTTTGAATGATGTCAAATTTACAAAATTTAAAACGCGGCAGGTTTTTTTTGCGTTAAAATTTCGGGCTAATTCGTTATGTCTATGGAGCTTGCCACACCTTTCCCGATAACACGGTCATACCGTTGCGAACCTTCCCGATAATAAACAAGGGTAAAATAATTGTTTTCGGTTTGGTAAAAATTGCCATCAATTGCATTTTGTTCATCAAGCTTACCGCGGCTGTCAGCCACAACAAATTGGTAATTCGTGAAACCCTGTTTGATGATGATCGCTTTTTCGTAAATCTGCTTATCAGGATTATATTCCATCTTGTTCTCGGGAGAAATCGCATAATTGTTGAACATTCCGTTGATATAAATATCCTTTTTATCAAAGTACGCCGGAGCGGAAAGGCTGAAATAAACCCAGGCATAATCGGCTTCAACTTCATTTTTTGTGCCTCCGATATTATTTACCAGGAAGCCGCCGTTGATATCGGGTGCCAAGGTATACGGACTCGAAGCCCGCGCCTGATGCGTGTAAAGATGTGAATTGTATATACTGCCCGCAGTGACGCGTGATACATAATTGTTTGCCGCACGAATATCCTTGTTTTCAAAGTAGAGGAATTCGTTTCCGGCCCAGAATTGCGTCTCGGTATCGTACTTGTAAATCAGGTCGTTTCCAATAGTATATTGCGGCTTGACATTCATGATTGCGTTGTCGAACCGGCCATTTTGCATCAGAAGAACTTTTATATTACGCAGCGGGTTCTGGAAAAGGATCGTTTGCGATTTGATGGCGAAATCAAGGTTGTGCCTTTCATTGATCACTTTTACATTCCGCGCCCGCCGAACCTGCAGCGGTACGCTTACCAGGTCTTCATACAGGATGAATTTGCGTGAAAATACCAGGTCTTTGTCTTCGTTGAGTATCCTGATGATATAATTACCGCTGACACGGAATTGCGTATACCGGTTTGGAAACTGCAACCTGTAATGCGAGTACAATTGCAAGGTGTTGAACGAATTCGTGTAATCCTGGATACGCTGGTTGTCAAATCCCTGGAGATATTCTGCTTTGGCGAGCTGCGAAGGCTTCCAGTCATAATCGCAGTGAACGATCTCATAATAATAATTTGCCTCATTTCCGTATAGGTCGTCAAATTCCAGCGCAAAAGCATCGTTAAGGGAAAATAACGGGACTGCTACCTGTCCGTTCAGGACAAAAGAAACAGTCTTGATATTAAAAGGAGGCGCCACATCGGCAGGAATTTGGGCGAAGCCGGAAATTGTAAATAGAAATATCAGTGAATTGAGGAGACGCTTAAGCATAAAATTGTTTTGAGAAATGTAAATATAACAAAATATGCACGTTGTTATTGCAGGGGCAAACTGAAGAAGAGGCTATTTAAAACATACGGGAATAATTTCTCCCGGCGCGAGTGCAAACCGAACTACCAGTTCCTGTGAAATTTTACTGGTGTAATTCACTTCATCAACCTTAAAGCCGATGCTTCTGAGCTTATCGAAATAATCGCGGCCATAGATGCGCACATGGTCATATTGTCCAAAAATTTCGGCGCGTTGTTTTTTATCAGTTATCGTATTGTCTTCAAATGTTTTTTCGCGTGTAAGATCCTGCGGAATCTGAAAAATGCCCATTCCGCCGGGTTTCAGCACACGATAAAGTTCGTGCATTGCCTTGGTATCGTCGGGAATGTGTTCAAGAACATGATTGCAAAGAATGATGTCGAAACTATTGTCGTCAAATGGAAGATTGCAGATATCAGCCTTTACATCCGCCAGGGGCGACAATAAATCGGTTGTTGTGTAATCGAGGTTTTTCATCCCCCGGAACATTTTATAGAAAGCCTGTTCAGGAGCAAAATGAAGTACTTTTTTATGGGTCGAAAAGAAGTCGGTTTCATTTTTCAGGTAAAGCCATAAAAGCCGGTGGCGTTCCAGCGAAAGAGTTCCGGGCGCAAGAACATTGCTGCGTTGTTTTCCGTATCCGTAAGGAAGAAAGCTTTTATAACTTTTGCCGTCAATGGGATCGGCGTAAGCATTTCCCCGGAGCGCCATTGCCAATATCGGCCGCGCGAGATAACTGAGCCTGATGAGCAGCGGCCTGGGAACCGTGTTTAATATAATCCTGAAAAGTTTTTTCATCAGGATATTGGCAGCGGCTGGCGGCGGAATTCATTCTCTTCATCCGAAGTGATTCCCAAAGCCTGATAAATATAGGCGAATGTCGAAAGGAGCTCCGGTTTTCCGTTGATAAGCGCAACGTTGTGTTCGAAATGTGCACTTGGTTTTTTATCTGCTGTAATAATGGTCCAGCCGTCTTTGAGGTGTTTGATGTTCTTTGTTCCCATGTTGATCATCGGTTCGATAGCGATCACCATGCCTTCGATAAATAATTTGCCCCGGCCGCGTTTGCCATAATTCGGCACTTCAGGATCTTCGTGCATTTTTTTTCCGAGTCCGTGGCCTACAAGCTCGCGAACAACGCCATACCCATGGGATTCAGTAAATTTCTGGATCGCGTTCCCGATGTCTTCAACACGATTCCCTGCGCGGAATTCCCTGATGCCGATGTACAAGGATTCTTTGGTTACCTGCAGCAGTTTTTCTGTTTCGGGAGCGACATCGCCAATCTCAAAAGTATAGGCATGGTCGCCGTAAAATTCGTTTTTCAACACGCCGCAATCCACAGAAACGATATCGCCTTCTTCGATAGCCCGGTTTGTCGGCAGACCGTGAACCACCTGTTCATTTACACTGGTGAGCAATGTCGACGGGCAGCCGTACAACCCCAGGAAACCCGGAACTGCGTCATGGTCACGGATGAATTCTTCAGCCATCTGGTCGAGCTGTAAAGTCGTCACACCCGGCTTTATCACACCGGCAAGCATTCCTAAAGTTTTGGAGACGAGCAGTGCGCTTTCACGCATCAATTCGATTTCTTCGTGGGTTTTCGGGATTATCATAATATCATTTCTGCAGCAAAAGTACTATTATAGGCGATTAAAGCAAAGAATTCCGGGTCATAACCAAAGGCTTTTCGATTCCCATCAGGTGAAGGATTGTTGGCGCGATATCAGCCAGGATGCCGTCGTGCACTTCCTGGAGTTTATTATCAACCATAATGATTGGCACCGGATTGGTGGTATGTGCGGTATTCGGACTCCCGTCAGGATTGATCATGGTTTCACAATTGCCGTGATCGGCGATAACAATGGTCGTGTAACCGTTTTCGAGTGCGGTCGTTATTACGCGTTCCGCACATTTATCGACTGCCTCACAGGCTTTGATTGCGGCTTCCATCACGCCTGTATGCCCGACCATATCACCGTTGGCAAAATTCAGGCACACAAAATCGACTTCTCCTTTTTCGAGTTCCGGAACAAGCGCATTGGTAATATCGAAGGCGCTCATTTCAGGCTGGAGGTCGTAAGTGGCGACTTTTGGCGACGGACACATAATACGGCTTTCGCCGACAAAAGGCGCTTCACGGCCGCCTGAGAAGAAGAACGTTACATGCGGATATTTTTCTGTTTCGGCGATGCGGATTTGTTTTTTGTGGTTCATTTCCAGGATCTCGCCGAGCGTTTGCATGATGTTGTCTTTGTCGTAGATGACGTTGATGCCTTGAAAAGTGTCGTCATAATTGGTCATTGTGACGTAATAAAGGTCGAGTTTGTGCATGTTGAACTCGTGGAAATCTGCCTGGCTGAGCGCTTCGGTGAGTTGGCGTCCGCGGTCGGTGCGGAAGTTAAAGAAAATCACAACATCGCCATTGGCAATTGTCGCAACCTGATTTCGGTGGTCATCCACCATAAGAATCGGCTGGATAAACTCATCGGTAATGTCGTTATTGTAGCTTTCGTGAATGCTGTCGACAATATGGTTCGACATCGTACCGATTCCATTTACTAAAAGATCGTAAGCCAGTTTCACGCGTTCCCAGCGACGGTCTCGATCCATTGCGTAATATCTTCCGATGACCGATGCAATTTTGGCAGTTGTTCCTTTAATGTAATTTTCAAGTGCGGAAATATGAAAAACACCCGACTTCGGATCAACGTCACGGCCATCTGTAAAAGCATGGATGAAGACTTTCTCCAATCCGGCTTCCTGTGTCGCGTCAACCAACCCTTTTAAATGATCGATATGAGAATGCACGCCGCCATCAGAAACCAATCCCACAAAATGCACGGGCTTGTTGTTGGTCTTGGCGTAATTAAAAGCATTGGTAAGCACTTTTTCGTGGTTCAGCGTTTTGTTTGCCACCGCGAGATTTATTTTTGCAAGATCCTGATAAATGATGCGGCCTGCGCCGAGGTTCATGTGCCCGACTTCAGAATTCCCCATCTGGCCTTCGGGAAGTCCGACATTCAGGCCGTCAGTACGGAGCTGCGCATTTGGGTACCTGAGGTAAAGGCTGTCAATAAATGGCGTATTAGCGTTGTCGATGGCCGAAACCTTCGGATCTGGAGACTTTCCCCAACCATCAAGGATCATCAGGATTACTTTCTTGTTCATCGGTGAAAATTGAGCGACAAATTTACGTTTAAAACCAGTTCCGTACCTGATTGTAATCTATAAAATACCGTACGCTGACAGAAAAAACATGCGCCAGATTGTCCCGGAAAAGATTTGAGAAGTTGTTGCCAAAATCGCGGTTGATTTCCCTGGCGAAAGTATCGGCATTGTTGCGGTAAAGCACCGAAATCTGGCTTCCGGGAGCAAACCACCAGGAATAGGAAAGGTCGAGGTTCCAGGTATTAAAATCAGAATTCTGGTTCTCCTCATAAATTGCCGGGATCAGATAACCCGCATCAGAAAGGGTAAAGAATTCTTTATTTTCGGCGAATGACCAATAATATCGTGCATTGAGGTTTAGGGTCATATCCTTATTTATCGAATATTTTCCGCCTACTGATGCTACATAGGTTGACCTGTTCCTTTTGGCGAAAAATATATCATAAGGCGTATTTTCATCAACGAAAGTGTCATCAATATATCCGACATTATTATTTTGGCGGTTGTAGGAGAAGGAAACGATTGCTGTGATCCGATCGGTAAAACGGTAGCGCGGCGACACCAATATCCCCCAATTTTCACGATGCTCTTCTTCGGTGATGGTGAACGAAGGTTGGATGTCTATTGCAAATTTCCTGTTGTAGTTGCTGGAAAAATACAAATATGCACTGATATTCCGCGGAAGATAAACGTATCTGCCCTCAAACCTCGGCTCATAAAAATCATACGTTTCAAATGGCCGGATCCCGATCCCAAGACCGTAATAGTCGTTTTTCAGGGTTGTTGAGTTGATGTCGAAAGTTAACCTGCCTTGTTGGATTCTTCCGGTATTGTTGTCGAATTCCGAGTAAGCATTCGCATAAAGCGCAAAAGTGTTGAAGGTTTTGTTCGACTGCAATATCCTGTAACTTGCGTCGGCAGTAATCGCGTGATAATGTGTCTGGAAATTGATTCCGAGATCGTTTGGGTCATAATCCTTTGAAACATATTGTCCGCCAAAACTATAGCGATACTTTCCGCTGGTTTCACCAAGATTCAGGGATGTGTTTATTCCATTGGTGTTGGTGGTGTTGCTATATTGGTTGATATAACTGTACTTGAAGTCGCCACTAACTTTGTAAGTATTCTCTTTTGTGTTGAGGTCGAAAACCAAAGCAGAGACATTTGCGTCACGAAATTCTCCCTCGCGGGTCACATTGGTATTTACGAACGAGACAGAGGAGTTCTTATTAAAACGCTGGTCGAATACAAGGACATTATAATTGGCAACCGGCTCCACCAGGATTTTTTCGGTTTCGTTTGTTGAATTATACCGCACCGTTGCATAAGCTTTTTTGGTCACGGCATTGAGAAACCCGATTCCGAGTCCGCCTTTTGTGCGTCCTGAAACTTTTATGGCGTTGAACAAATCCACCGTTGCGGGATTGGAAACCGTCAGGTCTTCGTCATTTGTGGTGACAAATAACGAAGGGCTTCCGCCTATCCTGCGCGAATACAAAAGTTCGCCTTTGTTGAATAAATCGGTTCCTTCCGTAAAAAAGGGGCGATTTTCATTGAATTGCTGTTCAAACGGGCCAAGATTGAGCTCAACATTATCGTAGCGCGTTTGTCCGAAATCAGGGATGAGAATGGCATCGAGTGTGAATGAGTCGTTGATGCCATACTTAATGTCAAGCCCGCCTTTCATTGTAAGTTCAGTATCGTTATTCACCTGATCCGCATAAAACGAAGTGTACGGAATAAAGAACAACCTTGTCGGCGGTTCGATATTTTCAATGCCTTCGAGGATTCCTGCTTGGGTGAGTTCTGATTCAATTTTTGTATCGATGTGGTTCCAACTGTACTGATACCTGTCACGACGGAATTCCCGATAGAAATTGACGCCCCAGGTTTGCTTTTGCTCCTCAGAAAACCGAAGCGCGGCATACGGGATCTTAATTTCTGCAACCCATCCGAAGTCGGTTATGCTTACATTTCCGGCCCATATCGCATCCCATGAAAAATCTTCGCCGAAAGCATCCGTGGCTACGCAATCCATCTGCACGCCGGCTGAACTTATAAAAAAGCGGAATTCCTGTTGGCCGTCGTTAAAGCCGTTGATGAATATGCCGAAATGTTCCGCACTCCCGAAATCGTCGCGCTGTGTCATTTCCTTGAGCATTTTTGCAGGTTCATCATCAAACATGACTGCGCCGATGTAAATTGCGTTGTCGTCGTAAAGGATTTTTACATCAGTTTTTTTTTCCGGGCTGATGGGTTTGCCGTTATCGGGCGCAAACATGATAAAGTCGGTCGCAATGGGTGCATTTTCCCATATTGGTTCTGTGAGTTGCCCGTCGATACTAATGCTTTCAGAGGTGCGTTTTGCCTGTACGGTTTTTTTCTGCCCGTAAGAAAGGGCAGAAACAAGCATTAAAAGAAGGTAGATTTCTCTCGACATATCCGTAGTTCGTCGACAAAAGTAAATATTATCTCTACATAAGCAACTGCGAATGCAATAATTGTAAATTACTAACGTTATGTTATTAATTCTCCGGAATTTATGGCTCTTGGCACAGAGTTTGCCAAACCGCCGCAAAATTAAATACGCTTTTCGCCTTTGGCCGATGAACGTATTTTTTTTATGCTGAAATTTGTTCTAAATTTTTAATTTAATATTTTTGGCTCCCCAAGTCTAAGTAATTAACCTTAAGAAAACCAATGATTTACAAAATTCTTCCGCTACTCGCATTATTTTTAACGTCATTTACCTCAGGTACACAACACAAAACAGCCACTCCAAAATACACTGCGGTTGTTGTCAATGAAAAAACGTCTTTTGAAGCAGAGGCCGATATGATTTATCACAGCCTGAATGCCGGAAACTTTGCGATGCCAAAGTCAGAAAGTTTCAAAAAAGCCCTTGAAGGGTTTTATAAACTGAAAGCTAAAGGATTGGTAAAGAAGAATTTGCTGACACTGGTTGATTTCAGCATGTCGTCAAATTCAAAAAGGCTATGGGTCATCGACCTTTCGAACAATAAGATCCTTTTCAACTCGCTTGTCGCACACGGACGCAATACCGGTGATGAATTTGCAAACAGCTTCTCAAACGCAGGCCAGTCTTTTAAAAGCAGCCTCGGATTATACACTACAGGTGAAATTTATACCGGGAAGCACGGCATGTCGTTAAAGTTGGATGGGCTAGAAAAAGGGGTAAACGACAATGCAAGAAACCGCGCCGTTGTTATGCATGGCGCCGACTATGTGTCTGAATCTTTCATCAAAAACCACAGAAGACTGGGAAGAAGCCTGGGCTGTCCTGCAATTCCGGTGGAGATGACATCAAAAATCATCAACATGATCAAGGGCAAATCATGCCTTTACATTTATCATCCATCCAGAAGCGTTTCAAAAACAAGCTCACTTTCTTAATCGTTCATATAATTTCTGGTCAAGATCATAAATGTCTTCCCGGAAAACTAATATATCGCCTTCACTCCATGCTGTCCAGTACAGTTGGTGTAAGGCGATTTTCTCTTTTAGACTGACGGTTTTCGTTTCTTTGGCTTCGATGACTTCTGAAATTCTTTCCGGCGTCCACTCAGGATCGTCCAGCATGTAAGCGGCCAATTCAAGCGGATCTTCTACCCGCGTACATCCTGAACTTAATGAGCGGTTGCTTTTCCAGAAAAGGCTTTTGATATTGGTATCGTGAAGGTATACAAGATAGTTGTTCGGAAAATTGAACTTAACACTGCCAAGTGAATTGTGCCGACCCGGACTTTGCACATACCTGTAATTTTTAGCTTTTGCGGGTTGCCAGTCTTCCGGCGCGATTATATTTCCGCTGAAGTCATAAATCGTGATTTCTTTTTTGGTGAAATAATTCCTGTCTTTCCGGGCATCGGGAACAAGATCTTCCCTGATAATCGTAGGCGGAATTGTCCACGTCGGGTTAAAAATAATTTCGCTGAAAATTGACGACAATACCGGCGTCATCCTGTCTTCCTTTCCAACAACTACTTTTTTTCGGGTAATCGTGTCGTTGTTTTTTACGACTGTCAGCACATATTCGGGAATATTTACAATGAAGTAGTGTTCTCCCATGTCGCGCGGAAACCAGCGCCATCTTTCAAGATTGGAAATAATCTGCCGTCGCCGCTGTTCCCGAGTTATATTTAATGCTTCAACGGTTTGCTTTCCAATGACCCCATCGGCTGCGAGGCCGTGTCTTGCCTGAAATTTTTTTACAGCTTTGAAAGTGTCGGCATCATAAACAGGCGTGAGTTTCTTCTTCGGCGGCATGTCTTTCCAATACATGAGCCGCTTTTTAATGTCGATCATCACCGAATCATAATTGTTTCTTTTCAGCTTCCGGTCTTTGGTGTCGATGAATTTTAAATTATCCTTCGGATAAATGTTGATTAGTGTCAGCGATTTCATCAGCTTCGAATACATCGCGTGCTTTGGCCTGCAATTATGAAAAACTGCTGACAGCGAATCCCCTGAAATCCCGGCAAGAATATTTTCATTGACATCAATAGTGTTTTCAGGCAAATCCCAATTGTGATAAATTTTTTTAGGATTCAGTTTTCCCTTCGTGAGGTGCCGAAGGTATTTTTGGGCAGAAATCGTAAGCAGGATATCATATTCGGTCTTTTCGGCTTCAGATAAACGGATAAATGTTCGTTCTGTTAATATAATGTTCCCAATGTTATAATCTTCAGGATTCAGGCCGTCGCGTGCTGACTCATAAATAATGCTGATCAGCGCCTGCCGGTTTTCATCTTTGTCCCAAGACGTCTCGAAACCGGTTTTCCTGTAAAAGGCAAGAAGCAGCGGATTGTTGTACCGGATTACTGTAGTCGAGTCGACATGTGTCAAAACATCATTAAAACGAGCGTTATTTTTATCTATGGAGTTGCTTTCCGGAATAACTGCAGCAATACCGGAACTTGAAAAGAGAATTAATATAAAGACGCAGATTTTCATGGCCAAATGATGCTGGCACTTGTGAAGTTAGGCAATTTTTCAGTTTGCCAAAAGCTTTTTCTTCCTGAATTTACAACCGTTTAAACATGACGAAATGCTCGCCTATGTCGCCTATGTCAAATGGGTCGCCAATAATGGAGTAACCGCATTTTTCATAAAAAGGAACAGCGATGATCCGGGCGTTAAACCACATAAGCGATGCGCCTTTAGCTTTAGCCTGTTCTTCCGCGAATCGCACCAGTTTCTCCCCAAAACCTTTCTTCTGATGTGATTCAAGTACGGCCATACCACGAAGCTGAGCCTGATTTTCCTCTGCAAAATAACTGCTCCGGGTTTCAAACAGCGAGGCAACACCGGTAAGTTCACCATTGTCAAATAAGCCATAATGTTCGGTCGAAGCCCGCTCGTCGCCTTCAAACCTGCACGTTTCCAGAGGCTTTCCCCGTCGCAATACAGGATGCCTCACAGGATAGGTTTCAGTTGATGATATTCTCCTGATGTCGGTCATAATCATGTAATTAAATGTAAATCAGCCCGCTTTCAAAAAAGCCTTGTTTTTCCCAGAAAAAAATTTGCAATGAAGAAAACTTATTATTTATATTTGCACCTCACAATGCGGAAGTAGCTCAGTTGGTAGAGCTCCAGCCTTCCAAGCTGGTTGTCGCGAGTTCGAGCCTCGTCTTCCGCTCCAAAATCCTGAACATTTGTTCGGGATTTTTTTTTGGTTTTAAGTTTAGCTATGGCGTGACCCTGCGGGTCGGGCTTTCCATTCCAATCTTTTTTGTCTCGTCCCTCGCCAAAAAAGGATTTCCATTGCAATCCCTCACGCGGCCTCCAGCATCATCCACCAATCCATTCAAGATTACTTCCCGCCTGCAGTTCCTCAGCCTCCATATTCTGCCGGAACAGCCGGGCGCTTAAACTTCCTTTCAATACAATTTCTTCCCCGTTTACTGCAAGCCAACTGCCTTCGCGCAATCCCAAAACCGGAATAGTGTTGAATTGGTGGAATTCCTTAATCCGGGTTTCGCGGGTTTCGCCCATGTGTTTCGATTGCAGGTCGGCGTCGAGGTAATGCGGGTTAAGGTTAAATGGAATCAGTCCCAGTGTCGTAAAATCAGGTGGATAAACAATAGGCATATCGTTGGTCGTCTGCATCGTCAATCCAGTAATGTTGCTGCCGGCACTGCTTCCGAAATATGGAATCCCATTTTTCACAACTTCGGCAATCACATCCATAACATTGTTCCTGTATAATTCGGTTACAAGTAAAAAGGTATTGCCGCCGCCGGTAAAAATTCCGTCCGCCGAACGTATTGCTGCAACAGGATCATCAAAAGCATGCAGGCCTTTCACCGAAATCCCGATCTTTTCAAAGGCAGAAGCGGCTCTTTTGGTATAATCATCATGTGTTATTCCGCCCGGTCTGGCATAAGGAACAAAGATGATTTCCGTGCATCCTGTAAAAAGGACCTGTAGCTCCGGCATAACGTATTCGAGATAAGCACCGCCGTGAAGTGTTGACGTGCTTGCAATAATCATTTTCTTCATAAGGATTCTTTAGGCAAATTTAAATTATTCCGTAAAGGCGGAAGCCACTGATTTTCTATTAACAAAAAATTATTAACGCCTTAGTAATTAATTTGGAACGTTACCGGATACTTTTACCGCCGTACAAGAACCTCATGGCTAAAATTACTTTTCTTTTTCTTCTTCTTTCTGTCTCGGTTTTGCAGGCACAGGAAACGCCGCGCCGAATCCTAAACGGGAAAATCACCTCAGCACTTACAGAACTCGACGGAATTTATATATCTAACCTTCAAACCGACAAAACAGTTGCCAGTGAAAAAGGCGGATATTTTTCAATCTATGCGAAACAAGGTGATACATTGATGTTTTCTGCAGTGCAGTTTAAAGGCAAAAAAGTAGCGGTTGCTTCCTCTGATTTTGAGAAGGAATTACTGTTTGTCCCGATGGAAGCCATGATAACGCAGCTTGAAGAAGTAAAAATCATCAGGTATAAAAATATTAATGCTGAAGCCCTCGGCATAATTCCCAGAGGTCAAAAAAAATATACGCCTGCAGAAAGAAAGCTTCAAACCGCAAGCGGGTATATGGGAATCGGGCCGGGGGCAAGTCTTGACGGTGTGATCAATGCGATTTCCGGCCGCACAGCAATGCTGAAAAAGGAAGTTAAGATCGAGCGCAAAGAAATCCTTTTGGGAAAGATAGAAGAAATGTTTGAATCGGGATTTTTTACCGAAAGGCTAAAGATTCCACAGGAATATGTTTCCGGATTCTGTTTTTATATTGTTGAAAATTCAAAATTTGCCTCCGCAGTAAATAACAGGAACCAGACAATGGCGACTTTTTTAATCGGTGAGCTTGCGGTCGAATACCTGAAACTCATCGAAAATGAAAAGTAATTTCCTGTTTGCTTTTGTGGTGTTTCCTGTGGTCGTTGCGTCACAGAATCTTTTGCATGGAACATTGGTCTCAGATACCTATCCGGCAACCGACGTATTTATTATCAATCAAGCCAATCAGAAAAGCACTTTAAGTGCAGCAAACGGAGATTTCAAGATCGCGGCCAACGAAGGCGATACAATTGTTATAGGCGGCTTGTCGTTTAAGGTTTTCGAGCTTATAGTTCGACGGGAGCATTTTGAAACCGGAGTAGAGATTAAACTCCAGCCCGAGATTTATAAACTGGAAGAAATTGTTATACCGCGTTACCGGTTGTCTGGCGATCTCAGCCGCGACAGCAGGCATATCCCCAAAAAAATCGACACCCTGGAGGTATTGAGATCGATGATTGTCTCGGCGGCAAAAATTGAAAGGGATTTTCCTGATGATGAAAAAAGTCGGCCACGGTTCAATGTAATGCCGGTTATGGAAAGTCAGCTCACAGGGGTTGATTTGTTCGGGGTAGTAGAATTATTATTATCCGGTATTATTAAGCATCAGCCTAAGAAAAAAGAAAAAACCATCGGGTATTCTTCTTTTCAAGAGGCGGCAACCCAAAGATATAGTGCGGAATTCTTTATGAAGACGCTGAAGCTCACGCCGCACGAATCATTAATGTTTTTGGATTTTTGTGCCGCAAAAAATCCAGACCTGTCCATATTTAACCGCGGCCGGGATCTCGAATTACTTGAGTTTCTTTTAGCGGCACATCGGGAATTTGTAAATAAATGATAGTTTTACAACAATGAAACTGAAATTTTTATTTTGCTGGATTGTCATATCGTTTGTCAGTACGGCATTCGCCCCGCATAAATTTTATGTTGCGATCCACCAGGTTAAATATGCCGAGGACAAGAAAATGATCCAGGTGATTTCCCGGATCTTCGTTGATGATCTCAACAATGCACTCGAGAAAAAGTACAAACAGAAGACTTTTCTTGGCGAGGCCAATCAATCCGCTGACGATGTTGCAAAGTTAAAAAGCTACATTTCCGAACACTTTTATATGAAAGTGAATGGGAAAACTGCTGCGCTGACACTCTTTACAACGGAACTTGAAAACAATGTCCTTATTTGTTATCTGGGCTGCCGCGACATCCCGAAAATAAAATCGCTGGAAGTTCACAATAAAATCCTTACCGAACTTGTAACAGAACAGCAGAACATCATACAAACAACCGTTTATGGCAGGAAAGACAGCATGTTGCTAACTTCCGAAACAACTTCGGGCACAATTAATTATTAAGCCGAAATAATTAACTTTATTAGATCAAACGATCTCAGTTATGAAAAAAATTAGCATTCTCTTCTCGCTTGCAATATCTGTCGCCACATTTGCGCAGGATGCGACACCTAAGCAGGCCGGCAGTACCGATACAAATAAGTTCCGCCAGATGTACGACCTGCTGGCAACGCCAAATATGTACCGCACTGCATCGGGCGCTCCGGGCCCTGAATATTACCAGCAGCAAGCCGATTATAAAATGGACATCGAGCTGGACGATAAAAACACAAAGCTTTCAGGTACCGAAACCATCACTTATACAAACAATGCCAAAGAATCACTCGAATATCTTTGGCTCCAGCTTGAGCAGAACCAGATGGCGCGTACTTCGAAAACGCCGCTTGTCGAAAATACTTTTCCCGATCAGATGATAAGCGCCGGTGGCTTTGCCAGAAAATACATGGAACCGCGGTTTGATGGCGGATTTAATATTGACTATGTAAAAGATGCTGCCGGAAAACCGTTATCATATACGGTTAACGAAACCATGATGCGAATCAACCTTGACAAGCCGTTAAAGCATGGCGAAAAATATACTTTTTCGATTAAATGGTGGTACAACATCAACAATTACATGAAAGAAGGCGGACGTTCAGGGTATGAACATTTCGACAAAGACGGCAATAATCTTTATGTCCTGGCGCAGTTCTATCCGCGGATGGCGGTTTATAATGATGTAGAAGGCTGGCAGAACATGCAGTTTTGGGGAAGTGGCGAATTTGCGCTTCCTTTCGGTAATTTTGAAGTGAATATCACTGTTCCGGCCGACCATTTCCTTGACGGAACCGGAGTTTTGCAGAACCGTGCCGAAGTATACACTGCCGAACAAATGAAACGCTATCAGCAGGCAGAGAAATCATACGACAAGCCGGTTATTATCGTCACGCAGTCAGAAGCAGAGAAAACCGAAAAAGGCTTTTCCGACAAGAAGAAAACATGGAAATTCAAAGCTGAAAACGTACGTGATTTCGGAATATCAACGTCTAGGAAATTCATTTGCGATATGATGGCAGTGAAGCTTGGCGGTAAAGATGTCATGGCGGTTTCACTGTATCCAAAAGAAGGCAATCCGCTGTGGGAAGAATATTCCACCAGGATTGTTGCGCATACTTTAAAAAGCTACTCCAGCCACACTTTCGATTATCCTTATCCAAAAGCCATTTCGGTAAATGCACAGGATCAGGGAATGGAATATCCGATGATCTGCTGGAATTTCGGCCGCCCCGATGAATCAGGAAAGTACACCGACCGCATAAAATACGGTATGATGGGCGTAATTATCCATGAAGTCGGCCATAACTTTTTCCCAATGATCGTCAATTCGGATGAACGCCAGTGGACATGGATGGACGAAGGCCTAAATACTTTTCTTGAATATCTGGCTGAAATCGAATGGGAAGCAACGTTTCCTGTTGACCGCGGGCCTGCAAGGCTGATCGTTCCTTACATGAGCGGCGACCAACGCGGGCTAGAACCGATCATGTCCAATTCAGAAAGCATCCGCCAATTTGGGAACAACGCTTACGGAAAACCTGCCGCAGGATTAAACATACTCCGTGAAACCATCATGGGAAGGGATTTGTTTGATTATTCCTTCAGGATGTATGCCAACCGCTGGAAATTCAAGCATCCGACGCCGGAGGATTTCTTCAGGACGATGGAAGATGCTTCCGGAGTTGATCTCGACTGGTTCTGGCGCGGCTGGTTCTATACGACCGACTTCAATGACATCGGGATCAAAGATGTTAAGCAATATTTTGTCAGTACTGAAGCGCCGAAAAATGTTCAGGCCCCGCAATCCACAAGGCGTAAAAGGTTGGTAAACGGCGGGCCAATGGTCTATATGGTGGCAGAAGGCAGTGAAAGTTATAAACCGGCGATGAACAAAGCGTTTGATGTTAAAGACATCAAAACGTTTGATGAATATATCCAGGCGAATTTCAATGCGGAAGAAAGGGCGAAACTCACCAACCCGAAGTATTTTTACCAGGTGACATTCAACAAGCCCGGGGGTTTGGTCATGCCGCTTATTGTGGAACTGACCTATGCCGACGGAACCACCGAAACGCAAACTTTCCCCGCACAAATATGGCGACTCAGCGATGCCGCTGTCACACGCACTTTCGCAACCCAAAAGGAAGTCAGGAAGATCGTCGTCGACCCAAAGCTTGAAACGGCAGATATTGATACGAGCAACAACACCTGGCCTAAAACCGAAGTCAAATCAAAGTTCGACTAGCCTAAATTTATTGTTAATTTGTCAAGCATGAAGTAGATGGCTTTGTACCTTTGCTTCTTCACCAATAAGTCTGAAGTTATGTTTGGTATCGGCGGAGGAGAATTCCTGTTCATTATATTCATCATCCTGATGTTTTTCGGATCTGATAAAATCCCGGAGATGGCGCGTACGCTTGGAAAAGGCATGGCGCAACTCCGCAATGCCACCAATGAAATTAAAAGCGATATCAGGAACAGCGCTGCGGAAAGCGGTCTCGACATGAATACGCTCACGGGTGGGATTTCTGAAGAGATTCAAAAGGCCAAAGAAGGCTTTAATAAAGTGGTCCAGGATTCGGCTGATGCGACCGGCATAAAATCGGAAATTACACAACTTAAGCAGGATTTTACAAAAATTGATCAGGATATCAATGCTTCCGCAGCAGATTCGCCTGCAGTAGAACCCATTGACGGCACTGTTAAAAGGCAAGGCTGACCATGATCGAAAAGCTGCTTAAACTCGACCAGGAACTTTTTGTTTTTCTCAACAGCCTTGGCTCTGAAACTTTCGATGGTTTCTGGCTGCTCATCACAAAGCAGGTAAGCTGGGTTCCGGTATTTGCAATAATCCTTTATCTTCTTGTAAAACATCTCGGATGGCGGCACGTGCTGCTTCTCGTAGTGTTGATTACATTGCTTCTGACCATCACAGATCAAAGCACGAATTTCATCAAAAATCACTTCCAGCGACTTCGTCCGGGCAATAATCCCGAGCTTTCACACATCATGCGGATCGTGCAGTCGCGAAAATCGTTCAGTTTCTTTTCAGGACATGCAGCCAATTCGATGGCGGTTGCAATGTTCCTGTTCCGCGTGTTGCGTCCGTACATAAAATACATGGGATTTATCTTTATCTGGCCGTTCATCTTTGCCTACAGCCGGATTTACCTCGGGCTGCATTATCCGCTCGACATTGTTTGCGGCTATATCTGGGGAATCCTGATGTCAATGCTGATGTACAAAATTTACCAGATCTCTCGGGATAAAATATTTCCGGCGGAGAAAGAAAATTTAGACCACCCGACTAACATTTAATCCATCGCGCACCGGAAGCAAAACTGTTTCTACACGCGGATCATCTTTCAGAAGTCGGTTATATTCAAGAAGTATTTTCGTACTCTTATCATTTTCTTTCACCGGCTCCAGCACCTTTCCACTCCACAAGACATTGTCAGATAAAATAATTCCGCCTTTCGACATTTTCGGCAGGATCATCTCATAGTAATTGATGTAGTTTTCTTTGTCGGCATCAATAAAAGCAAGGTCAAACATGACCTCGAGATCGGGAATAATCTCAAGTGCATTTCCGAGATGCTGAACAATCTTTCCGCCGTAAGGTGACTTCTCGAAATACTTTCGCTGAAAATCATACAATTCCTCGTTGTTGTCGATGGTATGAAGGACACCGTTTTCCACAAGCCCTTCGCATAAACACAATGCTGAATATCCCGTATAAGTGCCGACTTCAATAATATTCGATGGCCGGATGAGTTTCGACAGCATACTCAGAAGCCGTCCCTGAAAATGGCCGCTGAGCATTCTCGGCTGCAGGATTTTACGATGTGTTTCGTTATTGAGTTCCGCAAGGAGGTCGGGTTCGTTTTCGGAATGCTGCTCAATATAATTTTCCAGTTCTTCAGAAATAAAATGCATAACTGTCTTTTTTCCCAAAGTTACCAAAATATCAAATCTTTAAATCCGTTTATAAGCCGTAAATTTGCGCGGTGGAAACCAAAAAAGATATAAGAGCCTTAACCCGTGAGCAGTTGCGTGAGTTTTTCGCGAACAACGGCGATCAGGCATTTCGCGGCAATCAGGTTTATGAATGGCTGTGGAGCAAAGGCGCACATTCTTTTGAAGACATGACGAATCTCTCCAAATCGACCCGGCAAATGCTTGAATCGAATTTTGTCATCAACCACATCCGCGTCGACCAGATGCAGCGCAGCTCCGACGGCACGGTTAAAAATGCAGTACGGCTTCATGACGGACTCGTAGTTGAATCGGTACTGATTCCCACAGAAAAGCGAACTACCGCATGCGTTTCCAGTCAGGTTGGCTGCAGCCTCGACTGTAATTTTTGTGCGACAGCACAACTAAAAAGAATGCGTAACCTCAATCCTGATGAAATCTATGATCAGGTTGTTGCTATCGACAATGAAAGCCGGCATTACCACAACCGACCGTTGTCGAACATTGTATTTATGGGAATGGGCGAACCCTTGATGAACTACAATAATGTATTGAAAGCCATCGAAAAAATAACGGCCCCCGACGGATTGGGCATGTCGCCGAAGCGGATTACAGTTTCAACATCAGGAATTCCGAAAATGATCCGAAAATTGGCAGATGACGAGGTGAAATTCAGGCTTGCCGTATCGCTTCATTCCGCGATTGACGACATCCGAAGCGGAATCATGCCTTTCAGTAAAAACTTCCCGCTGGCCGAACTCCGCGAAGCGCTCGAGTATTGGTACATGAAAACGCGAAGTAAAATTACCTATGAATATGTCGTCTGGAAAAATATCAACGACAATAAAGCTTCGATTGATGCGCTGGTGAAATTCTGCAAATATGTTCCGTGTAAAGTCAACCTCATTGAATACAATCCTACTGATAATGGCGATTTTCAACAGGCTTCCGAAGAATCGATCAATGCCTATATCAATGCCCTTGAAGCCAATGATATCGTAGTCAAAGTACGCCGCAGCCGCGGAAAAGACATCGACGCAGCCTGCGGGCAGTTGGCGAACAAAACCTAACATTTCCTTTATTGTAGTATCTTTGGGCTCAGGATGAAAATCACCGAACAAATAAAAGAGCCCATCGCAAGTGAAATGGAACTTTTCGAAAAGAAGTTCCTCGAATCAATGGTTTCACCTGTGGCGCTGCTAAACCGGATCACCTATTACATCGTAAACCGCAAAGGCAAGCAAATGCGTCCGATGTTCGTTTTTCTTACGGCGAAAATGCTTTCAGGAGGAAATGTAAACGAACGGACATACCGTGGCGCGTCGGTCATTGAACTTATTCATACCGCAACACTTGTGCATGACGATGTTGTTGACGACAGCAACCGCCGCCGCGGATTCTTCTCCATAAACGCGCTCTGGAAAAACAAAATTGCAGTTCTGGTAGGCGATTACCTGCTTAGTAAAGGCTTACTGCTTTCGATAGATCATGGCGATTTTGACCTGCTGAAAATAATCTCGGTTGCAGTACGTGAAATGAGCGAAGGCGAGCTGCTGCAGATCGAGAAAGCACGCCGGCTTGATATCGATGAAGAGGTTTACTATGAAATCATCCGGAAGAAAACCGCGACACTGATTGCTTCATGCTGTGCGCTCGGGGCGCGTTCTGTGCTTGATGATGATGCAAAGGTGGAAGACATGCGGTTGTTCGGCGAACTCATCGGTATGGCTTTCCAGATCAAGGACGATCTCTTCGATTATACGGAAGATGCCATCGGAAAGCCTACAGGAATTGATATCAAGGAGCAGAAAATGACGCTTCCTCTGATTTATGTGCTGAACCAATCTTCTGCAAATGAAAAGAGCTGGCTCATCAATTCCATTAAAAACCACAACAAAGACAGGAAACGTGTTCGTGAGGTCATCGATTTTGTAAAACGAAAGAACGGGTTGCAGTATGCAGAGCAAAAAATGCACGAATTCCGTAGGCAAGCACTTGAAATTCTTTATAAATATCCTGAATCTTCTTATAAATCAGCACTGACATTGATGGTGAATTACGTCATTGAAAGAAAAATTTAAAACTTTTTATACTGACATTTGCTGCTGTATTTCAAGGTATTATAATTTTTTTTACCTTTTTTTATATTGCCGTACAACCATTTTTTATCTCTTTCCGTCTATACCATTAGAAAACCAATTGAAGGATTTTGAAAGTAATCGATTTACATCAGGAGCAAAATGAACTTATCGGGCTGGCGCAGGGTAACAACCGCCATGCCCAGCATAAGATCTACTCGAAATATGCTCCCAAAATGTTGAGCGTTTGCCGACAGTATGTCAAAGATGTTCATCATGCTGAGGATTTGATGATCACCGCTTTCATGAAAGTTTTCACCAACCTGAAAAACTTTGAAAACAAAGGAAGCTTTGAAGGCTGGATCAGACGGATAATGGTGAATGAATGCATTTCCTTCATCAGGGCACAAAAAAAAGTCAGTTTTCTCGAAGACGAATATTACAAGGAAGACACATTCAACAACATCGAAAGCGGAATGAGCGTAGACGACATCCAGTCGCTTATCGACAGCCTGCCCGACGGCTACAGGATGATCTTCAATTTATACGCGATCGAAGGCTACAAACACAGGGAAATTGCCGAAATGCTGGGAATAAACGAAGGCACTTCCAAATCACAGCTCTCGCATGCAAGACGCATTTTGCAGGAGCAGGTTAACCTACAAAAGAATTATCAAAATGGCACTGAATAAATTTGAAAAAGATGTACGGGAAAAATTAAACTCCCGCGAAATCGATCCTTCAGCCGGAGCTTGGGACAGGCTCGATGTGATGCTTACCGTCGCGGAAGAAAAACAACCAAAACGCAGTTTCACCTGGCTTTATATCGCCGCCGCAGTCTTGGGCGTGCTGCTGATGGGAACCCTGTTTTTCAACCAACAAGAAAACATTAAAGAAAATGATAACGCGGTAGCAACAGAAGACCATGCACCCGTAAAAGAACAAAGAACACAGCGCGAAGGAACGACTCCGTTAGACCACATTAAAGCAGGCGAAGCTGTTGCATCCGAGCCGGTAACAGAAGAAAAAATTCCGACTTCTGTAAAACAAGGGAAGCCACAGGTCCTGCAGCAGGTTACACAAAATATGCAGCTTGCTTCAAACGAACCTTCTGTACAACAAAAATCATCAATCATCAATCATAATCAGGTCGATTCCCCTGCCGTCAATGTTGACGAGCTTCTGGCGGCAGTGGATAAACCAACCCGGAACGAAGAAGCCAAACCTTCAGTAAAAATCGATCCCAATTCATTGCTTTCACAAGTCGACGGCGAACTTGAGCTGACGTTCCGCGAGAAAGTCATCAAAAACGTAAAGAAGAACTACAAAACCGTAAAAGTTGCCCTCGCAACCCGCAACGACGAATAATCAGAGAGTTTTAATCATTAATCATCATCTAATCTAAACACCATGAGAAATTTTACAATTTACTTAGCCGCATCGCTATGCCTTTTTCTGAGCAAGGCAACAGCACAGCAAACCTTTGAGGAACGCGCCAAAGCCATTTCCGAAAAGATCGAAAACATCACAAAAGAAGAAAAAGCAGCCCTTAAGATAGAGGTTGAGGAAGTCAACAAGCAACTAGAAAGCGGCTCGCTCACAAACACACAGGCCGATGAGCGAAAACTAAAACTTGCCGAAAACCGCGCCAGAAGCATTGAAAACCGTGTAGCCGCCGCACAATCTGAACTCAACCAACTCGTCAAAGACAAAGTCGACGGAAAAATAAAAGAACAGGATACAACCGGGCGATACAGCATTGCGATCAGCGCACCAATCACGTTCAAGGACAAGTTCAAGGAAAGCGCACGCCGCGACACATTGCGGGGCGACTCAAGGACAACTTCGCAATTCGTTTTTGCGACAGGCTGGAACAACGTCCTTACCGATGGCAACATTTCACACTCAGATTATAAGTTCAACCAATCGGCATTCTACGAATGGGGATTGACATGGACCACAAGAATCCTCAATAAAAGCAATCTTTTGCAGGCAAAATACGGACTCTCATTAATGTACAACAACCTGCGTCCGACAGAAAACCGCTACCATGTTGCCGATGGTGATCAGACTTACCTCGTGGAAGCCGATGTCGACCTCAAGCACTCACGCCTTCGCAACGTTTACATTTCCGTGCCGGTTCACCTTGAATTTGATTTCGGGAAGCCAAAAGACGGGCATGCATTCAGGAAACAGCAAGGATTCCGTTTCGGGATCGGCGGTTACGGCGGCGCGAGAATCAAATCAAAGCAAGTGTTGCGCTATGAAGTCGATGGCGATAAAGTAGAAGAAAGGACCAAAGGCGACTTCAATGCAAACGATTTTATTTATGGATTGAGTTCTTACATAGGCTGGGAACACATGAGCCTTTATGTAAAATACGACCTGAATCCGCTGTTTGAGGATAATGTGGTCGAGCAAAACAACATTTCATTTGGCATTCGTTTCGATTTTAATTAGGTTACTGGGTTAGTTATAGAGTGGAAGCGCTTCGGGAACGGAGCGCTTTTTTTTTGAAGCTTTTCGCGCTGTCCGCTGTATCTTTTTTGCGGCTCCGCTGCGCTGCGCCGCAAAAAAGGATGCCGCTTCCATCACGGCTAGGGCTTTTTAACACCACAACATATATCTTCTTCCGAAAACAGCTTAGAAATCCGCTGCCCGAGCAATATCCCGACTTCGGTCAAAAATCTACTTCGTATATTTGCCTACTCATGATTTCAAAAGCCACCATAGATACTGTATTTGACGCCATGCGCGTGGAGGAAGTCATTGGCGATTTCGTTCAGCTCAAGCGCTCAGGAAGCAACTTCAAAGGATTGAGCCCGTTTTCTGACGAGCGCACGCCATCGTTCATGGTTTCTCCCGTAAAGCAGATCTGGAAGGATTTCAGTTCGGGAAAAGGCGGAAATGCCATCGCTTTTATCATGGAACACGAGCATTTCACTTATCCGGAAGCCATTCGTTACCTTGCCAAGAAATACAACATTGCCATTGAGGAAACCGAAATAACTGACGAGGAAAAAGCCGGTGCCGATGTGCGCGAAAGCATGTACCTCGTTTCTGAATTTGCCCAAAAATATTTCCACGATACGCTTTTGAACTCCGAAGAAGGCAAAGCCATTGGCTACACATACTTCAAAGAACGCGGGTTTACGCACGAAACCATTAAAAAGTTCGGACTGGGTTATTCTCCTGAAGCCTGGGATGTGTTTTCAAAAGAAGCGCTCGGAAAAGGCTACAAACTTGAATTTCTTGAAAGCACCGGGCTCACAATCAATAAGGAAGAACGCCTGATCGACCGTTTTCGCGGCCGCGTGATGTTCCCCATCCAAAGCATGTCAGGCCGTGTGCTTGGTTTTGGCGGCAGGATTTTGGGAGCCGATAAGAAAGCGGCTAAATACCTGAACTCGCCCGAAAGCGACATCTATCATAAAAGTAAAGTCCTCTACGGAATTTATCATGCCAAGCAGGCCATCGCCAAACAAGACAATTGTTACCTCGTTGAAGGTTATACAGATGTGATCCAGATGTTCCAGTCCGGAATTGAAAACGTTGTCGCGTCTTCAGGAACGGCGCTTACGCCCGATCAGATCAGGCTCGTGAACCGGCTTACAAAAAATATCACTGTCCTTTTTGATGGTGATGCGGCCGGACTTCGGGCTTCCGTGCGCGGAATCGACCTGATTCTTGAAGAAGGCATGAATGTAAAAGTCTGCACTTTTCCAAATGGTGAAGATCCTGACAGTTTTGCAAGAAAAAATACCCAAAGCGGACTGCTTGAATATCTTGAGAGCAATTCTGTAGATTTCATCCGGTTCAAAGCATCCCTTTTAGTTGATGAAGCGGCAGGCGATCCGGTGAAGAAAGCCGGATTGATACGCGACATGGTCACGAGTATTTCCAAAATCCCCGACCGGATTCAACGTGAAATCTACATCCAGGAATGTTCACGCATTATGGATATTTCCGAACAGGTGCTTGTGAACACGCTGGCGCAGCTTGTCCAGAAAGACATTACCGAGGCCGGCAAAAAACTCAAAGAGGAAAGTAAAGCTTTCGATGTTGTACGGAATGAAAATCCGCAGCCGTTGGAGAAAGTCGACGTTCTTTATGAACTTGAGCGTAAAATTATTGAAATATTGCTGCTCTACGGAAACCGCACCGAAGAATTCGAAGACGTATTGCTGAAGACCAACGAAGAAGGTGAAGTTGTAGAAACAACGGAAAAAAAAGAATACCAGGTCTACCAACGCATTTACCTGAGCCTTCAGGAAGATGAGGTCGAACTTGCGCATCCAACATTTCAGGGAATTTATGAAGACCTAATCAGTTATTATAACCAACAGGAAACTTTTTCAACAGAGCAATATCTGGCGCGCCTTCCTGAAGGATTTCAGCAGGAAGTTACCGATATCCTGATGCACGAAGAAAAAGAAAACCTCCACAATTGGGAGGTCAGGCAGATATTTGTAAAGGAAAAAGACCAAACGGTGAGTCAATATGTTTCCGAAACCATTCTTTCGCTTCGCTGGTTCCTGGTGAACGGTATCATCGATGAACTCAAAAACTCGCTTTCCAAAGAAACCGGTGCCGACAATAGCGAGTCGCTTGCCATGGCAATGGATTATTACAGGCTGATCAATTCATTTTCGCAAAAACTGGGAAGAGTAATGTCTCGCTATAGTTAAACGATTTCGAGGGTTTTGGCTTTGTTTACAAGGTCTACGAGATTGGTCACGTTCAATTTGGTGAGCAGCCGGAGTTTATAAGTGCTTACAGTTTTCTCGTTCAGGTTCAGGATACGGGAAATCTCATTGTTTTTCTTTCCGTCACTTAAATACCGGAGAACTTCTATTTCGCGGTTTGAAAGCTTGCGGTATAAACGCTCGCTTTTATTCTGTTTCGCAATCAGTGCAAGGTTTCTCTTGATCGCATCGCTAAGTACGATAGTGCCTTGATGAACCTTCATAATCGTTATTCCAAGGGTTTCAAGTTTGGAGGTTTTATGTACAAATCCCGCCACGCCCGACTTGATTGCATTTGGCGCGTAAATTTGTTCAGACAGGCTGGTAAAGATTATAATTTTTGTCTTCGGATGGTTCTTGATGATGGCTTTGACCTCATAAATGCTGGTAAGCCCGTCAAGTTCGAGGTCCATAATCAGTACGTCGATTTCCTTATTTTTAAGCGCTTCCGGAATCATAAAGAAGTTGCCGACGTTCGATACGATATTTATCTCGGCATGGTCCCTGAAATAAGCTTTCACCCCAAAGTGAACAACAGGAAAGTTATCAGCTAAACATACGTTAATCATAATATCTTAATTTAATGTTTACCGATTCGGGGAAAGGTAAAGTTAGTAAAAAATGCATACTGTTCCTGAACTAATGTTAAAATTTTATTTAAATGCAGGCGGGATATGGCATACCGGAATCGGGTTCATTTTATGGCCGTTCATCCTGTTCAGCCTGGAGTAGATATCAAATACCTCTTTTTCCCGGCCTGAAAACGATTTGCCGTCGCTTCCTTTTTCCATTTCCGTCATCGCCCATTCCAGCTCGTCGTAATTAGCGCCCAGTTGGTCTTCGTCGCTCCTGTCATCACCAAACAAACCGTCGGTCGGCGCAGCGGAAAGAATAGACCGCGGAACTCCAAGGAACTTTGCCAGCGCGTAGACATCAGATTTCATCAAATCGGCAATCGGACTCACATCAACGCCGCCATCGCCATACTTCGTAAAAAATCCAACCCCAAAATCCTCAACCTTATTTCCTGTTCCCGCAACCAGCATCCCGTGAAGACCTGCGAAATAATACAAAGTCGTCATCCTCAACCTCGCCCTGGTGTTCGCAAGTGCCAGGTTCAGTTTCGGATTTTCGGCTTCGTCCGGCACTTCCTTTTTAAAAGCCTCGAACACATTCGTAAGATTGGCTTCCACACAACTTACGTTTGCAAAACGCTTCTTCAGGTTTTCAACATGCTCGCGACCACGGTCGATATGGCTCTTTGCCTGATGTATCGGCATCTCGACACACAGCGTATCAAGTCCGGTCTGGGCACAAAGCGCCGACGTAACAGCCGAATCCACGCCTCCGGAAATGCCCACAACAAAACCGCTGACCTTTGCGTTAACTGCATAATCTTTCAGCCAGTTTACGATATAGTCGTTGACCTTTTCGGCCTGGATAGTGCTTGTTTTTGGCATATGGTTTCAAAGAATTTATTCCCGATATTTGCAACCCGGGAGAACTTGTTTTTTTTTGGAGCTTTTTCCTGCTGTCCGCTGTATCTTTTATTGTTCTTCAGCCGCCTGCTAAAATCGGGTGCTGATGACGAACAATAAAAGGATGCCGCTACCATCAGGGCTAATTTAGACAAAGAAATGAAAAAAAAATTTATATTATTTTTCCTATTTATTCTAATAACTGCATGTGATAAAAAGCGCAGTTCTGAGAAGGCTGTGGAGGAAATTTCGCTGGATATTACAGTGGAAAGGTTCGATAAAATCTTCTATGAAACGCCGCCGGAAGAGCTGCCTGAGGTCAAAAAGAAGTATCCTTATTTCTTTCCGGGCAACGACGATCAGGTATGGCTTTCAAAGATGAACGATCCCATCTGGCGGGAAGTTTACACAGAAGTTCAAAAAAAATTTCCCGATTTCAACACCGAAAAAGCAGCACTTGAAGATCTTTTCCGCCACATCAAATATTATTTTCCAAAGTCAAAGACACCTAAGGTCATCACATTGATTTCGGAAATGGATTACAACACAAAAGCGATTTATGCCGACAGCCTGGCGCTGATTTCCCTGGAGCTTTACCTTGGGAAAGAACATAAATTCTATACTTTTCCTGATTACCTGAAGCATAATTTCGAGCCGCGTCAGATTGCTCCGGATCTTGCTGAAAGTTTCGGCTTCAGGATGATACCGCCGCCACAGGATAAAACCCTACTTTCAGAAATGATATTTTATGGGAAAGAGCTTTATCTCAAAGACCTGCTTCTTCCGGATTATTCCGATGCAGAAAAAATCGGCTACAAGCCCGAGCAAATCACATGGTCGAAGGAGAACGAGCCCTATATCTGGCGGTATTTTATCGATGGAAAATTATTATACGATACGGATTCGCGTCTTCCGAACCGGTTCATCAACCCGGCGCCATTCTCAAAGTTCTATCTCGAAATCGACAATGAGTCGCCAGGCCGGATCGGGCAGTGGCTCGGTTGGCAGATCGTCAGGTCGTTCATGGAAAACAATGATGTTCCATTACAGGAGATGCTGAAATTGGATGCCCGTACAATATTCGAAAGATCAAAATACAAACCCCAGAAATAATGACAAACACCAAACAATCCGAAATAAAATTCAAGATCGAACTCGACGAAAACCGCGTGCCCGAAACACTTAGCTGGACAGCAAAAGACGGCGGGATCGAAGGCGAGCCTGCAAAAGCTGTTATGCTCAATGTTTGGGACAGCAATACCAAAGAAACGCTTCGAATAGACCTTTGGACCAAAGATATGCCTGTAGATGAAATGAAGCTGTTTTTCCACCAGACGCTGATGGCGATGTCTGATACTTTTCGTCGCGCGACTGGCGATGAAACCATGGCCGATACCATGAAGGATTTTTGTGATTATTTTGCCGAGAAGCTGCAGTTGACTCAAAAATAGCGGTAAGTAAGACTTCTTGACTGGCGGGAAAGAGTAAGTTTAAAAGCCGTTGTCGCCTTTAAAAACATCCTGGTTGACTTCATCAATATAGGAAAGCACTTCCTCTTTTCCGGTTGTTTCCGTCGATGATGTGACAAAATGATGCGGCATTTCAGCCCAGTTGTTTGCGAGCATCTGCTTTTTGTAGGCTGCCACATGGGAATCCACTTTTACCTTGCTGATCTTATCCGCTTTGGTAAAAATTATGCAGAACGGGATTTCGCTTTCCCCAAGGTATGCCATAAAATCAAGGTCAATCTTTTGGGCTTCGTGCCTGATGTCGATCAATACAAAAGCGCATACAAGTTGTTGCCGTCCCTCAAAATAATCAGTAATAAATTCCTGAAAAACCGCTTTGGTCTTTTTTGAGACTTTCGCATAGCCATAGCCTGGCAAATCGACCAGAAACCAATTGTTGTTTATCTTGAAATGATTGATAAGTTGGGTTTTACCCGGCTTTCCCGATGTTTTTGCGAGGTTTTTATGATTCGTCAGCATGTTGATCAATGACGATTTTCCTACGTTGGAGCGGCCGATAAAAGCATATTCGGGAAGGAACTCTTTCGGGCATTTACTAACTTCGGAGTTGCTTATGATGAATTCGGCACTTGTAATTTTCATATTACTTCAGGTTAATCTTCTGAAGCCATCCGTACATCAAGTCGTTAAACTCATCCGGATGCTCCATCATTGCGGCATGTCCGCACTTGTCGATCCAGTAAAGTGACGAATTCGGAAGCCTTTTGTGAAATTCCTCCGCGACTTCAGGCGGAGTGACTTTATCATTGCGTCCCCAGATAATGCAGGTTGGGACATGCATCTTTGCCAAATCCTTCGCCATATTATGTCGAATGGCACTCTTGGCAATCGTCAGTGTTTTGATCAGCTTGATCCGGTCGTTTGCCACGGTATAAACTTCGTCTACGATTTCCTTCGTCGCAACTTTCGGGTCATAAAAGACGTCCTGCGCCTTTTCACGGATGTATTCATAGTCGCCGCGCCGCGGATAACTGTCGCCCATCGCACTTTCATAAAGTCCGGAGCTTCCGGTGATCACAAGGCCAAGCATTTTCTCCGGATACATTTTGGTGTGGTAAAGCGCAATGTGTCCGCCCAGGGAATTCCCAAGCAGGATAACCCGTTCAAGCCCTTTGTATGTGATGAAGTCCTTGACGTATTTCGCAAAAGCCTTCACGTTAGTTTTTAGTATGTTCTGACTATATATCGGGAGTTCAGGAATGATAACCTTATAGCCTTTTTCAGGAAAAAAATCAGCAACGCCGTCAAAATTGCTAAGTCCGCCCATGAGTCCGTGGAGAACCACGATTGGCGTGCCTTCGCCGGCTTCAAAATATCGGTATTTTCCGTCTTTTATAAGGTCTTTTTCCATGCTTTACTGCAAGTTTCAGTTACTCACAAATATATGACTTTATCAAATATTTTAACAGCAATCTTATATGGCAGATAAAAAGATGTTAACACTCTAAAGGCCAATGAACCAGCCCGAACGTTCTTCTCCAATTACGGGTTTGGCTCCAATATCAATTTACTGAAATTTCTTCCAGTCACCGAATCTGTCTTTCGTTTCGCTACTTTTCATTGCAACCTGCTGATGCTAAAGTGGTAAAACTTATCAACAAAGTGGTAGAAAGTGGTAAAATGTGGTAATTTATTTTATATTTTTGCTTCAATCCAAAAACAGAGCTGTGGAAACGATTGTCGGAACATATGAATGCAAGGCTGATGCGAAAGGCAGGCTGATGCTTCCGGCGCCGTTGAAAAAGCAAATTGCGGGTTCGCTGGCCGAAGGTTTCATCCTGAAGCGCTCTGTCTTTCAGCAGTGTCTCGAACTTTACCCGATGTCGGAATGGAATCTGATGATGCAGAAAATCAACAAGCTGAATCGCTTTGTCAAGAAGAATAACGATTTCATCAGGCGTTTTACGGCCGGTGTAAAAGTGGTTGAAATTGACAATATGGGAAGGCTTCTGGTGCCGAAAGACCTTGTGGTTTTTGGAAATATTACCAAAGATGTTGTGCTGTCATCGGCGGTCAACATTATCGAAATTTGGGATAAAGATTTATACGAAAAGGCAATCGACGACTCTGTTGTTGATTTTGCCGACCTGGCCGAAGATGTAATGGGAAATGTAAATGATGGCGACGATGGAATATCATAATCCGGTATTGCTCAAAGAATCAGTCGACGGGCTTAACATCAAGCCTGACGGAACCTATGTCGATGTGACTTTCGGCGGCGGCGGGCATTCGCGTGAAATACTTAGCCAACTTGGTACTGAAGGACGCCTGTTTGCTTTTGACCAGGATGAAGACGCGCTGGCCAATGCGCCCGACGACAGCCGCTTCACCCTTATTAATGAGAATTTCAGGTTTTTAAAAAGGTTTCTACGCTTTCACAACGTTCGCAACGTCGACGGGATTCTTGCCGATCTTGGTGTTTCTTCCCATCAATTCGATGTTCCCGAGCGCGGGTTTTCCACGCGTTTCGAAGGAAACCTTGACATGCGGATGAATCAGAAAGGAATACTCGATGCCTACAAAGTTGTAAACGAATATGACGAGGCAAGCCTGCGTCGTGTCTTTTTTGATTATGGGGAATTAAAAAACGCACAGGTAATCGCAAGAACAATTCTTGAAGCCCGTGCTGTTCGTCCAATTAAAAATACGGAAGAGCTGAAGTCGGTACTAAGCCGCTTCCTTCCGCCGCATAAGGCCAATAAAATCCTTGCACAGATGTATCAGGCCGTCCGGATTGAAGTCAACCAGGAAATGGAAGCGCTCAGGGAACTTCTTGTCCAGTCGCTCGAAATTTTAAATCCTGGCGGACGGCTCAGCGTCATTTCCTATCATTCGCTCGAAGACCGGCTTGTAAAGAGGTTTGTGAAAAACGGCATGTTTGAAGGTGAACCTGAGCGTGATTTCTTCGGAAATTTTTCGGTACCGTTCAAAACAATCGAGAAACTGATCGTTCCCGACGAAAAGGAAATAAGCATCAATAACAGGGCACGGAGCGCGAAGCTTCGGGTCGCAGAGAAGATTTAAAATGAAGCAGAATGTTTACGACATCCTGAAAGCCCGGTTTCTCATCAACGAAGATGCGGTGAAGAACTGGCGCTTTATTGTTTTCCTGATCCTGCTGGCGATCTTGATGATAGCAAATACACATCGGTTTGAGCAAAAGGTATTCACAATCACAGAGCTGACTAATGAAGTCAAAGAATTGCGGAGTGAGTTTGTGGATCGCCGTTCAGAACTGATGAAGCTTAAAATGGAATCGACTGTTGCGGCTAAAATGGAGGCAAAGCAAATTTTTCCTTCATCGGTTCCGCCGACAAAAATTAAGGTAACACAACAAAAAGAAAAAAGTTTTTTCGACAGGATATGGTAGAAGATAAGCACATATCATACAGGATTTACCTCGTGGCATTCATGATGTTCCTGGTGGCTGTCGGCATTATTGTAAAGCTGACGAACATCCAGTGGGTTGAAGGCGACCATTACCGCAAACTTGCAAAAGAACGTTCTGTCAGGAATTTTGTCATTCCGGCCAACAAAGGGAATATCTATTCAGCCGATGGCAGCCTCTTGGCAACGTCTATTCCAAACTATAACATTCGTTTTGATGCCGTGGCGCCGAAAGCCGAAGATTTTCAAAAGCATGTTGCCGGATTGGCAGATTCGCTTTCCTTGATGTTCGGCAAACCCGCATCACATTACGAATCTGAATTAAAGAAAGCGCGCTCCAACCGCAATCGCTATCTTCTGGTAGCACGTGATTTGAGCTATACGGAATACATGCGTATCAAGAGTTTTCCGCTTTTCAGCCTTGGTGCGTATAAAGGCGGGATCATCACCGACCAGCGCACGGTACGCGAACATCCGATTGGGAAAATTGCCGAACGGACGATTGGCTATGAAAGGATTACCCCAAATGGATCACCTGACGGGAAAGGTATTGAATGGGCATTTCGCAATTACCTCAATGGAAAAGACGGGAAAATCCTCAAGCAAAAAATTGCAAAAGGCCAGTGGAAACCAATCCGTGACCAGAATGAAGTGGAACCGCAGGATGGATACGACATTATTTCCACGATTGATGTCTATATTCAGGATATCGCACATCACGCCTTGCTGAAGCAGCTCGAATTGTATGAAGCCGATCACGGATGTGTCGTGGTTATGGAAACCAAAACGGGCAAAGTAAAGGCAATTTCAAATTTGGGCCGCGACAAAGACGGATCGTATTATGAAACCACCAATTATGCCGTTGCCGAATCGCACGAGCCGGGATCAACATACAAGCTTGCCGATCTGATTGCGCTTCTGGAAGACAAGAAAGTTGATACCAGTGCAGTATATGACAGCCATGGTGGGATCATCACATATTCCGGAAAGAAAGTCCGCGACAGCCACGAAGGCGGTTATGGGAAGATTTCACTTGCCCGCGGATTCGAGGTTTCGTCAAATACGGTTTTGGTTCAGGCGGTTTACAACAATTACAAAAGCAATCCGCAGGAATTTGTTGACCATCTGAATGATTTCGGACTCAACAAACCGCTTGGACTTCCTTTTAAAGGTGAAGGAAAACCTTATGTCCCGCAGCCCGGTGACAAGCATTGGAGCGCGATCTCGCTTCCGTGGATGGCTTTCGGTTACGGAGTTTCAATCACGCCGCTGCAAACCCTGACATTCTATAACGCCGTGGCAAACAATGGTGAAATGGTAAAACCACAGTTCGTATCGGAGATCCGAGAGTGGAATAAAGTCATTAAAAAGTATGACAAACAGGTCATGAACCCAAAAATATGTTCGAAAGAAACACTTGAGAAAGTCCATGCGGTTTTGGCCAATGTCGTCAAGAAAGGAACCGGTTCCAAGCTTTATTCCAAAGATTTTTCGATGGCCGGAAAAACCGGTACGGCACAAGCCAACTACGGAAAAAACGGCGGTGCCGAAAAACATTACATCTCGTCGTTTGTTGGTTATTTTCCGGCAGAAAACCCGATGTATTCCTGTATTGTCGTAGTTCACGAACCAAATACCTCCAAAAATAATTACTACGGTGCCGATGTTGCCGGGCCTGTTTTCAAAAGAATAGCCCAGAAGATATTTACCGATGCGCCTTCGACCAACGAAATCAAGAACATCAACAAGAAAATCGCCTTGCAGGAAAAGAGTTACCAGAAGTATTTTGATGCAGCACAGCAAAAGAAAGCCGTTGTTCCAAATGTAAAAGGAATGGCCGGGATGGATGCTGTGGCCTTGCTTGAAAATATGGGCGTAAAAGTAAAGGTGATCGGTGTAGGAAAGGTTAAAAAGCAGTCGCTTCAGCCGGGGAATGCGCTTGATAAAAACAAAATTATAATTCTGGAACTATCTTGAAATTACTGAAAGACATATTATACAAGGTTGCAATTGAAGCCGTGAAAGGAACCACTGAAATGTCGATTTCGAGGATCGACTTCGATTCGAGGAATATTGAAGCCGATGATGTTTTCGTCGCCATCCGCGGAACACTTTCTGATGGCCACGATTATATCGAAAAAGCAATCAATCAGGGTGCGACAGCCATTATTTGCCAGACATTCCCTGACATTATTGTCACCGGAATAACTTACGTCCAGGTTAAGGATACCAATCGCGCACTGGCTTACATGGCGACAAATTATTATGGGAATCCATCGGCAAACCTGAAACTTGTAGGGATTACCGGTACAAACGGGAAAACAACAATTGCGTCACTTTTGTACCAGCTTTTTAAAAAAGCGGGTTACAAAGCGGGGCTTCTTTCGACCGTGAAAATTATGGTTGACGAAACCGAGTTCAAAGCTACCCATACCACGCCCGATTCGCTCACGATCAACCGCTACCTCGCAGAAATGAATACTGCGGGCGTTGAATATTGCTTTATGGAAGTCAGCTCTCATGGCGTTCATCAAAAACGTACTGAAGGACTCACTTTCGTAGGCGGGGTTTTTACAAACTTGTCTCACGACCACCTCGATTATCATTCCTCTTTCGCTGAATACCGCGATGTGAAGAAGATGTTTTTTGATAATCTTCCGATTTCTGCCTTCGCACTTTCAAATGTCGACGACAAGAACGGGATGGTAATGTTGCAGAATACAAGGGCGCGAAAGCTGACTTACGCACTGAAAACATACGCCGAATACAAAGCACAAATCCTTGAAAGCCAACTCAGCGGTTTGCTGATGAAAATCAATGAAAATGAAGTCTGGGTGAGGCTCATCGGAACTTTCAATGCATACAACCTGTTGGCAATTTACGGAACTGCTGTCGAGCTCGGACTTGAAAAGCTTGAGGTTCTGCGCCTGCTTTCAGAATTGGAAAGTGTTTCAGGAAGGTTCCAGTTTATCGTCTCCGAATCAAAGATTACCGCAATTATAGATTATGCCCATACGCCGGATGCGCTCGAAAATGTCCTTAAGACGATCAATGAGATCCGTACAAAGAACGAGCAACTGATCACCGTTGTTGGATGCGGCGGCGATCGCGATAAGGCAAAGCGTCCGATTATGGCAAACATCGCCTCAACATTAAGCGACAAGCTGATCCTTACATCGGATAATCCGCGCAGCGAAGATCCTGACGATATTATTGCCGACATGGAAAAGGGTGTTGAGCCGCAAAACCAGAAAAAAACAATCGCATTAACCGACCGTAAGCAAGCCATCAAACTTGCCTGCCAGCTCGCCCGACGCGAAGATATTATCCTGATTGCCGGAAAAGGACATGAAACGTATCAGGAAATTAAAGGTGTACGCTATGACTTCGACGACATGGCGACCGTAAAGGAAATCTTAAGCCAACTCAACAAGTAATCTTATGCTGTATTACCTTTTTGAATACTTCGACAAAACACTGAATGTTCCGGGAACTGGCGTTTTCCAGTACATTACGTTCCGGTCCGGTCTGGCTGTTTTGCTGTCGCTGATGATTTCCACGATTTATGGTAAACGGATCATCAACTTTTTGAGGAACCAGCAAGTGGGTGAAACCGTTCGTGAACTTGGTTTGGAAGGGCAAACGCAAAAAGCCGGCACGCCAACAATGGGGGGATTGATTATTATTGTGGCAACGCTTATCCCCGTGCTGTTGCTGGCGAAGCTGAACAATATCTACGTTGTGCTGCTCATTGTTACGACATTGTGGATGGGAACCATAGGTTTTGTTGACGATTACATCAAGATTTTCAAGAAAGACAAACAAGGATTAAAAGGGATTTTTAAAGTTATCGGACAAACAGGCCTCGGCCTCATAGTAGGCTGGGTTTTATATTTTCATCCAGGCGTCACGATCAGGACCGATATCCAGCCTGACGACATAAACCTGAACCGCGCAGTAAACGTCATCCGTGAAGCGCCGGCAGAAGAAAAGTCAACATCAACGACAATACCTTTTTTTAAAAATAATGAACTCGATTATGCCGAAGCGCTTGCCTGGATGGGCGATGGCTATCAAGACTGGGCCTGGCTGATTTTCATCCCGATCGTAATTTTTATCATCACGGCAGTGTCAAACGGAGCAAACCTGACTGACGGAATTGACGGACTCGCGGCCGGGACTTCAGCGATATCAGTTCTCGCATTAGGAATCTTCACTTTCGTTTCCGGCAACATCATTTTCTCCCAATACCTGAACATCATGTATATTCCGAATTCTGGTGAAATGACTGTCTTCATAGCTGCTTTCGTGGGATCTTTGATTGGTTTTCTTTGGTACAATTCCTACCCGGCGGCTGTTTTTATGGGCGATACAGGAAGCCTTACCATCGGAGGAATTATCGCCGTTTTGGCGATTGCCGTGCGGAAGGAACTTCTCATTCCGCTGGTTTGCGGGATTTTCCTGGTGGAGAATTTTTCTGTCGTGCTGCAGGTGAGCTATTTCAAGTATACCAAGAAACGTTTCGGCGAAGGCCGCAGGATTTTCCTGATGTCGCCGCTGCATCATCATTACCAGAAAAAAGGCTATCACGAAAGCAAGATCGTGACACGCTTCTGGATTGTGGGGATATTGCTTGCCATCCTTTCCATAGTAACCCTGAAACTGAGATAATGCAAAGACTGGTTATACTTGGCGGAGGCGAAAGCGGTGTCGGCACGGCAATCCTCGGAAAGAAAAGAGGTTACGATGTTTTTGTGTCTGATTTCGGGAAGATCAAAGACAACTATAAAGAAGTTCTTATCATTAATGAAATTGCTTGGGAAGAAGAAACCCATACCGAAAATCTGGTGCTGAATGCCGATGTGGTGATGAAAAGCCCCGGCATTCCTGATAAATCCGATATCGTAAGGAAACTGGTTTCGAAAGGCATTCCTGTCATTTCCGAAATTGAGTTTGCCGCACCGTTCACAACTGCCAAAACCATTGGAATTACAGGAAGCAACGGCAAAACAACAACGACGTCGCTGGTGTATCATTTGTTGAAATCGGGCGGACTCAACGTTGGCCTCGGAGGGAACATCGGGAAAAGCTTTGCCTGGCAGGTTGCCGAAGATAATTACGATTATTATGTCCTTGAGCTGAGCAGTTTTCAGTTGGACGGAATTATAAAATATAGGCCTGATATCGCCATCATCACGAACATCAGCCCTGACCATCTCGACAGGTACGAATATAAATATGAAAATTACATCAGTTCGAAATTCAGGATCACGATGAACCAAACAACGAACGACTTTCTGATTTACGATGCCGACGACGAAGCAATAGCCGAATGGCTCAACAATAACAAAACAAAAGCCCAACTAATTCCCTTTTCGCTCACCAGATCATTCGAAAAAGGCGCGTACCTAAACCAAGACAAAATGGAAATCAACATCAACGAAGAAGAGTTCATCATGGAAACCGAATCAATTGCGCTCGAAGGAAAGCACAATATGAAAAATGCAATGGCGGCGGCATCGGTGGCAAAACTCATGAACATCCGGAAAGCGACTATCCGTGAAAGCCTTTCAAACTTTCAGGGCGTGGAGCACCGTCTCGAAAAAGTGTTGAAAATCCAGAATGTCCAATACATCAACGATTCCAAAGCAACTAACGTGAACGCAACGTTTTTTGCGCTCGACAGCATGACAACGCCAACCGTGTGGATTGTCGGCGGGGTCGATAAAGGAAACGATTATACCCAACTCATGCCGCTGGTACGCGAAAAAGTAAAAGCGATCATCTGCCTGGGTGTCGACAATAAAAAGATAATCGATGCCTTCGGTAACGTAGTCGATGTGATGATTGAAGTCGACACCATGCAGGATGCCGTTAAAATGTCACAACGCCTTACCGAAAAAGGAGATACGGTTTTGCTTTCCCCGGCCTGTGCCAGTTTTGACCTGTTCAAGAATTACGAAGACCGTGGTAAACAATTCAAACAGGCGGTGCAGAACCTATAACAGCTGCCCCTGAATTTTAATTTATAAGAAAATGATAACGCTGCTGGAAAAATTAAGAGGAGATAAAGTCATCTGGTCATTCGTGGCTTTGTTGGCGCTATTCTCATTCATGCCGGTTTTCAGCGCGAGCAGTAACCTGGCCTACATGAATCATGGTACAGGAAATACGATCAGTTATCTGCTGAAACACCTGGCGCACATTTTCATTGGATTCTGCATGATTTATTGGGTGCATAAAGTGCCATATCATTATTTCCGCGGAATTTCCATACTGGCGCTTCCCGTAGTCTGGATATTACTGGCTTACACCTTATTTAAAGGAACAATAATCGACGGAGCGAATGCAAGCCGCTGGATTCAGGTGCCTTTTATCGGAATCACTTTCCAGACATCAACACTTGCTTCTATTGTCCTGATGATCTTCGTCGCAAGATATTTATCAAAAAAGAGGGAAACACCAATCACGTTCCAATCATCGCTGTGGGAACTGTGGGCACCGGTGTTCATAACGCTTATGCTTATCCTTCCGGCCAACTTCTCCACAGCGGCACTGATTTTTTCCATGGTTGTTATGCTGGTTTTTATCGGCAGGTATCCACTGAAATATATTGGTGCCGTTGTCGGGGCCGGAATTATTGCATTGATATTCTTTATCGTTGTGGTAAAGGCGTTTCCCGATGCTTTCCCGAACCGTGTTGATACTTGGATTTCCCGTATCGACAATTTCACGAGCGATAAACCCGGTGAAGATGATTATCAGATAGAAAAAGCAAAAATTGCCATCGCTTCAGGCGGAATATATGGGCTTGGCCCAGGCAAAAGCGTCCAGAAAAATTTCCTTCCGCAATCATCATCCGATTTTATATATGCGATCATTGTTGAAGAATGGGGATTGATTGGCGGGCTCGGCGTGATGCTGATGTACCTCTTGCTGTTCTTCAGGTTTATTGTGTCGGCACATAACGCGAATTCATTATTCGGAAAACTCGTCGTGGTCGGCCTCGGATTTCCAATCATCTTCCAGGCGCTGATCAACATGGCCGTTGCGGTCGAATTGCTTCCGGTGACAGGCCAGACGCTTCCGCTGATTTCAAGCGGGGGAAGTTCGATCTGGATGACCTGCATTGCGTTGGGAATCATTATAGGAGTGACGAAGAAAGATGAAGAAATCGCGCAGGAACTTGAAGAAAAAGAAGCGCGTGAAGCCACGCTGCAGCGGATGATAGATGCGCAAATTGCACGTGAAGAAGCGGCAGAAGCAGCTCTGGCGGCGCAGGAAGCCGGAGTTACTGCAGATTATTCGATAGAAGATAAATTTAGCTCAAACCCGATGAATGCTGTTCTCGGTAAAAAATAATGGAAAAACCAAAATTCATATTAAGCGGAGGCGGAACAGGCGGGCATATTTACCCGGCCATTGCTATTGCCGATGAATTGAAATCACGTTTTCCCGATGCCGAATTTCTGTTCGTAGGCGCTCAGGACAAAATGGAAATGCAAAAAGTTCCTCAGGCTGGATATAAAATCATCGGCTTATGGATTGCCGGACTTCAGCGTAAACTGACGTTGCAGAATGCGATGTTTCCATTAAAGCTCATGAGCAGCTTATGGAAATCACGTGGCATAATCAAAAAGTTTAAACCCGATGTTGTCATTGGAACAGGAGGTTTCGCCAGTGGTCCGCTGCTCCAAATGGCGGCTTCGGCAGGAATACCAACTTTAATTCAGGAGCAGAATTCATATCCCGGAATCACCAACAAGCTGCTTTCCAAAAAGGCAAACCGGATTTGTGTTGCCTATGAGAATCTTGAACGGTTCTTTCCGCAGGAAAAAATAATCATAACAGGAAATCCGGTGCGTCAGGACCTGATTGATGTGGACGGGAAAAGAGGTGAAGCAATCATTCACTACGGGCTCAACCCCGATAAGAAAACGCTGCTGGTACTCGGCGGAAGCCTTGGCTCACGAAGGATTAACCAACTGATGGCGAAAGAGCTTGTCAATTTTGCAGCACAGGGCGTTCAGGTACTGTGGCAATGCGGCAAATTATATTTTGAGGAATACAACCGGTTTGCAAACAAGAATGTTCAGGTATTGGCCTTTATCGAAAGGATGGACCTTGTTTACGCTGCCGCTGATATTGTAATTTCCA
Source organism: Flavobacterium sp. (assembly GCA_036399795.1). Classification (GTDB taxonomy): domain Bacteria; phylum Bacteroidota; class Bacteroidia; order Flavobacteriales; family Flavobacteriaceae; genus Flavobacterium. Next base: position 86,003 of record DASWML010000012.1, read on the forward strand.
GGGCCGGCGCTTCTTCGGTTTCGGAGTTGTGCATCGTGGGGAAACCTGTAATTTTTATTCCGTCACCAAATGTGGCCGAAGACCATCAGACGAAGAACGCGAAGGCAATTGCAGATAAAGACGGCGCTATACTTCTGAAAGAAGCCGAACTCGACACTCGCTTCACTGAAACGTTCAACAGCCTTGCCTCTGACGACGCGAGAAGAAGAGCGCTTAGTGAAAACATCATGAAACTCGCCAAAGCAAACGCAACAAAAGACATCGCAGACGAAATTGAGAAACTGATAAAATGAACCTGAACCAAATACATAATGTTTATTTCATAGGCATCGGCGGCATCGGAATGAGCGCACTGGCCCGGTATTTCCAGAACATCGGGAAGAATGTCGCAGGTTACGATAAAACGCCGACCGCGCTGACAGACGAACTTGTGCATTCAGGGATGGAGATTCATTTTGAAGACCGCATCGATTTTATACCTGTAAACTTCGCGATTGACAACACTCTTGTCGTCATTACGCCTGCAGTCCCGAAATCGCATGCCGAATGGAATTACTTCCTCGAGCGCGATTACCAGATTAAAAAAAGGGCAGAAGTTCTCGGGATCATTACCAAAGATACATTCTGTTTTGCTGTCGCGGGAACGCATGGTAAAACAACCACCTCGAGCATCCTCGGGCATATTCTTTATGAAAGTGGTGCCGATGTTACTGCTTTTGTCGGAGGAATCGTCGAAAATTATAACTCTAACCTGATTGGCGAAGGAAAGTCGGTCACCGTTGTTGAAGCCGATGAATTTGACCGCTCGTTCCTTCACCTGCATCCGGATATCGCATGCGTGACTTCAATGGATGCAGATCATCTTGACATTTATGGCGATACGGCCTCGATAGAAGCGTCATTCCGCGAATTTGCAGAAAAAACACCAGAAATTGACAGCCTGTTTATTGCATCGGGCCTTCCGTTGCAGGGAAATACAGTAGCAGTAGATCATCGCGCATCTTATGCAGCGCAAAATATCAGGATCGAAAACGGCCGCTATGTTTTTGACGTACAAACGCCGGATGAATTGATAAAAGATCTTCGTTTCGGTTTGCCCGGGCGACACAATTTGATGAATGCAGTAATGGCTTTAGCAATGGCGAGAAAGTTTGGCACCCCGACCGATGACATTGCTAAGGCTCTACTGTCTTTTAAAGGGATCAGGCGCAGGTTTTCATACCAGGTTCAGCGCGAAGGCAAAGTATATATTGATGATTATGCGCATCATCCGACGGAAATCAACGCAGTATATAACGCTGTAAGTGAATTATATCCGGGAGAAAAGGTACTGGCAGTTTTCCAGCCGCATCTTTTCAGCAGGACGAAAGATTTTGCCGATGGATTCGCTGAAAGCCTATCGCAATTCGATGAAATCATGCTGATGGAAATTTATCCGGCGCGCGAACTCCCGATCGAGGGAATAACGTCGGGTTGGCTGTTGGAAAAGATCGGAAACAAAAATAAAAAACTTGTACAGAAGCAAGCGCTGGTCACCGAAATAGAGGCAAGTGACGCAGCCGTCGTTGTCACCATTGGCGCAGGTGATATAGGTGAAATGGTAGAATCAATTAAAGAAGCTTTATCATGAAATATTTCAAATGGACAACCATCCGGCTGGTATTGATGGTCGGACTTATGATCTTCCTTTTTTCGTTCACATCCAGGCGAAATGAACAACGTTACCTGAAGCGTGCTGTTGTAGAATTTACGGGCAATGATAACCAGTTCATCACCCGCGAGATGGTTAATAAATTGTTAATAGAAAACAAATCGGGCGCTAACACCATTCGTAAAGATAAAGTAGATTTGAACAGGCTGGAAAAGGCAATAAACCGGCACCGGATGATTGAGAAATCTGAAGTATTTGTCAGTGTTGACGGTGTTCTAAAAGCGGTTGTAAAGCAAAAAACCCCCATTGCTAGAGTCGTTGACGGAGATCAATCTTTTTATATTGATTATAAGGGGAATAGGATGCCGTTGTCGGAAATTTATGCAGCAAGGGTTCCGCTTGTGACAGGCAAAATAGATGAGAATAATAAAACGGAAATTGCCGAAATGTTCCGTCTCATCAGCAAAGATGATTTCCTGAAGAAAAACATCATCGGCGCGCAGATTTCGCCGTCGGGAAGTGTTAAAATGAAGAACAGGGATTTTAGTTATGAGATTGATTTTGGACGAACGATCAACATGCCCAGAAAGTTTGACAACTACAAGGCATTTTACCAGAAGGCGGTTCTGGACAGTTCGATCAGCAAGTACAAGATAATTAACCTGAAGTTTGCGCAGCAGGTAGTCTGCACTAAATAACCGGATATGGAAAAAGAGAATATTGCAGTAGGATTAGACATCGGGACAACCAAGATCGTGGCCATGATCGGAAAGAAAAACGAATATGGCAAACTTGAGATACTCGGCATCGGCAAGTCGAAAAGCCTGGGCGTTGCCCGTGGCGTCGTCAACAATATTACCCAAACCATCCAGTCGATCCAGCAGGCGGTTCAGGAAGCGGAAAACAATTCAGGATACAAAATTAACGATGTTGTTGTCGGTATTGCCGGTCAGCACATCAGAAGCATACAGCACAGCGATTACATCAGCAGGAGCAATCCCGAGGAAGTCATCAGCGGGAAAGATATTCAACTGCTCATCGATCAGGTGAACAAACTTGCTATGCTTCCGGGCGAAGAAATCATCCATGTGCTTCCGCAGGAATTTAAAATCGACGGGCAATCGGAAATCAAAGAACCGATCGGGATGTATGGCGGCAGGCTCGAAGCCAGTTTTCATGTCGTTGTAGGCCAGGCGTCGTCCATCAGGAATGTCGGACGTTGCATTCAAAGCTCAGGAATCGAGCTTTCAGGCCTGACGTTGGAGCCGCTTGCTTCTTCAGACGCCGTGTTAAGCCAGGAAGAAAAAGAAGCAGGTGTTGCATTGATCGATATCGGCGGCGGCACGACAGATTTGGCCATTTTCAAAGATGGTATCATTCGTCATACCGCGGTAATTCCTTTCGGAGGTAATGTCATTACAGATGATATCAAGGAAGGATGTTCAATTATTGAAAAACAGGCTGAATTGCTGAAAGTTAAATTCGGATCGGCATGGCCGGGAGAAAATAAAGACAACGAAATCGTTTCAATACCCGGATTGCGTGGACGTGAACCGAAAGAAATTTCGCTGAAGAACCTTTCCAAGATCATCCATGCGCGCGTGGTTGAAATCGTTGAGCAGGTTTTTGCCGAGATCAAATCTTACGGACATGAGGACGCGAAGAAAAAACTCATCGCCGGAATCGTTCTTACAGGCGGCGGGGCACAACTGAAGCACATCAAGCAGTTGGTGGAATATATCACCGGAATGGATACCAGGATCGGTTACCCGAATGAGCATCTTGCCGGAAACTCGAATGAGGAAATATCAAGTCCGCTTTATGCCACTGCGGTCGGATTGGTAATGAACAGCATCGAAAACAAAACGCAGAGCGCCGTACGTAAAGAAGTACAAATTGTACGCGAACCTGTGGCAAAAGTGCAGCCGATACAGGTGCAGCAACCAGAATTTACGCAGACAATGTCAATGCCTGAACCGGAAGCCCAGCCGGTAATGGCAGATTCGAAACGCGAACCTGAATCGACCGAGAATAAAATCAGAAGGTCATTCTTCGACAAATATGTCGATAAGATCAAGGATTTCCTTGACAATGCAGAATAAGTCAAAACAAGAGTCAAAAAACACAGCATAAAAGCAACAAATACCCATAGATTATGATGAGCAACTCAGAATTTGGAAGTATTTCATTCGATCTGCCGAAAAACCAGTCGAATGTTATCAAAGTTATTGGAGTTGGCGGAGGCGGAAGCAATGACAT
>DASWML010000013.1:0-42768 GCA_036399795.1 Flavobacterium sp.
GATCGTTGTAGCAGCCGGAAGATCGGAGATAACCGGGGCCACGGTATCGTTTACGTTTATGGTCTGGGATACCGAAGACGTGTTTCCACAAGCATCAGTAAAAGTCCAAGTACGTACAATAGTATAAGAATTAGCACATGATCCCGGAGTCACCACATCAACGCCTTGAGAAGAAATACTTCCGCCGCAAGCATCAGCAGCAGTAAGGATAACATTTGCAGGAACTTCACCTTCGCAAGAAACAGTCACATCAGCCGGAGCTGCAGGAGCAACCGGAGCTACAGTATCACCAACAGTGATTGTTTGCGAAACAAATGAAGTGTTTCCACAGGCATCCGTGAATGTCCAGGTACGAACGATAGTGAATGAATCGGCGCATGTTCCAGGAGTCACCACATCAACACCCGAAACAGTAATAGAACCATCACAATTATCGGTAGCAGTTAATGTAATCATTGGCGGAACGTCTCCGGCGCATGAAAGCATTACATCAGCCGGAGCTGTCGGCGCAGTTGGCGCAGTGTTGTCGTTAACTGAAATAGTCTGGGTCGCTGTAGAAGTATTTCCACAGTCATCTGTTGCTGTCCATGTTCTTACAACAGTGTAAGATCCGGCACAGCTTCCGTTGGTAGTAACATCAGTAAAAGTCAGCGTTACGGCAGAACAATTGTCTGTTGCTGTGGCTTGTTCAAAGTTCAGAACAATACCTCCGTTTGAGTTGTCACATGATAAAGTTGTAGGGTTTGGCAGCGGTGCGATGACAGGCGCAGTAGTATCTTCTACATTGATAACCTGTGTTGCATATGAGAAATTTTCGCACATATCAACTGCAGTCCAAGTACGGGTAATAGTATAAGAACCATCACAATCACCTGGCGTGATTACATCCTTAAATGTCAGTGTTGCAGTACAGCAAGCATCAACAGCGGTTGGTGTTGCGAAAACCGGAGTTTGGTCGCATTCGATAGTTGATGGCGGCGGCAGCTCGGAAATAACCGGCGGCACCGTATCAGAAGCTGAAATAGTTTGTGTGGCTGTCGCGGTGTTTCCACAAGCATCCGTTGCAGTCCATGTCCTTACTATAGTATAAGTACCCATACAAACTGTAGTTGTGGTATCTACTGAAGACAGTGTTACGGCACTTCCGCAGCTATCTGTCGCTGTAGCCTGGGCAAATACCGGAGTGGCGTGGCATTCAATTGTGGAAGGTTCCGGCAGGTCAGAAATAACCGGAGCCGTTGTGTCTTCAACATTGATTGTTTGTGAAGCCGTTGCAGTGTTGTTGCATTGATCAACAGCAGTCCATGTGCGCACTATAGTATATTCGCCGGCACAATCACCAGGAGTTGTCACATCTACAAATGTTAATGTAGTTTCTGATGCGCATTCGTCTGTAACTGTTGGAACAACAAACTGAGGTGTTGCCGGACAAGAAATGGTTGTAGGGCCAGGCAGCGGACCGATAGCCGGCGCCGTAGTATCTTCAATGATAAAGGTTTGTGAAGCTGTCGATGTATTTCCACAATCGTCAGTTGCAGTCCAGTTGCGGACAATTGAATAGGAACCTTCACATGATCCATTTGTGATGACATCAGCAAAAGTCAGGGTAACAGCAGAACAGTTGTCAGTAGCCGTTGCCTGGTCGAAGTTCGGACTGATGCGTCCTGTACTGGTACAGGTTAATGTTATTGGGCCAGGCAGCGGGTCAAAGACCGGAGCTGTCGTATCTTCTACATTTATAATTTGTGTAGCGGTTGAATAGTTCTCACACATATCTACTGCGGTCCACGTACGTGTTATAGTGTAAGATCCGTCGCACGCGCCCGGAGTGATCACATCGGCAAATGTCAACGTAGCTGTACAACAAGCATCAACTGCGGTAGGTGTTGCAAAAACTGGTGTCTGATCGCACTCTATGGTTGAAGGAGACGGCAGATCAGAGATTACAGGCGGTACTGTATCAGATGCTGAAATGGTTTGTGTCGCTGTTGAAGTATTTCCACAAGCATCTGTAGCGGTCCATGTCCTTACTATAGTATAAGTTCCCATGCACACCATTGTTGTAGTGTCTACTGACGATAATGTCACAGCGCTTCCACAACTGTCAACAGCGGTGGCCTGTGCAAAAACCGGAGTGGCATGACATTCAATGGTTGACGGTTCAGGAAGGCCTGAAATAACCGGAGCAGTCGTATCTTCAACATGAATGGTTTGTGAAGCTGTTGCACTGTTTCCGCAATCATCAGTAGCGGTCCATGTCCTTACAATAGTATATTCACCGGCACAGTCGCCAGGAGTGGTTACATCAACAAAAGTCAGTGTTACTGTTGTGCAGCATGCATCGGTTGCAGTAGGCGTTGCAAACTGAGGTGTCGCAGGACAAGAAATTGTTGTTGCACCGGGAAGCGGACCAATAACAGGCGGCGTTACGTCCTGAACGTTTATCGTTTGGGATTTCGTTGACACATTACCACATGCGTCTGTTGCAGTCCAGGTCCTTGTAATGGAATATGTCCCTTCGCAGGTAGATGTTGTTACATCATTTGATAATAATGTAAACGAACCACAATTGTCGGTAGCCGATGCAGTGGCAAACACTGGAATGGCCGGACAATTAATTGTCGTTACGCCAGGCAATGCGGAAATAACCGGAGCAGTAGTATCATTAACAGTTATAGTTTGTGTCGTTGTAATAGTGCCGCATCCTGTAACCAGGGAGAACGTCCTTGTGATTACAGCCGAACACGTACCAGCAGAAGTATCACTATATGTTAGCAAATAAGGTGAATTGCCATTTAAGTTTATTGTTCCTCCGGCTGCCGTGAATTGGGCTACAGTAATACCTGTAGGAGTTGCACTGTAAGGTAGTGGTGTTATTGCAGTTGTAGCACAACCCTGAAGTGTAACATTTGCCGGCGCGGTCATTGTCGGAGACTGATTGATTACAACCGTTATTGCTTTTTTCGGCCCCAAACAAGTGGCTGACCATCCTTCGGATACATAATAAGTAAATGTTCCGGCATTCGCTGTGGATGGCGTGATCGAAACCTGTGGGATTCCGTTGATAGACGCATAGTAATACAAAGTATAATTAGAATTGCTCGGTGTCGCAGTCAAAGGTTCTGCTATGGCGCCTTTACAATAACTTACATTTGGTGCAGAAGGTTGTGAGGCGACTGTAGTTACGGTAATCGTAAATGGAAAATAACATCCGGCAATCGCCCCCGGAGGAATCGCATAATATTGGGAAGTACCTACCGTTGAAGGGAACGGGTTATTGATATTGTATTCCGTGGTAAGGAATGTTACAGGGTACTGGTTATAAAATCTTGATCCGGGAGGGAAACCTCCTGTAAGGCTGGTAATTGGTATGTTGGCTCCCGGACTGCAGAATTCATACGATGAAACCGGAGGTGTCAACGAGCAGTTCAAGTTGACGAAATCCAACGCGTTGATCGTAATAAGCAGCGGTGCAAGAATCGCCTGTCCAATACATGGCCCGGATTGCTCATAACCCTGAATCAGGTTCATTTCCTGGAATGCAGTGCCGGTGATCGCACCAACTCCGCTAAGGAATCCGTTGACTGCCGCTACGTTCTGACACGTCGCATTTTTCAGCAACGTACAGTCTTCGGTGATTTTAAATTTAAAGGTAACATCGCCCAAAAGGGTATTGGGGTTCGCCGGTAAAGGAAGTGTGCCGATGTTCCATACAATAGATCCGTTTGCACCTTCAAGCGGATTGTACATGATCGAATTCGGAGTAGGAAGCGGCGAAAAGTATATGTGATTCGTGATACTTCCGTTAATAAACGACGTGTTGTAAGGAACCGGAACGATGAGTTTCGTGTTATTGATAGGCTCTGTTCCACGGTTGCGTACAAAAATTTTGTATTCAATTTCATCACCTGGCTGTGTTTCAAGTGCACCACCGTCTACAGGCTGGCCATTGATACTAACCGTCACCAGGTTTCCTTCGGGCTGCGGAATATAAGCATCCACCGCCAGTACGAAGGCGAAAATTGTGTAAGTATCCTGATTGGTCAGGTATTTGAAATTTGTCGAGGTTTGGTTGTTGGTTATAAATTCGTTGTTGTGGTTATCCACATTAAACATCGCAATGTCGAGCCCTGTATTGTTCTGCAGGAACGGATTTCGTGGTGTGCCTCCGTTATGGATACTTGAGTTAAAGAAGTTGTTCTGCGTGTTGTCATCATGTTCCAGATGCTTCCAGTCGCCTTGGTCCCAACGCTCAATATCGAGTCCGTCACCACTGATGTTCTGGTCGCCTTCGCCAGCCATAACGCCAATCTTAACGTTCACAGGTCCGGCCTGAACCGTCCTGAATCCGGAAACCGGAATAGTAAAGTCGGCAGTTACATTTCCTGCCACATAAGCATGTCCGTCGAAAATGGTCACATCGCGGTATTTCATCTGCGTATTTTCATACACCACTACCATACTCCATCCGCCATAATATCCGGTGGTTCCTCCGTTACCTTCGATAAGCGCCATGTCGGCTACCGTATATTGTCCGATACCATGTGCTTTGACATAGTCAGTGACTTCTGCATAGGCCGAATACATAAATCCGTCATTGGTAGTCGGGTAATAAATATCGTTGGGCGAAGCTGTAATTTCAGTATATGCTGCAGTGCCCGGACCTCTCAGTTGGACTTTTCTTTTATCGTAAATCTTGGTTACGCCGTTTTTGATTACGGTAAACGTATTCGGACTGGAAGCCGCATTTGAGGAACGTCCGCTCCAGTACAATCCGGCATAGATGATATTTGAACAGGCAGGAATGGCACCATTCTCGGTTGACAGAACCAAGTCTGCCGATGATGAGTTCAGCGTGTTTGAATTGCCGTCAACATCAACATAGATCATCTGGTTGTTACTGTTCGCCGTAGTGTTGGAATAGTTCTGCAGTGTCAGGTTCGTGTTCCCGAACATCGCAAAGTCACCACGGATGTTGTAGATTTCCTTATCAGGTGAAAACTGCGAGGTTCGTTGTGTGAACGGAACGCGCAATTGTGCTTGTAAGGAGTAAGAAGTTCCCAGCAACATTACTGTAAAAAGTAAAAAGCAGGCAAGTCTATTTGATTCAGAGTATAAATTTCTCATAGTCATCGTGTTTGGAATTGGCAGACTTCGTTAGGAGCCTTTTTCGATATCGTAGATTACGCGGTAGGACGCGCCATTGGTAATTTTCTGAAGAAGGTTTTCCGGAGATGTTTCAACAGTGCACAGCACATAAACATACTTTAAGTTTGGAAAACTGGAAAGAGAGGAAAGATCGATGGTAGTCTGCAGTTCGGCAGATGAATTGATCCTGATTGTTACGGCTTCAACCGAAGCACGTGCTGTGTTGCTAATCTGAAGACCTGCAAGTGAAGGCACGGTCGCCGGATCAGTAAAAATAATCGTCGGCTGTTCGCCATACGCTTTTATTTCACCAGAACTCACATAAAGCGCGGGCTGAAGTTCCTTTAAAAGAACTCCTGCACGGGCGGCCTCAGCAGAGTTATTTGATGTTTTTAGAAATTCTTTTGCGCGAAGGATTCCTGGTGCGGAAGTCTTTGCCGTTTGTGCATACATGTCGGCAAAGGACAAGGTCAGGCACAACAAGAGAAGTAATTTTTTTGTCATTACATTAGGTTTTTGAAACAATTCGGGATTGTTCGTAAGGTTAAAGATTTGGTTTGGGACGATGTTTTTCATGCTTTAAAATTTAATTCATGCTTAGCCGATTTAAAGATATTTTCAACAACACAATGCTGATCACACCTATATTTGGGGCTAAAATACTTACATAACCCTTTTTTGATTCTTTTTTTCCACCAACAACCCGAATTCTCGATAAAGCGCTGTTTTATTCTCGTTTAATTATGTTTTTTTTATCTAATTTTTAATGATTAACACACAATATGGGTCTTATGCTACTCTGTATCTTTATGTTAAACAAATAGCTGCATGAGGCTTTTTATGTATTTCAACGGGTCGAAAGTATTGCTTATTTTAATACTAGCAAAAAAAAACATCGATAAAGTGTTTATTTTTTACGTTTAAGTGCATCTTTTACGTGTTTGTGAGGTAATTATCTTACATTTATACTTCAACTTGATCTTCGTCCGGTTTGTTCGATATCAGATATATTTCCCTCTCATCGAAAAATTTAATTCCCTGCAGCAATTAGTTTTAACTTTGTGTACACATGAAGAATCTTTTTTTAATCCGGCACGCCAAATCAGATCATCCTCCTTTTACAGAAGACTTCTCCCGGACCCTTACCGGTTCAGGAAAGACAGATGCGGCATTGGTGGCTTCAAAAGCAAAAGCCATTCTTCCGTCGCAGTATATCATCTGGAGCAGTAACGCAGTAAGGGCAACCGCAACTGCAAAGATTTTTGCCTCACAGTGGTCACTTCCACAGGAAGATATTCATTACATTGATCAACTATATACTTTTGACAGCAACAGTCTCGAAAAAACGATACATTCCTGCAGCGATTCACACTCGAATCTTGTTGTTTTTGGTCACAATGAGGCTATTACAGAATTTGTCAATAAATTTGGGGATATTTATATAGACAACGTCCCGACTTCAGGGCTTGTACACCTTACATTTGAAAACAATCATTGGGCATCAATCAGCCGCGGCCATACCGAACGCGTCATTTTGCCCCGGGATTTACGACTATGACAGAAAAGAAATATCGATATATAGACCGCGAGAAAAGCTGGCTCGCATTTAATGCCCGTGTACTTCAGGAAGCCGCAGACGAAACCGTCCCGCTTCTTGACCGGCTGCGTTTCCTTGGAATTTTCTCAAATAACCTCGACGAGTTCTTTCGCGTGAGGTTCGCTGCCATCCGCCGGTTAAGCCTTTCGGGACAGTCGGGTGAAAATGTACTTGGCGGAATTTCTGCCCAGCAATTGCTGAAGGAAATCATTAAAATCGTCATCAAACAGCAATCTGAAAGCCTTCGGATTCTGAACATAATCGAAACCAAACTCGAAAAAGAAAACATCTTCATCATCAAGGAAAATGAAGTTTCGAAAGACCAGGAGAATTTTATCCGTGACTTTTTTATACAGAAAGTCAGCCCCGCGCTGGTTACCATCATACTGAACGACCTTGCCGAGTTCCCACTGCTCAAGGATACTTCAGGATATCTCGCGGTAAAGCTCGTGATGAAGGCTCCCCAACAGCCCGGCCTTATGAAATTTTCCCGTGCGAAGTCCGAAATAAGGTATGCGGTAATCGAAATTCCTAAATCTATCAACAGGTTTGTCGTGCTTCCGTCGGCCAACGAAAAGCAATACATCATACTTCTCGACGATGTGATCCGGTATAACCTGAGCAGCATCTTTAATATTTTCGACTATGAAAGTGTCGAGGCGCACATGATAAAGATCACCCGTGATGCGCAGCTCGACATCGAAAGCGACATGAGCAAAAGCATGCTCCAGAAAATTGCAACCAGCGTCAAAGGACGTTCGCTGGGCGAGCCTGTGCGTTTTGTTTACGACCAGGCGATTGCAAAAGACACATTGAAATTCTTCCTGTCAAATATGGGTATCGAAGCTTCCGACAGCGTTATTCCAGGCGGCCGATACCACAACCGTCGCGATTACATGAATTTCCCGAACCTCGGGCGTTACGACCTTTTATATAAGGAAAAACCCCCGTTGCCGATAAACGGGCTCAGCCTCGACGGAAGCATCCTGAACAAGATTTCTAAAAAGGATTACCTCGTAAATGCCCCGTATCAGTCATTTTCTTACCTGATCAAGTTCCTTCGGGAAGCGGCGCTCGACCCAAAAGTAACTTCGATCAAGATTACGTTATACCGGCTCGCAAAAAACTCGCAAATCGTCAGTTCACTGATCAATGCTGCTAAAAACGGCAAACGGGTCATCGTCCAGATCGAGCTGCAGGCGCGGTTTGATGAAGCCAGCAATATTTCGTATGCCGAGCAAATGCAGGCTGAAGGGATCGAGCTTATCTTCGGGATCAAAGGCCTTAAAGTCCACAGTAAAATTTGTGTCATTGACCGCATTGAAAATGACAAACTTCGCCGGTACGGACTCATTTCCACGGGTAACTTCAACGAAAACACGGCCCGCGTCTATACCGATGTCACGCTTTTTACCAGCCATCAGCAAATTCTTAAAGATGTGTCGAAAATATTTGACTTCTTTGATGTCAACTACCGCGTGTACCGCTACAAACACCTCATCGTTTCGCCGCATTACACACGGTCAAAGTTCAACAAGCTGATCGATCGCGAAATCAACAATGCCAAAGCCGGAAATGAAGCCTGGATAAAGCTCAAGATGAACAGCCTGTCCGACTTCGGGATGATCGATAAATTATATGATGCCAGCGATGCCGGAGTAAAAATACAACTGCTTGTGCGTGGCATCTGCTCGTTGATTCCCGGCGAAAAAGGCATGAGCGAAAACATCGAAGCGATAAGCATCGTCGACAATTTCCTGGAACATTCGAGGGTTTATATTTTCGGCAACAACGGCGATCCCGATGTGTTTATCTCCTCGGCCGATTTCATGACGCGAAACCTCGACGGAAGGGTAGAAGTCACCTGCCCGATCTATGACGAGGCGATAAAACAGGAACTCATTGACAGCTTCAACGTAGGTTGGCGCGGCAACGTCAAAGTGCGGTATCATTCCGAAAACCTGGACAACAAATACCGCGTTCGTGATGGAAATCCGGTTTTCAGGGCACAGCATGAAACATATAACTATTACCGCGACCGTCTCGATGTAATCGCTGAAAGAATAAAATAATGCGCCTTTTCCTGCTTTCCGCTGCAATTCCTTCCACGGTAAACCTTTTTTCCATGCAATTACAGGAGCTTCCTGCGGTCGCTCTGTCTGTGCAGGAAAAAATGCTTTCCCGTGTTCAGGAGATTTCCGCTCCAATCAGGGGCGAAGCCGGACCGGAAATATAGACCACGCAAGACACAAGACAAAAGACACAAGACACAAGACAAAAGACTAAAGACATAAGACACAAGACAAAAGACAAAAGACAAAAGAACGCCATTAAACCTCTAATCGTAATTAAACCATCCCAAGCCATAAATGATCAACCTGAAGAAATATGCGGCAATCGACATCGGTTCCAATGCCATGCGGCTGCTCGTATCCAATATAATAGAAGAAGAAGGCAAAGATACGCAGTTCAGCAAGTCTTCCCTTGTGCGTGTCCCGATTCGTTTGGGACAGGACGTTTTCACCGGCGGCAGCATTTGTGAAGAAAATATAGAGCGCATGGCCGATGCAATGAAAGCCTACAAACTCCTGATGAAAGTCCACAAAGTCGAAAAATACCTGGCCTGTGCCACTTCGGCAATGCGGGAAGCCGCCAATGGGCAGGAAGTCATCAATTATATCCGTAAGGCAGCCGACATTAATATTGAGATCATCGATGGAAAAAAAGAAGCGGCTATTATCGCTTCAACCGATCTGCATCACCTGCTCAAAACTGAACAAACCTATTTATATGTCGATGTTGGTGGCGGAAGTACCGAATTTTCACTATTTTCCGATTCAAAAATGGTGGCCTCCAGATCATTCCGCATCGGAACGGTCCGTTTTATAAACAATATGGTCGATGAAACGGTCTGGCCTGAAATAGAGCAGTGGATCCGCACGAATACCGCTTCATACGATCAGGTATCGCTGATTGGCTCTGGGGGAAACATCAATAAAATATTTAAAATGTCTGGAAAGCCACAGGAAGTTCCGCTGTCGTATATGTACCTGAACAGCCAGTACAACACATTGAGCGCGCTGACGTACGAGGCGCGCGTTTACGACCTCGGGCTAAACCCAGATCGTGCCGATGTTATTGTTCCCGCACTCAGAATTTACCTCAATGCGATGAAATGGAGCGGCGCCAGACATATATTTGTCCCTAAAATCGGCTTATCCGACGGAATCATCAAAGCCCTTTATTACGAAAGAATATGAGAACAGCACGACTCGAAGCATTCAGCGATGGCGTACTCGCGATTATCATCACGATCATGGTTTTGGAACTCAGGGCTCCGGATGGCGCTTCGTGGCAGCAGTTGAAACACCTTTTTCCGGTTCTTGGAAGTTATGTCCTAAGCTTTATCTACATCGGTATTTACTGGAACAATCACCATCATTTGCTGCACGGCACTGAAAAAATCAATGGCGGCATCATGTGGGCCAACCATCACTTATTATTCTGGCTGTCATTGGTACCGTTCGTCACAGGCTGGATGGGTGAAAACGATTTCCATCAATTTGCGGTGAGGCTTTACGGCGTGGTGCTTTTGATGGCTGCGGTAGCTTACACCATCCTGCAGAAACTTATCATTACCCACAACGGCAAAGAGTCGGAGCTTGCAAAAGCACTTGGTAAGAACCTAAAAGGAAAATATTCTCCTTTATTATATTTGGCCGGAATAGGCGCTTCATTTTTTAACGAATGGATCGCAGGTGGATTTTATGTCGCAGTCGCATTGATATGGCTTATCCCCGAAAAACGCATTGAAGAAAATATTGAAGATTAAAAATCAAGATCGAATGTCCGGCGTAATAAATCCAGCCCCGGATTAATCTCATTCAGCCGGTTGAACCTGTCTTGGTTTGTGAAGGCTTTCCTGTTCTCGATACTTTCATTAACGACGACTTCAATGGTAATGTCGTGGTTGTGCAGCTTTCCGCGGAGGTAACCCAGAAGGTTGTGTTTCTCGCTTTCAAAATCAATTTTGGAACCTTCATTGGGGAGTTCATGAATGATTTTAGTTCCTTCAAGCTTAGGGTCGTTGAGTAGTAAATACGACTCCATGATTTTCTGGCCTTTATCAGCAAGCCGTTGCGCATATTTGTTCCACTGCAGCAGCATGTCGGTCTCATTGAAAGTTTCTGTGGGCAATACTGCCACATCTTTGGCAATGGCTTTCTGGGTTTGCTCCAATTCCCTTTTTGCACGGATGCTTTTGAGGGAAAGCGCAGAAACTTTGACCTCAGGTTCTGAATGTGCCGAAAGTGCAGATTTTGAAATTCCGGATCCATCAGGGCGAGGTGCATTTTGGGAAGCAATTGCCTGGGCAGCGGCAGCTTTCTTAGCGGCTTCTTCGGCAGCAATCACCTGATAAGGATAAACCGGCTTTACTTCGACAACCTCAACATCTACAGGCAAATCGAAAACTCTTCCGTAAAAATAATTGGCGGGAATTATAAATCCGTCAGCTTTTTTTTTTCTCCATCGAAAGTGATGGAGGCTAATTGCATCAGGCAAAGCTCAACAAGCAGCCGTTGGTTCTGGCTCGATTTATATTTCAGGTCGCATTCATTGGCGAGGTCGATCCCTTTCAGAAGAAAATCCTGACTCGCCTTTTGCGATTGCTGGGCATAAAGTTTCTGCGCCTGTTCGCCGGCTTCAAGTAAAGTAAGGGTAGCAGGTGTTTTTGAAACTAACAGGTCACGGAAATGTGAGGCAAGTCCGGCAATAAAATGATGTCCGTCAAATCCCTTGGCAAGAATCTCGTTGTAAGCCATCAGCAATTCAGGAATCTTGTTTTCGAGGATAAGATCGGTTACTGTGATGTAGGTTTCGTAATCGAGAACATTCAGGTTTTCAGTAACAGCCTGGCGCGTCAGGTTGGTTCCGCAATAAGAAACAACGCGGTCAAATATGGAAAGTGCGTCACGCATTGCGCCATCGGCTTTCTGTGCGATGATATGCAAAGCGTCATCTTCGAATTCAACACCCTGGCTTTTCGCTACATCGGCAAGATGTTCCTTAGCGTCTTTAACAGTAATCCGCTTGAAATCGAATATCTGGCATCGCGATAAGATCGTCGGGATAATCTTGTGCTTTTCAGTAGTGGCAAGAATGAAAATGGCGTGTTTTGGCGGTTCTTCCAATGTTTTCAGGAATGCGTTGAATGCAGCCTGGGAAAGCATGTGAACCTCATCGATAATATAAACCTTGTATTGGCCTGTCTGTGGCGGGATCCGTACCTGATCGATCAGGTTCCTGATATCATCGACAGAGTTATTCGAAGCAGCATCGAGTTCAAAAACATTAAAGGCAAAATCCTCATTGGGATCATCATAGCCCGGTTGATTGATTTTCCGTGCGAGAATTCGGGCGCAGGTTGTTTTGCCGACGCCTCTAGGACCGGTAAAAAGTAATGCCTGTGCAAGGTGATTGGTTTCAATAGCGTTGAGCAAAGTGTTGGTAATTGCCTTTTGGCCCACAACGTCCTTAAACGTCTGTGGCCTGTATTTTCTGGCTGATACTACAAATTGCTCCATGAGCGGCAAATATAGCAATTGATGACAGAACCGGCAACGCAGGTTGATAACTTTTTAAGCCAAAACTTCTGCGATGGTTTCATTTTCAAGCAACCGAACAAGGGCTTCTTCTTCGGGGTTTAACGTGTTTCCGGCAATGTCGGCTTCAACACGGTAATTGTGGATCGTTCCCTTTTCATAGGCGGCAATTACGGTTGGGTGGACATAATATTTTTTGCATACCGTACGCGTATTTCCAAGTTTGGAAGCGACCGAATCCAGTACTTCGACTATTTTCTTTTTGCAATCGGTCTGGCTTGAAAATTCGCCTGCTTCCTGCAAGGCGCATAATGCGTTGACGCTGCCGGCCCATGAACGAAAATCTTTGGCAGTAAAATCTTCTTCAGTGATTTGTTTAAGATAATTGTTTACGTCGGCGGAACCAATCGTGCGGTGGGTTCCGTTGTCGTCATAATACTGGAAAAGCTCATGGCCGGGAATTTCCCTGCATTTCCTGACAAGGTTTGCCAGCTTTCGGCTCTGCAGGCTGATTTTGTGCTTGATGCCTTTCTTTCCGATAAATTCAAAATAAATTGTTGATTTATCAAACTTCACATGCTTGTCTCGTAGTGTTGTCAGTCCGAAAGAACCATACAGCTTTTTGTACGCATCATTCCCGATCCTGATGTTGGTCATCTCAATGAGTTTCACCACCAACGCGACGACTTTATCGTATGGAAGCCCGGGACGCTCGAGGTCTTTTTCAACCTGTTCACGTATTTTTGGCAATGCGATTGCAAAACGGCGCAGCCTGAAGAATTTCGACTGGTTCCTGATTTTATTCCAATCCGGATGGTAACGGTATTGTTTCCGGCCTTTCGAGTCGGTCCCGATTACCTGAAGATGACCGTTGCTATAAGGTGAAATCCATACGTTTTCCCACGCAGGCGGAATAACCAGGCGCTTGATCCGGTCGAGGATTTCGTCGTCAGTGACCTCATTCCCATTTTCGTCAGCATATCTGAAGCCATCACCGGTCCTGTGGCGGAAATAGCCTTTTCCTGAATAAGGAGCATAACGCAAACCCACCGCTTTTGCAGTGATCTTTGGGTCACGTCCTATTTTTTCAAGCTTGGTGTGGAGTCGGTTCATTATTCATTGAAGCGGTCCTCGCGCCCTTTGATGCTGAGCTCATGCAGGATTCTTGCCGCATCGCTTTCGGCGTAAGTCATGTGTGATGATAAAAATACACCCTGTTCGCCATCCTTATTGCGTATTCCGTAAACAGTAGCTTCATCTCCCGGATCGGTAATCCCTTCGTAACGGTAAATATGTTCCACTGTAAAATCTTCAGGGCTATTGATGATTCGTTCTTCGTTCACGTTAAAGTCGACCGTAAATCCCTTGCTTTTTAGTTCATCGAGTGCTTTTGTAACGGTGGCGTAATGATAAATCTGAGCGTCCATAATAATTCGTTTTTATTGTTTTGTTCGTTCTAAGTTACGATATCCGTGAGCTTGTCGGTCGTAAGGAAATGTTAAACTAAAATATGATTATCTTTGCAGCGCAGGCCGCCTTATCGCCGTTTCGTTTAATCCACGAAAGGGAGGAAAGTCCGGGCACCACAGGGCAGCATAGCGGGTAACGCCCGCCGGCTTCTCCGGAAACGGAAGGAGTCAGGACTAGTGCAACAGAAAGGATGTACAGGTAATGCTGTAGTGAAATCATGTAAACTCTATGCGGTGAAATATCAAGTATATCAGCATTTAAGGGCGGCCCGTCCGTTGCTGAAGGGTAGATAGATTGACCTCGTCAGTAATGGTGAGGCTAGATAAATGATAAGGATTCCGCATCGCGGAAATACAGAACCCGGCTTACAGGCCTGCTTTTTTTATGGAAAATCTTCAAAAGCCACAATCTGTCAAAGGAAGCTTTCTTTTACGTCTTTTCCGGAACCTGACATTCTGGGTGCTGATTGCCATCATTGCTGGAATCCTGCTCGGGCATCTCAATCCGGAGCAAGGCGTAAAAATGGAAATCATCGGGAAGACGTTTGTTGATATCATCAAGGTTTTTATCGGCCCTATCATCTTCCTTACCATAGTTTTGGGAATTGCCGGAATGGGTAATTTGGGAAAGGTCGGGCGTATCGGGATAAAAGCGCTGCTCTATTTTGAAGTAGTAACTACAATCGCACTGGTCATAGGTGTTGCTGTTGCTTATTTTATCAAACCCGGGTCAATCGATAAATCGGGACTGTCACTTCAGGATCCGGCGAAATATACTGGCGGGGCAAAAGACTTCAGTTGGCTTGGGTTTTTCCTTGCCAATCCGGTACTTCAGGTTTTGCTTGCGGCAATTATTATCGGCATTGTGCTGAATTATTCGCGCCATCGGGAAAAGATCATCCTGTTCCTGGAGCGGATTTCAAATGTTGTTTTTACCGGATTGAAATATGTCATGTATCTCGCACCGCTCGGCGCATTTGGCGGGATGGCTTATACGATCGGAAAGTTCGGGCTGCATACGCTAATTCCGTTAGGAAAACTGATGCTGACGGTTTACATCACCATGGTACTGTTTATATTTCTTGTTCTGGGCAGCATTCTCCGGTTTTACAAGATCAGCATCATTAAACTTCTTAAATATATTAAGGAAGAAATACTGATTGTTCTCGGAACTTCCTCATCAGAAGCCGCGCTGCCTTCAATTATGACAAAACTCCAGCGCATGGGCTGCAGCAAACCTGTGGTCGGGCTTGTAATTCCGACCGGCTATTCTTTTAACCTTGACGGAACATCGATCTACCTGTCAATGTCGGTTATATTTCTGGCACAGCTTTACGATGTCCATTTGTCACTTTTCGAAATCCTGTCGATCATCGGCATCCTGATGATTACATCAAAAGGTGCGGCAGGCGTTACCGGAAGCGGATTCATCGTTCTTGCTTCAACACTGACTGCCATTCACAAAATCCCTGTGGAAGGATTGGCGTTTCTTCTTGGCGTTGATAAATTCATGAGTGAAGCGCGCGCGATTACAAACCTCATCGGAAATTCGGTTGCAACAATGGTGATCTCAATAAGTGAAAGGGATTTTACGGAACCTGATTTTAGCAGTGATATCCTGACGGAAGATTAATCTTCGTCTTCGTTTTCACCATCAGCAGTTTCAAACTCAAAAAAGCTAAACACCGAGCCGCCGTAATTCTTCTGGAAGGAAAAATGTTCCATTTGGGCGAGTTTGGTGTGGCGGGAGTGCTCAATAACGAAAAGTCCGTCCTGCGCCAGAAGGTTCTTTTCAAAAACCAAAGTGACCAGCCGTTCGAGTTTTTGCTGTTCGAAGTGATACGGAGGATCGGCAACGATGACATCAAACTGCGAATCGGCCTTTTCAAGAAAAGTGTAAACATTGATCCTCATTGCGGCGATGTTCAGGTCGAGTTCAGCCGCTGTCTGTTTGATAAACTTGATGCAGCCCGGATCTTCATCCACGCAAGTGATGTTGCCTTCGCCGCGAGAACCAAATTCATAGCTCAGGTTCCCGGTTCCTGCAAACAGGTCAAGCACTTTTAATCCGTCAAAATCAAAACGGTTATTCAGGATGTTGAACAGCGATTCCTTGCTCATGTCGGTCGTTGGCCGCACGGGCAGGTTTTTGGGCGGACTAATCCGTCGTCCTTTATATTTTCCTGAAATGATTCTCATCCCTGCAGCAATATGAAGTGTTTTACGCTTTCGGCTTTGGACAGCCCGCTTCGGTTTTCGGTTTCAGTAACATCAACTATGGAAACGTTGCGAACATATTTCCAGGCAATTTTAAAATATTCGCTGTCTTCAGATATGTCTCCAAGCAAGTAGAGCTTGAAGTTTTCAGGGTTCAGGTTGAGCTGTTCCGCCGCAAAAAGCAGGTAATAGATGAAATCTTCTTTGGTCCGGTAATCGAACGAGTTGAAAAGGATCAGCTTCTGGTTCTGCACCACGATGATCTCGAATTTGTACTTCGAAAAGTGAACATATACCAATTTCTCCTCATTGTTTTTTGAGAGTCCGAGAATCTGTGAAGCCAAAATGGTTGCCGTATGTTTATATTCAAAACTGCCGAACTGGTCAATCAGGTAATTGTTGATATTCACATACGGAATATACACGTTGTTCATTTCGTAGCTCTCAAGATCGTCATAATCGAAAAAATCGGTTTCAAAAACTTTCGTATTGTATTGAAGATAACTTCCAAGGTAATCCTGGTCGAATAAAGCTTTAGGAACAAAAGTATTCAGGTTATTGTCGTGGATGACAGCCACTTCATCATAGGTTCTGGTAAGTTCCATATTGTCTACAAAAGCCTGCCAGTAATAATCCTCGACTTTCTTTGCACGCGGAAATTTCGAAAAATCGATGTCTTTCACACAAAGAACAGACTGGTTCAAGGTATCGAGACAACAAAATGAAAGCCCATTCAGCGATGCCTGCAAGACAAGCTTTCTGTATTTTTTTTCCGTAATATCGGTGTTGCCTGCCATTGATTTGCCTGTGTCGCGCAAACTTACAATATTATTCTGAATCTTCATTCGTAGCCGGAAGCTCAGTTCTGATTGCCTATCTTTGAGACCAATTATTACAAGATGAACCCCAGCCTGTTTTACAATCTTCTTCTGAAGGCTTTTCCTTTCAGGCCGACATCTAAGCAGGATGCTTTTTTTCGTGAGATTTCCAATTTCCTGACGGATAGCCAAACCGACAGCATCTTTGTTCTTAAAGGTTATGCCGGAACCGGAAAAACCACAGTCATTTCAACTATCGTCAACAACCTGCACGAGATAAACCGGAAGTACGTCCTTTTGGCGCCAACAGGACGCGCGGCTAAAGTGATTGCAAATTATTCCGAAAAGCCGGCATTCACTATCCATAAAAAAATATACTTTCCAAAGAAAAGCAGTGGCGGCGGCGTAAGTTTCACACTTCAGCCGAACAAGCATAAGAACACTGTTTTTATTATCGACGAGGCATCGATGATTTCAGATGCATCAAATGATTCGAAGTTGTATGCCAACGGCTCTTTGCTTGACGATGTGATTTCATATGTTTATTCCGGAAGCAACTGCAAAATGATCCTGCTCGGCGATACAGCGCAGCTTCCGCCGGTCAACCTTGATATCAGCCCGGCGCTCGATACCGAAATGCTGGCAATGCATTATGATAAGGTCGTAAAGTCGATAGAGCTGGATGAAGTGATGCGGCAGGAGGAAAACTCGGGCATCCTGATAAATGCCACGGAGCTTCGCGAATTGCTCAAGGACGATTTTATTCCCGAAATGAAGTTCAGCCTCAGCGGATTCAAAGATATTGTCAGGCTTGTTGACGGTTACGACATCCAGGACGCGATACATTCAGCCTATAGCAATTACGGGCTTGAGGAAACTGCTTTTATCGTGCGGTCGAACAAACGCGCAAATCAATACAATCAGCAAATCAGGTCGCGGATTCTGGATAAGGAAAGCGAATTATCGGTGGGCGACTTTTTGATGGTGGTTAAAAATAATTATTTCTGGCTGAAGGAAACCGATGAAGCCGGATTTATTGCCAACGGCGACATCATTGAAGTGCTTGAGCTTTTCGGGATACATGAGATCTACAGCTTCAAATTTGCAAAGGTAAAAGTGCGGATGGTGGATTATCCCAAACAAATTCCCTTTGAAACCGTCTTGCTCCTTGATACTTTGGTGAGCGAATCACCATCGCTGACCTACGAAGAATCAAACCGCCTTTACCAGGAAGTGATGCTTGATTATGACAATGAACGGTCGCAGTACAGGAAATTCCTGAAAGTCAAGGAAAACGAATATTTTAATGCGCTTCAGGTGAAGTTTTCGTATGCCATCACGTGCCACAAATCACAAGGCGGACAATGGAATACGGTATTTATTGAGCAGCCGTATCTTCCTGACGGCATCGACCGCGATTACATCCGCTGGCTTTATACCGCGGTGACAAGGGCGAAAGATAAATTATACCTCATCGGATTTAAAGATGAGCATTTTGAAATGTAGCCTGCGTTGCTTTACTGATGTTGCTGAAATAGCTATATTTGAGGCCAAATCAGCAGCATGAATTCCCCCGAAACCGCCACATCGTTAGAACAGTATTTTGCGCCTTATCGCAACAATATAATTGGTATCAATCAGACTTTCGATTCCCCTTTCGGGAAGAAGAAAATCATTTATACCGACTGGACCGCCAGTGGACGTTTATACCGGCCGATCGAGGATAGGATGCTGAATGATTTCGGTCCGTTTGTGGCAAACACGCATACGGAAACAACGATTTCAGGAACTGCAATGACAATGGCTTATCATGAGGCCAGGCACATCATCAAGAAGCACGTGAACGCCGGAGCGGAAGATGTACTGATCGCTGCCGGAACCGGAATGACCGGCGTAATCAATAAATTCCAACGCATCCTCGGACTCAAACTTCCGGAGAACCTGAGGCCTTTTGCGAACATTCCCCAGGAGAAAAAGCCGGTAGTATTTGTTTCCCACATGGAGCACCATTCCAATCAAACATCATGGCTGGAAACCATTGCGACCGTTGAAGTGATTCCTGCCTGTTCGCAAGGGTTGCTTTGTCTTGACAGTTTCGCTGAACTGCTCGACAGATATAAAGACCATGTGCTAAAGATCGCCTCGATTACTTCCTGTTCAAACGTAACCGGAATCAGGACACCTTATTACGAAGTGGCAAAGCTCATGCACAGGCACAATGGCGTTTGCTTTGTCGATTTTGCGTGTTCGGCGCCTTATGTCGATATCGATATGCATCCGGAAGATCCCGAAGCGTATCTCGATGCCGTTTTCTTTTCCCCGCATAAATTCCTGGGCGGACCAGGAACTTCAGGAATTCTTGTTTTCAACAGTAAATTATACAATAATATGGTTCCCGATCATCCGGGCGGAGGCACTGTAAGCTGGACGAATCCTTGGGGCGAACACAAGTATATCGATAACATTGAAGAAAGGGAAGACGGCGGAACACCCGGATTCCTGCAATTGATAAAAACGGCGCTTGCCATCAGGCTGAAAGAGCAAATGGGCGTAAACAATATTCTGGAGCGTGAACATGAGCTGGTGGATTATGTGTTTTCGGAACTTTCGCAAATCGACAACCTCACAATACTTGCCGATCAGCACACAGACCGGCTTGGCGTAATCTCATTTTATATTGACGGACTCCATTTTAATCTCGGTGTCAAGTTGCTGAACGACCGTTTCGGGATCCAGACACGCGGAGGCTGCAGTTGTGCAGGAACTTACGGACATTACCTGCTGCATGTCGACAAAGAGACCTCGCATTTGCTTACCGATAAAATCTCATGTGGTGAACTGATGGAAAAACCGGGATGGATCAGGATGTCAATTCACCCAACGACGGCCAATGAAGAAATAAAGTATGTCTGCGACAGTATAAAATCGCTGGCGGAAAACTATCAGGCTTGGGCTTTTGATTATTCGTATGATAAAAAGACGAATGAGTTTATTCACCGCGAAGCTGCACATCAGGAGAAAGCAATGGTCAGCAGCTGGTTTAACCTTTAATCTTTTTTTGTTTCCAGCGTTTGTGCGTCCAAAGATAGAATTCAGGCGCTTCATGAATCTGGCTTTCCACCAGGCGCATAAAAGCATCTGATATTTCATAATCAGGTACATCATTAACGTTAGTGAAATCACGCTGAAAAGTAGCTTCGTAATAACCCCTTTTTACTTTTTTAACTTTCAGGAAAAGCACATTCATGTCAAACCGCTTGGAAAGCATTTCGGCTCCCGTAATTATCGGGCTTTTTAGTCCCATAAATGTTCCCCAATGGTAAACTTTTGACATTTTAGGCGATTGGTCGCTTGCAAAACCATAAACAGCGAGGCGACCTTCTTTTTGGTTCTTCTCAATGGTGGGAATGGTTTCCTTGGTGGTGATCAGATTGGCTTTAAAACGCGACCTGATGTCACGAACCAGCTTGTCAAAATACCGGTTGCCGAGCTTCTTATATATCGCAAAACCTTCAAAAGTAATTTCGCTGTTCATCGAGATCACCCATTCGTAACTGGCATAATGGGCGCACATGATGGCAATACTTTTCCCTTCCTTTTCCATGTTGTGATAAAGTTCCATATTGGTAAACGTGAAGCGGCGGTTGATCTCTTTTACCGAAATCCCCATGGTCTTGATCATCTCCAGAAACATATCACAAAGATGCCGGTATGATTTTTTTTCGATTTCAAGCCTTTGTGCAGCTGTCATTTCCGGAAAAGCCAAGCTCAGGTTGTACCTTACAATATTCCGGCGGTAGCGGATGATCCGGTAAACAATCACATAAATAAAATCGGAAAGCAGGTACAATAACCGGAACGGAAGGATAGAAATCATCCACAACAGCGGATAGATGAGCACGAAGAAAAGTAACTGCATCAAAAAGTTTTTGCAAATATACATTGAAAAGATTTTCGAGGCAGCCTTTTAACAAAACGCAGCATGTGTTACTTTTACAGAAATATAAAATTCATGAACATCGTACTGCTTGCCATCATTGCGCTTAATGTCATCATCAGTTACATGGGTTTTAACGACATCGGGTTCTTCCGGAAATACGAATTTCACATCGGCAGCATCAGGGCAGGCGACCAGATCAGGATGTTTTCGTCGGCTTTTCTTCATGCCGACATTGCGCATCTTGCTTTCAACATGCTAACGCTGTATTTCTTCGCGCCGGTTGTTTATGAATTCCTGGGTACATTTTCTTTCGCATTGATCTACATCGGAAGCCTCGTTTTCGGAAGCCTGCTCACGCTTTACTTTCATAAAAACGAATACAGCTATCGTGCTGTCGGAGCTTCGGGCGCAGTAACAGGCGTTTTGTATTCTGCAATCCTTTTGCAGCCAGACATGAGCCTGTACCTGTTTTTTATTCCCATTCCCATTCCGGCGTACATCTTCGGCATCGGCTATTTGTTGTATTCGATCTACGGAATGAAATCCAGAAGGGATAATATCGGACATACGGCCCATTTTGGCGGCGCTGTCGGAGGTTACTTAATTACATTATGCGAGATGCCGCAACTGCTCACGGAAAATCCGCTCATGGCCGGTTTGCTTGCCATTCCGATCATCATCTTGTTTGTGATGGAAAAAACGGGAAAAATCTGACGGCACGACATTTGACACGCGCAAAAAACTAACAACTTAAATATATTACGATGAAAAAAGTATTATTGCTCACAGCAATCCTTCTGGCAACACTTTCAAATGCCCAGGAAGCAAGGCCGCTTCCGCAGATAAACGTCTCAGGAGAAGGAAAAGTAAGGGTAACACCGGATCAGGCATTCATTTCAATTTCTGTGGATACGAAAGGAAATAATGCGAAAGATGTCAAAAAACAGAATGATGAAACTGTGGAAAAAGTCGTTCAGGCGATCCGCAGATCAAAACTCCCAAAAGAAGACGTCCAGACAAAACGTGTTTCACTGAATCCGATTTACGATTATGAAAAAAAGAAATACACTTATGCCGCGGCTCAAACAATTGAGATTCTCTTGAAGGATCTTTCGCAATACGACGCACTGATGGAAGATTTGGTCAATGCAGGCATCAACAGGATTTCAAATGTTGAATTCCGTTCCTCGAAAATTGAGCAATACCGTTCTGAGGCGAGGAAACAGGCGATGCAGGAAGCACGTCACAAGGCAGAAGATTATGTTTCGGTACTAAACCAGAAGATTGGTGCGGCAATAAATATCTCAGACAATACACAGGTTTTCTATCCACAACCGGCAATGTACGAAATGCGCGCTGCCAAGGGAGAAGACAATGATGCGCCAAGGGAAACACTCGCAATAGGTGAGATCAATGTAACGGCGAATGTGAATGTAAGCTTTCTTCTTCAGTAACAAATGGCAAAAATGTAACGATCCCGTCTATGGCGGGATTTTTTTTGAAACCTACTAATAGATGAACCTTTGTTTGAAAATACCCGAATTGTAACGTGATGGAGTCACATTTTGAAGAAGCAAGTTACTTCCTGAACCGTAATGACGAGACCGGGATAATAAATTTGATGTGAGAAAATATCAGGAAGCAGCACAATGTACTTAATGATCCGTAAGGGTCGAATCTTGACCAAATTTAACCCTTTATTCAAGAGAGCCTGCTGGCTGGGAATGGTTTATTAAAATGGTGTGGGAAGAGCAAAATTATCGTTATCCGTAGCGTGGAAACCCTTACGCAATTTCAACGCATTTTATTCAAGCGAACTTGATAAAAAAGGTTATGAAAAAATGTGTGGGAAGAGCAGGATTCGAACCTGCGAAGGTCTCCCAACGGATTTACAGTCCGTCCTCGTTGGCCGCTTGAGTATCTTCCCGTACCTTTCAGCGGGGCAAATATAATAAGGCAAACTTTATTTTAAAAGGTGTTTTTAAGGAAATTTTAAAGAATTTCCTTAAGCTATTGGAACTTAATGAAATAAAAAAATCCCCTATAGAGGAGATTTCATTTCGTTTTAGGAAGTGATTATTTTCCGGTGAGAAACTGACTGACCTTTGCCCGAAGAGCTTCACCTTTCAGGTCTTTCGCAACGACCACACCGAATTCATTTAGCAGGTACATTGACGGAATGCTTTCGATGCCGTACATCTTTGCAATCGGGTCCTTCCAATGCTGCAGGTTTGATATATTAGTCCATACAAGTCCGTCTTTGGCAATCGCTTCTTTCCATTTATCGGCTTCACCCGGCTTATCCAATGACACGCTGATGATGTTCAGGCCTTGTGCGTGGAATTCATTGTACAATTTAACCAATTCCGGATTCGCAGCACGGCACGGGCCGCACCATGATGCCCAAAAATCCACAATCGTCATTTTGCCCATTGACTGCTTTAAAGAAACCATCTTGCCTGAAGTGTCAGGGGCAGAAAAGTCAGGAGCTTTGCGCCCGACATTAACAACCTTAAGTTCGTTAAGTTTCTTTATAATGTTTTTAGAAACTTTGTTTTTCTTCAGTTCAGGATCGAAACTGTTATAGTATTTTTTGACTTTATCCACATCAGGTTCCCGGGTACTCAGCATACTTTGTACAAGCAAAGCTGAAATAAGTGAGTTGGGATGTTTCTCCACAAAAGAATACGTATTTGCTTCCATTTCGTTCTGGATGACTTTATATTCTTCCTGAAGTTTGTTCATCGCGGCCGCATCTCCGGTAGTTTGGGCAGCTATCAGGCGTGACTGGTTCTTTGTCTGGAAATCCATCATTTTTTTCTGCAATTTCATTCCCAGTGCGTTAAACGCCGTAAGATCTTCATTGTTTTCGGTTCCTGAAATCTTATTTGCAAAAATTGAATCCTTATTTATGTCGATGTGAATCTTTCCATTTTCAACAATAACAAAAGATTTGGCCTGAACGCCCTGAACAGCTATCGAGTGCATCTCCGGCTCAGTGATCTTACCTTCAAAACGGAATTTGCCATTTTCGATCTTTACAGTGTCTACCGGTACAACTCCGAGTGAGTCATTGTTACGTTCGAGTATTACATTTTTTCCGTCAGGCGCTCCCTTAACGGTTCCGGTCAGGACAAATTCATCATCGCCAACTCCGTTACATGCAAAAAGAACAGCGGCAGTCGAAAACAGTAAAAGTGTTTTTTTCATTATTCAGATTTGTTAAATTCACGTGCAAAAGTATCTAAAAATAAACGCGATATCATACCATGGTTACTAATTTTTTGTTATTGTTGGGATGGGCAGGCGAAGTTGCTCAACTTTATTCCTGTATTCCTGATACCGGCCATGCCTTTCTCAACATTGATCATATTGTGGCTGCCTTTACCTTTTAATATTGATGCCATAATAACCGATCGGTAACCGCCGGCACAATGGATGAAGAATGGTTCTTTCGGGATTTCGGTGTAATTGCTGTGTACGGAATCCAGCGGAAGGTTTATTGCACCATCGACATGTTCCGCATCAAATTCCCCGGGCTTTCTCGCATCGATGACCGGATAAGGGTTTATCGCCATAGATTCTTCAAAGTCTTCAGGTGAAACCGATGCAATGCTGTCAGTTTTAAATTCGGAATTCTTCCAGGATATAATGCCTCCGCCAAGATACCCGAGGACATTATCAAACCCGACCCGTGCCAATCTGGTGATCGCTTCTTCTTCGCGGCCTTCCGGTGTAACCAAAAGCAAAGGCTGTTTGACGTCCATCAGCAGTGCACCAACCCAAGGTGCGAAATTTCCCTGAATGCCAATAAAAATCGATCCCGGAATATGTTCCTTTACAAAATCGTTTTCATTCCTCACATCGAGAATGATAGCACCTGAAGCGCCGGCCGCAGCCTTAAACTGTTCGGGCGTTAATGATTTTCGGCTTTTTTCCAATACCGAATCAAGGCTTTGGTATCCTTTAATGTTCAGCATTACGTTCTGTGGAAAATAAGCAGGCGGCGCTGCGAGGCCGGAGAGAAGTTCTTTTATAAATTCCTCTTTTGTCATATCGGCACGCAGAGCGTAATTTGTTTTTTTCTGGTTGCCGAGCAAATCAGTTGTTTCCTTGCTCATGTTTTTTCCGCAGGCACTTCCGGCGCCATGGCTGGGATAAACGGTTAGGCTGTTATCAAGAGGCATAATCTTATTCCGAAGCGACTCATATAAATAACCCGCGAGAACATCCTGCGTGAGTCCGGGAACCATTTCCTGTGCGAGATCCGGGCGTCCGACATCGCCTATAAAAAGCGTGTCGCCGGTGATGATCCCGTGCTGGTTTCCATTTTCGTCGATCAGCAAATAACAGGTGCTTTCCATGGTATGGCCAGGCGTATGGATGGCTTTTACAGTACACGATCCAATTGTGAATTCTTGTCCGTCTTCAGCAATGACAGCATCGAAATCTGGTTGCGCCGTAGGGCCGTAAACTATTTTCCCTCCGGTTTTATTTGCCAAATCGAGATGTCCGGAAACGAAATCGGCGTGAAAGTGTGTCTCAAAAATAAATTTTATTGCAGCGCCGTTTTTTTGTGCTTTTTCAATATATGGTTTTACCTCACGCAGCGGATCGAAGATCGCAGCCTCGCCGTTGCTTTCGAGGTAGTAAGCGGCCTGGGCTATGCATCCGGTATATATCTGTTCGATTTTCATGATTGATTGTTTTTACAAAGGTAGAGAATAACAGTTTTACGGCATGAAAATGATTTCTTTACTGAAGATGAACGCAGCCATTAGCAATACAAACCATCCGAAGCCGGTTTTAAGTTGCTTTTCGTTCACGAACCGATTCAGGTAAATTCCTGTGAAGATTCCGGCAATCGCCAAGGCTGTGAAAAGTGTCAGGAATAATAAGTCAATGTGAATGTTACCAATATCTCCGGTAAAGCCTACCAACGAATTGATCGCGATAATAAGAAGGGAAGTGGCTGCTGCTTTTTTAATCGGTAGCTTTGCTACGTGGACAAGTATCGGTACAAAAAGGAATCCGCCACCGGCGCCAACAAGCCCTACGACCGTACCGGCCAGGATCATTTTGATGATGAGCATTATACCTGATTGTTCCCGTGCCTTCTTTGAACCGTCCCGACTTCCTTTAAGCATTGCGATGGCTGCAAAGCACATGATGAAGGCAAACAAAATCATCAACGCTGTACTTTTTTTAATGAGGAAGTCACCGTTGTGGTATAAAATATCGGGAATGGCGGGAATAATAAACTTCCTCGCTGTAAAGACACCTATTAACGAAGGAAGCGCAAACTTTAATGCGGTTTTTACGCTTACGAGATCTTTTTTGAGGTTTTGGATCGTGCCAAAGGCCGACGTAGTGCCGACTATAAAAAGGGAGTAAGCCGTCGCTGTAACAGGATTCATGGCAAATACATAAACAAGTACGGGCACAGTAAGTATGGCACCGCCTGCGCCGGAAAGACCCATGACCAAGCCGATGACCAATGCACAAGCATATCCGATGTATTCCACCATAGGTAACAAATGTATATAAAAAAGTGCCCCTTGAGGCACTTCCATTATTCCTGGTTTGTCATTTTTCGGTAAGGATATTCACTATAAATATGCCTTTTTGCAAATCGCGCAGGTGAGTCGGCATTGACCATTTTTATGTAAGTGGCTTTTGGTACACTGATGAATTCGTATACGCTTCCGTTACTGAATGAAATTTTCAGCCTTGCAGCTTCATAAACATAGTCAGTTATTGAACAACTTGCGATCGTTTCCTGATATTCCGGACGTTGATGGTCGATAGTTTCCGGATTGATGCTCACCAAAAAATGATAAGCTTCAATAACTTTTCTGCTTTTTTCTTCTGCTTCCAGTTGGCCATCAGGATTTCCCTGAAATTTATCGGGATGACATTCCTTCATCGAGTTGCGGTAGATAGTTTTAAGGTCTTTTAGCGCAACTGTGCGATCTACATTGAGTAAGCTTCGGTATTCGGCAATTCTTTTCATTAATTCTTTGTTTTCTAAGGATTTGCGTCCTTTAATTTTTTTTTGCAAAAGTAAGTGATTGAAAGCAATGTGTGAAATATCCGGGTAAGTTTTTTAGGTAGTATTTTTCTGATAGGTAAATCACCATGGGTTGTTAGTATTTCTCCTATTGACAGGCAGCTGGACAAGATATAGTTTTGATGCACCAAACCATCTTAAACATGAACTGTCAACCCGTTATAACAGCCGAGCAGGAGGAAGCCCTTACTTTAGTGAAGCGGATCGTAAGCTGCACCATCGATCCCGAACGAATAACTTTTGGTGATACTAAAAGTTATTTCCC
This sequence comes from Flavobacterium sp., assembly GCA_036399795.1. Lineage (GTDB taxonomy): Bacteria > Bacteroidota > Bacteroidia > Flavobacteriales > Flavobacteriaceae > Flavobacterium. Next base: position 27,128 of record DASWML010000013.1, read on the forward strand.
CGTTATGGTCGACGGAAACAGCCGTAAGACGATCTGCAGGTTTTACTTTTCCCACACGAAATACATTGGTACCATCAGTGACCGGAAGGTTGAAGTTCGGAATAAAATCAGTAATGCTGACGACATCAGCAGGTTTTCCGGAGACATCCTGGCCGTAGTTAAAAAATATCTTGATTAGAAGGAATCCTGGATCCGACCCACGGGATCATAATCATACAGAATAAAAGCTACTACAACAACACAGGCAAAAACGATGTGCGCGAAGAAAAGCTGGAGGTAATACTCATGTAACGGTACGTGAGGTTCCTTACTCGGTAACCGATAAATTAACCGCCATCCTAAAATCCCGATTATTCCGCTGATAATTCCGAGAACAATCCCTGATATCAGTCCGAATTCCACTTCTGTATATGTCCACACCAAGCTGTATGAAATTACGAACATTACGCCTACAATGTAATGTGCCAGCCATCCCGAGATAAATTTCATTTTTCCTTTCGGACAAAGATGCAGGTCATCTAGGACGTAATTCAGCAATACAGGTTCTTTGAACAGCCGGTTATAGTGTAATGAGACCAGGTAACTGAACGTCGTCATGACATTTGTTGCGGAAAAAGCTGCAATAAGGATCTTCAAGAAATTCATTAGTAGGCATTTGAAATAAAGGGCACGAGCATGTTTCTGTTAAATATAAGGATGATTAAACGTTTTACCAATTACTTTATATTTGTTTTTCATGTTGTTATATACAGCATTTCTCAAGTATGAAATTAATTAAATGAAACACTCCAATTGGCGCTTTGTATTCTTCAAAATTTATTTTAACCTTCCTGTTATTAAAACAAACAAGGTTCTTTTTTTCCTACCAGCATGGAGTTGATTCTCAATTTTAATAATGTCACATTGTATGTAAGGTTTGAGTACTACTATAGTCGTATAGAATTTTAAAGTTTAAGTACGGTTAATTTTTTTCTATCAAAAAGAAATCTATGCGCATTATTTATATTTACAGAAAAATAAATATGAAGATTTACCTGCTACTTTTGTTGTTGGCTGTGGGTGTTCAGTCACAAACAAAGGCAATCCGACTGGAGAAGAAAATTACTGCTCCGTTTGAAACAGTCACTGGTGATACACTTCGGGTGGGCGATTATGTTCAATTTACTGAAGGTTCGGATGCTTCAGCCTTCAGGCATATTAAGGTGCTGAATGGCATGGGCGAACCTGTTGAATGGGCCGACTCTAAAGCGGCCTACAAAAAGCAGGCGATCCTTTTTTTCAAAACAGAGAACGGCGCGACATACGCTTTTACAAGGGATTTTTCAATTAATTTAGAGGCAGCACTTTTGTCTGGTGAGATCACCACGGTCAGGCTTAAGCAGTAATGATGTCATGCTTTTATTGCTTTATATTCTTAATGAGCCACGGAAAGCCCGGGCGGCATAGTAAGAAGGCGCACCATTGTGATATATGAAGACATTTCCGTAGCGGAAATCGGCAAACAAGGCACCTCCGAGTTTTCTTATATCAGAAGGTGTTTTTATCCAACTCGATGTTTTCGTGTCGAAATGTCCAAGTTTCTGCAGTTCCCTATATTGTTCCTCCGTTAAAAGATCAATACCCATTTCTGCAGCCATATCGATGGCATTGTTTAAAGGTTTATGTTCTTTCCTGGAATCCAGTGCTTCACGGTCATAACAAATACTTCGGCGGCCTGCCGGGCTTTCCGCTGAACAATCATAGAAAATGTATTCGTCTGTTATTTCATCATATCCTGCGACATCAGGCTCGCCGCCAGTTCTTTCCATTTCATGAAGCGACCACAGTTTTTCAGGATGATCTTGGAGTTTGGCCTGGACTTTTGCCCACTCAAGACCTTTATGACGGTTCATGTTTTTTTCAAAGCGGCTCTTTAAAGTCGTGAGTAGTTCTTCACGTTGATCCGGTGTCAATTCCTTTTTATTTCCCATAAATTCTTTAGTCTTTCTTTGATGTTGGTAATTCATTGATTCAGCCATTTCTTGACCTTTTTCCTGAATTATTGATGCTCAACAATATCGAAGTCGGCAGGCGGATGCAAGTCGGCTTCACCCGGCTTTGAGACCCCGCAATCATCTGCCGTATGGCGCTAAAGGAAACAAGTACCTGGCGCTTTATCCGATAATTTTTTTTGCTCATAGACCAATTTATAATTATCGTCTCTTTCAGATTTTATCAGAAAGAAAGCGGGTTTATGGCCCGCTACTCTTGTTCACCCAGTCAGGTTTTGATAAATATGCTAACCTATTGTTTTATTAATTTGTGTGTTATCAAGCCATTCAATGTTTTAATTTTAAGCAAATAAATTCCGGCGTTTAAGGCGCTTAAATCCATTGTTTCAGAATTTTTGTTGACATTCGTTTTTTCAGAAATTTTCTTTCCTAACATATCATAGATCGACAATCCAGTCACTTGCTCGCTGCTGATTATCTGAATGTTGTTTTTAAAGGGATTTGGAAATACCTGATAAGTCGTCAAAATTTGGGAAGGTGAAGACAAATTGTATTCTACGCCCTTTAGCGTAACGTTATCAAAACGGTTGTTTCCGTTATCTGCGGTAGTGTTGCCTTCGAAAGTAATTCGTATTTTAAAATTGGGATTGTCGTTTACTGCGGTGATTGAACTAAAATCAGCGTTTACGAAGCTAAAATCGGTTGTTACATTAAACGTACTTTGATCTAAATCGGCCTGGATGAAGTTGACTCCGTCAACGCTATACGACAGATGATTAGTAAGCATTCCTTGTTCAGTACGTTGGACTGCGTAAGCAAATTTAATGTCTTTATATCCTGTAGTCGGCAAATCAAAAACAAGTGGCCTGCCATCTGACGGGTTTCTGACCCTGGCACATTTGCCGGAAGACTGGTCCAGGTGCAGGTTGATCGCTGAACCGATGTTGTTCGTATCGATGTCACTTGGCCCGGTGCCTGTATAGGTCATCAGAGGTTCAGCGCCTGCGACATGAATATAATCAGCCGGAATGGTTACTACATCGGTTGGCGTTTCGAGCGTGTTAAAATGCCAATAGTAGATTACGTCTTCTGTATTCATAAGCTCAGTGAAATGGGCTGTAACCGATGTCGCCTGAGAAATTTGAAGAACAATATCCGGATTGTTCGCATCCGGAAGGATAACGGCGCCATCAACTACCCAATGATCAAATTCATAACCTGCATTTGGTTCCGCCTTCAACATTGTCTCGATATTTCCAAAAACCTGGGCGGTAAATGGATAATTGACAATCCATTCTGAATTCATTCTGATTTTTCCTGCAGTGGCCGGCTCAACTTCAAAAGTTGCCCCAAAAGGTCCTGTCACATCATAACATTCTGTCAGGCCTGTACTTATTGTTTGTGAACACCGTGTAAGCAGGAAGTTTCTGGCTGCCAGAACATTGGCTTGCCAGACTGCAAGGCTTCCTCCCCAACGTTGTATTTGACGTGGCATCTCGGGCGCAATAACTGCAACGATGCTGTCGAACACAGCCGTAGCATTTTCGCATGAAAGATGGGTATTCAGCAAATCGGCATATCTTGTTATATATCTTTGTCTTACTATAGGGCTTTCTTCGATGAGTTTTTGTATCGTTTGGGTATGCCCGACACCTACTTCCAGATTTTCAACATTGCAGGGTTCAGCATTGGCCGATATATCAGGTATGCCTGTATAATTAATATAATGACCAAGCACGCCATCTGTATCCCAAAGCGCATAACGCCATTTTTGGGCGCCGCCTGCCGGATCTAAGCCACGCCACCAGGACGTATTCCAATTAAGCCAGTCCTTGTTCACCATATATGAGTTGATTACAAAATAATCGATGAGGCTGTCGATATTAAGCTGGCTATCCACATAATTATAATTTGCCTCAGCGGCCATATTATTATTCTGAACAAAGTCAGTCAGACTTTCCCATGCATCGAGAGCAGGCTGGTTGCCGAATTCAGCCTCAGTCGAGCCCCAGGTCTTAATATATTGGATATAGTTATCGCTATCCCTGTAAGTATAATCCTGTCCGTAATAATAATCTGTATATTGATTATCATCTACTTTTTCCCGCAGGTCGTAAACACCCCAATATTGCCCATTGACAAAAAGGGAAATGAAGGTGCAGCTTCTTTCATCCAACTCGAGATCCGAAGTATGTGAAAGCGTTTGTACAAATGCATCCCGAATATGGGCTCCTCCGCTTTGATGTGGATAATTATCGCTCCCAGCAGCTTTCAATATTAGCCTTCGGAAGTTCGTACGGTCGGTTGTATTAAAAAACTGGTGTTGCAGACGGCGTTTATAGCCATGATCGTCGCGAGATACAAAGTCAACTCCACGCTGATTGTAAGCCCATGAGTCATTACCGTGTGCGTCAAAATCACCCATGTTTTCGTCTATAAAAGTTCCGTCATCTTCAAAATACTCAACATATCCGGTAGGTATCAGACCTGCGTTGCCGTTCAACAATTGTAATAGATCAGGATCGCCTGAAATTGAAAAAACCGGCAAAGTAGAATTTTCATTGATGAAATAAGTATTGGTTTCAATAAAGCCCGGCAATATATTGGTTGCCGTACTAAAAGTCCGGGCCCTGACTACTGTCGATTGGGTAATGGAAATAGGTCCCGTATAGAGTGTCGAACTGATGGTTGGCGTCGACCCATTTGTTGTATAACGGATTTGTTCGTTCGGACCGTCAGAGGAAAGAGCCACTGATATTGCCCCGGAATATCTTCCCGGCGCTACACTGAACGAAGGTTTATTGGAGTAGTCAGAAAAACCATTTACGTTTGGCTGACCGGGAGTTGGTGCAGTAAAGACGCTCCACGTAGATGCACCGTCAGAGGTCCTGCCATACGAATGATTGGTTTGTGTAGTAAACATTTCATGTGATTCTATGATATTCCCACTTGGATCTGCCAGTACAATTTCATCCGGATCGGTTTGGGTGAGATCAAAATTAGCGTGCAGCACAGTTCCCGATGAAATGTCCCTGCTTGAACAAAATATCAGGACACGGCTGTTTGGCGGGATAACTCCGTCCTGGATCTGCCATTTCGTCGGATTGTTAATATTATTACTCAAATGGTAGCCTGTCAGATTAAAGTAAGTATCCGGGCTGGAGTTGTACAATTCAATCCAGTCTTCGTTTCTGCCAAAACCATCATTAAAATTACGGTTTGAGGCGCAGTATTCATTTATTAATAAGGGACCGTTTCCAAATTCTATCGATCCATAGGTAACAGCGACTTCCCGCCTGTTGACAAAATTGTAAGTAGCATTACATCCACTTCCTCCCCAAGTTCTCGAAAAATTGAAAGTAAAATTAATTTGACCGGTTGAAACAACGTTAGCAATCGAACTATTGGTCAGGTTATAGGTGTACAGGCCTGAGTCGTCACCAATACCGTTATTTACAGGTGTTTGCCCGTTTGGCCCTGAAACAAAACTCCGTTGATCGGCCATCCAACTGCCTGGCCCTTCAACGGCAACAAAATCATAACTGATCTCTGACGAAAGTATCGTTTCACCTGCCGGAACGGCAACCTGTAATGTGGCCTGCTGATAACTTGGAAGAAGACAAGAGTTGACAACATTGTTATTGCTGATGGTTACAACCGGATCAATGTTTATGGGATAAACCCTCTCAGTCGATTTTAACCATGAACCGTCTATGCGGATTTGGATCTTGTAACTGTTTTGAGTTAACTTGATCAGGGAATATCTTGCCTCGTAAGGTTGTTGCCGGATGTTGCGACCAGAAACTTTACTGTCGGAGATCACAGGCTGCTGAAACACCAAAACTTCTTCACCCTTGTGGTCAGCAATGAGAAGTCGGTTCGTGATATTACCATTCAGCTTTTCTTCCTGAATTGAAAATCCGGAAGGTAAATCTATGACTTCTTCAACTACCATATAATCAAAGTGTTGAGGTAAGATATCGGCATTATTGATCAGATAATCAATTTTAAGTGCCTCCTGATAGAAGGTTATCTTTTTATCAATGCCAGCCGAGATATTATTGAACACTACTTTATTGTCTTCCTCTAAAACGGCGTCTTTCTGTATGGTAGTCTTTTTAGAGACTTCATTGCCCTCTGCAATAAAAACAAAGTTGCTTTGTGCGTTGATATTAACCCGTTGATTGGCGATAGTTACAGAGGTTTGGTCAGAATCAAGTTCTACAAACGGATTCTGCGCCGGATACATGATCTTGTTGTTGGTTCGCGATAATTTATAATCTATGCTGCGCCACAAACCATTGTTGTCCTGATAGTGCAAAGGGACCGAAGATTGGACTGTGGTTTTTGTTTTATTGGTATTCAGAAATGTTCTTGAGTACTTCGTCCTATTTTGAACAAGTTCATAATCCACCTCATGCAATGAAGCCGAATGGGTCGTTTGGCCCAATTCGGGATGCGACTGAAAGGCTATTGGAATTTGATTGAATTGCTTTTGGGCACTACCGTGTTGCGAGTAACCCCAAAAAGAAAGAAGTAAGAGGAAGCTAGTAATTTTTAAGTTCATTGTCGTCGAATTTAAGTTTCTGCCAAAGTTTTGCACATGCCACCGTGCGAGTTTAATACACGTGTCCTAATGTAAGGCAAAATTTGATTACTTCTTAAATTTTTTTTACGTATGGAGTTGATATTTACGTTTTTAAAGGCATGTAAATGCTCCTTCTGCATTTTCCGTTGAAATAAATATAAGGATTGATAAGTGCCATATCTTTCAGTGTTATTGTTTATTTCATATTGGTTTGCCTGACATTTGCCGACCAATTATTTTCCGATAGTGTAATCAACAGATTTTCCAGATTTGTCAATGTCATTGTGAATCCTTGTCTGAAGCCTTCAAGTAAGTTTTCCATTCGATCAAACGATTCATTATAAATAGTGATGCTCACTTTTGTGATGCCGTTTTTTTCGCTGAAATTGTAATCCCATTCAGAACCTGGCAATTCAGGATTTTCATCTTTGTCAGCAAAAGCATTCGACATTTTGAAATTGGTTTTAGGACTGATGGAAGTATATTCCTGGATTGCCCAACGTTCTTCTCCTTCCGGGCTTACCATCGCATAAAATCGTTTTCCGCCAACTTCAAAATTCATATATTTTGTTTTCGCTATATAAGGTGCAGGTGCCATCCATTGATCGAGAATTTCTTGTTTGGTAAATGCATCCCATACCAACGAAAGTCCGGCAGCGAATTCTCTCGTTATAAATATCATTTTTTCTGTTTTGTCAACTGTAAAGTCAAAGAGCAAATCATTTTTCATTTTCCGTTTTTTTAATTGTTGATAATACTATGTCAAGTTGATTGAATTGAGTTTCCCAGATTTTCCTGAATTGGGCCAACCAATTGTCGATTTCCTGTATTTTTTTTGGGTTCAGGTGATAATAGATTTCCCTGCCAGACTGTTCGGGTTTAATCAATTCGCACTTCTGTAATACTTTGATATGTTTGGATACGGCTTGGCGGCTCATATCGAATTTTTCCGCCATTGCATTTGGTGTCAACGCTTGCACAGCAATCAGAGTTAAGATAGCCCTGCGTGTTGGGTCAGCTATGGCCTGGAATATGTCTTGTTTCATCTTTAATTTAATTGTGCAACTTATAGGTTGCAAATATATGCGCAACTTTTGAGTTGCGCAACTTTATGCACATTTTTTGTCATGATAAAATCGGGAGTTTACAAATATTAGGCTTACTTATTTTTGCCTATCGATTGTAAAAAGGCATCCCTGAATTGAAGACCAACAGGCACTTCTGTTTTACCAACCATCACCGTGGTGTTTTTTACGGCCGTTATATGTTTTCTGGAAATTAAAAAAGAACGATGTACCCGTAGAAAATCATCACTTTCTTTAAGTAAGTCCTGTTCCATTTTCGAAAAGGCAGCCAACGGTTTAAGAATTTTTCCGTTACTCAAAATTACCTTCGTATAGTTTTTCATTGCCTCACAATATTGAATATCGCTTAACAATACAGGATAACTCATTCCTTCAGATTTGATATAAATAGTTTTATCACGATATGAAACTTCTTTTATAGGATTTGTCGCCAATTTAATATTGTCAGTTGCTTTAAAAACGGCAATTGCAAATCGTTCGAACGAAAAGGGTTTTACCAAATAATCTATCGCATTGACTTCATAGCTTGCTACGGCATATTCGGAATAGGCTGTCGTGAATATTATTCTGATATCCTTTTTTACCATTTTAGCCATTGCCAAACCGCTCAGATTGGGCATATTGATATCCAAAAAAACAATTTGGATCGAGCTGTCCCTCGAAATCATCTCCAAAGCTTCGATTGCATTTTTACATTCGCCTGCATTTTCCAAAAATGCTATTTGTGCTACATAGCCGCCAATGATTTGCCTCGCTATTGGCTCGTCATCCACAATGATGCACCGGTATTTCTGAGTGTTTTCCATTATTTTAAATGAACGGTTAGCGCAACATTGTAGAAACCTTCATCTTGATGAAAGCTTAAAACATGTTTTTCATTCGGATAAATGGCGCTCAATCTTTTTTTGGCATTTTCCAATCCGATCCCTTTCTCTGCGGCGAAGTTGTCTTGGGCATTCGGATTGTAATTATTTTTCACGGTAAGATATAAAATCCCGTCTTCAGAAACAGCAATGTTTACGGCAATAAAAACGGGCTCATCTACTATGTTTCGCGCGTGCTTGAATGCATTTTCAATGAATATGATAAATAGTAAAGGCGCAATCTGATACTGCTCAACATCCTTTACATCAACATTAAACTCAAGGTGTAAATTTGACTCCAGGCGGATCTTCTCTAATTCTATGTAATTTTTCAAATAATCAATCTCATCTTTCAACGACACTTTTTCTTGTTTGGTTTCATACAAAGAGTACCTCAATAAATCTGCAAGGCGAATCATTAAATCGGGTAACTTTTTGGAATTTTCTACTGCCAATCCATAAAAATTATTCATAGTGTTGAATAAAAAATGCGGGGAGATTTGCGCTTTTAAATTCTCCAATTCAAAATGCAATTGCAGTTTATGTTGCTGATTTTGATAGTATTGAATGATAAAGCTGTCTTTTAAATATTTAAAAACTACCACAAAAATATAGAACAAAAAGTAGATCGGAAGATTGCTCAAAATAATGTCATTGAGTTTTGAATTCGCAACATCGGGTATTGATCCCATCATGGCTTTCATAAGGAAGCTTCGTAAAATCACAAATGATAACCAGAATAAAGTGCCTGCCGACAAGAATTGGAGATACCTATTTCTGGGAATCATCTGCTTGTATAAAAACAGTGTTGCATATACGAAACCAACAAAAAACAAATCTGAAACGAGCATAAAGTTTAAATACGCGTCATAGTACAAAATGGTGATATAGTAATTTCTAAGTACGTATAAAACATAGAAAATCCAAAAACAGCAATGCCAAACCCAACGGTTTTCAATAAGAATTTTGCTGATATTAAATTTTTCTGTTTTCATGAAGCCTTTTAGAAATCAAAAGTGATTAATATTCCATTAAGCCGCAAATCATCCGGACGAACAGGCTGTTTTAATGACCAAACGACATTTTATGGGCTTCGTCAGCGATTTTTACTTTCTAACTTCAAGAACAGCGTATTGGTATTGAGGAGTTTTTTTGAAAATAACCAATGCCTAATTTCGGTTAAATAACCACTTAATGATTGAAGTCATGAAAATTACTTTCCTTTTTACACTTTTGTTTCTATGTGCGGCAACAGCAAAAGCGCAATGGGCAGAACAAAATGCGGGTTTCACAGGTAAAACTTTAGGATTTTACGAAATTTCTATCGTCAACGAAAATGTAGTATGGGCGATTTGTTATGATGGTGTGAACGGACTTGGCAGTTCAACTCCCATTCTGGAATTTACGAGAACAACAAACGGAGGCGCTACATGGACGCCAGGTTTGGTGGGAAACGATACAAGCCTAGCATTTTCCAACATTTGCGCCCTGAGCGATACAGAGGCGTGGGTTGCAATGCATAAGATAGACTTTTCCACCGGCGGCGGACTTTTTCACACAACCGATGGCGGCGCTACCTGGCAGCAATCCAATCCGGGAGTGGTATTTAACAATGGCTCATTCCCCAACTTTGTTTATTTTAAAGATGCGCTTCATGGAATAGCAGGCGGTGATGCAAATGGCGGTTATTTTGAAATTTACACTACTTCGGATGGAGGCATCAACTGGACGCGGACTCCACAGGCTAATATTCCGGAACCTTTGTCAGGAGGACAATATGGCTGGTTTGATGGTTATGCGGCTGTTGGCGACACGGTCTGGTTCGGAACCAATCTGGGGCAAATGTACAAGTCGACTGATTTCGGGCAAACCTGGACCGTCAATACTGTCGATCCTGCAATGAGTACGGTTTATGAAATTGCTTTTAATGATGATGGTTTGCATGGTTTGACGAATATAAGAACTCCAAACAATACCGTAATTTTATTTTCGACAACCGACGGCGGCGTTACATGGACGCAAATGGCTCCACATCCAAATTGGAAACGCAGCAGGGTAACATCTGTTCCGGGAACTTCCATATTTGTCTCGACTTCGGTAATTTATCCTAACAGAGGATCGTCATATACGACAGATAACGGTGCCACTTGGATCATAATTGACTCATCAATTCAAAAAGCCGCTTGCAGGTTCTTAAACAGCACAACCGGCTGGGCTGGCGGATATTTTAATGATATTAATCCAAATGCACCGATGTCTGGCGGATTATGGAAATTTGATAATACGGTACCCCTTGGGATAGTCGACAATGAGGTCACGGCATTTTATATCTCTCCAAATCCTGTCGCAGATGTGCTCAATATCAGTGTTGGGTCAGATCTGCCACTTGATGATTTTAGATTTTATAATTCGGTTGGAGCCCTTGTAATGGAAGTGAGTAATTCAAATGGGGAATCAATTGATGTCAGCGGCCTGTCTTCCGGCGTTTATCTTATTAAATCAAAAAATTACCCCGGATTAAATCAGAAATTCATAAAGTTATAATCCGGGATAGACATCAATAGGAAATTATAAGCCCAAAAGTACGCCTTTAAAGCCGCACCAGGAGTAGCTTTTCAGGCGTATTTTTTATCGAAATTGAATGATTGTGAATCGTCATTGGCAGAATAATAGCCAGTCATGCAGTTTGAATCCTTTAAAGCAAAGTCCATTCCCGCGCATCTCCGATCTCATGATCCTGGACAATTCCGGAAAATACAAACCCGTTCTTTTCTAAAACGGAAATGTCTATAGCCATAGTCGGCAGCGCTTTTTTCTTGCCCCAAATATTAATTTGGTGGAGAAAAATGAATATTAACAGGAGGTTCTTCACCTGAGTAGTCTGTGCAAGGGCAGAAGCAAAGCTGTGTGAAGGCAAGGTTGGCAGTGGTTTTTTTATTCTTTTAGAAAATAAGATTTTAAATACTGCAAGAAAGTGAGGTCGGATTTTCTGTGGTTGATTTTAAAATGCAAACTTAAAATAATTCTGAGAACTGTTTTGTCTTCAAATTTTTTGACCAAGTGTCCTTCTGAAAATCGATCTAATCGAATGATACAGGTCAATAATTGGCATAGTTTAATTTCATCTAATTTGTCAAAATCAAAATGGTTATCAGCCAAAATATCTATACCTTCTTCCCAGTTCATCCAGTCAAAAACAACTATTAGGTTTAATTCTTCGACCATTTGAACGGTTTCAATGACTATAGGAGCATAATTCCAGCAAGGAAATGTATTACTTCCATCAGGTAATTTTTTAGATTCGACATGCTTGCCAAATTTTGTTTTCGACTGTATTTTAGGAATAAGATTAAAAAGTTTATCCCAATCATCCTTCTTTAATTTTTTTAGATGGACAGGGAACTTGTTTAGTTGAATCATAATAAGCTTGCTAACGGTATCGCATTTGCTCGAGTTGCGGAATTTACCTGAGTAGTCTCGGCTGAGAGCGCATTGAAAGGTAATAAAATGTTCCGTTTTGACAAATGCAGCAATTGAGTTTTAGCCAGTGTTAGTGGCAGGACTTTTTTGTTATCCTTGTTCCTCACATTGGTAATTTCTTCCAAGCAAGACAAACTTATTGGTGCGAATTTTTTTTATAGTGTATTCACAAGTACAATAATATCTTTTATACTTCCCAAAATAAGTTTCTCCACCACCTAAATTATTTTTATAATCCTTGGTTAGCTCAATAAATTTATGAACTTTTAATGTATCGGTGAACTTTTTAATTTCACTGTTATTTTTAGGTTTTATTTTAACTTCATAAGTTTTCATTTCTTTGGTATTTAAATAATATAAATATCCTTGATAATGTCCATACGTATGACTCGTTCCGATATAGATAAAGTTATCGTCGTTGTGCTTAAAAAGTGAAACTTCATCAACGGTATAATCACCATAAATAAAATTTGGTTTTAGAATTAATTTTTTTGTGCTGTTTCTTTTGAAGTAGATATCTAGTCCAATATTTAAGTCCCATTTTTCGCCAAAAGAGTTATAAACCAGTTCATACCCGTTGATGTCGCCAATAGGAATATCAATAGTATCTTTTATATTAATTCGGTTTTTAATTTGTATTGTGTCAGAAGATTTATTTTTCGATTCTTCTAATTTATTTCTTTTAATAGAGGTTGTATTCTCACCAGTTTTATCGTTACATGATAAAGCAATCATAGTAAGAGTTAAGAGATAAATTCTATTCATAATGTTTGAAGCAAATTTGCTTCATCGTTAATAAGTTAGTAAACCACTTCGCAATTCTTATCATGATCTGTTGAGGATTTATTAGGCTGTGCTTTCCAATGAATTTTCTGTTTGGATATTTTTTTAACAATGATTCGCTTTAGAACAATCTAGTAAATTTTTCACTCCAAACCAAAGAGGAATACCTACTACAATTTCCAAAAAAGTTGCCAATAATATATATTGCCTTTTTTCCCGCACTTATTCTTACAATGACAGGAAAGTCAACCAATTCGAGGGTATGGAATTCTAATTTGCTTATAACTATTCCGTTTATTTGCAAATTGCTTTTTGATAAGTAGGTATTTAGACGGACATTTAAGATCTCGTCTGATTTGGTAATTATTTCTTCAGCTGTTTGCTTAGCAATTTCCGCCCCGCTATTATTATATAAACGTAAATATGCTTCAAGAGAATTTTGCTTCTCCATTGTTAATATTCCGCCTCCACAAACTTGAGAGTATGAAGGTGCAGAAAAATATACATTCAATAGCAGTACGAAGATGATGGTATAAATTTTCATTTTTCAGTCTGAAAGTTTTAGTCTTGCCACTAACGTTCTCGCATTTGCTCGAGTGCCGGAAATGCGAGTTCATAGCTGCTAATGTAGGACAATTTTGCCTTACCTGCGTAGTCTCTGCAAGGGCAGAAGCAGGCATTGAGCGAATGCAGTGTTATGCGGCGTTGCTATTTAATGGATGTATATTTTTGAGTTCAGAATCTTTTGAATTTTGTTCTTCTTCCAAATCATAATCATCTTGCAAACCCAACCAAAATTTTGCTGTTGTTCCAAAATATTTTGAAAGGCGTAATGCTGTGTCTGCAGTAATTCTGCGATTACCTTTCAAGATCTCACCAATACGTGTTTGAGGAATAAAGGTTTCTTTTGATAATCTGTAAGCAGTTATTTCTAAAGGCACTAAAAACTCCTCTTTAAGAATCTCGCCCGGATGAATATTTTTTAATTTTTCCATTGTTAATGATAATCTATAATTTCGACTTCTAATGCGTTGTCACTTTCCCACTTAAAAATAATTCTCCATTGTTTATTAATTCGTATGCTGTGATAGCCAATAAAATTTCCACTTAGTTTTTCAAGATGATTTGCCGGTGGAATTCTAAGGTCATTTATGTTTTGAGCATTATTGATCATTCTTAATTTTCGTCTGGCTACATTTTGAATGTCTGCAGGAAATTTTTTGGATTGAATACCATCCCAAATTTTCTCTGTTTCTTTACTATTAAAACTTCTTATCACAGTCTTGAATTATACTAACGTCAAAAGTAAGTAATTTAGTTTAAAACACCAAATTTAGTTCCTGCAGCTCGGCAATGTCGCATAACGTTCTCGGCTAAACTCGAGTTGCGGAATAGTTACGTGAGTAGTCTCGGCTTAGAGCGAACTGAAAGGTAATAAAATGTCACGGAAAGACAAATGCAGCAATTGATTTTTAGCCAGTTTAGCTGATATTTTATTCTGTAATAGTAACTATAACGACTTTAGTACCATTTGGAGTCTCTAATTTTACTAGGTAAATCCCTCTATCCTTGCAGAATTGTTCCGCCTATAAAATTTCCTTCCAAATCAAAATTCATTATTGCCGGAAATTCTATTTGGGAGCCTCCTTTTCGGCCTCCTATTTTTATGGTCAATTGTTTCTATTGTTTTAACTTTTAAATTCTGTGAATTTCCAATTTTGTCCTTTTCAGATTGGAATAAAAGATTCCAGCATAAGAATTCTTGTTTTCATTTACAATCTGATCAAGATCCTCTGTTTCAATAAATTTTCGGAAATTAAAGTCGTACAGCTTTATTAAGACAATTCATTTTTTCACGAACAATTCTAAAATGACTTTGTTTGAATAATTATTTATTGCTGATGTCTGCGTCATCTTGGCGCACATGGCATAACGTTCTCGGCTAAACTCGAGTTGCGGCTTTGTAACCTGAGTAGTCTCGGCTGAGAGCGAGCTGAAAGATAATATAATGTTCCGGAAAGACAAATACAGCAATTGAGTTTTAGCCAGTGTTAGCAGCTGGAACATTTCTAATCCTTGCATTTACAGGCTGAATTATATTTTTTATTCACTAAATCGCAGAAAATGTCACCAATGGCATATGGAACAACGTTCCTATATTTTGGTTGATCATAGTTTTTATCTGCAAATCCAATTTGATGACAATATTCATGAGCCAAATGACTTGCATAGATTAACAATGTGCAATTGTAATTGTTCGGAGATAAATCTAACCAATCTTTATTAAAAGTTATAGTATATGGATCATATAACGATGTCACTCCAACAGTACCGCTTCCCCAAAATTTAATGTATTTTAGACCCATTTTGGTAATTTTAACTTCCATAATATGATCTTTGTTATAATATAATGTATCAAAAACTTGCTGATTGGTCATTCTTGGTAGCGCCGTTTTAGTAATGTCAACCCAATCAAATGAGCTACTTAACACTCGCTGTTTAAATTCATCTGTGTTCAATATTTCGTTCATGAGGTTCATTGCATCTCTTACTAATTGCTTAAATTCTTTTTGTGACTCAATATTTGAAACGTTCACCTTAAAATTAGTTTGCGTGTCGTTTTGACAGTTTGCTGTATAATATACTGCAATGAGTAAGAAAAGTAAAAGTTTGTATTTCATATGTAGTACAATTTATTAGTTCTTGCTGCTAACGTTCTCGGCTAAGCTTTCGTTGCGGAAAAATGACCTGAGTACTCTCGGCAAGTTAGTAATTTAGTAGATTTGCACAATGTTCCGGTTAACTAATTGAAGCAATGGAGCTTAGCCAGTGTTGGCAGAAGTTGCACTAT
>DASWML010000014.1:0-289524 GCA_036399795.1 Flavobacterium sp.
CAAGCACTTTATACCCCTCGACTTGCATGTGTTAAGCCTGCCGCTAGCGTTCATCCTGAGCCAGGATCAAACTCTTCATCGTATATTATTTATAATTTACGGCGAAAGAATCCTCAAATGCCCTTGATTCAATTCTAACGCATTCTTTTCTTACTCTCTGCTCCCTGATATCGCTATCAGAGGCTGTCAATCCAATATGTCTATGAACGTGTCTTCTTATTTCTTTCTCACTTCAAGATCCCATTCTTGCGTTTGGCTCTCTAAGCGGGTGCAAAAGTACGACTTCTTTTCATTCCTGCAAGCGCTTTAAAAAAATATTTCTACTTTTTTTTGCCTGCCCTCATTCCTGCTCCCGGTGCTTTTGCGGAGGGCAAAGATAATATCCCCATCCCTTCGGCGCAAATCTTTTTTTGGTGTTTTTTCAACACTTTAAAAGAACCCGGAATGTAAAAGAACGCCTTTGCTGATGCGGGTGCAAAAGTACACCTGTTTTCCGTATTTGCAAGCCCCGGCCAACCTTTTTTTGAAAGTTTTTTGGCAGTCCTGCTTAAGTTGTTGGTAACCCGAAGTTTGTAAACGAACGTTTTCCGGGTTTATTGCCGGTGAAGAAAATTTTCCGGCGCGACCCACTTTCCAAATTCTATGCCAGAGTAGCCCGAATGGAAGCGGCATCCTTTTGTAAAGCGAAGCGGCAAAAAGATAAGTCCTTCCTGGAAAGTTTTTGCGCTCCTGCTTAAGTTGTTGGTAACCGGAGTTTGTAAATGAACGTTTGCCGGAGAAGAAAATTTTCCGGCTCGACCCACTTTCCAAATTCCATGCCAGAGTAGCCCGGATGGAAGCGGCATCCTTTTGCAGAGCGCAGCGGCGCAAAAGATACAGCGGACAGCCGGATCAGCTCCTGGAAAATCATGTACCTTATTTTGCCGCCTTTTCCTGCCAATAGGCGTTCAGCTTCTCATAATCCACAGGATTTGCTGATTGCTGGCGTGGCAATCTTCCGCTTTCGAATGCGCGAATGAGAATGGTTTCTATGAGATAATCCTCATTGACATCATAGGGAGCGTATTTCGACTTGAGGTTAATATCGAACACTTTCGCTGTATTGCTGGCCCAAAAAGCCTTCCATCCGCTTTTATAATCTTTCACAAGATCAAAGGCGCTGCTTCCGGTTTGCCTGTAGATGAGCTTCACCAGGATCTGCCCCTGCTTGCGGGACAATTTCTTGAGACGGTCAGTGAACTCGTTTTCAATATAGTTTTCGACAATCTTAAAGTACTTCTTCCGCTCTTTGTCGGTTTTCAATTTCGACATATTCCGATCCAGCGCCGTAAGCCGCTCAGACGCAATCTTGGCATAGGGATAAGTTTTGTAAACGCGGTTCTGGAGAATCAGGAATTGCTTTCTGGCTTCAGCATCGAGCTTGCTGTTGTTGATTACTACTTCCTGAAGAAGTATCGGATCCATCGACAGGGTGTCAATTTCTTCCGTGTCGGTACTGTCTTTCTTTATTTCCTGTGCTGCAGATGTAAGGGAAAGCAGCAAAAAAAGAAACAAACATTTGATATTCATCCGAAAAAATTTATAATTCAAAAGTAGATATTCTTACCCAACTGTAGTGCCAAAATATTTAAATTCGCAAAAAAACATCAATGGATAAAAAATCGATATTAAATGATAATTCAATTGCTTTTCTCGAGCAATATCTCAATAATGCTTCTCCGACAGGCTATGAAGCAGAAGGGCAAAAGATTTGGATGGACTATCTGCGGCCGTACATTGACACCTTTATTACTGACACCTACGGAACATGTGTGGGCGTAATAAATCCTGATGCGCCGTACAAAGTCGTCATTGAAGGCCATGCGGATGAAATTGCGTGGTATGTGAATTATATTACCGACAACGGACTTATATATGTAATAAGGAACGGCGGCTCGGATCATCAGATCGCGCCTTCCAAACGCGTAAACATCCACACAAAAAAAGGTATCGTAAAAGGGGTTTTCGGCTGGCCGGCAATTCACACCCGCAACCGGGATAAAGAAGAAAATGCTAAAATCGACAACCTTTTTATTGATATCGGATGTGATAACAAAGAAGATGTAGAAAAGATGGGTGTTCATGTGGGCTGCGTCATCACATACCCTGATGAATTCATCATCCTGAACGAAAACAAATTCGTTTGCCGTGCGATCGATAACCGCATGGGCGGATTTATGATTGCGGAAGTCGCCCGGCTTTTGTCGGAAAACAAGAAAAAACTGCCTTTCGGTTTATATGTGGTCAATGCCGTCCAGGAAGAAGTTGGCTTGCGCGGCGCTGAAATGATAACCAAGACAATCCGTCCGAATGTAGCGATTGTCACCGATGTTTGTCATGACACGACCACGCCGATGATAAACAAGAAGATTGAAGGGGAAATCCAGATCGGAAAAGGGCCCGCTATTACTTACGCGCCGGCTGTTCAGAATAATCTTCGGGAATTGATTATTGGCACTGCCGAAGATCTTTCGATCCCTTTTCAGCGGATGGCTTCTTCACGCGTGACAGGAACCGACACCGATGCATTTGCCTACAGTAACGGAGGCGTTGCTTCGGCACTGATCTCTTTGCCGCTGCGGTACATGCACACTACAGTGGAAATGGTACACAAAGAAGATATTGAGAATGTTATCAGGCTGATTTATGAATCGCTTCTCAGAATAAACAACGGTGACACTTTCTCGTACTTCGACAAATAAAAAAAAGCACCAATTGGTGCTTTTTTTATTAGTTCGATTTGTATCAGAACCCTTTCCTTACTGTATTGTTTGGCAAAAGGCGGCTGTTGATTTTTTTGAAGTTCAAAGGATGGAACTCGTTGCTGACAGTACTTTCAATAATCCTGTTATCTTCGGCAATGCTGTCTTCGGCTGCATTTCCCCTGGTGCAGATTGGCGCAGGATCGGGAATTACGCTATCGATGATCTTGTTGTTCTCGGCAATGATTTCCTCAGTTGTTTTTACGTAACGCTTTAGAAAAGAATCCGGTGTGGATATTTCTTCAGCGGCAATAGGATATTTGGTTTTGTTTTCCCCTTCGAGATTTCCCCCAAAAACGTTACCTATAGAAAGCAACGCGACAGTGATTAAAAGAACATTTTTCATGATGATTTTGATTTAATTGATGATTAATGATTTATTACTCTGCAAAGATATTCTAAAAGCAGGTATCTTGTTTTGCATAGTACCTGATTTAACTTAAAATTAACAATTTGTACTTTTTATAAAATTTGATAATCGGCTTTGATTACTAGACGATTCAAAAGATAATATGGTTGTATATAGAAATAATATTTATAAAAAAAGGCACCATCATAAGACAGTGCCAATCTGAAAAACTCAAATAATTACTTTGTGTAACTTGACAGAAGGTCAATGGATTCTTTCGCATTCGAAATTTCTGCATATTTTAAAGCAGTAAACCCATTTTCATTCTTTGCTTTGATATCTGCTCCCTTGGACAAAAGATACTCAATAATTTCAACGCGATTGTAAGTGGCCGCAATCATTAGTGGAGTTCGTCCGTTGGATTTTTCGTTAACATCAGCGCCGTAATCAATCATTTTCTTTACAAAGTCGGTATCGCCTTTGCTGATCGCTACGCATAGCGGTGTTGTAGTTCGTGGATTAACAAAAGTTAGTTCAGATGGGTAATTACCTGAACCGGTAGCTGCTGTTGAAGTTGTCAGGCACAATAATGCCATTCCCAGTGTGATGATCGTTTTTTTCATGATGATTTATTTAAAATTAATAATGATTACCGACAAGACGTTAATCAATTTTAAACGTTACACAATCAGATGATTATAACAATACTTTAACACTTATCCCTTTTCTACATCCGGCTGGCGATGCTATTTGTTCAGGAATGACAGGACATTGCGAGTAATACGCGTATGAATGTCGGACACATCAGCTTTAACAAATTCGCATCCGGTTATTTTTTGATATAACTCGATATACCGCTCGGAAACTTCAGAAATATATTGTTCGTCCATCTCCGGAATCTGCTGCCCTTCTTTTCCCTGAAAACCATTTTCCATAAGCCACCGCCGCACGAATTCTTTTGAAAGCTGCTTTTGCTCTTCTCCGCTGTCCTGCCGCTGCTGATAACCTTCTGCATAGAAATAACGTGACGAATCAGGGGTATGGATCTCATCAATCAAAACGATCTTTCCGTCTTTGGTACGTCCAAATTCATATTTGGTATCAACCAAAATCAATCCCCTGGAAGCTGCGATATTGGTTCCACGCTGAAACAACGCATAAGTATAATGTTCGAGAATGGCATAATCGTCTTCCGAAACAATCCCTTTTGCGATAATATCCTCGCGTGAAATATCTTCATCATGCGCTCCATGATCGGCTTTAGTGGAAGGTGTAATGACTGGTTGTGGAAATTTATCATTTTCTTTCAGCCCTTCCGGAAGCACAACACCGCAAATCATCCTTTTTCCGGAAGCATATTCGCGGGCTGCATGTCCTGATAAGTAACCACGGATAACCATTTCGACTTTAAAAGGCTCACACAACTCGCCTATGGCAACGTTCGGATCGGGCGAAGCGATGAGCCAGTTCGGAACGATATCTTTCGTGAGCTCCATAAACTGGGTGGCAATCTGGTTCAGTATCTGCCCTTTATACGGAATTCCTTTAGGCATGACCACGTCGAAGGCACTGAGCCTGTCGGTTGCGATCATTACTAAAAGCTCGTCATTTATATTGTATACGTCGCGTACTTTTCCGCGGTAAACGGATTTTTGGTTCGGAAAATTAAAATCGGTAGTTGTAATTGTCGTGTGCATGGAGTGGTGTTTGCACAAAAGTAACTGCTTTCACAGAGATACACAAAGAAGCTTGGATGGTTTCTGTAATGGCAGGCGGAAGACTATGTTGGAAAGCAGATTCGCTATCCACGAAAGTCCTTCAGAGCTTATTCAGTTACAACTATAAACAAAAACAGCCCTTAACGGGCTGTTTCAATCAGTGTTTTCAATTTGTTTATAAGCATCAATGACTTTCTTCACAAGCCTGTGCCTTACAATATCTTTATCATCAAGGTAGATAATCCCTATGCCGTCGATATCTTTCAATACTAATAAAGCTTCTTTCAGACCGGAAATCGTGCGCCGTGGCAAATCAACCTGACCGGGATCGCCTGTAATCATGAATTTTGCATTTTTCCCCATTCGAGTAAGGAACATTTTCATTTGGGAATGTGTCGTGTTCTGCGCCTCATCAAGGATAACAAAAGCATGATCCAACGTTCGTCCGCGCATAAAAGCCAGTGGAGCGATCTGAATAATTCCTTTAAGTATGTAATCTTCGAGTGTTTGGGGCGGAAGCATGTCACGCAATGCATCATACAATGGCTGCATGTACGGATCCAGCTTCTCTTTCATATCACCGGGAAGAAATCCAAGATTTTCGCCTGCTTCAACAGCGGGCCTGGTCAGGATGATCCTTTTAACCGATTTATCCTTCAGTGCTTTTACTGCCATTGCAACCCCTGTGTAGGTTTTTCCCGTACCGGCCGGGCCTACGGCAAACACCATATCGTTCCTGTTCATCTTCTCAACAAGTAATTGCTGGTTTGGCGTCATCGCCTTGATAATTTTCCCGCCAATCCCGTGAACCAGGATTTTATCGGCATCGGGCATGTGCTGCTCGTCCTGGGAGTTGCTTTGGATCACCCTTTCAATCACATTGTCGTCAATGCGGTTGTAACGGCTGAAGTGAACCATCAGGCGGTTGAACCTCGTTTCGAATTCATCCAGTACTTCTTTTTCACCGAAAGCCTTTAATGTCGTGCCTCGGGCAACTATTTTTAGTTTGGGATAATACTTTTTTATGGTTTCAAGATGATGGTCCTGAGTGCCCCAGAAATCTTTAGGGGCAATATCTACAAGTTCAATAGTGCGTTCGTTCAAATGGAAGAGTATTTAATTAGATTCTGCTGTATAATTACTAGCTTTGCTTTCTCAAATATAAAAAAATTAGGACAAGTTCCTTTATAATTTAAACATTTTTATGTCGATAATTACCCTTACAACTGACTATGGCCTCAAAGACCATTTTGTCGGCGCATTGAAGGGAAAAATCCTTACAGAATACCGGGAGGCGACAATAATCGACATCTCACACGATATCGATCCGTTCAATACTGCAGAAGCAAGTTATGTAATCGGCGCATCCTATAATAGTTTTCCCAAAAACACGGTTCATCTTATTGGGGTCGATGCCGAAATGAACCGCGAGAATGGCCATATCGCGATGCAATGGAATAATCATTTTTTTGTGTGTGCCGATAACGGAATCCTCGGCATGCTCACGCGGAAAATCGTTCCCGAAAAAGTTGTCGCCATCAACATTCATGACCGGCTTCCCTCCGATGCTGCTGATATGGATGTCTTTGTAAAAGTGGCGTGCCATCTTGCCAAAGGCGGCTTACTGAATGTAGTCGGGAAGGAAATCACTCAAATCAGCCAGCCGACCGAAATACAGCCCGTGATCGCTTCGGATAAAAATTCAATAAAAGGAAATGTCATCTACATCGATCATCTGGGCAACCTCGTGACGAATATCACAAAGAAAATGTTCAGCGATATCGCCAAGGGACGCGACTTCGAAATTGTCCTGCCGAAGGTAAAGCAATCCGGAAAAAGCATCCGTAAGATCCATTCCCGTTATTCTGACGTGGCTTCCGGAAATTATCCGATGAAGTATTACGAAGGAACAAAACTCGCCCTTTTCAATGAAGCCGGTTACCTCGAGATCGCGATCTACCGAAGCAATCCGTATACTGTGGGAACTGCAGCAACATTATTAGGAATAACCTATCGCGATGCCATCACCATTAATTTTACTTAAAAATGTTCATCCGAATCGTCAAACTCAGCTTTCACGAGCATTATATTGAGGATTTCCTCAGCAACTTCAACATCATGAAGGAGCAGATACGAAACGCGCCGGGAAACCGTTTATTGGAACTGTACCGGGACAAAACCAATGGAAATGTGTTTTTTACCTACAGCCTTTGGGATACGGAACAAGACCTTGAAAATTACAGGAATTCTGAACTTTTTAGTGAAGTTTGGACATTCACAAAGAAATTGTTCAACGCAAAGCCTGAAGCGTGGAGCGTGGACAGATTAGTTTCATTGGAATAAGCGTTAACTTTAACCCGAACTTCCGTCAATAAATAATATGAAGTCAATACTATTAAGGGAAATAAAATCCTTTTTCGGATCGGCCACAGGATACCTGGTGATTGCGATTTTCCTGCTGCTCAACGGACTCTTCCTTTGGGTTTTCTCAGGCGAATTCAATATCCTCAACAGCGGTTTCGCCGATCTTAGTCCGTTTTTCACCATCGCGCCGTGGATCCTGATTTTTC
Organism: Flavobacterium sp.; assembly: GCA_036399795.1. GTDB lineage: Bacteria > Bacteroidota > Bacteroidia > Flavobacteriales > Flavobacteriaceae > Flavobacterium. The sequence continues at coordinate 7,439 of DASWML010000014.1, forward strand.
TTATTCCCGCTGTCACCATGCGGAGCTTTTCGGATGAGCGGAAGCAGGGAACGCTGGAGCTGCTGCTTACCAAGCCGATTTCCGTCTGGCAGGTCGTCAACGGAAAATTCCTCGGCGCGATGATCCTTATTGTCATTGCCATTATTCCGACATTTATTTACGTCAGCGTGATTTCCCATTTCGGGATGCCTGAGGGAAGTATCGACATGGGAAGCACGATGGGATCTTACTTCGGGCTGCTTTTCCTGATCGCGGCGTACTCAGCTATCGGAATATTCACCTCTGCCCTGTCCGACAGCCAGATTGTGGCTTTTATCATTTCAGTCTTTGTATGCTTCCTTTTTTATTTCGGATTTGAAGGCGCTTCAACTTTGGTTCAAGGTTATGAAGATGCCGTAGCATGGCTGGGTATGGAAAGTCATTTCCGCAGTATGGGCCGTGGCGTTCTCGACACGCGCGACATCCTGTATTTTGCAAGCATCACCATACTTTTTCTCTCGTTTACTGTTTTCAAACTTAAATCGATGAAATCATGAAAACCGGAAAGAAAAAGAACCTTAAGCAACTTCTTGTTGTTATCCTGGTGCTCATCGCCGTCAACTTCCTCGGAAACAGGGTTTTCAAACGCTTTGACCTCACACAGGACAAACGATATACATTGTCTCCTACATCTTTAAATATCATCAACAATGCCTCGCAGCCATTGTACATTGATGTTTTTCTGAAAGGTGATTTTCCGGGTGAATTCAAGCGCCTTCAAACCGAAACGACACAATTACTTGAAGAGTTCCGCGCCTACAACAGCAATATAATTTTCCAGTTTGTCGATCCGCTGGAGAATGAGGATGAGCGCGACCAGGTGATGCAGTCGTTCCTTGACCGCGGACTCACACCCATAAATGTGACACTTGATGATAAAGGCAAGCAAACCCAGGAAACTGTTTTCCCCTGGGCGATTGCGACGTATGGAGACCGAAGTGTGAAAGTGCCGCTGCTCAAGAATATGATGGGCGCATCAACCGAGGAAAAGGTCGTAAGTTCGGTGCAGCATCTCGAATACTCTTTTGCAAATGCCTTTAATACCATTACCAAAGCCAAAGAAAAGAAAGTTGCCGTAATAAAGGGTAATGGCGAACTTCACGATGTTCTTATTGCCGATTTCGTACGGTCGGTTCGCGACAATTATTATATCGGAACCTTCACGCTGGATTCTGTCGCAAAACAGCCAAATGAAACACTGAAATTCCTTAATAAGTACGATTTGGCCATCATCGCAAAACCTACTGAAAGGTTCAGCGACCAAGAGAAAATGGTCCTTGACCAGTTCATCATGAACGGTGGGAAAACACTGTGGCTCGTGGATCAGGTACACATGGAAATGGATAGCCTCTATAATGAATCAGGCGCATCGCTTGCCTTTCCGAGCGACCTGAACCTGAACGACCTGTTCTTCAAATATGGCATCCGGATCAATCCCGATCTTGTAAAAGATTTAATGGCGACACCGGTTGCACTCGCTACCGGGGAACAAGGCAGCGCTTCGCAATACACGCAATTCCCGTGGTTCTTCTCCCCGATGGTCTATCCTTCGATCAAGCATCCTGTGGTGGCAAACCTTGACGGATTGAAATTTGAATTCGCCAACGGGATCGAGCCACTGAACAACGATATCCGGAAAACCGTTTTACTTCAGTCATCTCCCTATTCAAAACGGGTCGGAACGCCCTCAGAAGTACGCCTCGACATGGTTCAGGAACGCCCGGAGCAGAAGGAATTCAAAAATACCGGAAATATCCCGATGGCGGTTCTCCTTGAAGGCAGCTTCCATTCGGTTTATGAAAACCGCGTGCTTCCGTTTCATGAAAAATCATTCCTGAAACAGGGGAAAGACAATAAGATGATCGTCGTTTCCGATGGCGATATCATCCGGAACCAGCTTGACAAAAACTACCAGCCGCTTGAGCTTGGTTATGACAAGTGGACCGGAAACTTATATGCAAATAAGGAGTTTTTGATGAATTGCGTAAATTATCTGCTCGACGACAACGGACTTATCAACATCCGAAGCAAGGAAGTGAACCTGCCGCTGCTCGACAAGGAGAAAGTTTATGACAACTATACGGCGGCACAAATGATAACTGTTGGGCTTCCCATAGTGATTTTGCTGCTTTTCGGGATTGTTTTCACCTTACTGCGCCGACGGAAGTATGGCCGCTAATGTTAATAAAATTCTTCTCGAGATATAGCTCTTTAAGATATATTTGTAAAATCTAATAAATTGCCAAAACAGGCACAAGCGACTAAAAAACACCAGATGAAGTTCATAGTATCGAGTTCTTACCTGCTGAAACAACTACAGGTTCTAGGAAGCGTAATCAACAGCAGCAATACACTACCAATCTTAGATAATTTCCTTTTTGATCTGGATAATAATAAACTGACCGTTTCGGCTTCAGATTTGGAAACGACCATGTCGGCGACACTTGAAATAGATTCGTCAAGCCGCGGCAGCGTAGCAGTTCCCGCAAAACTCCTTCTCGAAATCCTGAAGACTTTCCCTGAACAGCCGCTGACTTTTACGGTAGAGGAAAACAGCACAATAGAAATCAGTTCGAATTCAGGTAAATATGCGCTTGCATACGCTCCGGGAGAGGAATTTCCGAAAGCAGTAAACCTTGAAGATCCTTCAACTACGCTGGTTCCTGCCGATGTTCTGGCAACAGCCGTCAGCAAAACCATATTTGCCGCCGGAAACGATGACCTGCGCCCGGTGATGTCGGGAGTTTTCTTCCAGTTTTCACCTGAAGGGCTGACGTTCGTTGCTACGGACGCACACAAATTGGTAAAGTATGCCCGTACCGATGTCAAAGCTTCACAGGTTGCCGATTTCATTATGCCGAAAAAGCCATTGAACATCCTGAAAAGCATCCTTGGTTCTTCCGATTCTGAAATCAAGATCGAATACAACGATTCAAACGCGACTTTTTCTTTCGATAATTATGTACTTACATGCCGGTTGATCGATGGGAAATATCCGAATTACGAAGCCGTTATTCCGAAAGAAAATCCGAACAAGCTGATGATCGACAGGACCCAGTTCCTGAATTCTGTACGCCGCGTCGCAATTTTTTCCAATAAAACCACGCACCAGATCAGGCTGAAGATTGCCGGTGCCGAACTGAATATTTCTGCTGAAGACATCGATTACTCAAACAAAGCCGAAGAGCGTTTGACGTGCGATTACCAAGGCGACGATATGCAGATCGGCTTCAATTCGCGTTTCCTTACTGAAATGCTCACTAACCTTCAATCGGACATGATCATGCTCGAAATGTCGATGCCGAACCGCGCAGGTATCTTGACACCAGTTGACGGACTTGAAGATGGTGAAACCGTTACCATGCTTGTCATGCCTGTGATGTTGAACAATTAAGCTTTAACTAACCTTACTATAAAGCCGCTTCCGAAAGGAGCGGCTTTTTTATTGACTACCGAAAGTTGCACCATCTGTAAAAAAATGTTAATATTACCGCCAAGGAGATGAACCGTAAACATGGCGCAACCGAAAAGCCTTACGAGTAGGTAACCAACAAACCAACAAGAATGAACAAAAAAGTACTTGCAGGCGCTCTTTGCCTTGCATTAGGAATGACCGCTGCAGCACAGAAACTCGATAAGTTCGGGGCAGAAATGGGAAAGAAAAGCGTTATGGGAAAGGAAATCCGCGTTCCATACACCGACATCAGCAGCTATTACGGCTATATCAAGCCGGGATCAGCGCCTGACGAAACCAAAGGCGGAAAAAAAATGTATTACGTCTATGTATGGGTTCCCGTTGCAGCGCCTGAAATCGGTATCAGGATGGTTTCACCTGCGCCTGACGGCATGAAACCAAGCGATAAAGATTATGTATCTCCTGATTACACTGCAAATGCGACCGATACAAAAAGCTACTTTGATACGTGGGTAACTTTTGAACGGGCAATGGATATTGTAAAACTTGAAGATGTTGCCGCAAAAGCCAAGACTGCGAAATGGGTGACAATAGATTCCAATGACGATTCAGGCGAAATGCCTGCACAGCCGTCAGGAAGCAAATACAACTCGTTGATGAGAATCACCAGCAGTACTTCCGAACCTACTAAATCGTTGGTTATGGGATTGTACCGTATCGGGTTTACGACATACAAAAAAGGAGAAGTTCAGGGAAGTTTCCTTGCACAGATCGGTGCACCTGTTAAACTTCCGGGTGTTGCAATTTCAGCAAAACCAGAAACACTGGCCGCAGCAGCAAAAAAATAACTTTAAATTAGCTACCATTGAACCGCAGCCAAAAACTGCGGTTTTTTATTTTCGTTACTTTTGCAACAAATTTCAGGATATGTATGGCAATGACACCATTGTAGCACTTGCGACACCTTCGGGCGCCGGGGCAATAGCCATCATCCGTATTTCGGGTGAAGAAGCAATTTCCGTGGCTGCGAGAGTATTCCGCCCGGTAAAGCCGAAGGATATCATGCAGCAGAAGTCGCACACGTTGCACCTGGGGCAGATTGTCGATGGCGACACCGTGCTCGATGAAGTGCTGCTTTCAATTTTTAAAAATCCGCATTCTTATACAGGTGAAAACGCTGTCGAGATTTCCTGCCATGGATCAACCTATATCCAACAGCAAATCATTCAGCTTTTATTGCGAAGCGGCTGCAGGATGGCAGATGCCGGCGAATTTACATTGCGGGCCTTCCTGAACGGTAAAATCGATCTTTCACAGGCAGAAGCTGTTGCCGATTTGATCGCCTCAGATTCGGAAGCATCACATAAAATTGCCATGCAGCAGATGCGCGGCGGATTTTCGAATGAAATTTCAAAACTCCGTGAAGAACTGCTCAACTTTGCCTCGCTTATCGAGCTGGAACTGGACTTTGCCGAAGAAGATGTTGAGTTTGCAAACCGTACCCAATTCGTCGAGCTGCTCAACCGTATCGAGTTTGTGCTGAAACGGCTGATCGATTCCTTTGCGGTAGGAAACGTGATCAAGAACGGGATTCCTGTGGCCATTGCAGGCGAACCGAATGTAGGCAAATCGACTTTGCTGAACGCGCTGCTCAATGAAGAGCGCGCTATTGTATCTGAAATTGCGGGAACAACACGCGACACAATTGAGGACGAAATGGTCATCGGCGGCATCGCTTTCCGGTTCATTGACACGGCCGGTATCCGTGAAACAAAAGATGTTGTGGAAAGCATCGGCATCCGGAAAACTTTCGAAAAAATGGAACAGGCGCAGGTTGTGCTGTACCTTGTTGACAGTTCGCAGCTTTCAGACCCTGAAATATTGTCATCGGTTAAAATTGAAATTGAGAAAATCAGGAACAAATACCCGCTGAAGCCTTTAGTTGTTGTAGGTAACAAAGCCGACAAACTCGATGAAAAAATACAGCAGGATATTACTGGAGCGATTCCGGCGATCATGCTTATTTCTGCAAAGACACATCACGGAGTCGAGACAATGAAAGATATTCTTTTATCATTTGTGAACACCGGGGCGTTGCGCAATAACGAAACCATCGTCACCAATGCGCGGCATTATGATGCTTTGCTGAAAGCGCTCGAGGAAATCACCAAAGTAAATTATGGAATCCAGGACAACCTTCCGTCTGACCTTATTGCGATTGATATCCGGCAGGCGCTGTACCATCTTGGGGAAATTACCGGCCAGGTTACCAATGACGAATTGTTAGGTAATATTTTTGCTAATTTCTGTATCGGAAAGTAACTGGTCAAAGTCTATCAAACTTCTGCAAACTAATTCATTCAGAGAGCCTTGTTTATAGGGTTCGGAAAATTGTATAATTTTTTTGTTTACATTTGATTTTGTGCTTTTATGACATTCTTTGTGTCAAATCTGCATCAGACATTTGATTTAACACAAAAAACACAAATTCTAATGACAATAAAAATCAGAACGCGATCTGCAAAAAACGGAACTAAGGCGCTTTTCTTAGATATCTACAATCCAAATTCTCTAAAGACTCGAACGTCCAAAACCCTCAATCTTTTCGTTTACGATAATCCAACGGCAAGCCAAAAAAAGAGCAATAAGGAAGCGCTCGAGGCCGCGGAACGTATTCGATCAAAAATGACTATTGATTCTGCATACACCAGTAACTCATTAGGAAGCTTGTCTAATTCTGAAAAGTCAAATATTAATTTCCTGAATTACTTTAAACAAGAAGCTGAGAAGCGATATGATAGCCAAAACAATTATGGAAATTGGATGGGTACCTATCAACATCTTCACCGTTTCGCACCTGAAGGAATTCCAATACTTCAAGTTGATGCAGTGTGGCTCGAAAAACTGAAGTACTACCTACAGCACGAAGCCAAAACAAAGAGCAACGTGGCACTTTCTCAGAATACAATCGGTTCTTATTATAACAAGGTTCGTGCATGCCTTGGTCAAGCATTTCGGGAAGAGATAATATATAAAAATCCGGCGTTGCTGGTAAAAGGGTTTAAAGTAGGTGAAGTTGCTCGTGAATTTGTGACCTTCGAGGAATTGCAACTTGCGGCAAAAGCTGAATGCGAAATTCCCCAGTTGAAAGTAGCGTTCTTATTTAGTGCGTTGACCGGGATCCGCTGGTCAGATATAAACAACCTTACATGGAATGATTTGCAATATTCAGAAAGCATCAAGCACTGGTTTGTTCGCTTTCGGCAGCAGAAAACAAAAGGCGTCGAAACCTTGCCTATTTCTGATCAGGCACGAGGGTTACTTGGAGAAACCGGAGATAAAAATGAAAGGATTTTCAAAGGTCTAAAATATAGCGCATGGCACAATATGAGGCTGCAGCAATGGATTATGAAAGCAGGCATCGCTAAGACTATAACTTTCCATTGTGCCCGCCATACGTATGCGACGTTACAATTAACAAATGGAACTGATATATACACAGTATCGAAACTACTTGGCCATCGCGAGTTAAAGACCACCCAAGTGTATGCGAAAATTATTGACGAAAAAAAATTAGAAGCAAGTAAAGCAATCCCAAATCTTATATTATGATGTTCGATTCCATTACAAATTTCGAGATTAATACGGTTGATATTTGGGATTATGAATATCGAACATTTAAGAGTGATGTGGACCAAAACAAGTACATGCCCCAACTGATGCAGGAATTAGAAGAACTTATTTATTCTACTTATTTGTCTCATTTAAAAATTACCGAAAGTTTAAAGCACAGAGTAGAGCCCTTTGTATGCGAGGGCCAGGAAGCACATAAAGATTATTATGATAGGCATGTGAAGATGTTGCTTAGTCAACAGACTTTGAAAGAGAAGGTCAAAAATGAGTTTTTTGAGATATTGCACAATGGAACCAACTGTCTATTTTCATATCGCCAGAATATTGAAATTGATCGAAAATATAAATACTATATACAATGGTTTCGATTAAAACTTAAGCAGTTTAAGAATGATCTTCAAAGTGTCAACAGCTTTCTCGATCATCAGTTTAAGAAATCCTATAATAGTGATAAGCGAATCTTTCTTAAGTTTTTAGATGTAGTTACGGAATTTTATATCGACTCGCATTTTTCACCTGATGTTTTATTACAAGTTAAAAAATATATTGAAAAACAGAGTCGACGTGTTAAAACTGGACTTCAATCGACACCTAGCCGAAGGAGTTATCGGTTTAGAGCCCTAAATGATAACGCAAATTATTTTCGTGACCCTAATAGAATTCTTAAACTTATTGAAATTTTCAAAGAGTTGAGGAATGAACAATTTATTCTAAAAACTGATGATCTTCCGAAATTTCAAAAATTACTAGGCGATGAGGCGCATAAAAATGAAGGAAAATTAACTTGGATTGGTTACCGGACGGAATTAAAATGGTTTATTCAGTTCATTTCAACCAATAAAAAATTTGAAAATATTCCGGGGGGAGAAAAGTGGGATCTCGGTGTTAATTCATTTTATATAAAAGGAAACAATGGGATTGAAGATTTTAAAGATTCCACGCAAATTTCTAGAGCTACTAATGATAAGAATAAAACACGAGAAATCGAACTTAAACAAATTTTAGAAAAATTCAATACGCTTTAACTCTGACGGAAAATTAAATTATCGTTTTTAAGATGCCTTGTAAATACTGGCATCACGATGCAATTGCTCTAATTATGCTCTAATTAGAGCATTTTTTTTTGCGTCAAATTTTAATTATTAGTGTCCTTTGACCCAGAAGTGAAACACAATAAAACACATTTTTAAAGATGCAAAACGATAATAGACCACTATTCCAATTATTGGTTCACGAATATATAGAGTTGACCACAAACATGCTAGAGCAATATAGGCGCACATCAGCTGACATTCTTGAAACCACAACTTTACCAGATATAATTTACATAGCCGAAGCGGCTGAAATAACTGGCTACACTGAAAAGACAATTTATTCAAAAGTTTCGCGACGGCAGTTACCAGTAGTCTCTTCCGGTCGGCCACTAACCTTCTCCAGGGCCCAATTAAACAAATGGATCATGGCAGGGCCAAGCAATAGCGAAACAATTGCAAATGCATTCTGCGACAATCGTAGAAATAAACTTAAATAATAATCGATATTCGAAGAACATATTTAGCACGACATGAGGAAGTTTATGTGTTCAATTAAAAAACTAATTCACATTAGATGGAAAATCCAGAAATAAGAATAGATCCTCTTACAGGGGAGTCATTCATTCCGAAGAAAATAACGCAAATATTTGCATCAAGCGCTAATAGGATAAAATTCAATAATAATAAAGCGTCAAAGCTTCGGAAAGAGCGCGCATACGTGGACAAACCTTTGTGCAAAAACCACATGATATTGCGCAACTTATTAAGTGATAAAAAGGAGTTCACGGAAAGCAGGGATTTTTTCCGGGGCAAAGAATTCTCATTTGTCAACTTTACAGATTACCGAGAGCATGGAGGAGAAAAATATCCGTGTGTCTACGAATTTATGATCATAGCAAAGGGGGATCAAATTTTAATTAGAAAACTATGAAAGAGCACTTATACCCTCAGGTTGATCTTACATTGAATAATCTTGTTGAAAATTCTTCAACTGTCATTGACCTACAAGATCAGAATATAAAGCTCACACAAAGCAATACAACGCTAATTTTGATGTTAACCGGGCTTGGTGTTGCTATTCTAATTACAGTCGTTGTATACGCTCATATAAGAAGTAAAGAGGATGAGCAGGCCGTATAATCTCAGCGTGAAATTTTATTTTAAAACCAGAATTTAAAAATTCTGGTTTTTTTTGATTTTGTATTTTTTGAAAAAACTTGTGATTTGAAAACTTGGTTTGAAAATTAAATTAATCCGCATCAATATATATAAACGCGTATTAATGCACATTAATACGCATTCAATTCGAATTGAACTTGCGTACAATGTGGCTGGTAGTCGTATTAATCGGCCCTTTTTTTAGATAGATAGTTCGTCACCTTTTGCTTTTCAAAATACAGGCGTTAAAGCTAATAATCTAAATCTGTGTCTAGGGCTTGCTGATCTTCTTCTTTACCGTGTATCTCATATTCTTTTGAAAGACTCTCCAGCAAGTGAAATGCACAAAGTCAATATTAGTAAGTCACAATGAACTTCCTTACGGCGGGATGCTTATAGCTCCATTTTTTCTTGTCTTGAATTTGAGCTTTGTAAAAAAACTTATCAGCGGCGGAGCAAGGATTTGTAACTTAATGTGTGAAACTTATATATATTTGGTCACAGGAATGAAAGTTCTTGATATTTATCATATATCTACAATGAACCAAAATCTCCACAATGTTTTTCAATCCTATCAATCATTGGTTCCTTCAAAGGAAGATGGAATGGTTGTCTTTTTACTTAACCAAAAAATCAGAGACCGGGAAATCGATGAGCAATTTAACTACGGTGACTTTAAGCAGACGATAAAAGAACTCGCAGCATTTGCCCCCTGGCCATTACCCCATTCAGAAGCAGTCCTTAAAAACCTGCTTAATTACTTTATTGAGCGCCCCCCGGACCAGAAAAACAGTTATAAGCTGACTGAATACGCGTTTAAGTTTATTGCGATGATAGATCAGAAACTTAACAATCCGTACCGCAATTTTCCGCTGCGGGAAAGTTTTATAAGGTATACGAATTTCCAGGCATCCGAAATAAAGTTAATTGCTCAATTTGAAAGTTGGTTCCAGCAAGGTTTTAACAACACCACCAAACAAAGTATTATTGATCACCTTGAAGCGCTTAAAGATGATGTTAATCAATCAATTAAAGATTTAAACATGCTTCTTTATCGGGAGAATACTGATATACTAGAAACCATTTCCGAGTTTACTGCAATCTTTAAAGGGTTATATGAAAAGACGGAGGAGATACGGGACACACTTCGTCTGGGAAATAATCTGGAAAGGGAAACCCAACAAGTCGTAAGTTACTTTTATGACCTCTCCGACAGTTTTTCAAATATTGCGTCAGAGAAGGACGAATACTACCATTCAACTGTACAGGATTATAACAAAGCCGTTACAATACACCGCGATGTGCGGAACTTCTTTATTGTAATTGACTCAAAGATAGGGCAACTCAGGGAAAAAATTGTATTTGCTAGTAATAAACTTAATGATTTGCAACATAACTTTCGCTACCAAAGCAATTATAAAATGAACATAAAGCGCCTTTTAGACTTTGTCTTTTCAGAGAGCAATTATACAAAGGACGGCCCTCAGCTGCCGGGCAGATTTCCCCGTAAGGCCATCCCAACTGAATCCTTTAAGTATACGGTCGTTCCATACATAGAATCATTTTTTCCCGTAAAGAAAATGGTGCAGCTTTTACCCCAGGACAAAAATTATCAGCAATCAGAAAGGGCTAAAATAGATTATGAGATCGCAAGACAGCAACGGATTACTTCGCTAGTAAGTCATTACAAGGACCTACTGCAAAAAGAAAAAGAGATGGATTTCACGGAGCAATTTTATCTAATACTTGAGCGTGATCAGGATATTGAGATTGCCCTGAACGTCAGCTATGAACTACTGATTTATGCGCACCATTCCTCACAATACAAACTGCTGATTGACCCGAACTTACTTCGGGAATCCGCAAATACAAACATACTTTCATGGCAGACGAATATCATACAAAAATAGACTTCTCCTTCTTGTCGGAAGAAATGGTGCAAAATAATTTTGCAGATTTAAATATCGAGTTACTAAGAGGCTCGCATATCCAAAAGGATGCGTTTTACCTGTTCCAACTTTTGCAGGAAAAGGAAACTGAACTACGTAATTACTATATCACAATTTATGGCCTTGATCTGGTACGCGATGTGAACAGCAACGAAACATACTATTATTTGGATTTTACGGATCAGAGTAAAGGCAAGCTTTCCAAACAGGAAAGGCATAGGGAACTCTCGACGCTGAATATCATAATGGGCATTTTACTGCTCAAAATGTACTATGATAAATATTTTGACTTCCAAAAAATTATCCAGTGGACCGATATTGAGCAACAGATTACTGATTCAGAGCATAGCGCGCAATTAAAATCAATCCTTTTTGAGGAACAACGCGAGTTCTATTCTGAAGCCGAATGGACGCTCGTCAAAAAGCGCATCGTTAAATGCCTAAGGGAATTTGAAATCCTGGGATGGATAACGCGAACTCCATCACAAAGCCAAGAAACGTTATCATTCAGCATCAGGGAGTGCATCCATCGTTTTGCGAAACTATATGAGAAAGAACTTGTGCATTTCGACGAGTTCGTAAGCGCTTACCAAAAACAATCCGGCAAATGAGTTATCCGCTAATATATTCCCTTTCCACCGTGGGGATCGTCAAACACTACAACCAGGACTATTTATTCCATCCCGAAAGAACTGACTTTACTGGAAATAATGGCGTAGGTAAATCGATATTGGCCGATTTAATACAATTAATTTTCATATCGGATGACAACCTTATAGAATTCGGGACTGACAGCATGGATAAAGATGGGCGAAGTGCCTACACTTTACCTAAGGGAATAAGCGAGGCCTATGCCTTTATGAATATCGAAATTAAGCAAGGTTTCTTTATAGCAATAGGTGTTTGCATACCTAATAAGAAGAGCAAGAGACTTAAGCCCTTTGTCATTTTAAAAGATCCGGATCTGGACAAGCATATTGACGAGCTTTCCTTCGGGCCCTTGCAGCTGCCCCGCCACGATAGCTTCATACATGAAGGTGAATTCTTTAGCCTTGAAAATCTCGCACGTCACTTCAGGGATCGCCATTCCTTGTACCTGCAATATTTTGCAACGACAGAGGACAAAAACCGTTACTATTCTTTTTTATATAAAAAAGAAATACTTTCAATTAACTTGAGCATTAGAAGCAACCTGAAGTCATTCGCCAAAATTATACAGTCTTTCTCTAGGGCCAAATCGCTGAACATAAAAAATTCACAGAACTTAAAGGACTTTCTTTTTGAAGAAACCGAAAAAGATTACAGGGAAACGTTTGCCGCCCATAAAAGCGAACTGGAAAAACAGCTGTTCGATTACAAAAGTCTTGAAACAGAAATCAGCCAGCTTGAATTAAAACAACAGTTGCTGGTCAGCGCCAAGAAAATGGAAAACATAGCGAATTCCGCGCACCTCGCGTACTTAAGCTATAAACTTCGTTTTGAGCAGATTAATATCGCAGCCTTGCAAAAAAAATGCAACGATGGACAGCAGAAAGTTTCAGAGTTCCAGACTGAATGTAAAAAGCTTGAAAAACGCATCCCACGGCTAGAGGTTGTACTCAAGCGAATGCAATCAGATGAGAAAGCAATCAAGCAAATGATTGAAGCCCACCGGAAATTCGGTGTGCTACAGCAGGAAATAGACAAGCTTACAAATGAATACCAGCGCCTGTCAGCTAGCCAGCCTCCTGATGTAGGAGCGATTGACAGTAGTGGGGTCAAAATTGAAGATTTCCAAACAGAGGAACTTCTTAAAAGAATCGAAGAATTTAAAGGTATATTTAAACAATACGATTCACTGTCAGCGATGAGCCAGAAAGTCAACGAACAGAAAAAACTTATTCAACAGCGCAGGCTTAGTCTTGAAATGCTCAATAAAGGAAATACAGAAGTACTTGCCCTAATTAATCTCAATAGAAAGGACAGTTTATTTTCAAAAGTATTGGAGCGGAATCGACCACTTTCAGAAATGCAGGAAGCCGCACTCTTCGAGCTATTATCTACTGCATGGGGTAAACCTGTAAATATAACAGAACATAGCACCTTCACGGAAAATCTTGATCTTCTGTCTGAGCAAAACTTTAGCGACGACCCAGACGCAGAAGGTTACTGGATTACTTTAGGCCACCTTCAAAAATACATCCCAAAATTAAAGCAGTCCCGTCTTTTTACTGATGTGAGCAAGCTAAGCGAGGGATTTGCAAAAAGACAAGCGGAAATCGAAGCTGTAATGAATGCGTATAACTTAGAGATTGCCGAATTAGACAAATTTGATAAGGGATTGCCATTCGACCGCTCTCTAATTTTGCTGGAATATGATTTTGATCCGCGCCTGAAAGATTATACCGCCTACCAGCATTTTGAAAAGACCGCAAAATTAATAAGTGTACTAAGCAGTCGATTTGAAAGTATAGCTGGTCAGAAGAAGGTTTTTTTTGAACAACAAATCGGGATAGAATTTCCCTATACGGCCACTCCTGGTAAAGGAATTGAATATTACAATGCGGTCGCTGAACAAAAAAGGGAAAGTATTACCCACTGTACTTCAACAATCGCAAAAGAAAAAGATAGGATAAGTACAATTAAAAATGAGCTGATTACGGTAAAGGAATCTGCCAATGACGCCGACCAAAAAAATCTTGAAATAGTCGCTGAAAAATACCGCCAAACATTGTCTGATTTTCTTAAACTTTACAGCGAGGAACAGCTTTTGGCCAGCGAACATTTAAATGTTTCAGGACCAAACCTGACAGACCGGTTTGCGGAAACGTATAGTCTTGCCAGGCAGAACTATATAAGTGAGTATAAAATGATCACCTCAAAATTTGACGAAACGTCCAAAGGCAATATTGAAATCACCGAACAGATTCGTGACAACAAGTTTAGCTTTCATATACTGGAGATAGCGCTGCTGGGCCCAAAAATCAGGTACACTGATAATATCGTGGATAATGTCCGCGAGCTGAACCGCGTTCGCCTTGGTATTGTCGACACAATTTTTGAGACTATGTTAAAAATATTCGTCCAAACCAAAGACAAATATGACACTTATAAAACTACAGTGAGGGATTTAAATACTTTTTTCAAAGGCACGAAAATAAGTAAAAAGCATTATTTCCAAATTCATTTCGTGCCCCAGCGAGAATTCTCAATTGATTGGATATACCAATTACAGAACAGCAGCACCTCGGCATACAAGGTCGGTGAGCTTGCATTTTCCGATGTTTCGGTAGAAAACTTCATTGAAGAATTCTTTAAATCGGCAAGCGGTTACCGCCGCAAGATCAACTTTGGCGAATTACTTGATCCGAAAACATACTTTGGACTAGAAGCAAAATTAGAAAATGAAGCTGGTGACAAAGAAACCCCAGGAAGCACTGGTGAGACGTACGCAGCGGTAGTATTGCTTGGTATCGGTAGGCTCTCAAAAGTGCAAACCGAATCTCGAAAGGGCATTAAATTTATCATTCTTGAAGAAACTGCCAATCTGGACGCCACCAATTTCAGTACCTTTCCTGAACTTGCCAAAGAACATGATTACCAGATAATAACGATGACCCCAAAGCCCTACGGATCAGATGCACCAGGCAGTTGGTTTCTACATCATCTTATTCCTGGGATTGAAGATACAGATATTAACTTCCCTGTTTCTAACAGCTATTTCAAAACTAATACCAAGGCTATACCTTTGGATCAACACATTACAACCACACCCCATGAATTGGACAGTCCTTAAGTCCCTGAATCAAGTTTACCTGAGCGGGAAAACCAAGAGAAACTCGACCCTTCTGGAGGATCCTGAAATATGGCACCTACTCAAAAACACAAAGGAGCTCGGTGAACAAAGAAACGACCTTGTGAAAATGGAAGGTTTCGATTTACTGTACAAAAATAAATACCTTGATAAATATGAGAAGTATTTAGAATTCCTTCAATCACGAGACTTGCTTAAACCGCAGACACGGCTCCAAGAAAGTGACATCAAAATCCTAATGGAACTTGACAGCCGGATGAAAACCGGCGAAATTGAGTCTATAAGAGATCAGATCATTGCTAATGAAGAAACGGTGCGTGGGGTTTCACTGATGTTTTTCCGAGATGAAAAATATCTTGAAGGAAAATCCTCTCTAGTAGAGTCTGTAAAAAAAATTTTGCTCATAGATTCACTGGCCAATGACAAAGATCAACAATACCTCTACGTTTTAAGGTGTAAAACGCCGGAAAGGATTGTGCTTTGCGAGAATCTAGATTTTCTAAAAAGACCAACCGTTCCGAGGGCAAACAACATTGAATTATGGTATGCCGGAGGCAAAAATATTGCAAAGCTCGATTATATTGATACCCGCGGATTACCGATTTATTATTCTGCGGACTGGGATTACGACGGATTAAAGATATATGAAGCAGTTAAAAAGAAAATTTCTGAAATCATTTTACTACTTCCTAACGGCACCCCTAGAGATATTATTGCAACCGAACATAAAAGCCTTTGGCAGGATGTAACTCTTTCGGGACTGGACGATGATTTATTTACGGATGAAGCAAGGAATCTACTAAATCAACTCATTGTTGATAATCATTGGATTATTGAAGAATCCAATGACCTTTTAGGAATGCTAGCTTTAAGGTGAGATAATAAGCCAAATACATTTTAAAATTACTTTTTTAAATAAATCAAATAAAATTTAAATATCGGTATATCAGAGACTTTAAGAGCTGATCCTTAAATGGATATAGTACTATTTTTAACTCATGATTTGTTCATAGTCCCTACCGTCTTTGTATCGAATCAGCCGCATTCTCTTTGGATTAAGTTCTTACTTTCGGCTGGAAGTCTATTATTTTTATCTTGTTTAAACAGCTTATATAAAATCATTACTTTTGGTCATATACATTTTAATATGCATTAAATAAATTATCATACATATCATTAGCGTAAGCTATTAATCTTTCGACAGAAACCGCCAGAACTTCTACAAAAGACATGATTAATAAGTTTAGCCGCTCCCTTATGGGCGTGGGCTTCTCTTATCATGTCTTAGGTGCCTGGCGGTACCTTGTCGGACGGTTTGAGTTTGTCCCACGCTTCTGGTTTAATTAAACCAAAAACTTCCAGGGGCGGGAGTTCTAAACACCAAAATGAAAACAATTACACTTTCACTATTACTGGCGTTCTTTGCTAACGATCTTTATTCACAATCCCTTCCCTATCCTATCATTTTCATACACGGACTTGATTCAGGGTCTAATGTTTGGGTTGATGAAGGCATTTTTCTAGCAACACGAGAAATCAATTTTGGAGGCAGAATTGACTATTGCTTAAATTTTGATGCAAACAATGCGACTGCCAACAAAGATTCGTATCCAACAGTAGGTGCTGACATTGCACTTTTTACAGATTATACAACTTTGTCGGTAGGCGACTACTACTTTCTCAATTTTAATATTGACCACCATGGTCGTTTACCAAGCAACGCCAACTTTACAGATGTTCTTAGCAATGAAGCGGCAATTGCTAAGCAAGGTGTTGCACTGAAGTATGTTATACAAATGGTACTCTTGAAAACTGGTCGCGATAAGGTAATTTTGATGGGACATAGCATGGGAGGATTGTGTGCACGCGAATATCTCCAAAATAGTACCAACTGGCAAGCCGATGGAGAACATCATGTCGCGAAGCTCGTCACAATGGGAACTCCTCATGGCGGTTTTACTGGATACGGTCTAAGTCCTTCGATTGACTTTAGATCGGAAGCTTTCCGAGATTTAAAAGCATCATATCTTTTGAGTGGTGCAGAGAGCGTGTATTTGTTTGGAGGGAATGAGAACTACTCTGTTATGAATAATAATATATTATTTGATTTCTACAACGTCGATGTCAATTGTAACAGCGTTGATGCTGATAATACGGGTGTCACCGGATTAAATGATAAACCTTGGATTACAGATGTCGACTACGCATATTTAGTCGGAATCTGTACTAATTGCCAACTGCTTCAGGGAGACATTGAAGGGGATGGTATTGTACGAAGTGAAAATGCAAATTTAAGTAACTTTACAACTCAACTTCCCGTTCCTAAAAATGAGTTTATATATACCTCGTCTGCCTCTACAGTTGCAGGACTACATTCAGACTTGCCAAAAACAGTTCTTCTTAATTCGCAAGGTCTTGACGAACCTAATGAATATTGGCTTGCGTACGGTATCGACGCTACAAGCCAATATAAGGGTTTCATCACCACACAGCCTATCGGCGGCTACCCATATGATTACGATGATTACAGCTTTGGAGTGTCTGCTACAGCAAGTATAACTGCCACTGTAATAAATCCATTCTCTACTGCAATGGTTGCCCAATTTGTGAACACGGCTTATACAGTAATTGCAACATCGACTATTCCTGCAAATTCAACAGCCACCCTAACGCATGTTTTAAGTCCTGGTCAATGGTATTTAGAAATATATGGTACACCTACCAGCGTAAGCTACTTGGATCCGTACAGCTTCAATATCTCAGGAACATTGGGTCTGACAGACTCAGAAATAAAACCATCTGCTGTTTTATATCCTAACCCAGCGGTGACTATTGTATATATAGAATCAGATAGGTTATTTCAGACTTTTGAGATATATAACATATTGGGACAGCAAGTATATTTTGGGGTAATTTCAGGTAATCAAATAGATATTTCAGGTCTCACGGCAGGAACATACATTGTCAAACTGTTGAGCGAGGGTGTCACTCAAATTTCGAAACTAATCAAGCAGTAAATTAAAAAGCCTTACTTCAGTAAGGCGTCTTTTTTGTGTGATTATGCGTTCAAAAAGTCTATGGTAGTTGGTCCTAAGTCAACCTTTCTCAAATATTCCGGCCAATTGTTCTAGTAGAATGGTATAAAACGAATCATCCATTGTCAAGAAATGCATTATGTAGATTTTCGATAAATATTTCCTTATTATACGGCAATAGAGCAAATACAAACTGGCATGCCTTTACAGCAACACTTTATCCAAAGTTATAGGCAAATCCCGCACTCGCTGCCCTGTCGCATTAAACACCGCATTAGCAATAGCAGGTGCCATTCCAACCAGTGCATTCACCCAATCCTTTTGAACCCATTGCATTCGTATAGGGATCTTTTTTGTTCACAAAGAAGAAATCAATATCTGGGATGTTGGCATTTACCGGAACATGATAATCAGCAAGATTATTGTTGATTGGCCTACCAAAACGATGATCAATCACTAGATCTTCCATCAGCGCCATACCGATACCTCCTACTGCTCCGCCAATCATTTGCCCTGCCGCTGTCTTTTCATTGATGATTGTTCCGGCATCAGCACAGGAAACAGCATGAGCTACTTTTATCTTCCCTGTGTTTGGATTACTAACACTTTTACAAAGTGTACTGAAAAATGAATACATTGAGAAATTCTTACTCTCTTCACCAGGTTTGGAATCTGCTTCTGCTACCACGGTTGGCGAATTGTTGTTTTGCAAAAGTGTAACAAAATCTATTTTCTTGCCTTTGTTTGCTAATGATATCTCACCATCAGCAAACACAATATCTTGCGGATTTGCAGATTTGAAGTCTTTCTTGTTTGCTAAGCAAACGTAGCTTGTTTTTTAGCAGGTTACAGGCATCATAACAGCCGATCCCACAGATGACGTAACCGTTGAGCCGCCTTGCATTGGTCCTTTCGGAAGTCCAGTGCTTACCATTCGACAATAATCTTGTCTGCAGAGAGTCCAGTAATATCAGAAGCAACTGCTGTCATCATAGTTGCTGTTCCGGGGCCCATATCATTTACAGAGCATTGCAGCAATAGCACACCATCGGCACGTCATGTGGCGCGTACAGATGCTAGTGATCTAAAAGCACCAAAGGTCCCAGTACTCATTCCGTAGCCAACGAACCAGCCATTTTCTAACAAACTTCCTGGAACCTTGCTCCGATTTTTCCATCCTATTTTTCCATGCCTGCCTGATAACAGTCTTTCAAATATTTGCTGCTCCAGGGCTTATTTGTTTCAGGATCAATATCAGCGTGATTTATTATCTGGAATTCTACAGGATCTATCTCCAGTTCGTATGCGAGTTCATCCATTGCAGACTCTAAAGCAAATGCTCCTGTTGCCTCGCCTGGCCCACGCATCCAAATGGGTGTGCAAGTATTTAACGGTGTTAACTTATAGCGTGTTGTTACGTTCGGACAAGCACATAAAGCGAGTCATGCTTACTGTTGCTTCCGTAAACTCTTCATAAGAAGAATCTTTTCGAAAGCCTTTCCAAGTAATGCTGCAATCGTAAATAGTCTCGTGCGAATGCGATTTTCGACCATTGATCGCGCTCCCATTCTAGGTTTGGAGAGGAATATTGTTAGCTTCAAGTAGTACGCACAAGTTTTTTGAAATACCCTTGGATGCATCCCTTTTACGAACCATTGACAGGCAAAAAATATAAATTTCGATTAGTGCCGTACCAGTTTAGGAAAAATATTTAAGTAGGCGTTTTTGAGTCATGCATTTCTAGAAACAATTCAGTGGTTTGGAGAAGCTTATTATATTACAGACATTGCTGCTATTGTCTTCGGTGTCATTTAATTGGTTTGGAAGGAAGAATATTATACACACATTGCTGCCATTGATTTCGCTGTCAAGTTCGTTGATTTGACGGGCAGATAATATGATTTCGGTAAGTGCTGCACCAGTCTGCGAGAGAAACTCAATAATCGTTTGGTTTAAAAGGAAGAATAGTATTTACATACATGCTGCCATTGATTTCGCCGTCAACTTAATTGATTTGGCTGACAGATAATGATTTCGGTCAGTGCTGCACCAGTCTCGCGAGAGAAACTCAATAATCATTATTGGTTTGAAAAGAAGATACTATTTACATACATGCTACAATTGATTTCGCCGTCAATTTAATTGATTTGGCAGGCAAAATATAATGTTTCGTTTAGTGCTGCACCGGTTTGGAAAGAAATCGTTATTGGTTTGGAACGAAGAATATTATTTCACACATTGCTGCTATTGGTTTCCCCGTCAATTTCATTGATTTGGCTGGCCAAAATATGATTTCGGTCAGTGCTGCACCAGTTTCGAAAGGAAACATGCGAAGGAACTTCTAAGACATTGTTTTCTAAAATTATCGTTATTAGTTTGGACGGAAGAAATTATATATACACATTGTTGGCATTATCTCGCCGTCAATGGTTCATTGATTTGCCACACAAATGTCAATGCTGCACCAGATTCGGAGTGAAAACTTTACAAAGGCGTTTTGAGACATTGAATCTCAATCGTTATGGGTTTGGAAGGAAAAAAATTACTTCCACCCATTGATTTCAAGTCAATTTCGTGGATTTGGCAGGCAAAAAAATAATATTCGGTATTGCTGCACCAGTTGCTCTGTGAAGGCAATTTTTGTAACCATGCATGGCTGAATAATGGTTATTCGTTTGGAAGGAAAAAATTATCTAGCAGACATTGCTGCCATTGATTTTGCCGTCATTTCATGAGTCGCAGTCCAAACTCTAATATTTGGTTACTGCTGCACCAGTTTCCAAGAGAAAAACTATGCAAAAGCATTTTGACACATTGATTCTGAATTCGCTATTTTGAAAGTAATCATTTACAGACATTACTGCCATTGATTCCGCTGTGAATTTCATTGATTTGGCAGGCAAAATATTTGCTCAATTAGAAAACTTCTGCCACCCTCTGCGGCCGCAATGCCTTTTTCTGTCCTTGCAGAAACTACTAAGATAAGGGAAATCTTGTCTACATTTCGAGCTCGCTAACTAACGTTACCGGCACGAGCGGTCGCACGAGAACATCAGCAGCTATTTTTAATAAACTACGACATGGAGAACTATAAAGGAAATCTTGATGAACCATCCGAATATGGTGAATTGACATTTTCATTCAACTTTGAACCGGTATCTTTACAGTCGAGTGCTGCAAAAAGGGAATTCATTAGAATTGAGATCCGAAAGATTACAAGCACATTAAATTATTTGCTGAGCTGTGATGTGAAAGTAGAAATTCAGTGGCTCGTCCATGAACAGGAAAGGTACGAAAGCGATAATGCACCTGATAAACTCCAAACGAAATGATGGAACTGGAAATCGCGAACGCAGATATCATAACTTTCATCTAAATTAGACCACTAAAAATGACCTTTTGTTGCTTAAGGCCTTGAATCCACGTGGCTTAAATGATCTTATCAATTTTCAATATTCAACAAGATTAAGTTCCTCCAGACGTCGTGCCATCGCCGTAACGGAAACATTAAATTGTTTAGAAATGGATCTGAATGGCTTTCCAGCGTACATTTCGGTAGAAGCAATTTTTATCGCCAGTTCACGACGATTCTTAAATCTCTTCCGAAGTTCTGAATCTCCATTTCTGATCAAATCAAAAGCCGTATTACCGTCAGCGGTCAATTTCTTAGTACCAAATAAATTTAGAAATTGTTTTTCCACTTCCTTTCTTGGCATTAGAAAATAGGATGCAAATTTATCAGCCTGTTTTTCCGTCGAAGATTTCGTTTCACGATGCGATCCATCCAAAGGAATATCTCGATGGAGAACCGTTTGATTGTGCAGTAGCGCATGTCCTAATTCGTGAGCCGCTGTAAAATTTTGAACTTCTGCAGAATAATGTTTGGAAAGCACTACTTGACGTTCGCGCTGATCGATAAAACCCGCGCATTCGCTTCCATTGTCATCGTTCTCTAGAATTGGAAATTCACCAAAATCGTAATCAAATACGTTCTCAAAAACTCTTTGAGGATGTAGAATTTGCCGGGCTTCTGTTATTGATTTTCCAAAGATCGACAACCGGTGCTTCCAAAGAATATTTTGAAAATCAGTTGCTAGCGTTTCTATTTCTATATCACTCCAGGTGCCATCAACTTTATATCTTTCTAAAAACTTTTGTATATCACTATATAAACCAAGGCGATCAGAAACTTCATCTTCTAGAATCTTCATACATCGGTCAACTTCATTTTTTAAAGATTCATATTCAATCTTTATTGTGTCATACCAATTTGACATTTCCTTAGTCCAGAAAAAATGATAGATTTTAAAAGAGAGAAAATTTAACTGAACAATGGACATAGACCCCGCAATAGATGAAATTGCGCCACCCAAAGCTACATGTGAATCACCTCTCGCCGACCGAAACGCATTCTCGAATACAAATACTGAAATTCTTGCGAGCCTTATAGATAATTCTGCGATCTCCAGAGGAATCCGGACAGGCATTTTTAAATTATCAACTTCTTGTTTTCTCAGGAAAGAAGTCTCATAAAAATCTCCCGAAGCGGCTGCTTTTGATGTGGCCTTTCGTGCTTTGATAGCCTTGTCAAAATAGAATGCATCCTGTTGAAATAAATCAGCAAGACGCGGAAATATATCGTTTTCAATCTCACCTGACATTATAAGTAGTCTTGGCAAAACTGCTTT
Source organism: Flavobacterium sp. (assembly GCA_036399795.1). Taxonomy (GTDB): domain Bacteria; phylum Bacteroidota; class Bacteroidia; order Flavobacteriales; family Flavobacteriaceae; genus Flavobacterium. The sequence goes on from DASWML010000014.1 coordinate 30,183, forward strand.
GTACGTTTCTTGATACTTCTTCCTGTTAGTGATGCTAATGACAGTCTGTAAAAGCTTTGCTGAAATCATTGCCTCAAGTGCAGCTGCACTTCCGGATCCAGGCTTATGTCCGCCTCTTCCGAGTTTGTCTAAAAGTTTTTGGACTGTCAGTTTAGAGAAATCGAGTTCCATATTTTAAATTTGGCGAAATATAACTCTTTAATGTTCCAAAAATTATAACGTGTGTAAAATTGAATAGCGCCAGCAGGTAACAATGTATAGCCACACAGCCTGCTTCTGCCCTTTCTGAAACTATCGAGGTAAGGGAAATTTGTCTACATTGTCAGCTCGTAAACTATCATTTCCGGCAATGATGGCTATACGAAAGCGTTAGCGGTAATTTTGTCAACATACAGACAATTCAATAACTTAATGCAACAAATCTTAATCTTAGATTTGCTGTATATGAAGCCCAAAATTCGACGATTACAACTTCATGAATGGGTTGTGATCCAAACATTACTCAAGGAAAAAAGATCCATTACTTCCGATTCAAAACATCATTTCTATAAATCACCAAATAGGCTCAAAGGTCTTACTCCTACTCACGCCGAACAGGTTGGGTAAGCGATATCACGTACATAAAACTTCAGCAAAGCCATGCTTATCTGGCCTTGGTAACAGACATCTATTCAAAGAAAATAATGGGTATAAACTCGATATTAACATGAAAGCAACACTTGTTAGAGATGCTTTGCAGATGGCGCTGAAAAACAGGATGTACAAACATCAAAACATCATCCATCACAGTGATCGCGGGATCCAATATTGCTGTCCGGAATTTACAAAATTTGCTGAGCGAAACAGAATGATACGAAGCACAACCCAGCAGTACGATCCTTATGAAAACGCAGTTGCTGAACGAATGAACCGCATTTTGAAATACGAGTTTGGTTTAAGAAAAACATTACCTAATTTAGTCACTGCACAAAAGATGCTCAAAGAAGCCGTAACATCTATAACTGCGAACGAAGACACTATAGCCTGGAGATGAAAACACCGCAGTTCGCACACGAGAACCAACAACATAAGTACGTATTTTATAACCTGAATTGATAACCAAAAAAGGTCAACCTATTTCAGGACAAGACAATAAGGATGACGCCAAAAGAATTTTCACGACAAATTTCAAGTTATATTGATTATAACACGCTAATTTATGCGATAACAGAACTTAAAGTAAACCCCGATCGCGCATTAGAAAAATCAGTACTTTTCTTAGGGTCCGAACATTTATTAAATGCTAGAGATTGGAACTTATATACTCTTTTCAGCGAATTTCTTAAAGATTTTAAGATTCCTGAATCTTCTCTAGATTTGATTGTTGAATTAGAAGATGTTGCTCTCGTCTCTGCCGAGCTTTCAAATCTAAAAAAATATAATTTTACCGGAGAATTGAGAGGAAATCCTTCACTTCAACACATTCCTTCAAACTTACATTATAAACCAATAATAGCTATCTATGCAGAAAGCTTTATATTGGACATATTATATTACCCCGCAAATTTTCTAATGAACGCTATTGAAGTTCTTTCCATTACATGGCAAAAAGCGAAAAATGCAAATATGTCAGCTTTTTTTGAACCATCGTCGCCTTCGGAACTGTTTGCTTATATCGAATATAAGATTGCTTCTAGTTATGAATTATTAAATAAAGCCAACCCTGGCAAAAACGCAGGAAACAGTACATTCTTCGGGTACCGGTATGTAAACATTACACATGAACTCCCTATTAACCCGATCTTATTTTCATTTGTGAGAGATGCAGCCCATCGCCAAGCTAAAGGCACTATTTAATATGAACCTAATTTCATTTAATCCCGAATTACAAAACGGCCACGAGCTGAATGTATTGCAATATAAAAATATGATTTCTCCTTTTTGTAAGGAAAACATATTAACCCTTAAATCAAACTCAACATTAGTTGTAGATAATAATTATGGACTGGTATACGATGAAGTATTAATAAATTCAAAATGTGCAATCTATGGTGATGCTGACAAAATTCCAATGTACTCAGGCGATCAACTAGAAAATTTGGGCTATTTGCGAGTTCCTTTCAGAAAAATCCCTAGAATTAAACTAAATAATCAGCAAGAACTAAATGAGTTATTGTCAATGTTTGAAGTAAAAGATAAAAACCTGAAGTTGCAGTTTCGTGGACAAAATTCCGAGCATTATATTGAGCGAACAGACGACGAAAAACTCGCTCTTTTTAATTCTAAAGATTCGTTAGAACCATCACTCATTCCGTCAGCAGTCCGACGAAATATATTAATGGAAGACATAATGCCTATTTGGAATAACATGCTTCAAAAATATTTAGACTATAAACTTAGTATTTTCAATGGAAGTAATAAAATTCAATTAACACGAGATCTTCTCAACTTTAAAACTAACGTGAATTTTGCTGTTTTTTCTCTTTCTTTAGCTCAACATTACGGCTTCCCAAGTGTTGGATTAGATTCAACACCTAACATTAATACCGCTATTTTTTTCGCCACACATAAATTTCAAAATGTACAAGGAAAGTGCTCGTATAAACATAATATTCATGACCTTGAAAATCCGCCAGTGATATATGTTCTTGCTCCTGCCGAACGAAATCAATTTGATTACAGGTACTTCAAACCGGTATTCACGGAGTTTTTGCGTCCTGATTACCAAGAAGCCCATTTTTTACATACTGGATGGGGTTTGAACAAAAATAGGTCAGCAAGATCAATCTGGCTCGCCTTATATCTAGACCAAAATGGCGACTTTGGCAAAGACATGAATTCAGAAACTCTTTTCCCACCCGATGATGAATTCGTTAATTTTATAGATCCAATAATAAAGAAAATTAACAACGAAAATTTAAATCCTTACTTTAAAGATTTTTATAAGCTTAATTAGACAAATGTGTACTACTGCTAACCCTGGCTGAAACTCCATTGCTGCATTTTGCTATCTGGAACATTGTCTTTCCATTAAACTTTATAACTTGCAGAAAATACTCTGCTGACCAAGCCGCAATGAGAGTTTAGCTGAGTGACGTTACCAGTAATGCCATTTCAAACGCCCTATATGAACACCACGGAAATTGGAAATGATTTCGAGAACAAAGTATTTTTATTAATAAAAGAACTCTTGGAAAAAGATGAATTTACTGTTCCCGGAAAAAGAAGCCGGATCTATCAAAAGAAAGGATATTATTCAGAAAATAGAAATAGTGAAATAATAACGGATATTTCAATAGAAACATTTTTACCTGAAGCAACAGATTATTCAATATTGAACATCATCGAATGTAAGTTTTTAAATAAAAATGTAGCTATTGATGATATAGAGGAATTTGATTCTAAACTAACCCAAATTGGAAAACATAATACTAAAGGATTCATAGTTTCAAATAAGGGATTTGGAAAAACGACAATCAAGTTCGCAAAATCACTTAAAATTGGACTATTAAAAATCAAAAGCAATAGTGAGTTCGAATGGATAAATTATCGCAAAAAATATGAACCAATTGATTTTGAAAAAGATGAAACCGAAGCTTTTCTTGCCAAAGCTGGAAACAAAGTGTGTAACAACATTGCTGATTTTTTAATCGAAATCAACGCAATTGATTTTTACAATCAAAAAGATAAATATTTAACTGTTAAATATTTAACAGCTGACTATATTAAGTCTATTGTAGACAGAATTTTAAAATATGACGTAACAAATTATTCTGCTCTCGATACAAAAAAAATGATTCAGTTTATCAATGAAAGATATTCAATGGAAATTAAATTCGAAAGACTAACCCCGATCATGGGAAAGATTGAATTTCACCCTTTAAAAATTGTTATCGATTCGACACTTGATGAACACAGACAAAGATTTACATTATGTCACGAGATTGGGCATTTAGTTTTACACAAAAAAATATTTGAAAACAAAATTGAGCGTAAAGAAGATAGTGAATATACGTTGTCACTCAACAATACGATAACAGATATGGCAACACGCAGAATCGAGATTCAAGCCAATATTTTTGCAAGTTATTTGTTATTGCCATCTGAAACATTTCTCCTTGAAGTGTTTAAGTTTTTTATTCAAAACAATATTTCTAAAAATTATATTCATTTAGACAAACAACCGGTTAATCAGTTATTAGCTAGTAGACTAATTTCTGAAATGAGCAATAAATTTAATACTTCTCAAGAAGCAGTAAGGTTACGCCTAATTGATACCAATTTATTAAAAGATACAACAAGATTTTCTTACAGGGATTTATTAGAACGAACAAAATCATAGGCACTACTGGTAACATTGCATAGCCGCAATGCCTGCTTTTTAACTTCGTCAGAGACTACTCAGGTAAATTAAATCTGCGTTCTCATAGAATATTTATCTTAAGTTTACGGCACTAACGGCTATGCGTGGCCGTTACCGGCAGTCATAGTGGAAATTAAAATTCGAAAAGGTCTACATTGTTGAATTTTTGTCCACCAGCCCTTTTACTATCCGTTCATAAATCTTTTTAATATCTTTTGGAAGTTGCTGTTTATTAAACCAGTCGTCATCATTGGGTTGCGTAAAGTTGTCAATTAAAAATTTTATGCATTCCACAACAATATACCATGCCATATTCCTATTATCAAAATCACAGACTGGCTTTGCTGTATATGGTAATGCAGTAAAATCACCCAATCTACTTTGAGCATTATTCCAGCTGCAAAAGTCTAAAATAATAGGAATTATTACAAAATGTTCATCGATTGCCTTTCGATCAATAGCTTTGCGCAATTCATGTTTGTAAATATATTCGGTGCGCATAAAATTAGGACTAACCATAAAGCAGACAATATCCGCCTCATCAAAGTGTCGCGCAATGTCTTTGTTCCAGTCACCTCCGGCGAGCAATTCAGTACAATACCAGCTTGCAATTTTTCCCGCTCTTTTCAGCGAAGTTAAATGATCTTGAAATTCGTGAACTAATTTTAAATCATCTTTAGAATAAGAAATGAAAATCTTTTTCAATTTTATTAATTTTTTATTAGTGAAGTTTTGAAATTTATAAATCGGCAGTTCCTTTACTTTATCAGCTGAAATAGTCCGTACGCTAATTTGTTTGCCAGTAGAGTTTTTAATTTGCTGATTCTCTACTAATACCGATTTGATAGCAACATCCTCATCTACATCTACTAGCTCTTCTGCTTTGACGAACCATCTATTATCAATAGAAATATACAAGTCAGCTGGTATCTTATCTATCGCTTCGAAAAAATAGACCTGCTGCGAATTTTCACTGACATATTCATCTTTTTGACTTGATTTTGCATCTTCAAAAGAAGTATAGTCTAAAAGCGTCAAGTCATGATAAATTGCTAGGATGCAATGATAAAGGTAACTTTCTATGGAATCTAATTTAGCTTTCTTAATTTTCTTTGAATTAATATATGTCGCTATCTCAAGATTATCAAAGTCCAATCTAATTAGAACCTGTACGCTCGTGTCAATTGTAAATACTAGTTGGTCACGCCAAAAATGCTTACTATCAGGATTATTTCCAAAATGACTAATCATTTGATTTACAATTCCGAAAGGTATAAACTTTCCAAACTTTAAAATAAACTGTGGTTCGCCAAAACCAAATGTCATAATATTATAATCGTTTTTATTTTTCGAATCATTAGCCAGTGGTAGGAAACTTGGAATAATAACTTTCTTGTGTTCTATGTCGTGAAAAACTACTTTTTGAATTTGAAGAAATTTTTCAATTTTTGAATCACCAACTAAAGTTGCAAATTCAGCTTCTGGCAGATTTCCTTTTCTCTCAGTCAAAACCTCCTTACTTAGTATTTTAGTATGAATTAATTTTGTAAATTCAGATGGGTTCAACCATACAACTTCTTTCAGATCTTCAAAATCTTTGTAATACAAGATTAGACCTTGACGATGTAGTTGATCAAGATCGTCGATAAAAAAATTTCGTATATCCGCTGACCGCTCATGCGTTTTCAATGGTCTTTTATATTTAGAGAACAATTGATCTAATCCAATTGCGCGTGGACTTTTACTGTTCAAAATATACTTGATAAAATCCAAATACCAAAGAGGTTGGTGAACTTTAAATCTTTCTAACTGACGTTTTTCATGAATAGTATCCATCAACGTTTCACAGAAATAATGTAAATTAATTTTAAAAATATTCTTAGCATCTAACGCCTCTTGATCTAAAGCAAGCCAAAAATTATTCACTACTTTAATACCGTGGTCAATTTCTATAAAATTAATTCGTTCTGTCAAATCCGCGCGAGTTTGGACAATAATGGCAGTGTCCTTTTCTGTTTCATCTACGTTCGACTTTTCACCATTTAAATAATAATGCACCAGTTGATGCAGCCAATATTCCTTAGTAAAATCTCTTGTCAATTGATTATTGCTGTCCTTCCTAATTCTGTTATAGTCGAATTCAGGTGTCCATAAAAGTATGTTTATCGCATCATTGGTTAGGAAAGCTTTATATAACCCATGGTAATAATCTTGTCCGCCAAAATCAAAATAAATAATTTCGGGTAAAATAGACTTTTTTGAAGCTTTAAATTGTTCAATCCTCACAATATGTGTAGAATTTTTACTTCCGACAATTTTTTTTGGATGTGTTTCCAATAAGAGATAATCTAAAAGGGTAGATTTTCCTGAAGCATGATTCCCTAAAATTAAGACCTTCACAGGCATTTGATATTCAACCGCACCTGGAGCACGTTTTTTGCTGAAATAATTTCTAACTGTAGGTAAGTGATTCTCATATTTAGTCAGCTTCCAATTATTATTTACTGCAATTGGATTGCTATCAATGACTAATTTTTTTAAGTTTTTTAGTATTTTCTCCAGCTCGTCTATGTTAGTGAAGTTGTTTGAATGTATATCTAACATCTCTAATGACCGAAGGTTCTCAGCAAATTTGAGACTAGTCAATTTGTTATTAGATGCATTTATTGAAACTAATCCCTTGGACTGATTTAATGATGGTACTTTTGCGATCTCATTGTTGTTAAAATGAAAATCTTTTAGCATCTTTAATTTACCTATAGACTTAAGATCATATATTTCATTGTTGCTAATATTAAGAATTTCTAGGTTTGCCAGTGCACCTAAGTGTTGGACATCCGAAATTCTCCAGTTGGGAATATTAAGGTCATTAGTCCAGTCGCCTCCAATTATTAATTTTTTTAGATTCACCAACGATTTAATAGAGGTAGGAACTTGATTTAGATTATTCCTACTATTGCTGCTTTTAGCGGATGATTTTAACCATTCAAAGTTTTTATACTCTGCCCACTCGTTGCTTAGAATCAGTGTTTCAAGATGGGTGCACTTAAATAACTTCGGAATTAAAGTTAGATCAGTAACTCCCAAGTTACTGAGAGTTAAAGCCTTAGACTTAGTTCTAAAACATTCGGAAATCTTTCTATTAACTTGTGCTAGAATGTCATTGAACCAAAGGACAATTTGGTTGTCCCCTTTTAAGTATATCTCCGTTGGCGGGTAAATTAAAGGATTATCATAAAAATTATGTGTCCTAACAAAGGGCGGATTTTTTATAAGATGATAGAGGGGAGTGATATCAAATATAACATTATTTGTGAACTGAATATCTTGTAGCAAATTAAGGGTTTTTAAAATAGTAACATCTCGAATTTCGTTAGAAGAAAAATTTACCCGCTCTAAATCTCTAAGATTTTCAATTGAATCAATTTTTGTTATACAATTGTCGGTAATCTGCAACGCTCTGATGTTTGAAAGACTTCGCAGGGCTTCTATATCAATTATTTGGTTGTGACTAAGGTTTAAATGAGTTAAATTATTTAATTTTCTTATTGGTAAGATGTTTTCTATAATATTATCCTCAGCATATAACTTCTGCAAACTCGTTAGATTTTGCAAAGGTGTGATGTCAGAGATATTGTTTCCAGCTAAGTTCAGATATTTTAAATTTTTGCATTTTCCTAACCGACTTATATCTTGTATATCACAATCTCCCAAGTGTAAACTTATTAAATCTGGAAATTTTAAAAATATTTGTAAATCTTTTACTTTAGAATGTCGAAGATTTAGTGCTATTATTTTCCTTTCATTATCCAGAGTATAGGATTTGTTAATTTTTAAAAAAGATTCATTTTTTAAATCCATCGGAAATAATTCCATTTTTAAAGATTTCTCCAGTTCAATAAGTTCAGACGGTTTCTCCATTACTTGATTTTTTTTTACAACTTACAAATAAAATATTTATGATTGCGTCACATGACTGCCGGTAACACTGGCTAAGCTCCATGACTTCAGTCTCTAGCCTCAACGCGCTCCTATTCAAGAATATTCTTAACTTGCCGAAAGTACTCAGGTCATCTTTCCGCCACGAAAGCTTAGCCGAGAACGTTACAGGAAATGGCAAAAGACGTCGGACAATTCAATAACTTAATGCAACAAATCTTAATCAATAGATTTGCTGTATATGAAGCCCAAAATTCCACGATTGCAACTTCATGAACGGGTTGTGATCCAAACATTACTCAAGGAAAAAAGATCCATTACTTACATTGCCCAACAACTTGGGAGAGATAGAACTTCTATATATCGCGAAGTAAAGAAATGGGTTGCAAAACCGTCAGATAAGTACAATGCAGAGCTGGCTCATTTCTTGGCTAAAGACGATTATCTGAACAAACGAAACTTGGATAAAATCAACTCGAATCCACGGCTAAAAGAATTTGTTTATAGCCGGCTGAAAGACAATTATTCTCCCGAACAGATTGCCGGTAGGCTGAAAGAACTTTTCCCTAATGATCCAATTATGTCGATTTCTCATGAAGCCATTTATCAGCATGTCTACAGAAAAAGGCAATCCAAATTGGGTAAATATCTTATCTCGCTTCTGCCCTATTCGCATTCAAAAAGAAGGCAAAATAGAAAGACTGGAAAGAATAAAAACCGAATCAAAGACGCCAGGAGAATATCGCTCAGGCCAGAACAAGTCGAGCTTCGCAAGGAAGTCGGGCATTGGGAAAGTGATCTTGTAATAGGTCGCGGACAGAAAAGCGCCATTGCCACGCTAGTTGAACGAAAGACCAGATTTGTCTACATCATTCCAATAAAATCAAGACACACCAAAATCGTAACAAAAGCAATCGCAGCGACTATGCAAAACCTCAATCCACAACTACGAAAAACTATGACCCACGACAATGGAACTGAGATGGCCAACCATAAATGGCTCACCGATAAAACAGGAATAGATGTCTATTTTGCAAATCCATATTCATCCTGGGAACGAGGAGCAAATGAGAACACAAACGGTCTGATCAGAAGATTTTCCTAAGGGAACTGACTTCTCCAAGATCAGCAAAGATCAACTGCAACAAGCGCAAAATAACTTAAACAACAGACCCAGAAAAGTGCTGGGATTTAAAACACCGAACGAAATGATGGAACTTGAAATCGCAAACGCAGAATATCAAAACTTTACCCTAAATTAGAACCATAAAAATGACCTTTTGTTGCATTAAGGTCTTGAATCCACGCTTGTCTCGCAACTATCCGTTGCAAGAAAACTCCGTATCATTTATTCTCTCGAAAATATTATCCCAGTTATATTGGTAAGATTATTCTCAGGATATCCAAAATTGCGAATCTCGTTATAATCTATTCTCAAAGTTGTGGGGTTAACTGTGACCTCTCCATCGAAAGTATTATTGCAACTTTGAATTTGTGGAGGATCTTGAAGAATGTAATAATCCGTACATGATTCTAAGTACTCAGAACTACAATCGGGGCTGTGGTGATGATACAGGATTTGATTGATTGCCTCAACTTCGATATAATCACGTTCAGAACAGTTATGGATATAAGGCTCAACTGTTCCTTCACTACTTACTATTTTAGATAGGTACCAAAGACCATGAATATCGGAATATACGAAACCACTTGGCTCTTTCTCCGAGCTTGTACATGAGATAATTAATACGAAACAACTAATACTAAAGAATATCGAGCGCTGAATTCTAAATTTCATTCTACTTTGTTTGGGTTTGTTATAAACTTTGATGTGCGAATTTCCCATCTGTAACTAGTGACTAATTTACATTAAAATTTAATTGCCGTTGATGATGTGAATATTTCATTTCAACCGTTACCTCTAGACTTTCATCACCATATATTCTGACGTTTTTTTTATAGACCCTCGTGGTGTCCCTGATGTCTATGGGTATCCAAGATTGTGATCTTGCGATACTATCAATCTTTTGAATTATTCCATCGTCATCCGTCGAATATTCAAATTTGAGGTTTCCGGAATCTAAGTCATGAACCGCATGAAAATCTTTAACTGAACCAGTCACAAAAGGGTTGAGGTATTCTAACTTCCGTATATCTTCAACATCACTTTCAATTTTCTCTGCACAGGAGAATTGAGACATAATAAATATTAGTAGTGCAAATCTTATTTTCATAATTAATAAATTACAGGTAAATTGTGAGGTCGGTATTTTACTAGAACATTTTGAAGGTTTATGTTTGAATTGGCACGAAGTTTTAGCGCTTGATTTCGGCCGTAAAGATTTGCTTTTTGATCGCGCAATGCATCTTGACGGGAATCGCCCTTTATTCTTTGATCGAAAATTTCTCTAACATTGCTTAATTTTTCAGCAGCAAACTGTCCTCCCGGACCTCGCATCGTGGCTTGAAAGTTTGCCTTACTATGGAAGTAACGGTCAGACAAGCGCCAATTAGCTTCTTTCATGTCTGAATAGTTATTGTAAAAATCGCTTACGCCCCCACCAAAATCCTCAATGAACTCTTTGGCTTCGAGGGTTTTCTGTTTAAGCTTTCGTGCGGCTGCTTTTAGTTTTTCAACTATAGGGTCACCCTCTTCTTGTTCAGTGGTTGCCCCATCGTGCAATGCATGGTTTAAACTGCTAACTATGAAGCCTGTCGCAGCACCTTGCCAAAAATTCCCACCAGTCAAAGAAGCGCCTGCTCCACCCGAAACTGTTCCAAAAGCAATCATACCTATGTCACCACCATTAATTGCTCCATTCAGGCCACCGAAGTCCTGGATGTACGTACCATCTTTAACATAACCACTTCCGCCATATAACGTAGCTCCTAAGCTAGCTAAGGCACCGCTTGCGAATCCAGTTAAAAAACTGCTCCCCTGAATTTCGGCCATTCCCCCTTGAAAAGTTCCATGCGCAACTGTCTGCACTGCGGTTCGCACGGCAAAACTAGTAATTGTGCTACATGCTTCTCCAATTCCAAAAGTTACGACTGCACTAATTGCTGCAATTGCCGCACTTTTTACCAAACCGCCCGCCGTAAATGGTACATCTGCAGTAAGAGCCGTAATAGTATAGGAAAGCACTGCGACGGCCACAGCAATAATAACAGCGGCACCAAGAGTATACGCTTCGCCGCTGGGATCAGCATATTTTAAAGGATTATTTAATACATATCCGTAGCGGTTGAAATTTTGGGTATTGGAAGGATCTTGGATGAAATTATCAGGAGAAAGAAAACGTCGAATTTTTGGATCATATAGCCTTCCATTCATATGAATCAAGCCAACAGAAAGTAAATGTTCATGTGAAGTGTAGCCTCGGTCGAACACTCCGAAAGCCGTTAAGTTAACACCACTGCCGTTCTGAAGTTTTACAATGTTACCCCATGCATCAAAGTGGCGTTTTTCAATAAGCTGTCCAGTTGCAGCACTTATCCCCATAATACTACCGAGATAGTCACGGTGCAAGTAATAATATGCTTCAGTCGCACCTGTTTTTTTAAAAATTGCTGGAGCAGTGTACGCATCGCCGCCAATAAATGTAACAAAATCGGCTACACCATTTGTGACATTTAAAGTTATTTCCATTGACCCATCTGCTGAATAATAGCGGCGCATTGGCCTCAGCGTTTTATCAGTTGCTAAACTGCCATAAAACATTACACTCCGGCCTTGAGCAGCGTTATAACCATAGTCTATACGGTCCTTTCCTTGTTCGTGAATAGAAGTTGGGCTCTTGAATGGATTAAAAGTAATTTCCTGTAAAGGGCGCCCTGTATAATGAGTGACTGCGCCCGGAGTAAGCTGAACCGTACTTAATTGATAGGGTTTGACGGAATTACCATAGGAATAGGTACCTGAAACATTAGTCTGAATATTCCCATTAGCGTGATATGATTGTGATTCCGTTTGACCGAGCCCATTGCTGAAATTGGTAAGCCTATCCGAACTGTCATATTGGTAGCTTTCTAACGCTCCTAGCGTACTGTAGGACCGTTGGGTCAACAATTGCCTCAGTCCGTTAAAGTCAGTGTTAAGGTCGATAAAATAAAATGCGCTGGCATAACTTCCCCCTATATTTTTAAATCTAATATAATCAGGAAGTCCGTATGAGTCGTATGTTCTGGTTTCTTGACCTACACCATTTCCATATTGAATGCTTGTAGGTTGATTCCTAGAGGAAACTGCATCTATTTGCCAGAGCATTGCGTCCGTGGCATCATTCTTTATTTGCCAGTGATGTCCATTCAGGTAGGTGTGCTTAATCCACTTATCACTGTTACCAGTCCCAGCATTTGCTAAATATCGTTCTCTTTCGATTCTACCAAACGCGTCGTAGGTAATTTCTCTTTGAAACGAGAAATCGTTTGATTGCTCTGTAGACAAGTTTAACCTGTGGTTACTATCATAGAAATATTGCAGGACAGAATAATCCCCAGTATTCCAATCAACACCATCAGCGAGAATTAGTTGCTTGTGAACGGGACTATATTGATAATAAACATCATAATTGGTTCCACTTCCGACTATGCTTTTTTGTGTGACCTTCCCAACGCCGTCGAGTGTGTATGTAGTGGTTCCCTTTGGAGTTGTTTCTGTAAGAAGCTCTCCAAGAATATTATAAGTATAAGTTTGAACTCCTGCAGAAGGGTCGTTTAGCTCTCTCTTATTGCCGCGACCGTCATACTTGAAGTTTAACACTGCCGAGCCATATGTAGACGATTTCAGCAGGCCATTTGCATAATAAGTGTGGGATATTTGCCCTCCGGGATCGCTACTCGAAACTGTATGTCCATTAGCATTTTTTACAACAGTAGTAGTTTTAAATGTGTCATTTGTAGTCGCTGTCAATCCAACGTAACCGTATCCGGTATTTAAACCTGTAAAAGACCCTATCTGAGTAATCCTTGAATAGTTATCATAACTATAGGTTGTCCATTGCGGAGTACTTCCAGTAAAATATGGTTCAGAACTTCGATACTTTCGCCCCATAAAGTCATACTCAATACTAGTATAGGACCATTGTCCAGTAATTAATTTTACTCCTTTTTTGACTATACGGCCAAGGGCATCACATTCAACCGATGCTTGGCCACCAGTAGTGTTATTCTCATTCGTAATAAAACTTGAACCAGATCTTGTATAAACGTAATCAATAGTTTTACAGACAACGCTGGTGTTTAGGTATTCAGTTTGGTTTGTAATCTTGCCCCAATTATCATAAGTTTTTGAAGTATTTTGATTAAATGGATTTGTAGCGCTGGTTTCAAGGCCATATAATGGATGAAATGTATTATTAGTACTAATCAATCCTTCGATATCTTTAACAGTTTTAATGAATCGTTCCGAGATATCATATGTATACTCGGTAACGCGCGGTGCAAGTACTGGTGTTGCGGCAGGAGCACTAACGGTCTTCTTTTTTAAATTGCCGTTAGTAAAATATTCTATATCTTCTACAAGAAATACATTGTCGTTAGGAAAAGCCTGCGTATTGTTTGACGCCTTACTTTCTTTTTTTGTAAGACGATGGTTTGTATAAGTATAGTTTTCCTCCGTAGTGCAAATGTTTCCATAAGCATTCGCCGTCTGTACAACCTTGATTAGCCTGCCAATGTAATAAGCACTTCCTACACCGGTGGGGTTATCCAGATAATCGTTGTCGGTGGTGTATGTGCCCTGCAACACTCCGTTCAAATAGTTCTGCGAAATCACCTGCTCTTCGAGAACGTAAGGTAAGCTATATGTAAATGTCTTTACATTCTTTACCTGTGTTAGGAAGTCTTCGGCAGTTATTATGTTTGGATAAATATTAAACACATTCCCAGTAAGGCTGGTAGTATAAGTATAAGTGGAACTATTAATTTTTGAAGAGGGAAGCGCGCCGTTTACAAAAGAAAAAACATTTCCAATACTAGCTAAATCAGTGTACTCACGTTCTTTCGCTCCCCTAAGAGTAGAGGTATTATATTCTACGACTGACCATATACGCGACGCCGTATCAACCTGATACCAAGCACTTCTTGCAAATTTTCTGAATCCTACAGCGCCAATACCATTCATTCCCGTTACAAACCCATGATATTTAAAATCCTGATATTTAATAACTCCGGAACTTGTATTCTTTAGTTTTGAAACGACTTTTGATTCAGGAATCTTCTTAATTTCTACCATAGGATATGTCATCTGATCGAGAGATGAATAAAACTGACCTAATGTTCCGAGATCATTTACTCCCGGTGAGGTAGGCACCAATTCGTCATATGTAATTTCGTCAACAATATTGCCACCACCACTTGTAACCGTCGTTAACAAAGTTTCCTCAGCCACATTTTTTGTGAAATTGATATAAGTTAGCACGTTATGATCATCTCGGAACATCAGTAGCTGGTGATTAATACCTCGATACTTGTAAGTTGATGAGAGAAAAGTCGGAATTCTGTTGGAGTCACTGGTATGATTCCAGGAAGATTCATAGGTTTGGGTAAATGCAGTAGTGCCTGTACCGATATGATTCGTGTAACCAAAAACTTTCCACTCTGTATTATGGTCATTTATTGTCCAATCCGGTTTAAAATACTTAACTCGGGCTCGAACTAAATCGGTTTTACCGTCTTTATCGATATCTAGACCAAAATAACTATTGAAAAACGTCTGTGTGCTATAGGTTCCCCCTGAATTGGGCCAATATTCGACAATTGTGTGAGTCTCTTCTACAAAACAAGCGCTTGTACTCGTTGAAACAGGCTTACTATAGAAAATGCGCCACAGAGATTGGTTCTGACCCTCTCCTTCAGGACTCATCATGTCTGTTTTCCCATCGCCATTAAAATCTCCGAAAATTATCCCCTGATGGTTTATGCTAGTAAAAGTACCTGATCCTATTTGAGTTACAAATCCATATCCAGTGCTTCGTGTGATTTCATACAATTTATAGTCTTTGCCGCCGATCCCGCTACAGATCAATAACTCCATTTTTCCGTCGCCATTGAAGTCCTTTACGTATATACCATTACTATTCAAGTGGGTAGTGAACGGAGAGGAAGTGATCGGAACAAAGCCTGCAGATCCCACTGTGGACGATGCAACGTTCGGGTTCATGTCGACTAGAAAGTATTTGAAGTCGCTATTAGTTTGGACGTAGCCGCAGGCACTAGATGACGTGTTATAGTACCAATTATGGGTTTCCTTTTTATGCTGGGCGACTATAAAATCTGATATTCCATCTCCTGTAAAATCACCTTCTATGAAATGGGGACGTCGATTGGCAGTTGTGTTATTGTCGCTATATTGATTAAGACAATTGATTGATTGAATAGTACCATCATTCAACCCAGCAGTTATAGACACCTCCCAGTCTAACGGAACATTCTTAGTATATGCTAGTGAAACTGTGTTTGTAGCTTTCGAATATTCATATACATTAAAATTTGTTGTCGTTCCAGAACGTTCAATTTTCACTAAAGAATGGTACTGATTAAGACGATTGTTTTTTAACGTAGTGATTGTGAATTCTGGTTCAGCTACTGGAAGCGAGACAGGAGGAGTAGAAACAGAGCCTTTAAACAATTCCCTATAAAGTCCCCCTGGAGTTATAAAATCTAACTCAGTATCACCGTCGAAATCGCCTGTCAATGTTACACCTTGGAAATTCAAATTGTTAGTGTAAGGTTTGCCCGACTCGGAGGCAACGCTGGTATCCATTATGGTAGATGGATAGCCAAACATAATGGGATTTGCAGGCTCATTGTTACCATTAAACTCTTGTACTTTGACGAGCCGTTGATAGCCGGTAACAGCGTCCAAATCGTGGAATAGTTGGTATTTTCTAAAGAGCTGTGTTCCGTTAGTATACACCTCCACGAATTCTAATAGCTCAACCCGTTCTTGCTTTACGTTGTTCACATAACAGTTCTCCGATCTTGCTAATTGCTTATATAAGAACTTTATTTTATTCTGTGGTAAGATGACGCTGTTTGCGCTAAATTTTATTTCATCCACACATAAGCTCTTATTATATGGTCTTCCGTAGGAATAAAATATGTAATTACCGTTTGCATCCTCATATCTTGTAATATAATAAGAGCTATTATCTATAGCATTAGTTCCGCCATAGTTTCCGTACCACGATCTTGACCCGTCTGGTGCTGTCACCAAAAAGTAAGTTGTTGCACCAGTGCCAACTTGCTCTATCTTTAGGTTTGACAATATCTCTGTTTGATACGTACATCCGGACTGAAGATAAGTACCAGTTTTTCGGATTAATCGTTGTCCATCTAACGAAAGCTTATCCGAAGCATCATTGTCGACACCATCAACAACACCGTCGATATCAAGGCGGGCAGCAGTACGTACAATGGCCGATATAGTGCTCAAACTCCAGCCACGTCCAGCGATTCCTCCTACTTGACCGCTTGCATAATTAATATTAAGAGTCGGTCCAACATTTTGGATACTCGGAGGTAGCGCAATGGGTATTGTATACGTTGCCTGACCACTTGGCGAGACATCAAGTTTTCCTTGAGTGTCATGATAATATGTTTGTGATAGCGTAGATAAGCTGAATAAACAAAATAGAACAAGTAGCAGTCGTTTCATATCAATTTTTCTTTACAATCTTTAAGGTTTTTCTATTTCCGTCGCTATATGTTAATACCAGCGTGAATAGTCCCTCTGGCAGCGGTTGAAAGTTGACTATTGTTGATTCCGTATCACCTTCTATGTCGAAGTTGTAAAGTTTTTGTCCACCGAGATTAAAAACCGATATATTTTCCACATGCACTTGCTTAACATTTGTCCATTTCACATAAAGTTGCTCCTGTACGGGATTAGGATAAAACTTTACATCCGCATAGATATCTGAAGTCAGCAAATCTCCTTCAACCAGCGAATCAAGAGCCTTTACCACTTCAGGATTCTCCTTTCCAGCGACAATATCAATCACGTACCGCTTTATTTGATTCCCTGCTAAATCATAATCAAATTGTATATGATCCCATGTCTGACATTGTGCTGTCGCACCTATGAGTGCAAAAAGGAAGAGGAGGAGATATTTCATTTTATTTTGTTTAAGCGCCGAAAGTATATACTTAACTTTTAATTAACAAGTAAAACTTTTATAAATTAGAATAATTAAATGTGGCTGAATCCAATGCTTCCCCACTTAGAAGCGTTACATTTACCACCATTTGAAAAGAATTTTCGCTTACTTATCAATTTTATGAAGTGCTGAGGCCTTACTTACTTTGTCATTTTTTGATAATGTCTTCAATACTGTTCGCTCAACAAGAAGCGAGCAATTGGTATTTTGGTAACAACGCGGGTTTACGATTCAATTTAGATGGCAGTGCTACTGCATTAGGAGACGGAGAACTAGACACTGATGAAGGATGTAGCGCAATTTCCGATGCAGATGGTAATCTTCTTTTTTACACTGATGGCCGCACCGTATGGGATCGCTACCATGTACCTATGCCAGAAGGAAATTACCTCAATGGCACAGGCCTCCATGGGGACTACTCCAGTACACAATCGGCGATAATTGTACCTAAACCAGGCGATCCGAATATCTATTATGTATTCACTGTCGACGAACCTCACCATGAAAACGCTGCTGTATATCCTAGTACTTTTAGTGGATCATATTTAACCGCCGGGGATGGATCTACCCCTGTTGATGATGATGGTCGTAATCGAGGACTCAATTACTCAATCGTGGATCTAACAGTCTCTGGAAGCAATGGCAGCATGGGAGATATTTTAGCTAGAAATAATCATTTAATTACATATGACCCTAGCCCATCGGGACAAGAAATTAAATATAAATGCTCAGAGAAAATTACAGCTGTTAAAAGTGAGGGTCTGGAAGAGTACTGGATCATTACACATTTTTTGAACCGATTTTTTTCTTTTAAAGTAGATGCCTCTGGTGTCAATGATACACCTATAATTTCAACGATTGGACCAACAGTCGGCTTGGATGGATATAGAAGAAATGCACAGGGTTATCTCAAAATGTCGCCTGACGGACATCGACTTGCAATAGCACATGCGCAAAATGGCACGGTTGAAGGGGAAGCTACATTTAGCAGTGGCCAAGTCATTTTATATGATTTTAATGTTTCGTCTGGAGTAGTGTCTAACGAGCAGACAGTAGTATCTGGCGTTCAACCTTATGGTGTTGAATTTTCCCCTCAATCGCAGAAATTATATACAACCTATCGGGAAGGCACTAATGGAAACATGAACTTAGCACAATTTGACTTAACCAGTTCTAACATACCCAATTCCAAAATCGTAATTTTTGATGATTTCAATTATTTATACGCGCTACAGCTAGCGCCAAACAATAAGATATATTGTGCTACTGGCTATCAAAACTTTCTAGGAGTCGTCAATAGCCCAGATGAACAAGGACTCTTGTGCAACTATGAAAATGAGGGACAATTTTTATATCCCGGGAGCTTAGCTTCATTAGGCCTTCCACCCTTTATCACGTCCTTCTTTAATTTTTCATTTACAGTTGAAAATTTATGCTTAGGCTCCAATACGAATTTTCTCTTAAATTCAAGCCAGCCCGCGCTTTCTGTTCTTTGGGATTTTGGCGATGGGAACACTTCGACCGAAGAAAATCCTGCTCATCAATACTTATTGCCAGGCCAATATTTAGTTAGTTCTACAATTACTACGTCAGCCGGAACAACTACAAAAACTAAATCAATTACAATATCGCTTAGTCCGATTTCTGTCTCAATCCCGGCTCAGACCGTTTGTCATATGGTCGGAAAGGCATTTAACGTCTTCCAATTTGATGAAATTGTGCTCGGAAGCCAATCTCCATCTACTTTTGATGTTTCCTATTTTTTATCACAAACTGATGCTGAAGATGACGTAAATCCTTTATCAGATAATTTCGAACCGCCTTTAGGTATTTCCTCCCTATTTGTTAAAATATCAAATCAATCTAGCCCATCTTGTAACATACTTACGGATTTTCAAATTTCAGTATCGACACTTCCAACAGTGGATGCAGTTGGAGATTTTGTTATCTGTGAGAATCTTCCCTATGACGATATTGAAGAGTTTGATTTATCAATAAAAATTTCCGAAATTTTAGGAAATCAAGCTGCCTCTGATTTTCAGGTTTCTTATCATCTCTCCGAAGCAGACGCGGTGTCTTCAAATAATGCTTTACCATTTTTATTTCATAATATATCTACTCCACAAACTATTTTTTTTCGAATTCAAAATTCTGATGAAATGACTTGTCATACCACTGGGAGTTTCAATTAAGAGTTGTTCAGAAACCTTCGGAGACATCAGTTAATGACTATTTTATATGTGATGATATGGCTAACGATGGCAACGCTCTTTTTGACCCTTCGATTAAAAGTGAAGAGATCCTTAATGGACAACCCTCCCAATTTGAAGTCAAATTTTATTATAGTGAATCAAATGCTCTTTTAGGAACTGACGAGATTACGGGTCCTATCTCGAATATAACTAATAACCAACCTATCTTTTATAAAATTTTATATCCCACAAATGATGAATGTGCAGTGATTGGAAGTTTTGCGTTAGTTGTCATTCCGCAACCTGATGCGGGACTTGAAGAAGTATATACAATTTGTGAGGCCACACCTATTATCATTAGTGCTACCTCAGGATACGATTCCTATTTATGGTCGAATGGTGCTACAACACCGTCTACAATAATTTCTCAGGCGGGAAATTATAGCCTAACCATTACAAATCAGACCAATGGTTTTGTTTGTGAAAGTATTACACAATTAGCTGTGGATGAAGCAGGTCCGGCTGTAATATTAGAAGTTGAAACTGTTGATTGGTCGGACGCGGAAAATCAAATTATTATACATGTCGAGGGAACTGGTGATTTCGAATATTCTCTAGACGGAATCACCTATCAAATGGAAAACTACTTCTCAAATTTACCTCCCGGAGAAGTCATAGTATATGTCCGCGATAAAAACGGTTGTGGCGTAACATCACATGAGGTGTATCTATTGATGTACCCGAAATATTTCACGCCAAATGGAGACGGGTTTAATGATATTTGGAAAATCAAACTTTCAGAGAGAGAGCCTCAAATTGTAATTGAAATTTACGATCGGTATGGAAAATTATTAAACAGTCTTAAGGGAGATAGTGACGGATGGAATGGAACTTATAATTCAGCACTTCTTCCGTCAAGCGATTACTGGTTTGTCGTTAAAAGAAATAACAAGGAGTTTAAAGGGCATTTTGCTTTAAAGAGATAGCAGCTTAACAAGGCTCATCCCATTTTCGCAAACGAACTCCTCTTTTCTTTCACGTTCGATACTAAGCTTCGCATACATCACCTTCTTTTCGAGAATCTGTAGCCGGCGGTGATAAACCCACTGTTGAGATAGAAGATATACTTGCATCAAGTCAGGGCTTACTTTGTAAGCTTGCTATAATTAGTTTTCTAAATTGTATGATAGCTTGTTCATTTTCGTATTCTGGTAATTCTTCATTTACCAGAATCCATTTTCCATTGGGATTCTTTTTTAATGAAACAAAAGCAATAACCGAAATTTTAGGAGGATAATCTGTTACCCAAGCCTTGTATTCCTTATTGAGGATATCACACCTCCTCTAATAAAAATCAGATAGTTTCAATCCTCCACCCCAATACAATATTAACAGCGTAGACAATATAATCGTTAGTGAATATTAAGATTCAAAAAACAGTAGTTGACTTATTTTGTATCTCAATTGTACCTAATGATCTTACAAGACCGGTATATGTGGTAAGTTTACTTTCTGTATCGGAAAGTAACTAAAGTTTTATGCGATGACATGCATTAAATAGGCTTTATATAGGGCTTTGACGGGGGTGAACAAGGTTGATGACCTACTTGATTATTCCAAGGTAAATAGCTTTCTTGATCAGGCCCGCGATATTTTTTACCTGCAGCTTTAAAAATATATTTTTTCGGTGCGTTTCGATTGTGCCATGGCTGATTGTAAGCTTGATGGCAATATCGTTGGTCGTATTTTCTTCTGCAATGAGTCGGATGATTTGTTTTTCCCGTTGCGTGAGGATTGATTTTTTAAAGGCGAAAGTATCCATCCGGTTGATTTGCTTTCCGAAATACTGTTTGTTGTCGACCACGATGCTGATTATGGCTTCAACCAATTGTTCTTTATCGGTTTCTTTCAGCAGATAGCCATCAATATTCTTAATCGATTGCATATTGTCGAACATGCTTACGACCAGGATTTTCACATCGGGATGTTTTGCTTTAACTTTCCTGATGAATTCGATTCCGTTCATATTTGGCATCGAGATGTCGGAGATTATAATATCCGGAAGATGGGAATCAAGTTTCTCCAATGCCCTTTGCGCATCATTTTCAACAAACAGGATATTGAACATTTCCTCACCGGATAAGACCGAAATCATCCCATCGAGAAACATCTTGTGGTCATCAACAAGCGCGATACTGATCATAAGGTTTGGTTTATTGGTATATCAATTAAAACACTCGTCCCGTTTCCCACATTTGTATCAATGGCGATTGTGCCGTTTAGCGACAGGATCCGGCTCTTGATATTCTTGATGCCGATTCCTTCGGTGTTTCCCGTTTCGAACCCAACGCCATCATCCTCTATAATAATGTTCAATATCTCATCGTACCGTGTTAAGCTGAGCATTACCTGTTCGGCCTTTGCGTGTTTGGCCACATTCGCCAACAGCTCCTGAACGATCCTGTAAACCTGATGCTTTATTTCTTCAGAAATTCCGGTCAGCGCATTTTCCGGAAAAATTACGACTTCCAATTTAAATTCCTCCCGGCTTTCATAATCTGTCTTAAGCTGATAAAATAAATGATCCAGATTTTTATCGATCATGAAATTAAAGCTCAGATTATGGGAAATAGATCGTAATTCACCGAATGCGATGGACATTTTTTGTTCAATATCATTGATTTTTTCGTTCTTCAGCGTAGCGTTTACCTGCGAAAGCTGTAATTTTATTCCGGCCAGCGATCCGCCGATGCCATCATGGATTTCTTTTGACAGCCGATTCCTTTCCAGCTCCTGCCCTTCCAGGACGTTTTTCATTCTCTTTAATTCCTGTTCCTGTTTCAGCGTAACAAACTTATGCCGTAAAAGCTTGGTTTCGTTGATCCTCAGAAGCCGCTGTGTTTTAATCCTGTGACGCAGCCAGAGCAGTGAACTCACCAACAATACCATGAGTATCAATCCGATAAAAAAGATTGCTTTCTTCTTATTCCGCTGTATCTCCCGCTCTTTGGTAAGAAGTTTTATTTTAAGGTTCTTCTTGTCAACGTCGTACCTTGTTTGAATTTCGTTAAAAACCTTGTTCTTGTCTATATCGAAAAGGCTGTCTCTTAGGGAATTATATCGTTCTTTATAAAGCAAAGCATTTTTGTAGTCGTGCTTTAGGATAAATGCGGCTGACAAAACTTTATAAAGATTCAAGACCTGTCCCGAAGGAATATTTTTATTTGATAAGGCTAAGGATTTGTAATAGTACTCAAGGGATCTGTCATTTTCCTTTTGGTTTACATAATAGCTTCCCAGATTGAAATAAATATAAAAAAGCATTGATTCATCACGCAAAATCTTCTGAATGCTTAGCGCCTTCTGAAGATAATAATACACTTTTTCATCACTTTCCTCTCCGGCAGTATTCAGATACAGATCGCTCAGATCAATATAGAGCCGGAACTCGGTATATAAATCTTTGTTCTTACGGACGATGGCAAGCGCTTTATTATATAAGCTTGCCGCCTTTTCCGGATCGCTGGCCGAATGAAGCGTTGCGACTGTCTCGTAGCCTATTGCTAATTCTTTGTTCAGTAAATTTTCCTCGGCATTGTTGATATTCTGATTATAGTAACCAATAGCTTTTACAGTATCTTTTTGAATCAGATGCAGATAACCCAGATTTATCAAAATTCGGGATTTGATTTCCGGCAAGTGTAACCTCTCGGTTATTTTTAATGCCAGCAGATAATGCCTCAGCGCAACATCAAAGCTATCTTCATCAAGAGCTATCAAACCTAACTGGTTATAGCTTGAGGCCAGGATTTTATGAAAACCTGCTTTTTTAGCATAAGAAATTGCTTCGAAACACTTCTTTTTAGATTCGGTGAGATTGTTTTTGGTGTAATGATAATAACCAAGATTGCATGATGACCGCGCGTGTAGAGAGTCATTTTCTAAGACAATGCTCGCGCAATAGGCCTTACTGATGTGATAGAAAGCGAGATCTGGGTTAGTATCCAAATGTAGTGCAAACTGTTGTAAGTCCGCCTCGATTTCTTTTGCACGTTTTTGCGCGCAAATGCCCATACTAAAGAAAAATAGCACCATCAAAGTGGCTCTTCCTCTCATAAAATATACAGGTTTTATGGTATGGTTTGGCTTTCAAATATATAACAAATTTGACTTATGTATTTGTAAATCACTTACCCTTAAAACCTTTATTATGAAAAAAGATTCCCTACTTAAGTTATTTTTTATGTGCGTCGTAATCTGCTTAGCGAATTTTCCGGAAATCGGCGGCACCACAGTTCCTCCTAAAGGCAGCGGTCCTACAATTGCTTTTCATACGAGCCATTTTGAAATTAATTGCTAAACATCAGGCTTTTAGTTATATGAAGCAACAGCCTGTTGCCTTATCCAACAATCATTAATAATAATCAGACACTGCTATGGAACTATTTACTAAAAAGATGCGTGCAATATATAAAGCTCAGCGTCTCAAAAAAGAGAGCCGTGGGAGTGTTTTTATTCCTCATCCACGTTAATCTCAAAGAATATTGTCTGAACTTTTTTTTAAATATCTAATAATTAGAAATGATGAAAATCTTTACAACTTTTTTTAAAATACAACTGGCCTTTGCCGTTCTATTATTGGGCACAACATTGAGTGTTGCCCAGCCGGTAGTAAAAGTCCCACCAACCTGTGAAGTAGTTTACACAGGAACCGGTGCCGGCGTGGTAGCCGGTTTTGGCGGTGTTGTTGGCGATGGCGGTATTGTTGCCATGCCAGATCCGTTTGATTTCACGACGAGCGCGGGTAATTTCACCGTCGGGTTGAATGGTACTACATTAATTGGCTGGAGACTTTATGGCGATTTATCGACCCAGACCAACTCTACTTTTAATGCTCCGATACAATCTTCAGGCGCCGTAAATCCGCTGAATATTGAATCGTATAATAAATTTTTACGATTTGCTGAAAATCCATCTTTGTTACAGCCTCTCTTAGATACGAAGTGGGCAAGAAGCAAAGGGAAGGTTGTAGTTTCTTACTTTGCCAGTCCCTGCAATGCATTGATTACATTTGAAATATTCAAACGTTACACGAATACCCCGGCGGGTACGCCTCCGAGTGTTGTGCCGCCTATTGTAGGTCCGGATTGCGTTCTGCCAAACACGGTCTATACTTATTCGGTAGATCAAATCGCAAGCGACAATGCAAATGATGCCATTGGGTTTGATAAGTATTACTGGAGTGGTTACCCTGCCGGATCTACTAATGTTTACACCTCGGCAGACAATAGTTCTATAACCTTCACGACTCCTCCTGTATCAGTGCCTGCATTTACTTTGCAATGTTGTTATGGACGGGTTAATCCCTGGGACGGAGACGGTGTTTATACAGGCGTTCCCACCCATACCACGTGCGTTGGAAAATCCATTGGCGCACAACCCACGGCACCAAGTTACAACACTGCACCACCAACTTGTCTTAACACAGGACTCACATCATTTTCTGTAAACTTAAATGCAGTTAGTGGTTACACCTATGCCTGGTCTGCGCCTGGAACCAATTGGGTTCTGAGCCCAGGGGGAACGCCTTCCGGACAAACCCTCAATGTATCGGGTATCGACAACAATCCGGGAACTCTGATGTTAACCATTACAAATGGCTTATGTTTGCCTGTTGTTTTTACCTATCAAATAAACAGGACTTTTGTTAGTCCGTTCACTGCAACAGGCCCAACCTGTGTTTCGCCAGGATTATACAATTATACCCTGCCTTCAAACGGATTATTAAATCCTACTACTATAGGCGCCATTCCAAGCGGCTGGACAGTTGCACCAACAAACGGTACAGGCTCAACCTTTAGTGTTACTATCCCGGGAACTGCTGTAGGCGGAACTTACAATTTAAAAGTGCTGTCTTCTATCTGTAATACTGCATTTGTAACATTGACCATCGTTGTGAAACCGGCAGCACCAACCATAAATCCAAGTTCTCCTACATGTGTAGATCGCGGGACAACCCCTGTAACAACATTTTCCTGTTCAACTGTCACCGGAGCAACAAGTTACACATGGAACTTACCTTCCGGATGGACTTGCAGTGCGAATTGTAATACGACCAATCCGACGCTTATCCCGAACGGCACAACAGCCGGCCCAGTTGCGATTTCTGCCACGGCGAATGTCGGTACCTGTTCCGGCAGTGCGTCAACCAACTATAATGTTAATTATAAAGCCGTTGCGCCAAGCGCAATCAATGCACTGGGCTGCATAAATGTTGGAGTTCCTACAACACTCACGGTTAATGTAAGTAATGTTCCGACTCCTTTCTTCGGAACCTATTCTGCTGTGACAACACCAACAAACATCATTGCCAGTACTTCTTTTAATAGTGCGGGAGTCATAACACTAACGACTAATGCCTCAACTGCGGCAGGGTCGTATAATTTGGTCATTACCCATACCACGAGTTGCGGAACGGCTTCCGGATCCTTCCCAATAACAGTTACCAGTAATGGCGGATCGTTAAATCCGGGATTCACAACCAGTGCAGGTTGCGATAACTATACTGTAAATGTCAGACCTGTAGGTTCAACAATTACCTGGATTGTGGGCGGCGTTCCTATAACAGCGAACACTGCCAATGTCTTTGTGTCTCCAAACGGTAATTCGTTGCAATTATGCGGACCTACAAGTCCGGGGACCATTTGTGCTGATTTTGTAATTCCGGGCGGTTGCATTACAAGATCCTGTACAACCCCGGTTGGAACCCACGGTACCAGAACGACCAATTCAGGAACATTAGATGGTGTAACAATTTACCCCAATCCAAACACAGGTGAATTCTACATTAAGATAAAAGGTTCTGCAACGTCTGGCTCTGCTAATATCTACGACATGGCAGGCAAAGAAGTTGGCACCTTTATTTTAAAGGGCGGTGAAAACAAGATCCAAACAGAAAATCTGTCAAAAGGAACGTATATGGTTTCCTTGACTATCGATGGCAAATCGGAAGTCCGCCAGATTATCATTAAATAAATCTGATTAAATAAAAAGGGAGTTTTGGATTGATAGTCCAAAACTTCCTTATTTTTATAAAATAACTCCCAGATCGATGAAAAAACTTTTACTTCATTCACTTTGTATTTTATTCCTGACCAATTGCATTGCACAGAAGGAACTCTGGGGCTTAGCCTATGAAGGCGGAACACCGGATAATTATGGAACCATGTTTAAGTGCGCTTTAAATGGCGATAACCCGCAGTATGTTCACCTTTTTGATTCGATAAACGGAATGAAACCTTACGGCAGATTGTTTCTGGCTTCTAATGGAAAATTATACGGCACTGCTACAAAAGGAGGTTTCGTTTTATCACCTAGTGAAACAGGAGGCGTATTGTTTGAATATGACCTGATATTAAATACATACCGTGTCGTGATCGAATTTGGGTCGGGTGAGCTTCCCAATAGCAGTTTGCCAGAATCAGGTGTAATAGAACCCGTTACCGGTGTTTTATTGGGTTCATTGGTAAATGGCGGAATCTACAGTTATACGATTGCTACAGAAACCGCTATCATCAGGGCGGCTGTACCAAGTTTTAACAGCCAACTCCAGTTGATTTCGAATCAAATGACGGGAGAACTAATGAAAGCTTCAAACGGGATGATCTACGGAACAACGAAATACTTTTCCTCATTTCCGAACGGCTCTCCATATATCGGCTCAATTGCAAAATTAAACCTCACCAACAATGTCTTTACTATTCAATATCCTTTAAATAGTACTGGGTCGGACGGAGTTTTTCCTCAAGGTTCTTTGGTGGAAGGCACTCTGGGAAAACTGTACGGAACAACTTCTTTAGGCGGCGTGATAAACGGAAATCTGATCAATAATGACGGCGTTCTATTCGAATACAACATCAATACAAATACCTATACTAAAAAAATCGATTTCAATATTACAGCTAATGGTGCCCGTCCGGGTGCATTGACAATTGGGGACGGCAATAAATTGTATGGGATCTTAACGACCGGTGGACAGGGATTCGATCCCTTTGATCCGAACCAGCATCATGGTGCGCTCTATGAGTATGATCTTTTATCAGGCGCTGTCACCATAAAGTACAATTTTGGGTATGATACGCAGGGAAATAATTTTGGCGTTGGGGCAAGAGGCGCTTTGCTGAAAGGATCCGACAACAATTTGTATGGCGTATCGAATTCAGGAATTTTTATATACAATCCCATTACGAACAACTTTACGCAGACTTGCACCGTATGCAGCCTGCAAAATCTATTTCTTCAGGTTGGCGGAGACCTGACCGAGATCTGCCGAAAGCCATCCTACCATAATTTCGACATCGATACTTTTTCGCCCTGCTTAAACTCCCCTTTTACCTTTGATGTACAAAACACGAATGCCACAAGCTATCTCTGGAAAAAAGACGGCGATGTTCTCCCGCTGCAAACCACGGCAATTTTAAACCTTCCCAATGTTACTGCCACCGACAGCGGCAATTATACCTGTGAAATGACTAATGAATGTGGCACGACCATCACAATGCCACTTCACCTGAATGTGGGCTGCATGGGAACCGATGAAATGGAAGCGTACAAATCCAAAATAACATTGTACCCAAATCCTGTAAAAGAAACACTAAATATCAAATTGCCTGAAAACAACACACTCAAAGTATCAAAATATACAATCGTGACTATGCTCGGGCAAGCGGTTTTTGAAAGCACCGACTACTTTAGCCCTATTAATGTCAGTAAGTTGCCAAACGGACTTTACACTATATTATTAAAAACCGATAAAGGCGATTGGTTCGGGAAATTTGTAAAGCAGTAAGGAGCAACATTTGCTAAAATAAATTTTCAAGAAAAATACTTGGTGTTGAATTAAACAGTAAATTTAGCATCGCGAAAAAAATGATCCCTACGTTCTTCGCAGACTGGCTTCTAAATAAGGTCAATTATTAACTTTCGAAGTATTAGAAATGACCATTTATTTTGTAGACGATGACCATGAAGACCTTCAACTGATGGAGGAAATCGCGATTTCTTTGGGCCACCAAGCCCGATTATTCCGTAACGGCGAAGACCTTGTAAAAGCCCTGGAAGCCGATAGCCCTGTTCCCGACCTGTTTTTTATTGATGTAGTGATGCCAAAAATTGACGGCTACGAAATCCTTGCTGCAGTTAAAGCGCATCCTGACTACGCACACATTCCCATCCTGATCCATTCGGCTATGTGCGAGGAGCAATGCGTATCCAAGTGTTATGAATTGGGTGCCAGTTATTTTTTAAGGAAAGCATACTCAATTCACGCCTTACGATCTACCATTGAACATGCCCTTAGCAAAGACTGGTCATCGTTCAGGGCAACAAGGGAAGAATTCCTATATCAGCATTAAGCTGTCAATTGGTGTACGGCTTCTATAATTTCATTCACCGGACTTAAATATTCGACTACTGATTGTATTTTTAGGACTTTAAGATTTTTGGATGCTATGCGTTTTTTAGCTTCGTGTATGCATCGGACTGGCGAACTGCCGAGAAATTCGATCATTTCTCCATTTTCAAAGGCCATGACAGCCTGATAGTTGTATAAAGATTGCCATGTGATTGTAAGGCAGCAACGGGCTGAAGAGCTCAGCAGGAATGAGATTGTCATAGTTAGCAGGTTTTGGGACTTCTAAGATAATCCGTACAAAATCGGGATACATCGTTTGCGTACGAAGTTATCCACATAGATATCCACCGACTTTGTCTATTTATTCCCGTTGAGATACATCCGGACTCCGAAGAGTTCAATTGGGATAAAGTGGCCCAAGACCGGAGTGCCTGGCTGATTAAAATTTAAACTTATAACTGTGATCAACGAAACCTTTCATACGCTCCTGAACAAATATTCAGATGATGCGCGGGTAATCCAAAAAATGTGGCATGAAATCTCCGTGAATTACTCCGCGCCTCAAAGGCATTATCATACGTTATCCCATTTAGAAAACTTAATTACCGAACTTCAATTTGTTAGCGATAAGATTTTTGATTGGGACACGCTTCTATTCGCGGTCTTTTACCATGACCTGATTTATAAATCAACCAGCAGTAAAAATGAAGAAGAAAGTGCAGAGATCGCCAGCCGACGATTGTCTGAAATAGGCTATCCAACCTCTAAGATCACGAAATGCCTCGACATGATTATTGCTACCAAAGGACATTCGGTTTCGAATGATCCAGATACAAATTTTTTCATTGATGCAGACTTATCGATACTGGGAAAAAATTGGGATGCTTATTCAACATACATGAAACAGATCAGGAAGGAATTTGCTGTTTATCCCAATTTGATATATAATCCCGGCCGCAAAAAAGTATTACGACATTTCCTTGAAATGGAAAAGATTTTTAAAACCGATCACTTTTCAGGAAAATACGAAGTTCAGGCCCGACAAAACATCTTGAAGGAATTGGAATTGTTGTGATTCAATGCCACGATTCACTAGTAGCTGCGTTGCAGGTACGTCAGCAACATCGAAAAAAAAGCATCCCGAAGGATGCTCTAAACTATTTTAAGCTTTTTACTTAATAAATTTTGCCGTGTAACTGCCTGTACCGGAAAAAATATTTGCTATATAAACGCCATTACCCAAAGATTCAACATTTACTTCCGTAACATTCCCTTTTTGTTCAAGAATGGTTTTACCGAGTAAGTCGGTGATGAGGACACGGTCAATGTTATCCGGTGCGTTTTTAAAATAAAGCATATCTTTTACAGGGTTTGGCCATACCGCAAAAGCTTCGGACGCAAATTGGTGAACGGCAAGTATTGAAGTAGGACAGCTTAACAGCACAGGCTCATCCCGGTCTATAAGGGTATTGTCTCCTACAGTTCCAACTTCATTATATCCCCAGCCATACAAGCTGCCATCTGTACGTTTGCCCAAGGAATGGAAACCGCCGGCTATTGCTGATTGCCAGTTGGTAGCCGTTCCGACCTGAACCGGTGTGTGCATTTGCATATCGCTGTTGATCCCAAGTTCGCCATAAGCATTTTGACCCCATGACCAAAGGGTTCCGTTAGATTTTACTGCCACCGTATGCGCATTTGATGTATTTACCGCAGACCAGTTGGTGCCGCTCCCGATTTGTGCCGGAACCGAGGTGTTAGTAGTAGTACCGTTGCCGAGCTCGCCCACAACATTCAATCCCCATGTCCACAACGTACCGTTGGTTTTGAGCGCGGTGCTGAATTCCAATCCTGCGGAAATTTCCATCCAGTTGGTCGCACTGCCGATTTGGGTGGGAACGTTTCTGCTGGTTTCTGTTCCGTCGCCTAGGCAACCGCTGTAGTTGCTTCCCCAGGCCCACAAAGTTCCATTGGTTTTGATGGCCAGTGAATGGCTTTCGCCTGCATCTATTTTAGACCAGTCGGTTGCGATTCCTACCTGAACCGGACTGTGCCTTTCAACCTGTGTCCCGTCTCCGAGTTCGCCAGTCAAATTAAAGCCCCACGCCCAAAGCGTACCGTTGGATTTGAGAGCCAGCGTATGCGAAGATCCCATTTTTACTGCAGTCCAGTTGGTCTCAGTGCCTATTTGGGTTGGAATTAATTTACCTGTAGTTGAGCCAACTCCGAGCTGTCCCTGGAAGTTACTTCCCCATGCCCAAAGCGTCCCGTCGGACTTTAAAGCAATTGACGATGAGACCCCACACGATACAGCGATCCATCCGCTGCTCATGCCTATCTGTGTAGGCTGCTTTTTATCGGTGGTCGACCCGATGCCGAGCTGTCCGCTGTAGTTTGCGCCCCAAGCCCAAAGGCTTCCATCGGCTTTGATTGCCAGTGTATGTTCTTCGCCCGCGGCCATAGTCTGCCAGCACTGTGCCTGGGCAGGATTTGTCACCAGGATCGTTAAGAGAAAAAAGTAAAAGTGTTTCATGATTTGTTTTTAGAAGTTGCAAGGACGAGAAATTAAATGAAACCAGAATAAAGATGTGGGTTTAATTTATAAAATTGATGAATGTTAACGGGATTCGTCATGATTTGTTCGACAATGAAAAATTGTTTTTAAGTATTTGCGCCGGTCTTATTTATTTATTCCTTCGTAAAGATGCCGACCGATCTCACTCTTTTACTTAACTTTGCAGCGGCAAACTGGCCAATATAATGGCAACTGCCATTTCCTTACCTCTGGTTATCCCTAAAAGAATTATGCGCGAGATTAATAAAGTAGAACTGCGCAATTTGCGCATTGAAGATTATAAAGAACTTAAAAACTCCATGGTGGAAGCCTACAGCGAAATGGAAGGCTCCTATTGGAAAGAACACCACATCCAGAAACTGCTGGATATTTTTCCAGAAGGACAGCTTGTAATCCTTGTAGACGACAAAGTTGTGGGTTCTGCCCTGT
Organism: Flavobacterium sp.; assembly: GCA_036399795.1. Classification (GTDB taxonomy): domain Bacteria; phylum Bacteroidota; class Bacteroidia; order Flavobacteriales; family Flavobacteriaceae; genus Flavobacterium. The sequence continues at coordinate 62,233 of DASWML010000014.1, forward strand.
CGCTGATTGTGTCCAATGAAAAAGTCCTTGAAAACCATTCCTATACCGACATCACGGGCAATTACACCTTTTCTACCCACGATCCGTCAGGCGATGTATTGTATGGGATCGATGTTTTTATTCACCCTGAATATCGGGGCTTGCGGTTGGGCCGCCGACTTTACGATACGCGAAAGGAATTGTGCGAGCAACTCAACCTGGCATCGATTGTTTTTGCAGGACGGATTCCGAATTTTACCAAGCACGCCGCCGAGATCACACCGAAGGAATATATTGATAAAGTCCGCCTCAAGGAATTGTACGATCCGGTTTTATCGTTTCAGCTCAGCAACGACTTTCACGTGATCCGCGTAATGAAGAATTACCTTGTTGGCGATGCGGGTTCGCAGGATTATGCGGTGCTTCTTGAATGGAACAACATCTATTATGACAAGAGCCCGAAACTGATCAATGTCAGGAAAAGCGTCATCCGTTTAGGATTGGTACAATGGCAAATGCGCCCGCTGGCCAATGTTGAGGCGCTGTTCGAGCAGTGCGAGTTTTTTATAGATGTCGTTTCTGGTTATGGCAGTGATTTCGCGCTTTTCCCTGAATTGTTCATCGCACCGCTGATGGCCGATTTCAACCATCTGTCTGAAGCCGATGCCATCCGGGAAATTGCACAATATTGCGACCCGATCAGGAAACGGTTTCAGGAGTTTGCCATATCGTACAATATCAATATCATTACCGGCAGCATGCCGTACCTTGAAGACGGAAACCTCTACAACGTAGGATTTCTCTGTAAACGCGACGGTACTTCGGAAATGTATACAAAAGTTCACGTGACACCCAATGAAGTGCAATATTGGGGAATGAAAGGCGGATCGGAAATCAAGACATTTGACACCGACTGCGGAAAGATCGGCATCATGATATGCTACGATGTTGAATTCCCTGAACTGTCACGCCTGATGGCAGATGAAGGCATGGAAATCCTGTTCGTGCCATTCCTTACCGATACGCAAAACGGTTATACGCGTGTGAAGCACTGCGCACAGGCCCGGGCGATCGAAAATGAATGTTATGTCGCTATTGCGGGCTGCGTGGGCAACCTTCCGCGGGTTAATAATATGGATATACAATTTGCACAGACCGCTGTGTTTACGCCATCTGACTTCGCCTTTCCAAGCAACGGCATCAAGGCAGAAGCAACCCCTAATACAGAAATGACACTTATTGTTGATGTCGACCTTGACCTGCTGAAAAAGCTCCATGAGCATGGAAGTGTCAGAATCCTGAAAGACAGAAGGCACGATTTATACCGGATCAGTAAGTTAAAGTAGGCGCTCAATTTCTGAAAGTAAATGAATAGCGACAAATTCTTTCCGCTTCAGGAAATTGCGATAAAAAGAATTTTAAACGGTACCGATAATCCTACGTTGATATTCCTTCATGATTCACTGGGTTCAATCGACTTATGGAGGGATTTTCCACAAAGGCTTGGCGAACTCACGAATTGCAATATACTGGTTTATGACAGGCAGGGATATGGCAAGTCGCGTGGCTTTTTATATTCAAAACGCGACGTTCATTATATGGAGCAGGAAGCCGATATCCTGAATGAGCTGATCGATTTTTGGGGTCTTGACAAAGTAATCCTCTTTGGCCACAGCGACGGCGGCTCGATCTCTTTGATTGCCGCGGCGAAGTATCCCGGGAGAATATTGGGAGTCATTACTGAAGGCGCGCATGTTTTTGTTGAAGATGTTACGATCCACGGAATCAACGAAGTAATACAACTTTATAAAAGCACTGATTTAAAGGCAAAACTCTCGAGATATCACAGCGATAAAACCGACGAGATGTTTTGGGCGTGGGCCGATACCTGGACCAGGGAAGATTTCCGCCACTGGAATATCGAGCATTTTTTACCATCGGTCAAATGCCCTACATTAATAATTCAGGGTGAAGACGATGAATACGGAACGTTGAATCAGGTGCAACGCATTGCTTCGCAAGCTGGAGGCCAGGCTTTAAAGCTAATCATTCCCAATACCAAACATACCCCACATAAGGAAAGCCCGGATCTTATCCTTGAGAAATCGTCGTGCTTTATCAGGGAATTGGCGGGAATAATTTAACTCGCTCCTAATCTGTGAATTAAAAAATCCTTTTCATTACCGCAAAATCACCGTTAGCATCAAAATCCAGAGACAGGAGGTTCTTCTTCGCATGCCCGTTTTCGTCGAGTACAGTGTAAGCGCTGGTAAGGCTCCAGTCATTTGAATCAGGCAGGTAGGCCATCCTGATTTCTGTAGGTTTATATTGGTGTTGTGCCTGGACGGTGTTGCGGACCTTATCGTTGGCAAGGCGGATCATTTCGTTGATCTTCTCGACACCAAGCTGGTTAAATGCCTTTTGCTGACAAACCACGCTCACCAGAACGGTGCTGGTGGTATCGTAATTCGTGATCCTGCAGCTTCGTGAATCGACGAGCATGCGTCCTTCGCGCGCTTTGAAATCTTCCTTCTTCAGAAGTTTGTCTCCAGCAGCGGTAGCGCCAGCAGGTTCAGTGATGAGTTTTTGAGCTCCTTCCGGAGCTGTATTCTGTGCGTAGCCAATGGATACACAGAGAAATAGCAGGTAAAATATTTTGTTCATAAATTTGGGGTTAAATTTATCAACGGCAATTTATTGGAATTATTGGTTCTGCCAAAAATTTCTTAAATATATTCGACAAAATGCATCGAGCGTAATTTTCAGATTATAAGTTCACCTTTACCGCAGTCCTGCCTTTTTTCAGCAATGGACATTCTTTAAATCACCTGATCCGTGTCATCGTTATCCGTTCAGGCGGGTTTAACACCAAAGGGTATTTTTCGGTTTTTGTCGAGCTGCTGTCAAGGCCAAATGCTTTTTCTTCCGACAGGCTAAACCGCTTTAAAATAAAATACGTGTTCATGATAATCCTTTCGTTCCAGCGCAGCAGACTGTCATTAGAGAGAAATTTTTCGGATAATACAAATTTAAAATCGCCGATAATATTGTTCTTGTTTAGCGATTCATAACGGCTCGTGACATCGACCTCTCCATTCTTCACCATATCGCGAATAACTTCTTTAAACATCAGGTTTATTTTTGTAGGTTCCCTGAACCCGATATTAAAGTCGATCCGATACACATCATCCTTTAAAATTTCACTGACTTTATATTCGATTTTATACGGTTCATTTAAAATGTTTACATGGATAAACCAATACATATCTGCCCTTTTCGGACGCTTGTGGAGAATAGAAAACATCACTTTCTCTTCAATTTCATCCGTCCGTGAGGCATTGGTCATATATACCAAATGGGTGGCATACTTTGGAATGGACAAGTCGACGCTCAATTCTGCCAATACCTTTTTATAATTAGCGATTTTTACAATTTTGGTGTAGAGTTTACTGATCTGTTTGGCTTTCCACCATGTAGCCATGATTCCGATAAGAAGGCATGCAATTAAAATTGTCACGTAGCCGCCATGGGTGAATTTCTTGAGATTGGCCACCAGAAAACTTCCTTCGATAGCCAGGTAAAGCAATATCAGCGGCGCAATATAATACCATCTGACCCGCCTGATGATGAGATAATAATTCAGCAAAAGCGTCGTCATGATCATACACAGCACAATGGCTAGTCCGTAAGCCGCTTCCATATTGCCCGATTCCCTGAAATGCAAGACCACAAGAATACATCCGGCAAGCAGAAGCCAGTTGATAGACGGTATGTACAACTGTCCTTTCTGTTCAGTTGGATACTTAATTCTTACTTTCGGCCAGAAGGTAAGCCGCATGGCTTCATTAATTAATGTAAACGACCCGCTGATCAACGCCTGTGAGGCAATCACTGCAGCGATGGTTGCAATCACAATACCGGCAGGCTTAAACCAATTGTCCATGATCAGGTAAAACGGGTTGGCCGATTCTCCGCCCAGGCTTTGCAAAGTTTGGCCTTCATGCTGAATTAAATAAGCTGCCTGCCCGAAATAATTCAGAAGTAACGCAATCTTGACGAAGATCCAGCTTATCCTGATGTTTTTGCGGCCGCAGTGGCCCATATCCGAATAAAGGGCTTCAGCGCCCGTGGTACAGAGGAAAACAAATCCCAAAACGTAAAATCCTTCCGGATGAATGGTCAACAGATGATAAGCATAATACGGATTTATTGCCTTCAGCACAGCCGTATGGCCCATGACCTGAAGAACGCCAAGCACACCCAGCATTGCAAACCAGAGCAGCATCATTGGGGCAAAAAACCGGCCCACGAGCTTTGTCCCGAATTGCTGGATCACAAACAACAAAACCAGGATGGCAATAACAATAGGAACCGTATTGATTTCGGGATAGAATGTCCGGACGCCTTCAACTGCTGAAGAAACTGATATCGGCGGCGTTATGATTCCATCCGCCAGCAAAGCGCTTCCGCCAATAATCGCAGGCACAATCAGCCACTTTACTTTCGTTCGCCTTACCAGGGCATAGAGCGCAAAAATACCGCCTTCCCCATGGTTGTCAGCACTTAAGGTGATGATGACATATTTAAGTGTGGTTTGAAGCGTGAGTGTCCAGAAAATGCAGGAAACTGCGCCCAGGATGATATCTGCGTTAATAGGGTAAATGCCAACGATGGCTTTCATAACATATAACGGAGATGTTCCAATGTCCCCATAAATGATCCCAAGGGTAATTAACAATCCGGCGAATGATAACCTGCTGTGTAAATCTTTGTGCTGACTCATACTTTTATTAAAATATGGGCAAATTTATTACTAAAAAAAGCGGAGGTGAAATTCAGAAAGCCCTTATAAACCAATCTTTATAAAATCTTTATATCGGGCTATTTCTATATGATAAAATACTTATACGTTATCGTATAACTTTGTCCCGTCAAACATTGAGCAATGATCAGATTGTTGAAAATCACAAAGAAAAAAAACCAGTATCTGGTGAGCCTGCTGTCAGTCAGCATTGTTTCGGTAATCTGTTCCTTCACACGGGATTTTCTTGATTATAAAGTCGTAGGATATTTATTGCTGGTGGTCGTGTCGCTGCTTGCGATATTCCTGGAGATCGTACCTGTCCTTTTGGCTGCCTTGCTATCGGCCTTGATTCTGGATTTCTTTTTTATCAGGCCGTACTACACTTTTCACATCCATAATGCGGAAGATGCTTTGCTGCTGCTGATGTTCTTCGTCATCGCCATGATCAATGCAGTCCTGACGTATAAAATCAGAAAAGCCGAGCAAACAGCGCAAATCCGGGAAACGCGATGGAACACGATGAAACTTTACAATACGTTGCTCGACTCGCTGTCTCATGAGCTTCGCACGCCGATATATCGACAATCATGGGAGCAGTAGGCACGCTGCAGGGAAAAAGTTCACAGCTTACCGAAGACAACCAGATAAAACTCCTTGCCGAAATGGAAAAAGCTTCCCTGAGATTAAACCATCAGGTAGAGAACCTGCTCAATATGTCAAGGCTGGAATCGGGTTTTATCCAGCCTAAATTCGATTGGTGCGATGTCAGTGAACTCGTTTACAACGTTGTTGAAAGCCTTAGTGAGGAACTTATCAGCCACAAAGTTACTATCCAAAGAGCGGAATATCTGCCTTTATTTAAGCTCGACTACGGACTTACCGAACAAATCATCTATAACCTTCTTTTTAACGCTGCACAGTATACGCCTAAGGATGCCGGGATCACGATTATCATCGAGTACAGGCCCGAAGTGGATTTTGAATTACATGAAGGAAATCCCAATACTTGTGTCATTGCCATTTCTGATGATGGCGCGGGATTCCCCGAGAATGAAATAGAAAAAGTTTTTGATAAATTCTATCGGCTGCAACATTCGAAAACCGGAGGAACCGGATTGGGACTTTCGATCGTGAAGGGTTTTGCCGAAGCACAGGGCGGAACGGTAACCCTTAACAACAAAGATGAAGGCGGCGCTGTTTTTAAGGTACTTTTTCCTGCTGAAGTCATCCAGACAAAAAATATAGGAAATGAGTAATCGTCCGACAATATTAATTAATGATGAAAGCCAGATACGGAAGCTTTTGGAAATCACACTGGATTCCAGCGGATATAAAACCCTGTTTGCTGCTACGGCCGCAGAAGGAATGCTGATGGCCGCCAATCACTTACCCGACCTGATTTTGCTTGACCTGGGTTTACCCGATATGGACGGGCAGGAAGTACTGCACAGCCTCAGGCAATGGCACCAGAATCCCGTCATCATTTTATCTGTTAAAAGTACCGAAGCAGAAATCGTAAAGGCACTTGACAATGGGGCAAACGATTTTCTTACGAAGCCTTTCCGTACACAGGAATTACTTGCCCGCATCAGGACTGTATTGCGAAACCAGAATGTCGCCCCAAGCGCGCCATTAATCACCTTTGATGCGGTAGTGATTGATCTGGTTGCGAGGATTGTAAAGGTGGATGATATCCCGATTAAGCTTACTGCCACCGAGTATTCGCTTTTAACATTGCTCGTGAAAAACGAAGGCCGCGTGCTGACACACCAATATTTGCTGAAAGAAATCTGGGGAACAAGCTATGTTGAACAAACACAATACCTCAGGGTCTTTATAGCACAGCTTCGGAAGAAACTGGAAAAAGATCCAAACCGCCCAAAATATTTACTTACCGAATCCGGAATCGGTTACAGGTTCAGCACAAGCTAAACATCTTATATTTTTAAAAACCCTTGAGATTATAAAGCGTCCACTTTATGACCCGCTATTGCTATGGCTTATAATTTCCTATATAATTAAAATACATTTAAATGAAAAAATTATTATTTACAGCCGGTCTTTTCACTATTGCCAATATTTATCCGCAAACTAATTCACTGCAAGATAAAATTCCATTCAACGGCATGGATCTCAGTTGGATTAATGGCCAAAACCGTCAAACTTCCTTTCCATTGATTTTAACAGACAAAGCTGATGAAACAATCGTTACAGGTGTAGCGTATCTCGATACATATTTCAACTACGATTTCAATAATCCGATCGACAACACGCATACGATTTCGTCTACAATCGGACGTAATAATGAATTCACGCTAAATCTTGCAAGCATTGGTATCGAGACAAATTACAAGAATATTATCGGCAGGATCAGGCTTCAATATGGACAAATGGGATCCATTATACAGGATCTGGATGCCACAACCCAACACGGGAGGAATACATCAATTAACAATCTTAAAAACATTCGCGAAGCTGCAGCCGGTTATCATTTCAACTCGTGGTATGGCATCAATGTCGAGATGGGGATTTTTATGAGCTATATCGGACTCGAAAGCTATATAACCCAGGAAAATTGGTCTTATCAGCGTTCCATGGTGTGCGACTTCACCCCTTTTTATTTTTCCGGCGCAAGGGTGCAGGTTTTTCCGAGAAGGAAATTTAAAACTGAGTTCTGGATTTTAAATGGCTGGCAATCATACAATTCTTGGAATTCAGGTGTAGGATTCGGCAATTCCAATTATTATCGCCCGAACGAGAACCTGCAGCTTGTCGCTAACTTTTATTACGGCGACGACAGCCGCACACTAACCAATAGGTTTCACCACGATAACAGCATCGTAGTGCGGTATCATGCCGATAAATTAAGTAAAGGCCTGTCTCAGGCGGCATTAAGCCTGAACGCTCATTACGGATTTCAAAATGGTGGCGGGATCAAACCGAATGAACAGTATATGACGGGCGCCTCATTAAGCAACCGCTTATGGTTCAACAAGAACAAACTAGCCTGTACATTAAGGGGTGATTTTGTCAAAAATCCAGGGTTGTATCTTGCTTTTTCTCCATCACCCGTAAGTCCGAATGACTTCACTGAGGCCATTGCCAATGATCCTGAACAAGATTTGACAATTTATCAGGGAACCGTCACATTTGATATGATGCCGAATGATTTTGTGACTTTTCGTTTAGAATGTCGTTACCGGAAAAGCAACAAACCTTATTTTGCCGGACATGGAGGCACTACTTCACCCGACGGCTGGGTTAACACTCCGGTTAATATCTGGAGGCCCGACTTAACAAAAGAAGAAGGCGGCATTACACTGGCAGTTAACTTCCGGCTGTGATCCATATCGCAATATTCCACGGGCGTTCAAGCTTTCACGAGCTCCGGCTTAAGAAAAAGCCGCCTTTCAGCGGCTGTCTCAATCAAGTTTATCTTTATTTATGCATTTTTCAACGACTTCATATCAATCACAAACCGATACCGTACATCGGCTTTCAGCAAACGTTCATACGCTTGGTTGATCTGCTGGATATTGATCATTTCGATTTCTGAAACGATATTATTCTGTCCGCAGAAATCCAGCATGTCCTGTGTTTCAGCAATACCGCCAATCACTGATCCTGCCACAGCTTTTCGCCCTAGAATCATGGGAACTGTATTTAAAATCGGCTCCAATCCACCTAGATAACCTACTAGAACCAAAGTTCCGTTGATGTTTAATGTCGACACATACGGATTTACATCATGCACATACGGAACCGTATCAATGATCAGGTCAAATTTGCCCCTTACTGATTCCATTTGTGCGTCATCGGTAGAGATAATCACATCGTCAGCGCCAAGGTCTATCGCATCCTTTGATTTCTCCGGCGACCTGGAAAACAATGTAACCGATGCGCCCAATCCTTTGGCGAGCTTGATGGCCATGTGTCCCAAACCACCCAAACCTACTACAGCAACTTTACTGCCCTCGCCTACTTTCCAATGCCTCAGCGGCGACCAGGTTGTTACACCGGCACAAAGTAATGGCGCCACAGCAGCGAGGTTGAGGTTTTCGGGAACCCGCAGTACAAAATCTTCATCGACTACGACACTTTCAGAATAACCGCCGAAGGTTTGCCCATTGGAATATTTATCGATGCCGTTGTAAGTGCCGACAAAGCCGTTCAGGCAGTATTGCTCCAGGTTTTGCCGGCAACTGCTGCACGTACGGCAGGAATCTACAAGACAGCCCACAGCAGCCAGGTCGCCGATTTTGAATCGGCTCACACCATCGCCAATAGCCGTGATCCGCCCAACAATCTCATGACCCGGAACGGCCGGATACATTGTGCCGCCCCAATCATTGCGGGCAGTATGCAGATCTGAATGGCAAACGCCGCAGTAGAGGATCTCAATTTCGACGTCTTTGGTTGTTACAATCCTGCGTGCGATCGTCATCTGCTTTAAATCGGCGTCAGGAGCTTCTGTGCCATAGGCTTTCGTATTTTTTGTTTGCATTGTTTGATTGTTTAGTTATTGTACTGCTACTCCATCGGTTATCAAAATGATAAAGGCAAAATTACTGAAGCTATGAGCATTAGGGTATCGAAAAACAAACAATAATTTATGAAATTCAAACATTTATGTGAATAGCTTCCAGAGAACTGCGCACCAGTTTTATCAGGGGATTTTCTGTATCTTATACAGAATTTAATTCCTGCTTTTGCAATAAATTATGATAATGTCCTTGTACACGTTGGTTTATTTTTGGAAATTGCAGTAAGCGATATGTAAGGTTTTTTCACCAGAAACATATTCTTTAAGCGGAAATAAAATAATGCCTTCCCTACAGGCGTTATCCGCAACACCAACAACTAATATAACCACTATTTATGGAAAATCACCCTAACTATGGCCTGTCCAAGAGTAAGGAAGAAACATTCTCTGATGAGAATTTCATCAATCCCATCCCACGGGCTGTAATCCGTCCTAATTCTGCAATTCTCCTTGACGGAACCTGGCGGTTTGCCATAGATAATGAAGACCGCGGCCTTCATGACGGCTGGCATGTCGGGCATGAATACCCTGATACAGCAAGCTGGCCAGGAACCATCGAAGAACATGTATCGAAAGCCCGGGGCGCATTACAGGGCAAAGCATGGCAGGATAAAGTCGTAGTGTGGTATGAGCGTGATTTCCCGATGCCGGAACGCGACTATGACGCCCACCGCGAAATGCTCCAGCTCACTTTCGGGGCCTGCGGCTATGAAACGCGCGTGTGGCTGAACGGATTTCCGCTAAAAACAATAAACGGTGAGGAAGTCCGCACCGGAAAATACACTTCTTTCTCTTATGAGATTTCTGACGTACTCCTGCGGCCTGTGAACAGGATAACCGTAAGGATTGAGGATACGATGGACGCCGACATTCCGCGGGGCAAACAGGAATCCTATGTCTACAAGCGCGGCGGAATCTGGTATCAAACCTATTCCGGGGCAGTTCGAAGCATTTGGCTGGAAACCGTCGAGCGGAACAGGCTGCGCTCCCGCGTAGGCGTTGTAAGTATTGTGGAAGACAATCTGGTACGCTTTAACCTCACCACGCGCATCCACGATCCCGGGGTTTACATCATCCGCCTCAAAGTATTCAACAGGAAACAGGAAACGGATGAACCTGTCTCTACTGATGATTTTTCACTTCGCCTTGAAGCCGGGCAAAGGCGTCAGCGCCTCGTGCTCGAAATACCCAATGCGAAACTCTGGTCGCCCGAATCGCCGCACTTGTACAGGCTTGTCGCACAGCTTATCGATCCTGAAGGCTATATTGCTGAAATAGAAACCAATTTTGGCCTGCGGAAAGTAGAATCCCGCGGAAGCCGCGTTTACCTCAACAACCAGAACGTTTATCTGGACGGCATCCTGTACCAGCCCGGCGCCGCCACCTATGAAGAGATCAAGCTTCACATGCACGCCATGAAAAAACTCGGCTGTAACCTGGTACGCATCCATATCGCAGGCGTCGACCCGAGAATATACAACCTGGCTGATAAAATGGGAATGCTTTTGTGGGTCGAAGTCCCGAGTCCGCACAGTTCTACCCCAAAAAGCCGCCGCAACCACCGTGCAGAGCTTCTGCGGATGCTTGCGCTGATCGGAACACACCCGTCGGTAGTTATCTGGAGCCTTTACAACGAAGACTGGGGCGCGCAGGACATTGCGACGAATCCCGAAACGCGGCTGTATATCATGGATATGTATCATTACATGCAAATCGCTTTCCCGCAATTCCTTGTGGTGGATAATGATGGCTGGCAGCACATTTCCTATGAAGGAAGGCTTAAATCTGATTTACTGACCGCGCATTTATATACTCCTGATATTGAAAAGTGGAAAGCACTGCTCGACGATCTTGTGGCCGGAAAACTTGAAGGCGTTGCCGCATTCCCGCTGGTTGTTGGTGATCCGTATTTCTTCAGAAAGCAGGTACCGTTGGTGGTGAGCGAATGGGGCGGTTTTGGTTTTGTTGATTACGGCGGACCGAAAGACGATGAAGGCCGGGCAAAGCAGATCCTCGAATACAAAAAGGAACTTCGCAAGCGGCCGATTGCCGGCGATGTTTATACACAGGCTACCAATATCGAAGATGAGAAGAACGGGATCATTAATCCTACAACCGGTGAACTTGACGTACCGGAAGGCATCCTGAATTCACGAAATTATAATTCAGACCGAGATGGAAAATAACACTGAAGGACAGCAACCTGATTTTGATGGAGAATTCTTCGGGATAACGCCGGACGGAAAGAAAATTGGCAGTTACAAACTCTATAACAGCAATGGTATGGAGGTGACAGTTATCAATTACGGGGCAACGATCACTTCATTAAAAGTTCCTGCGAAACACGGGATTACCGATGTAGTCCTGGGTTTTGACAATATTGATGCTTACATCCGTTCACACGACCTTCCTGCCCCGCCCTATTTCGGGACTGTTGCCGGAAGATACGCCGGACGGATCGAAAATGGCAGGTTCAAGATCGACGACAAGGAACATGTGCTTAACGTGAACAATAACGGACATACACTGCACGGCGGCCCGGAAGGTTTCGACAGGAAATTCTGGGAAGTGCGAAAGTTTGTCAAAAAACCGGAAATGTCCATCACCTTGGGATATGTCAGTCCTGACGGAGAGGAAGGTTTTCCCGGTGAGATGGATGTAAATGTCACTTATACACTGACTGATGACAATGAGGTTCTTATTGATTACGATGCCAGATGTACCAAAGACACCATCATCAACCTGACGCAGCACAGTTACTTTAACCTTGAAGGCCACACAAAAGACCTTACGGAACAGGAACTCCTGATAAACTCATCAATCCTCCTCGAAATTGATGACCAAAACATCCCTTCAGGAAAGATTATCAGCGCAGCAGAAAAGCAATTTGATTTTTCGCATGGCGGCAAATGCCCGACGGGAATCGACGATTCGTTTGTAATTGCCGATCCTTCATCGCCGGCAGCCACACTAACCAGTAAAAAGAATGGTTTGCAACTGACGGTTACCTCCGACCAGCGGTGTTTGCACATTTATGTCGGCGGAAGCACTTTCGGAGTAGTAAAAGGCAAAGAAAATGTCGATTACCACATGTGCAGCGGCATCTGCTTCGAGTCGCAAAATTTTCCCGATGCGCCCAACCACGCGAATTTTCCCAGCGCGATCCTGAGAAGTGGCGAAACTTATACGCAAAAAACGAAGTGGAAATTTGAAAGCATCAACTAATGGAACAACTGGCAACAAAGGCGAGAGCGCATTTTGAGCAACGCTTCGGATCGGCACCGGAATATATCTTCCTGTCGCCCGGCCGCATCAACATCATTGGCGAACATGTCGATTACAATGATGGTTTCGTGCTTCCGGCAGCGGTAGATAAATTCGTTTGCATTGCAATATCCAAAGCAGAAGGAAGCACATGCACCATTTTCGCCATGGATATCGAGGAACAGTTTGAATTCAGCCTTAACGATATGCTGAAACCTGTAGCACAAATGTGGGCCAATTACTTCCTGGGCGTCGTTCATCAGATCAAAGAGCGGAAACTGCCCATAAAAGCCTTTAATGCCGTATTTACAAGTACAGTTCCCATTGGCGCGGGAATGTCGTCATCTGCGGCTGTTGAATGTGGATTCGGTTATGCCTTCAATGAGATGTTCAGCCTCGGGCTTGACAAGAAAGAGATTGCGCTGATCGGACAAAAATCCGAACATACTTTCGTAGGCGTGAACTGTGGCATTATGGATCAGTTTGCCAGTGTTTTCGGGAAGGAAGGAAATGTCATAAAGCTCGACTGCAATACACTGGATTATGAATACCATAAAGCTAATTTGAAGCAATATACACTACTTCTTCTCAACAGTAACGTAAACCATACCTTACTCAGCTCAAATTATAATTCCCGGCGGGAGGAAGTCGAAAAAGGCCTGTCAATAATTCGAAATGAATTTCCTGAAGTAAGCACTTTTCGGGATTGCACCGAGAACCATGTTTATGCTTCAAAAGAAGCACTGGGCGACACGGTATTTCACCGCTGCCATTTTGTGGTCAAGGAAATCAAACGGGTCCAAAAAGCAGTTGACGCGCTGGAAAAATCCGATTTCGGAACCTTGGGGCGGTTGATGTTTGAAACCCATGAAGGGCTGTCGAAAGAATACGAAGTAAGTTGTGAAGAGACCGATTTCCTTGTCAGGGCCGTGCGAAATAACCCAAAAGTCCTCGGGGCGCGAATGATGGGCGGCGGATTTGGAGGCTGCACCATAAACCTGGTTGAAAAAGAATACCAGGATGAACTGATTGTCGCGGTATCTGAAGAGTATCGAACGCAATTCAATATAGAACTCACTCCTTACAAAGTTGGCATCGCCGACGGAACCAAACAATACTATCCATAAAATGACACCTTTCGACAACGACGAACACCCGCACAGGCGCTACAACCCGTTACTTGGCGAATGGATACTGGTCTCGCCGCACCGGGCAAAGCGTCCGTGGCAGGGCCAGAAAGAAGCAGAAAGCGGGCATCCGCGACCCGAATACGATCCGGCATGTTACCTCTGCCCCGGAAACCAGCGCGCCAATGGCATAGACAACCCGAAATACGAAGATGTTTACGTTTTTGAAAACGATTTTCCTGCGCTGCTGCTTGAGGAAGTTGAGTCGCCCGAAGAAAACAATCCGCTGTTCATCTCCAAACCCGAGCGCGGAATCAATAAAGTAATCTGCTTTTCACCGCGGCACAACCTGACGCTTCCTGAAATGGAGGTTGAAGCCATTGAAAAAGTCGTTACAGCCTGGCGCGAGCAGTACATCGAGATTGGCAGTAAAGATTTCATTAACTACGTCCAGATATTCGAAAACAAAGGCGCTGTCATGGGCTGCAGCAATCCGCATCCGCACGGACAGATCTGGGCACAGTCGTCACTGCCGACACAGATAGAAAAAACGCAATCGAACCTGCGCGAATATTATCGTAAAAACCGCAGCAGCCTGCTGGCAGATTACCTTTCAGCAGAACTTCAAAAAGCCGAGCGTATAATTATTGAAAATGAGCACTTTGTATGCCTTGTGCCATTTTGGGCAACCTGGCCTTATGAAACACTGATCGTCAGCAGAAGGCATTTTGGGAACATCACTGAAATGACAACCGGGGAAGTTCGTTCTTTCGCCGAAATCCTCAAGCGGCTGACAGTAAAATATGACAACCTGTTCAACACCTCTTTTCCTTATTCTGCTGGAATGCACCAAACGCCAACCGATGGATATGAACATCCTGAGTGGCATTTCCATATGCACTTTTATCCGCCGTTGCTACGTTCTGCGACCGTACGGAAATTCATGGTCGGTTATGAGATGCTTGGAGAGGCGCAACGGGATATTTCACCCGAAAAAAGTGCGGCAATATTACGCGAACTGTCTGAAGAACATTATAAACACCAAACTTCTTAAGGATATTAATGACAGATGATTACTTTGGCCGTAGTCACTATGGCCGCGCTTGACGTGATCCGGCATATATAAAACCCTGTTGCCACATCGGAAACATCAATCCGGGCATTGGCCACAACGGATTTCAGGATCAATTGGCCTGATACATTGTAAAGCTCCGCCGTATACGGAACATCCGCCGGTAAGCCTTCAAACAAAAGCTCTTTATCAGCCGGATTTGGATACACCCTAAAAATTTCCTTATCGCCTTCTTCCACCGCCAGCGCGCAACCGACAGCCGTTCCCGGAAGGTTCGCGTCCAGCCATTCCAACCGCAACATGATCCAGTCCCTGAAGGCTGCTATCTGACCTTCAAAAGTCGGCGGATCCTGACTTACTTCAGGAGTTCCGGTATTGATTCCCAAATTACCCCAGCGCTCAAAATGCCGGGATTGCGGAACACCAAGCGTGGCAGCCATCTGGTCGATGTAATCGTTGATGGCTTGATCGCTCATAAAACTGCCCCTGTATTCTTCCCAACGGCAGCGGAGCTTGTTTTGGAAGGCAGTATCCTGCAGCAGGCGGATATGCCATGCAGGCGAAGCAACATCAGGGTTACAATCGTTGATCTGGTAGGCCCAGCCGGAACCATCGGTGGCCTCAAACATAGAACAGCTCCAGATATTCTTGAATGCCCAGTCGAAATCCCACACCGGACCTGCTTTTAGCGGCGACACTTCCCCATTATTACCATCTTTGTCTTTGTGGAAGAAAAAGCTTTTTCGGAAACCATCAATATTTCTCGCCAGCTCATTTACGATGAAATAGTCTATAAAAGATTCGGCATCAAGATATTTGGCGTATCCGGTCGTGGGATTTGCGAAATCAGGGCCGTAAAGCGCAGTTTCAAGATCATTTATATAATTCTGGATATATTGCTGCTGGGTGGGCGAAATATTTTCGGGTTTCGGATATTCATACACAAGCCACACATCCCGTTCGGGCTGGTCCAGCGGATGGTATTGCAACTGCCAACTGTCTTCTGATGTCCAGTAATCGCTCTTAATAATATAGCCTCCGGTTAAATCGATTCCTGAATTTTCATCCGGGTCAAGCTTCGCAATATCAACACGTTCGTCATCGCGTTTGATGCTTTCCGTCAGCAGGTAAATCCCCTGATAATCACCATTCAGCACAACCTCGCAATATCGGGTCCGGGCAGCATAGTTCCCCATTTGCCCGAACAACGAATAAGCAAATGCGTTGCGCATAAACACTTTGTCGTTGTATGTGCTCAGCAAACACCAGTCATGTTCGGCAGGCATTCCAAGTAATGAAGCGTTTAACTCTGCGCCTTCGGCATCGCGGGTTTCAAATTTGTAGGGCTTCTGAGGCAATATCTGGGAAAAATTACCGCGGACTTCAATACCCGCAAAGCCATTATAATCATTTGGAAAATCGGTTACATAATTGAGGTTGCCCGCGCCGTTACTGATAATCCCAATGGTGGCATCGACCTTCGGGTCATCCGGAATGGGAACTCCGCCGGTATTGATGATGACTATCGGAAGATTCGACGAGCTGAAAACGAACGGTTCGGGCGCATCGGGACCAAAAGAAATGGTCCAACTGTTTACTGTACCGGTATCGGCAAAAGCATAGGTGTCGAGAATGCGAAGTGTCCACGCGCCATTGCCATTTGCACCATTGTTTACATTGCCGAGCGACTGCTGCGGACGGAATAGCCCGGAATAAGGAGGATTTCCTGTTACAACCGATTGCGTCGCTGATTGATTCAGACATAAATTAGTAAAATTATCGCCATCTCCGCCAATGCCTGAGAAAAGCGTAACAACCACACCATCAGGCGACACAAGTTCGACATTTAAATCGGAATTGTAAGTATGCGTGATGTTAAGGCAGACCTGAATGCATCCGTATGAGCTAGTCACCGGCTGCGTCAGGCCGGAAACTGTTGCGGTAAAATTATTTATAGTGCCGTCATCGGAAATATTGCCTGTCGAGCCGCTGAAGGTTTGTGCCGAAAGCACTCCTGCATTAATCAGAAGCAGGAAAATGGAAGTACGTACTATTGCT
Source organism: Flavobacterium sp. (assembly GCA_036399795.1). GTDB lineage: Bacteria > Bacteroidota > Bacteroidia > Flavobacteriales > Flavobacteriaceae > Flavobacterium. The sequence continues at coordinate 79,080 of DASWML010000014.1, forward strand.
GTCATAGGCTTTCTCTTAGGATAGTCAAAAGATGAATGACTGCAATATAAGTAATTAAGCGATTATGAACGATAAAGAAAGCGATGGCATTAAGCATCCTGAACTTATATTACCGGAGTCCCGAAATATGCTGCTTCCAGTGCGGCGATATCTATTTTTTTCATCTGGAGCATGGCGTGCATGACACGGGCGGACTTGTCGGCATCTTCATCTGCGATCAGTTCACCGAGTATTTGCGGAACCACCTGCCATGACAATCCGAATTTGTCCTTGAGCCATCCGCACTGCTGTGCGCTCGGGTCGCCGCCTTCGGCCAATTTTTCCCAAAAGTAATCCACTTCTTCCTGTGGCCCGCAATGAATGACCATGGATATAGCCTCGTTGAATTTGAATACAGGTCCGCCGTTCAAAGCAAGAAAAGACTGTCCGTCGAGCGAAAATTCGATCACCATGACAGTTCCTTCGGGCATTCCGTGAATCTCCTGGCCTTCCCTGCCGTAATAAGACATTTTTACAATCGAGGAATCTTTAAATATCGATGTATAGAACCTCACGGCATCTTCAGCATTGCTGTCGAACCAAAGGTTTGGGGTGATTTTCTGGAACCTGATCATGATGATAACTTTTAAGATGCACTAAATTAGATTATTATGAATTTCAAATTGTTATACAATATTGCGGATTTTTTACTTTACCTCTTGTTCTTTGGCATCGACATTCGTTTCGGCTGTTAAACTTCGGTCAACGACTCCTGCACTTCGGTTTGTGAATCGTAACTTTAAAAAAATGCAATCGAACTTATGAAGCTATTCGTAAAATACCTGGAACCCTATAAATGGTGGATATTACTCGTCCTCACACTGGCAGGAATCGCACAGGTATTGGCACTTTACGACCCAATTATTTTCGGGCAGATCATCGACAGGTACGCGCTGCATCCCAGGCAAGGTGATAATAACAATGTACAGGGCGTCATCAGGCTGTTGGTGCTGGCAGTGGTCATCGCGCTTGCCGCAAGGCTGTTCCTGACGTTCAAGGATTATGTACTGCGGATGATCGTACAAAAATTCGGTATGCAGATTTTCAACGACGGTCTCCGGCAAACGCTCCGGCTTCCTTTCCAGGAATTTGAAGACCAGAGCAGCGGCGAAATCCTTTCGGTACTGCAGAAAGTACGCAGCGATACCGAAAAATTCATATCATCTTTCATCAACATACTGTTCTCTTCGATTGTAGGCATCGGCTTCCTGCTTTGGTATGCCGTTACGAAACACTGGGCATTGATCCCGGTTTTCTTTATCGGGGTTGTAGTTCTGGGCGGACTTACCAGCATCCTGAGCCGGTCCATCAAAACACTCCAGCGTTCACTGATCCGCCAGAACCGCCAGATGAGCGGCACGATCACTGAAAGCCTCCGGAATATTGAACTGGTAAAAAGCCTCGGCCTTACCTATCCGGAAATCCGACGGCTTAAAATACATACGCAGGAAATCTACGACCTGGAAATGGCTAAAGTCAAGAAAATGCGCACGCTGACATTCCTGCAAGGCAGTATCCTGGTGTTGCTGAAACAGTCGATCCTGTTCATTTTGCTGTGGCTGATCTTCCGTGACGTACTTTCCCCTGGCGAACTCATCTCGATGCAATTCATTTCCTCTGGCATTATCGGGCCGTTACAGGATTTGGGAAGCATCATCCTTTCCTATCGCGAAGCCAGCATTGCTCTTTCGCTTTTCAACGACCTGATGCAGAAGCAACCTGAATACAATCCGGAAGAACCTGTTGAAGTTGGCCCTATTTCAGAACTTGAATTCCACAATGTCATCTTCAGGCATAAGAATGCGTCGTTCAACTCGATACAGGATATTTCCTTTAAAGCTGCTTTAGGTGACACTGTTGCATTTGTCGGACCTTCCGGTGCCGGAAAATCAACACTTGTGAAGTTGCTTGTCGGTTTATACCGGCCTGTACAGGGTGATATTTTGTATGACGGGATTTCCATCAATGAACTTCGTTATAACCGAATCCGGAGACAGATGGGATTTGTAACACAGGATACACAACTGTTCTCTGGCAGCATCCGTGAAAACCTGCTGTTTGTAAAACCCGATGCGACAGATGCAGAAATGCTTGAGGCGTTGCGAAAAGCCTCGGCCATGGCGATTATTGACAACTCCGATAAAGGACTCGATACGATTCTGGGCGAAAGCGGAAAAAAGCTGTCAGGCGGGGAAAAACAACGGCTGTCGATAGCGCGCGCCTTGTTGCGTAACCCGAGGCTGCTGATTTTTGATGAAGCGACTTCAGCGCTGGATTCACTGACCGAACTACAGATTACGCAGACGGTCAAGGAAATTTCCACTGACAGGCAGCAGATCACCATATTGATCGCACACCGGCTCTCGACCATTATGCATGCCGATACCATTTATGTCCTCGAACGCGGGAAAATTACCGAACAGGGTTCGCATGACGAACTTGTTGGGAGAAAAGGGCTTTATTATGCGATGTGGCGCCAGCAGATCGGGGAACGAAAGGAAAGCGATCAGACAATATCAATGGTTGAGAACAGCTAAAATAGCAACCATTAAAAATTGCCGGTTCTTAGGTCTGTCAATATGAAAATTTGTAGTCCAAACTTTACGTAATTATTTTAATTGTGTAATTTGTCGATATTTTAATACAGTTTATCGGATATTTAGATTGTTTTGCTTTCTTTGCCTCGCAAAACAAAATGAACTAATTCGAAAACTTTACTTCCCTATGAGTATTTTATCCAGCGCCTGTCGTTCAAAGGCGTACGCCACTGCCTGCCTTTTCCTTTTATGTTTTACGATTTACGGACAGGCGCCTGTTATTTCATCAGTCTCACCTTCGATCATCACCCAGCGCAGTTCAGTAACATTGACGGGGTCACAATTTACAGGAGCGACTTCTGTAAAATTCGGAAGCAGCGCAGCAACGAGCTTTACAGTGGTATCTGATACGCAGATCATCGCAACAGCCGGATCAGGCGCATCAGGCGTGGTAACTGTAACCAACGCCTCCGGAACAGGAACAGGCGCAGCGATAACATATATTGCGGCCGCAGCCACACCGGCAAGCGCCGCAGTAACACAACTGGTATCTGATTTTAACGGCTACTGGATTTCTTCTGCAACGAGCGCTGTAGCGGCAAACCAGCCGGATACGCGGCATAACCTCGCAGCATTCACCTACAGCGGTACGATGTATTCCACCGGTGTCAACAACAGCATGCTGTCTTCACACAGCCTTTCTTTCACAACAGGCGACTTCAGGGCGCTGCCGATTAATGCAATTACGGGAAATACTTCTGCTGCTGCCAGCAGCAACTATATCGCTTTGGGAACTAAAGTCGATGGCGATGCAGCGACAGCCAATTATCTTGCGCCGACAGTTTCCGGACTCAAAATCCGGGATGTACTGATTGACGGGATCAAAGGCCTTGACCTCGGCACCGGCGTAACCAATATCAGCAGCAGCATGGTTCTGGATTTCTCGGTAAGCAATGTTGTTGAAAGTACCATCACAGATGGCCAGCCCGATATTGTTGTTACACAGGTGGCTTCACCAAGCACAACAGTAGATATTTACACTTTTACAGACAGCTCGGGAAATATCATAGGTACGCCAATGCAGGCCAACCTCAACTCAATTGCAGCAATCGGAACCTACAAGCTCGATTTGTTTACGCTTCCCACAAATACACCTTACAGCACAGCTACGCCAAATGGCAATGGCGCTGCCAACGGTACCCGCGACATCAGGATGATTGCTTTTAAACTATCGGATTTTGGAATAACGGCTGCCAATGCCGGTTCGGTTGCACGGTTTAAAGTAATGCCCGGTGGCGATAGCGATCCTGCCTTTATCGCCTATAATGCCGCTGCGTTCCTTATTCCTGCGCCGGTTATCACTGTACAGCCGGTGTCGCAGGTTGTTTGTCCGAATACCTCAGGAAGCGTCACTTTCAGCGTTACCGCTACAGGCATTGGCCTTTCTTATCAATGGCGGAAGAACGGCATCGATATTACAGGTGCAACTGCGGCTTCCTACACCATCAACAACGTCATAACAAGTGATGCAGCATCTTATACCGTTATCGTGAGCAATCCTTCGGGATCGGTCATCAGTGATCCTGTTTACCTGAACGCGGTTACGACTGTTAACCCGTCGCCTGCCGTGACCTGCATTAACTCAGCCACGAGCCTTAGCGTTTCTGCCAGCGGCGCAACAGTTTCCTACCAATGGTACTCGAACACGGTAAACAATAATACAACCGGTACGATAATCAGCGGGGCAACTTCGGCAACTTATTCTCCACCGGTTTCGGCTGCGGGGATAAAATATTATTATGCTGTTATAACCGCCAATGGACTGTCATGTACAGCAACTTCCACTGCTGCCGCATCGGTAACGGTAAATGCCGCTTCGGTTGGCGGAACCGCTTCCGGCGCGCAAACCATCTGCTCGGGCAGCACGGCAACCATGACCGTTTCCGGTTATACGGGAAGCATCCAATGGCAGCAGTCGGCTAACGGAACTTCCGGCTGGGCCAATGTTACCGGAGGCACAGGCGCCAACGCGGCTTCCTACACTTCCGCTACGCTGGGCTCAACCACCTATTTCCGTGTATCGGTGACAAATGGCGTATGCAGCAGCAGCAATTCAAATGTAATCATGATCACTGTCAGCATCCCATCAAATGCCGGAACAATTTCCGCCGGGCAGTCGGTTTGCTACGGAACGCCTGCTACGGTAACCGTAAGCGGAGCAATCGGAAACATCCAATGGCAGCAGTCGGCTGACGGACTTACAGGATGGACCAACGTTTCTACAGGAACAGGCGCACAAACAGCATCTTATAACACAGGAAATTTAAACGTTGCGACCTACTACCGCGCCGCCGTAAAAAGCGGAAATTGCCCGGAAGTATATTCTGCGCCGGCTTTCGTAAATATTCCTTCAACTGCCTGGAACGGTACATCATGGAGCAACGGAGTGCCAACTATAACCACTGCAGCATTTATTACAGGGGATTTTACGGCAACAGCCAGCCTCAATGCGTGTTCTTTAACCATTTCAAACAACGCCGTTGTCAATATCCCGGGCGGCTTTAACGTGAACCTGTATGGCGCAATTACGGTTACAAGCGGCAGTTTTACCCTGGAGAGCAATGCCAACCTTGTACAGCAGACTGCGGCTGTAAACAGCGGGAACATCACAGTAAAACGCGCTTCAATCCCTTTAATGAGGCTCGATTATATACTTTGGTCGGCTCCCGTATCGGGGCAGAACCTATTGTCTTATTCGCCACTCACGGTAGCCAACCGCTTTTACACTTATACGCCTTCAACGGATACTTATTCGGTCGTGCCCTCGCCTTCAACAACCGATTTCCTGACTGGAAAAAGCTACCTGATCCGGATGCCGAACACCCATCCGACAACACCAACAGCATGGACCGGAAGCTTTACCGGCGCACCGCATAACGGGGATATTTTCGCGCCTGTAGAAACAGGGAAGTACAACGCCATTGGCAATCCGTATCCGTCAGCCATCAGCGCCAATGCCTTCATGGCAGCCAACAATATCGATGCACTGTATTTCTGGCGGAAGACCAACAATACCCTCATGACTTCGTATGCAACTTATACGCTTGCAGGCGGAACAGGCACAGGCCCTAACGGACAGGGCGATCCGAACCAGCTCGTGCCGAACGGTATCATTTCAACCGGACAGGGTTTTATTGTGCATGCCGCAAGTCCGTCAATAAACTTTACAAATGCCATGCGTATGGCAAGCAATACAAACCAGTTTTTCCGCGCGATGGAAGACCGCAGCCGTATATGGCTGAACCTGACCGGCGACGGTGGTATCTTCAGCCAGGCTTTGGTTGCTTATATGGATGATGCGACGATGGAAGCCGATGCGCTGATTGACGGAATTAACCTGAATACCGAAACCACACTGACATCCCTGATTGGCGGTACCGCTTATTCTGTACAAGGGCGTTCGGCTTTTGATGCCACAGATGTTGTACCTCTGGGTTTTAAAGCCATTGCAGCAGGAAATTATACTATCGGGCTTGACCATTCCGACGGATTATTTTCCAATAATGACCAACCGGTTTACCTGAAAGACAAAAGCACTCAATCGCTGACAGACCTGCGTACCGGAAGCTATGCTTTTGCATCAGAGGCAGGTACTTTTAATGAGCGTTTTGAGATTGTATATGCGACTCCGCTTGCCGTTACCGCACCAATTTTAACAGAGAATGCTGTAGTGGTTTATAAGCATCAGGATGAGATTGTCATCAACACCGGCAATATTGATATGCAGAGCGTCGAAATTTTTGACATACGCGGCAGGCTTATCGCTTCCCGTAAAAACATCAATACCCGTGAGGCGCATTTTGATGCTCTTGCCATGAGCCAGGTGCTGATTGTTAAAGTAGTTTGCAGTGACGGGACTGCGTTTGCAAAAAAGATCATCAATTAAATTTTCAGGCTTTAGCTGTTGTGCATTAATTATAACGTTTTGAGTATCTATAGAACCATCTTTTAAATGTAAAATAAGTTATTTATATATTAACCGGTTCCCTTATAAGCCAACGCGGTGTTATAGGTGAGTCTGCCCCAAACACTAAACCTATGAAATTTGTTACACGGTATTTTCGAAGCGACATGCTTCGGGCGTCACAAAAGGCTGAGGAAAAACTGCGGAAGGCGGAAGAAGAACTAAACCACCATAAAAAAATGTTTCGTGCCATCAACGAACGTTCTGAATCAGGCGTCGTTGTGCTTTCGGCAGACACACATCCCGTTTATTTCGCGCCTTCTGTTGTCAACGTTTTGGGCTATCCTGATTATGAGGCCATGCATAAGGAGTTTTTTCCCCTTGCCCATCCCGATGACATCAACAAACTAAAACAGGCTTTTTTTGCGTCGATGGCAGATCCCGGAATAGCGGTAAGCGCTGAAAGTGTCAGGATGAAACACCGTGACGGAAGCTGGAGAAGCATCGACATGACTTTTACCGATATGCAGTCAAATCCCGCAGTGCGTGGCATCGTTGTAAACTTCCGTGATGTTTCTGCGTTCAATACTGCAAAAGAAGAACTCAGGTATGCCAACCGGCTGTACAGTTTCATCAGTCATATCAATCAAACCATCGTCCATACCCGTGATGAGCGCACCTTATACCAAAAAGCCTGCGAAATTGCCGTGGAACAGGGCGGATTTCAATTTGCATGGATCGGTATGGTGAACAAGCCTGTGCGGGCTATTGAAATGCAAATGAGCTGCGGAGCGACAAAGCGCGACCTGGAATACTTTACCGGCTATACCTATGATGCAGACGGACCGATTGACAAAGTATCGAACGGACTGGACTATTTCGTAGTAAGCGATATCGAAAACAGGTCGAACAACAGGTTTATCATTTATGCGCACGAACGCGGCTTCAAGTCGTCGATTTGCCTTCCGTTGAAGAAATCGGGTGAGGTTATCGGAACTTTTAACCTGTATTCATCTGACAAGCATCAGTTCAATCCCCGTGAAATAGCATTGCTTACCGAAGCGACCGGAGATATCTCCTTTGCCCTTGACGTACTTGAAAAAGACCGGCAGCGAACCCTGGCAGAACAACGCCTGAAACAAAGTGAAAATCGACTGAAGCTTGCGCAGACCATCGCGCAGTTGGGCAGTTGGGAACTTGAACTTGCTTCCGGACGAACAGCATGGTCGGATGAAGCGCTTAGCATTTACGGACTTTCAGCAAATGAGCGCGGACTCAGTTATGAGAAATGGCTTTCGTTTGTTCATCCTAACGATTATGAATATGTATTGAATAAAACACGTGAAGCAGCGGCAACCTGCAACGATACGGCATTCTTTCACAGGATTGTGCGTAAGGACGGAGAAGTGCGCCATGTTTATTTGCATGCACATCCACAGAGCGACAGCAACGGCAACCTGGTTTCGATACACGGCGTGGTACATGATGTGACCAACACAAAAGTCGCCGAGCAGGCGTTGTTGCAATCCCAACGGAACCTGCGGACGATTGTTGACAGCATCCCACAATCGATATTTGCCAAAGATTATGACGGAAAACTAGTATTCGTGAATAAGAGTTTTGCCGCACTGTTCGGAATGACACCCAAGCAATTGCTGAACAGTAACCTGAAGGACATCCTTCCGGAAGGAAATGAGTTCAATGATCATCTCGAAACCGACCGAGAACTGATCGACACCAATGGAACCAGCATTGTGCCTGAACTTAATTTTATTGACCACAATGGTTGCCATCGTATATTTTATACCACAAAAGTGCCGTATACGCTGCCGGGCAAAGCCATCAAAGCCTTGCTTGTGATAGCGATGGATATCACCCAACAGAAGCATGCCGACAACGAGCGCACAAAAATGCTTTCAGATATTGTCCAGCGCAACAAAGACCTCGAGCAGTTCTCTTATATCGTTTCACACAACCTCAGGGCGCCGGTGGCCAATATCATCGGCCTTGTCACGGAACTCAATGACGACACACACGATGCCGAAGTTAAAAATATGCTGCAGCGTGACATGAGCACTTCGGTGAAAAAGCTTGATGATGTGATCATCGACCTCAACAAGATTTTACAGCTTAAAACAGAGATCGTAGAGGAACGTGAAGACGTAAAGCTGCCAGATCTGATCAGCGATATCCGCTCGAGCCTTAGTCAGCTTATTTCAGAAGAAAAGGTGCAATTCGATCTTAATTTTGAAATCGACAGCCTGCACACGCTGAAAAGCTACCTGCAAAGCATTTTTTACAACCTGATCTCAAACAGCATCAAATACCGCCAGCCGAATGTTTCCCCTGTGATCTCCATTACAACAACGGCTTATGAAAAAGGTGTCAGGATAATTTTCAGGGACAACGGCATCGGTATCGACCTGGCGCGGCGCGGCGACCATGTCTTCGGGCTTTACAAGAGGTTTCACCATCATGTTGAAGGAAAGGGCATCGGATTGTTCATGGTAAAAACCCAGGTAGAAACCCTTGGCGGCAAGATCACCATAGACAGCAAGATCAATGAGGGAACAACATTCAAAATAGAGTTTGAAGACAGTAAAATATAAACATGTGAAAGCAACCCCGACACATTTTATCGTTGTGGACGACGATCCTATAAACAACATGCTGTGTAAATTCTCGATTAAGAAGTATTGCAGCGGTGCGGTGATCCAGACGTTCGAGTCGCCTGAAGAAGCCCTGGGAATGATTGGCAGCACATACTCCGGTACAAGTGCAGGACTTCCCGTTGTGCTGTTCCTGGATATTAATATGCCCTCCATGAGCGGATGGGATTTTCTTAAACACTTTGGGGAATTTAGTCCGTCAGTTCATAGTCAGTTTCAGATTTATATCCTGTCATCATCGGTTGACAGGCGCGATAAGGAACGCGCAGAGAATTGTGAGTACGTATCAGGATTCTTATCCAAACCTTTGGTAGCAGAGACTTTGAGAAGGATATTTTTGGATGAAGAAGCAGATCGGGATTCCAATTTATGATTGAAATTTGAGATACGGGAATGGCGATGGTTATAAAAGAGCTTTCTCCTAAAACCTACAATATTTGCCTGATTAGAAATTTTCACTACCTTTTAACAAAAATTTGCTAATCAAACACTTTAAATCATGAAAAAAATCTATTCTGTTTTAATCGTACTCGCTCTTTTCGGATGTAGCAATGATGATGATAATGATAAGAAATCCGCGAACGCGGGGTTTCTAAAATCAACTTCGATCAATGGCAGCCTGGACGAAAGCTTTGACTACAGGGACGGCTATCTCGCTTCGGCAAATGAAAATTCCTTTTTCTATGGAAACTACTCATACAACAACGGGAATTTATATAGCATGATCAATGACCAGCAGGTCTATTTTTATGAATATGATAACCACGACAATCTCAAAAAGAGGAAACTACACGCATCGAGCGACTATGTAGAATTGGTATACCAAGCTGATAAGGTCGTGTATCTATCCCATTTCGAATTGGAAGGAAATCCCGAAACATACCAGGTCGAGCTGCGGCTTAATGAAGAAGGGAAAATCATAAAGACAGATTTTTTAGAAGATCAGACATCTTCAAATGTTGAATACCAGATATTGACATACGATACTGCCGGAAACATCACACAAATCACGACTAAAGTATTTGGCGGAGCGGAAGTTGTCACGACCTACCAATACGATGATAAAGTAAATCCATATTACAATGCCTTTAAGAAGTTTTACGATGAAACTTATCTTATTGAATTTGCCAAACCATTGAACCTGATCAACAATTACGGCCTGACGCCAAATAACCTCACCGGCATCAATGGAGAAACCATCAACGAATTTACTTACCGGGATGATTACCCTGTAACGCTGGTTGATCAATACGGCAGTACCATTACATTCAAGTATTATTAAAATTATCAAGGGCAATAATGCCGGAACAAACCAGCGACAAGAAGATATTCAGCCTTTTAGAAGTCACTAAAAGCATCCAGAAAACCTTATCCGAGAGATATAGCTCCGCTTTTTGGGTCAAGGCCGAAATGAACAAGCTCAATTACTACAGCCATTCCGGCCATTGTTATCCAGAGCTTGTTGAAAAGCAGCACGGAAAAGTCATCGCGCAGATAAAATCAAACCTCTGGCGCGATGATTATACCAACATCAATGCGAAATTCCTAAAGACCTTAAAAGAACCTCTAAAAGACGGGATCAAGATATTGTTGCTTGCAAGAATTGGTTTTGATCCGTCGCACGGACTGTCACTCCAGATTCTGGACATCGACCCCGGTTATACGCTGGGCGACCTTGAGAAGGAGAAACAGGATACCATTGCCAGGTTACATTCGGCGGGCATTTTCGATAACAACAAGCACACGCGGCTTCCACTGCTTCCGCAACGCATTGCAATAATTTCGGTGGAAACAAGCAAAGGTTATGCAGATTTCCTGAAGGTCATAGAGGAAAACCCGTGGCATTACAAATTTTTCCACTTCCTCTTCCCTTCCCTGCTGCAGGGCGAAAAAGCAGTTCCCGGAATTATGGCGCAGCTTAAGCGTATTGAAAAGGTGCTCCACCATTTCGATGTAGTTGCCATCATCCGCGGCGGCGGCGGCGATGTCGGATTGTCCTGCTACAACAATTTTGAATTATCAAAAGCCATCGCAATGTTCCCCATCCCTGTGATTACAGGAATCGGTCATGCAACAAACGAGACTGTCAGCGAAATGGTGTCTTTCCAGAACGCGATCACGCCAACGAAGATCGCTGAGTTCCTGATCCAGCAGTTCCATAATTTCGCCGTTCCGGTCGATCAGGCAAAGGAATTGATCATCGACAAATCGAAACGGCTGCTGCTTGAAGAAAACAACAGGCTACAATCGGAAGTTAAACTCTTCCGTTCCGCGACAGGCAACCTCATCCTCAAAAACAGGACAGAAATCGAACGCGAAAAGAGAACCATACAACAGCGATTGCAGTTTTTGTTCCGCAACAGCAGTGACTATTTGAATTTTATAAAAGACCGCATCTACAGGTCGGCGACTACGAGCATAAGCCACAAAACCATTGTGCTGACCCAATTAAAGGATAAATTAACGGTGCACAGCGACCTGATGCTGAGACGCGACCTTTCGGCACTGGAAAACTTTGAACGGAATGTACACCATCTGGACCCGGTGAATGTTTTAAAACGGGGGTTCAGCATCACGCTCCATAACGGAAAAGCTGTAAAAGACCCCTCAGAAGTTGGTCAGGGCGAACAAATAGAAACAAAAGTTTACAACGGAACAATAACAAGCGTGGTACAAAATACAACTCCGAATGGAAGAGAATAACAGTTATACAAAAGCTTTTGAGGAACTTCAGGCGATAGTGTCAGAAATTGAGCAAGGAGAAATTTCAGTTGACGAGCTGTCGGAGAAAGTCAAGCGGGCGACGGCACTGATCAAAATCTGCAAATCGAAACTGACAGCCACTGAAGAAGATGTAAACAAGATATTACGGGAGCTCGACGGAAACTAACCGATTTTTTCTTAACTTAATAGTATAGTTAATTATTGAAATTAGGTTATGAAGTACGGCATTCGCATTTTAGGATTACTTATCGGAATTTACGTTTTGGTCTGCCTGGCGATGTTTGCCAACCAGGAAAGCCTGATCTTTCTTCCTGAGAAACTGCCCGCAGATTTCAAATTCCAACATCGCGGAAATTTTACGGAGCTGGATATTCCTGTAGATGACGATTCGCACATTAACGGGCTTCTCTTCAAAACGGCGAATCCCAGGGGTCTGATATTCTATCTTCATGGCAATGCCGGATCATTGAAAAACTGGGGCAATGTTGCCGAAACTTACAACCTGATGGGTTACGATGTTTTTATTATGGACTACCGGGGTTTTGGAAAAAGCGGCGGAAACATCGGCAGTGAGCAGCAATTCTTTTCAGACGTGCAGATTGCCTATAACCACATGAAGGCGCAGTATCAGGAGAGGACATCGTAGTTATCGGGTATTCCATCGGAACCGGTCCGGCTGCAAAGCTGGCTGCTGATAACAATCCGCGCCTGCTGGTACTTCAGGCGCCTTTCTACAGCCTGCTCGACATGATGGACCGCCGGTATCCGCTGGTCCCGAAATTCCTGCTTAAATACCGCTTTGAAACCGACAAGCACCTGCAGCAATGCAACATGCCGGTCGTGATTTTCCATGGCACCCAGGACGAAATCATCCCATTTGAGTCGGCTGTGCGGCTCAAAGCCTTCCTGAAGCCGAATGACAGCTTGATTCCTTTAGAAGGGGAAGGACACCGCGGGATTACCGAGAATCCGGTTTATCTTGATGAAATGCGGCGGTTGTTGGGCAGAAGCTGAAGAGTTAGTTGTTGGAAGTTTTGGTGAAGTGGCTAAGGATGCCCATCCTAGAAAAGGTCTTTGTCTTTCATAATGTTTAAATCCACTACATGGCTTTTGCCAATAGATCCCTTTTCTGTGTATTGCCATATTGACCAGTCTTTCCATTCTTTAGGACAGTTTACGCGGAGGCAATCAGGATTTTTCGGATAAAGCGACACCCATAACTTGGTATTTTCCAGCCCATGTTTGTCCATCAGCTTGCGGTTAAGATATTCCGTACGGCTGTAAATCATACAGTTTATACCCGCTGCAACCCTGATGCGCTCGATATATGTCTTCACCCAGGCCGTATAATTCTTCGGGCTGAGCGGTGTATCCCAACGCAATTGGTCTTCAAGGTCAAGCACCAACGGCAGGTCGGGCTCAGCGAGGTTTTTCATCCTGTAGATCGCTTCGTTCGCCTCCGCCAGAGCATCATCGCTTAAAGTACCGCCACGCGTGTCGGGTCTGCAGAAATGGTAATAACCTACCCTGATGCCATGTGCCTTGGCTTTAGCGGCATGTATGGCGGCCAATTTATCGGGTATTCCCACACCTTCGGATATTTTTATAAAAGCGAAGCTTACGCCGGCCTGTACAAAGGCGTCCCAATCCGGTGCCGCATTGTGATGGGATAGATCGACACCGAGTCGAAAGTCTTTCGGGAGATTCTCGGGCAGGCCGCCCAGGGTTACGGAAGGCCCGACAGTGATGTTGGTTGCAGTCGCTTCAGGCGTGACAGTAACCGCAGGCGGCGGCGTAACCGTGACGGCTACCGGACCTGCGACCATCAATCCACCGCCCCAATAAAAGCTGCCGTTGGTGTCTTTATACCATTTTCCCAATCCTGCATTGGATGAATATCCCGCGTCTGTACCGGAGAATGTAAATCCTTTGTTTACCGTACCCACAATACCTTTTGGTTCAGGAAGCGCGTTTGGGATTTCCTTCCTCATGTTGAGTTTGTCTACGATGACTTTAAGTTGTACCATGTTATCCGATAGCATCCGCTGTATTTTGATTGTTGTTTAAGGTGACATTTACCTGTGACTGGCTGGTCTCAGCTTCCGTTTTCTTTTCAGGGGTTTCGGCAGAAGTTTCCTTCTTCCCCGCAGCGCGGATCCTGATCATCTTCTGCAGCAGATCGAACCAGAATGGCGCCCCAAGATATACCCCGAAAGAGAAGAGAAAGTAACCGGCAAGCCTTCTCCAGCTTAAAAGTTCACCCGCAACATAGGAGAATTTCAGCCAGTTCTTTCTTTTAATACCCAGCACGTTGTTACTGGCTTCATATATTGAATCCAGCGCCCTTTTCTGGCGATAATTTGTGTCAGCGAGTATTTTTTCCTGTTTTTTTGCAAGTTTAAAAACACGGTTGTACTCTTTTTTCTCATAGTCGTCTTCGTTATACCTTCCGCGTTTTACGACATTGTAAAGGGCAAGACAGGCAGCGTCGGAATTTAACGTGTCGGCTTTTTTTATAGTTTTCAGGTGTTGTTCGAACTCCGGCATGTAGGTTTTGACAATCTTCGCACTGTCGCGTCTACGCCCGTAATCGCCCCAGCCGATGGCCAGCAGGTTGTTGGCTTCAGCGACATCGTTCCTGATCATTTTCTCTACCGAGTTAATGATGCTGTCGTGGCGCTTCAGGGCCTGCTCGTCTGTTAATCCTTCCGGTGTCTTGAAGGTCGCCCCTGCCGGTGCTTCCGCATTGGCCCGCTTGATAGCCAGTTCCACAAGTTTGTCACGCGCATCTTTGTCGGTCGATAATTTCCCCGCGATATCAATAATATTCACATTGAAGACAATGGCAATGAACAACCCCAGAAAAAAGAGCAGCCGGCCCATCTGCCGCTTGTACCATCCGGTTACTTTGTCCATAGAATCGTCATACCACTGCTCTATCCTTTTTACGAAAGCTTCCTGATCATACAAACTCTGGCGCATGTATAGCTTCAGAATCTGTATTGTTTCTATATCAACTTTGGAGTTGTTCGGGTTGGTATCGTTCAGGTAGTCCAGAAGAAAACCGATACGGGATATTTTCGGAAGCGTTACGGCATCATCAGGAGTGAGCATTCCTTTTTGTATGATAAGGTGTTCGTATTCGCTGTAATACGCGTCGAGCGTGTCGAGCAATACCGTAGAAAAATTTACAGCCCCGAGATAGGAAGGAATGGAAAACCTGCGGCTCGCACCATAATTCTTGATGATCGGGTGTTTGTAGAAATCCCCGCCGAGCGTGTTTGGCTTGTACTGGTATTCCTGACCTGATATAATCCGCCATACCGAATTGAAAAAGTTACCGAAAGCCTTGAAAATACTTCCCCATGTGTTGGTGCAGTAATCCTGGATAAACTGCGTACGGAGTGTGCGGAAGCGCCTTCCGAAACGTATCCAGACAGCGTCATTACAATAAATTGTATTGGAGAGCATCCCTTTGATAATCCCTTTGCGGAGCATGCGCGCGCGCAAAGCAAACACCGAGGCAAAAGCTTCCCCAATGGATGTGATCAATAAGCTGTAGATCAGGAATATGAAAATCAGCCCTATGGTGGTATCTAAGACAGGTGAATTGAACATAAGTGAAATTTTTTACGTTTAAACTAATATTTCTTATGTTCCCACGTCGATGACAATACCTTGTAAATCCACTTCTTCAGGTCGGCATTATCATATATCTCGCCCAATATGCCTACAGGTTTTGTATATAAAGTATCGCTAGCAAAAATTTCTTTCCAGTTGATGGCTGTGTTGGGCTGACCGGTAAACGAGCCTGCCTGGTGCATGACCTTGAGGAATTCGTATGCCAAAAGACCCTGGCCGATAGCAGTTGGGTGTACGCCGTCGAGGCTGAAGAGTCCGCCTGCCTTTATTTGTCCGTCACGCGTCACACCATAATACCGTGAGTCGACCCGCGGATAGCAATAGTCGAAATATTCCGGAAAATCGTAAGTCGGCTGATAATCGTTCCGCTTCAGCGCCATTTCAGACAAGGCCGTTGAAATGTCTACCAGATAAAAACGCCTGCTGCCGATCCTGCTGTTGGCTTCGGCAACAATTTCCTGGATGATCCTGTTGTACTTCCTGATGCAATTGTCGATATGCAGAATGTCGTTTTGATTGAGGTGGTTGACAGTGATATCAAAATTGTCTTCAAAAAGGAAATACGGATAATATTTCCCATAAGAAACATCACGCGGGGTGGCATCTTTCAGTTCACTGATGCCTGAAGGCGCGGGATTGTTCTTATCGACCGGCCACTCCTGAACTTTTTGTTCGGTACGGCCTGATTTTTCGACTGCCTTGATGAGCGGACAGATCGTTACCAATGGTATCGTCCCTACAAACACTTTGTAGTCTGTTTGGTTCGGGTTGTTTTCCATAATGGAAATCACTTTATCCATCATGAACTGGTATTCCACACGGAAATCCTCCGGATGCCAGAGGTTCCAGTCATTTTTCTGCCGGGTTGCATAAGATACTGAATCAGGACCATTGCGAAAAGCAGTACCGTCAGGCGAAGTCTGGTTTATTTTAAGGTTCAGCACCGTTCCAAGGCAGTTGTTGGCACCCAGCCACAGCACGAGGTTTTCCACGCCTTCGTTGTTATGATGGTATTCCAGCCAGTCCAGTTGTGTAAAATTCTCCTGCGGCGCTCCTGAAGCGAGTACCCTGTATCCGGTCCGGTGAAAAGATTCATTAACCATCCCGAAGGTATTGTCCCCGTTTTTCTCAGATTTCTCAACCCATTCCCGGCATAAAGCCGGTGTAAGCTGCCAGGAATGCGACACATCGAACCCGCGGACAGAAACGTTATGGAACGGGTCTTTTCCGACACATTCATCCATGCAGCCTTCTCCCCGCTCATAATAATCTTCCACCTCATCAAGATAGGTGTTTATGACCGACAGTGCTTTGATCCACTCTATTGGCCCTGCGATATTCGTATCGAGGCGTCGCTGTAGCCTGCGGAACACTGTTTCAAGATTTACAGGCAGCCCTTCTTTTCCCCAGGTTGGATAATTATATCCACTTGCACCCAGGATGCGGGAAAGGATTGTTGAATAAGACTGGTGTGTTTTTGCAGCGGCTCCCGACATGAATCCCTGGGAAATGCTGTCGCCAATAGTGAATAGTTTTACCGACATGATCTTAGGTTTTATTATGTTTGTGATCTTACTTACAGATGTTTTCCGATGAAATCCAAGGCATTTTTATACATAATCCTATAGATGACATCAGCAGAGTCAAAGCCCTGATATTCTTTAGGTATGGTTGGTGCCGACGCTTCCCAATATTCATCCAGGTGGGCAATCAGGTGGTTGTAAAGGACATTCAGCGAAAGCGCATCCGGATAAGAGTTCAGCGGATTGATGATCCCGTCATAATCGCTTCCGAGCGCAATGCATTTCCATGGGTCGGCCTGATAGCCGTTTTTATAAGCATGCTCTGCGATGGTGATGATCTGGTTCCAGAAATATCCTGCATCTTCATAGGCTTTGCCTCGCGGACGGAAGATCCTTTTGATCGATTTCCAAAAACGGTTGCGGTTGTAGCCCAGGATCCGCTGGTCCATTTCGATTCCGATGATCCCGTTGGTCTTGTAGATCATCATCACATCAGTGTCCAGGTCCATATTGATCTCTTCCCGGTCTTCTGCCACAGCGCCGTGACTCCAGATAACAGGCACATCAGGATATTGCAAATTCAGGATGTTGTAATATTCGGTACGGGCTTCTTTTGACATGTGCTTTACATCGATCAGTATCCTCCTGCCGTTGATCGTGCTGAGCAACAGGCCGATCAGCTTCAACCCTGTTGCGCTGAGCGGCGCCAGCCCGTCGTTGTAAACCTTTCCGGCTTCGCGCATGCCGTAATGCTGGTCGAGCAGCTTGCCTGAATTTTCATAAAGGCTTTTGGCATGAGTACACAGCCCGTTGTAGAAATGGTGTGCAAACGTTACAAAAAGCGGCGGTGCGGCCCAGGCCTTTACGGTGGCCACGTTATTTTCGATATTGGCCCATGCCGATGCTTCACGCGGATCATTGCCATCGGCAAAAGCGTGGCACCCTTCTA
Organism: Flavobacterium sp.; assembly: GCA_036399795.1. Lineage (GTDB taxonomy): Bacteria > Bacteroidota > Bacteroidia > Flavobacteriales > Flavobacteriaceae > Flavobacterium. The sequence goes on from DASWML010000014.1 coordinate 97,127, forward strand.
TGGTGGGAATAACATAAAGATTTGCCGCTCCGGAAATATCTCCCGTTGTCCTAATGATCCGGTAAGACCGTGAATTGACCTCCTTGCTGTTGAGGCAATACAAAAATTCATACTCGGCATTCAGGTCGTCGAAATAACTGAAACCTGCATCCCGAACCTGCGCAATCCTCTTTTTCCCGAACATGCTTGCGAGTTCTGCAAGGACTACCTCGAAGGGTTTTAAGATGCCCTTGCGGATATCGAAGAACTCCTTTTCGACAGGATAAAGCGATACACAGGCAATCTTTACCTGCCCATCGGTGAGCGAAGTAAAGTCGCTTTGCCTGTACCTGCAAATTCCCATTACATTTTCAAAGGCGGCATCGCGCCTGCTGCGGAAGTCATAAAACCACACACAGGCTGAATCAGTAAATTTCATCCTGTCGCTGTTCCCATACATGCTGTGTCCGTAAGGTTTCATTGTTGAATGAATGTGCAGGTCGATGACCGGTGTTGAGGTTTGAAGTGCGCCCATTGATATATCTTTTAAACTTTCTTCTTTATGATGATCGGCGGCTCGATAAGATGGTAATCCGCTTTGTTCTTACTATTGAACTGCATCTTTTCATCAGCGCCATGCTGTTGCCAACGGGTTACAACCTTCCTGATGCCGATGGGGTAGATCTCTAGATCACCCTGAGGCGTAATGTGCATCCTGAGGAAATTCTTGAAATGCGAATGCCCGAGCGCCGAAAAGCTTTCATTGATGTGGATGTCGAGGACGCGATTGGTAAACCACAGGTAGAAGCCCATCAGGAAGCTTCCCGCCAAACCGCCCGTCAACAAAGCCGCAACGGAGTAAAATATTTGGGATGCAAGCTTGTCATCAAACGGATGGAAAACATAGAGAAAAGAATACAGCCACAGGCACCAAAAAAGACATGCAAGCTGCAACACGCCATGTAGCGTCCCTAATAGCCAGTAGTTAAATTTTCCTGACCGGCGGTCGGTAAAAGCCGTAAGTCCCGCAATGATCGCAATATTGATAATCAGGACCGGCGGGTTCAGCAACAGGTGGCGTACAAAAAGCAGCATGTAATCAGGAAGTGTTGTTACGGCGGCCAGTTTGCAAGAAAAAGATTCACCCGTTGCCCGTCCGCTGCAGATCAGTAGATAGCCTAATAAGGCCTGTATCGTGATCATTGTCAGTACAAAAGCAGGATTATAAAAAGGAAACAGCAACACGCGAAGCAACAGCAAGCGCGACTCCTTTTTTGAAGGATAACAGGACTTTAGTTCAAGCCTGACAGCCTCAGAACTGTTAAGGCTTTCGTCGCCTTCTTTTTCGTTATACAATGGCAGGTTGTGCGTTGGGTGAAGGAACGCACCGCCGCCACCGGCTGTAATCATCTGTATTTTGCCGGTTGCAATTTCACCTGCTGCCGACTCCTCATACCTCGAATAGTGGTGCAGGTCGCCGGTAATACAGGCCGCAAGTGAAACCTCTTTTTTCCCAGGGAAGCAGTACTTGCTTTTATTGACGAAGTATTCGAGAAAAAACTTTAGTTTTTCATACGAAGTATCGTCGCGGTAGATGCATTGATAAACCCATGCCGGCTCAGACGTGCATAAAATGATCTGATCGCCATCCTGCATATCCTTTACTACGATGTCCTCAAAATAATCCTTCTGCGGCTGGTCGATATCAGAAGCCAGTTGCACATCTATCGCCCACAGCCAGTAATTACTCGGAAGCTTTATGGCGAAGTAGCTCCTGTGCTGGCAGGTTTGCCATTGGCCCACTTGTCTTTGCTGGCAAAAAAGCTTTATGAAATTTCCCAGCCCGTCGTACCAGTCGTGATTTCCCGGAATGGCATACATCATTCTTTTCAGGCCATCTTTGTGGTGTTTCGTTGAAGCGGCACGGAAAGGAATGCGAAACCGGTCTTCATATTCTTCCATTGATGGTGTGGGATATACCTGATCGCCACCCAGGATAAGCATTTGCGCAGCAGGCAAGGTCACACTTGTCGGCGTGCCATTCAGCTCGTAGTGCAGCGAAAGCTGTTGCGCCGAGAGATCTGCCACGGTATAAGTGGAATTGAAGCCATCGCCGGTGTCGGAGATAAAATCAAACCATACCCCTTGTTCACTGTCGAATTCCGGTGTATAGCCTTTTTTTTCAGGATCCAGGGCAGCCTGCATCTCACGCTTATCAGCATATCCGGCAAATATTCCCGATATGACTGCCTTCATTGCGGTAGCCGAAAGCTGGCGCGGATTGTACCAGTTGACCATTTTAGGCCTGCGATAGTTCGTCATCTGAGTCGAGTTTAAGTTTGGGCTTAAACGAGGTGCTGAGTGGCGTGTAGGGAAGTAAATATCCTAATTTTCAAGGAGATAATCAAAGCTATCCGAAGATTCGACAAAAGCAATAGGTAAAAACCCACTCGAAAAAGATATTTTCCCTATCTCTTTTGTGGGCAAAATACTATTTTGAAATTGGACTATTAACCAGAATTAAACCGTTAAGTAATTAAGCGGCTTAAGCATGCGATAAGGCAAGCTCTTAAGAAGTTTAGAAGCCGTTGGTTAAAGTTTTTTCTGGAATGCGTCGCGTGGCGTCCCGTCGTGGACATAGATTACCCCGCAATAAGTGAAGCCTGCTTTCTTTAGGAAGTTCTGCATCGGGATGTTGTCGTGGTGCGTGTCAACCCGGATGTTGCTGGTTTGTGAAAAGGCAAAATCGAAAGCTTTGCGCGCAATCCCTTTTACTTTCCGGCCGGATGCCAGGCGATGGATTACGCCGTATGGCGCATCATCCAGCCACGCGCCTTCGATTGCTGTGTAATTGGGATCGGGATCGGTTCCTTTTATAAAACAAAAATACCCGGCAATTTCCCCATCTGCAACGCAAATAAAAGCCTGTCGGCGATTGATATCATCTGAGATGATTTCCCTTGAAGGATATCCATTGTCCCACTGCGTCGCGTTTCCGGTTTCGCGCATGATGTTTCGCGCTTCATCGACAATAAGCAGGATAACATCAATATCCGCTTGCGTTGCTTCCCTTACCTGCATAACATTTCTTTAGCCAAAGTTAAATATTTAGCGGAAGCTGGCGGACATAAAAAGCGCAGTATTGAACATCTACATATTCTTGCTTTCGAATATCTTCATCATTTCGTTGGCCTTGTCTACCTGGTTGATGAACCGCAACGCCTTTGAATAGCGGAAATAGAATTCCGGTTCAAGATCGTTGGTTTGGGCAATCAGTTGGGAATACCACTTGGCAGCTTTTGCCAAATCGCCGTCAAAATAACGGTTGTTGGCTACCTTTCTCAGCATGTCGACCGATTTGTATCCTTTTTCCAGGATCCGTTCGTACGTGTCCACGATATCGATGTTGACATACTTTTTTTCTTCGGTAGCGACGGGTTCAACCTTAGCCGTTTCAACCACAGGCTGAGCTTTGACAGGCTCCACTTTAGCCGGTTCGGCGAATGCTGGTATAACGGCAAGCGATGCTTCGGGCTGTTCGTGATGCAATACTGCTGCTGCAGTTGTTATCGCTACAGCTTCTTCTTTTGTTTTTTCTTTTGGTTTTTTGGCATACCTCGGCGTGACTGTCCTTGTGTTGTTCGGCCCGAGGTTTACTTTACTGATGAGGCGCTCGTCGGAAACATCATAAGTAGTTATACGGCCTCCAAAGTTCATGTTTATCCTTTCCACCACATGGTAAGATGCCACAATAAGCTCATCAGGCATATCCGACATTAATCGGGTGTCTTCCATGTCGCCATAAGTCGGTCCGCTGCCGCCACCGCGTTGGGCAAAACCGCTGAAACAAACAACGGTAGTTATTGCCGCAAAAAGAAGATATATATTTTTCATACTGACTGAAATTATAGTTAGCTACATGCTAAATCATGAGCGAATGTACTTACAGCAGCGCTTGTTGATGAATTTATTCCATAAATAACCTTAAAAACCGTTGAAGGAAAAATCGTAATTATTTTACCGATTTTAATGGTAATTAGTCGGATGCGGAAAATGGCCTTTTTGATCGGAAAACACCGGTTGGCAGGCTAAAAAGAGAAAAAATAAAGGTCGAATATGAATAAAATGACACGGAAAAGACTTTTATAGCATCAACATTCAATGGATTATAAAGATGATTAGACTGTCTTTAATCAACCACGATTTTCCTGTTGAATTTCGTCTTTAAGAAGTGCTTCAATTACAGAATATCCGTCAGGAAATATCGTTGGTATCTTAAAGTGACGAAGTATGAAAATGACACATAAATTTTATAAAGATGAAGGCGGATGGTTTATCGACCTTCCTGAATATATCGAACAGGGATTGGGCACAAAAGGCAACCTCGCGATGGTTTTGGGAGCCGATACGCTGTTGGATATCCTTTCAGAAGGGAAACCAGAAATATCAATACGGATAGATGAGGAGTTTTTTGAGGGAAGCGAACATTTGCGAATGACCGGGACAGGTTCTGATGTAGAAGCGCTGGAGAAAGTTGGCCACCCGATTCAGGTTGGAGGATACTATCGCTCAGACCAGAGAAAGCATGATCTGTGGCTGTGCCCGGTGACGAAGTATGTGTTTGAGGGAAGGTACCCGAAGGATATTTATATTGCTGTAGCTGTTTGAAGCAGCTTTTTTTATGCGTGACAGCATGAGGCCGACTCGCTGATGGCCGCGTGAACCCGGGAAGCCAGCCCATGACGGCACACTGGTTCAGAAAAAGTGAATCCAAGATAACCGGCCGAAATTATTCAGTCCCCAAAGATGTCATATTGACCAAGGTTTTGTAGTCTGAGCCGAGCAAGCATTTCCGCTAGAATATCAAACTGAAAAATCGATAAATCCCATAACATGCTGCAATGAGTGAAGGAATGCTTAACGCCACCGCAATTAAAAAAACTTAGCACCTGAAGCTGTGGATTATTGAAGGTTCTTACAATTTTTATCATCGCCTGATTATTAAGTTTCAACAACAAAATCATCCCAAATATAAAATGATTTTCCTGCCGTTGTATAGCCAAACTCAATCGTAAACGATTAATAACCATTTCCTAACATAGGAAAACCCGCAGCACCAAAGTTTCCGATAATGAAATAAAAAACCCCACTGTTGCGGGGTTTTTATTTTTTACATCAAACTGCGCTTCCCGGACCACTCGGATCCATATCGGGATCGTAACCTGCGTCTGATTCCGGGTCTATATCACCCCAGTCGCCTGCATCATCGTCGGTGGAATCATCATCCGTTAAGTCGGCATCATCATCGGCAAAGTCATCATCGCCTTCGCCATCTTCATCAGAGGCATAAAGCGCGTCGTCCTGATTGCCGTAGTTGTCATTTCCCATTCTTACATTCGATTCGCTGCTGCCTGAACCTGATTCTTCCCATTGGTAGTCATTGGTTCCGGGATGCGGGTTGTCGCGTTGGTCCGGCCCCCACAGAGAGCCGCTGCCGTTATTTGTATCTTCCATGATTAGTTATTAAGTTGCCGGATTAGCCGGTCGGTTAATATCATAAATATACTCACGCATGCCCGGCGGCGTCTTATGGATTTTTGGAAAAAGGTTACGGAATTATACTTAATGGATCACTAATGGAATATATTTCAACTACAAAATTTCACCTGCCGCGACCATTTTACGCAACGAAAGCTTAGCGGGGAACGTTGTGCGGCATTTTGAAGAAGCAGCAATCAATTATGCACGGTCATTTCATGCGAAACCACACCATCAATGATAGTAATCTTATACAAATTACCGAATTCCGTTTCCTCCATATCAGGATAAATGTCGGTTCCTAAATAAGTATTGATCAGTTGCGGAATAGTATTGCTGTGCCCGACGATAAATACATTTTTTCCTTCATGAGCCGCTATCACATTCTGGAGCGAGAAATTTGCAGGATCGTAGAGTGTCACGTCTTTTTCGTTGGAAGTTGCAGTGGGCTGTATGGTTTGTAGTGTTCTATTGTAGTTGGTGCTGTAAAAAGCCTCAAAATCGACATCCTGTAAAATGACTGTCCAGTTATTTGCCCTTTGCAAACCGGCAGCGGATAAATTGGGATTCGCACTGGCATCTGCCTTTTCAGCGTGGCGAATCAAATAAATGACTGTTTGCACAGGTTGCGGCTGAACAGGCTTAGGATCGTCGTCAGAAGAACAGCCAACTGTGGCTAATACTGCTAATAGGAGAAGAAACATATTTTTCATAAGTATTGGATTTAAATTGTAATTCTTGAACTAAAGTGCTATTCTGTAAAACCCAGTTCGTTCAATATAGGGATTACAGCTTCCGGCTCGAGGTTTAGCGAGCGCAGGATCAGTATCACTTTTTCTATATCATGTTCTTTTACGGCTGTATCAAAATCGGCAGCCTGGCCGCTTACAGCGATTCTTTCGTTAACCGACATTCCTATATAATCCATTGGTTTTGTTTTGGAGCGTAAAAATAGCGAAATATTGTCAGATGACAGATGTCAGATTTGAGATGACAGATTTGAGATATCAGATTTGAGATATCAGATGACAGATGTCAGATTTGAGATATCAGAGGTCGCTCATAGGCAACATTCGACTTTCGACTTCCGCCTTTCGACTTCCGCCTTTCAACTTTCAACTTTCGACTTTCAACTTTCGACTTTCGACTTTTGACATTCTATCGAAAGCCGAAGACGGGCTTCTTGTGGTAGTTTTCAACCCAACACGCGGACTATACGAGATTCGTGAAGATGCGGCACAGCGAAGCGACACTTCCTACACTTTGGCCCTGCCGGTGGCGTGGACAGGGGAAACGGTACACATTTATGTTTCCTTTATCTCGGAAGATGCGAAGAAATGTGCCAACAGCCTGTATATGGGTGCGCAGGTGTTGCTATAGCAGCAACTTGCTTAAATGAAAACCCCGCACCTGCGGGGTTTTTCTATTCAAATATGGTGTTAGTGCGGATGTTACCGTATCTTTTTCTTTAGCGTTCTTACTATATGCCATTGGCGCTGCTTCATGAACAAATTTAAAATTACAACATTCCGGAGGGGTTTTCCCCGTTGCAACTGTTACTCATAAAAATAGGCAGTAATGACTGAAGAAATATATACCATAAGCAGCAACAACATTGAAGTGGTCAAACTCGAAAGATACAGGTGCTGGGTTTGTATCCGTCTCGGAAAGACGAAAGAGCATATCCACCGCACGGATGCGATCTGCGCATCGATCCGCAATAAGCACCTCTATTTGTACATTGAAGAGAATATGAAGATGATCCCGGTCTTGGCGGGTGTGCCTATCGCCCTGATCAAGCTTAACGATACTTCGTTTTACTCCGAGCGGCAGCTCGAAAATACTTTGGGGCTGCTGATGTGTAAATTTTACCTTCCCGAAGATATCGACCTCTCGCAGATGCATAAGCTTGACCTGGCAAAATACCGCACTGCCGCGAGAAGGTGACAGTTAACTGCCGCGCAACCCGCAGCCGGAAAAAATGAGAAGCGCCTTTAGGGCGCTTTTTATTTAGCTTATTAGCTGATATACAGGGCAGAAAAACTGTAGTTTATGTTAAGAGGGTTTTGGTTTTTGAGTAATTAATCTGATTTAGTGGGAGTTGGGCGATAAGAATGTATTTTTATCAAGGCGGTCAATATGTTTATGTCCTAATTAATTTTAGATTATGAAAACAAGCCTCTCCCTATTAACGCTATTTTACACTTGCCTCATGTTCTCGCAGGAGCCTATTACAGTCAAATATGTCGGCAATGAATTTGAAATAATGATCTCTAAAGATGCCGCAGATGATTTTAAGGTTATCCTTACTAATCGTACGAATAAGGATCAGACCATCAGAAAAACAATTAAAAACGATGTGGTAATTACTGATTTTGTAAAGGAAGTTAAATCAGCAATTTCACCGCCGTTAATCGTAAATCACGTATATGAATACCCTAAAGAAAATATTCTAACCATACCTTTTGCTAACACTACTGATTACGCAACATTAAAACAAGATTTAATGACGCTGCCTGAAACGGAATTTATAAATCTGATGGCTCCGCAAATCGTTTATAAAAAAAATGGAAGCACACTAGCATCTTATATAAGTGATATTACTACAAATCAAAAGCCCTTCCTTACTGATAATAATATATATAACTTCAAAAAGAACACTGGAACGGCGGTTGAACTGAGTACCCCAACTACCTCCATACAAGTGAGCTCAGATGAGGCTGCCTTTCTTAGGGCGTTCTACAATCAGGAAAAGACAGATGATGCACTTATTACTTATCTTTTTCCTGAAAATGTTTACAACAATCTTATTTCTGACAAGAATTTAGTGAAGGTCCTTGAAGAAATATTTTTAAAGCTTAACGGGGAAAACGAATATATTTTTATCCAAAACTTTGCTTATTCAAAAACCTATGAGGTAAGCATTAAGCCAAATAACAAGGATAAATATTTTAACTTACAGGTTTGTATAATCTCTCCGCGTGAATGTAAAACAGCACCAAAGATGCAATACGGCATTGAGTTCAAAGAATTTGAAAAACTGTTCAAGGCTTTCATGGATTCGAATTTTGGCGAGAGTTTAGCGCTGGATAGTTATGTTACGCACCAGTTGTATGACCAGTGCAAAATATATAGCAATAAAGCAATTCGTGAAGAAGCCAAAAAAGAATTTATTGACACCATCGAAGCGCTAACAAGGCAGATAGAAAACCTTAAGCCTAAATTTTCCGGTCTCTTACAAGTAAATAAATCTGTCAAAGTATATCAATTCAGCAGCGGAAAATATAGTGCAGTCCAAAACGTAGAATTTCAACCCGAATATGCAACCGTCCGATTTTTCAACAATAAGGCAAAGGAACTTATTATAGTAGGAAAATACAAAAATCAAGACAAGCCTGAACAAAACCCGGAATTCGTTGTAATGAATTTTCAGTACAGCATACCGTTGCGAGGCTTTAATAATTCCACTCAATACGTCCGTATATCACCAAACGACCAGGATGCTGAGGGATATTATTTAAGATATAATGATGTATTTCATTATTATCCGTCAGAAAGCTCATATAGCTACTCAGCGCGTAATAATGAGTACCGCATTGAAGCTGGCAAAAGTGCGAAGATTGTGCAACGCAGACTGGCCGATTACTTTACAGCCGTAATATTTTCAGATTTTTTGGGGTTAAACAGTGATAGTAGTAATTCGTTGCTTCAGGCGGAAGGACGGTTAAAAGCGCCCCTATGGATAAATAACTGGCGATACGTTTCGTTTTTTAGCTCCATTCGGGCAGATCTTAACGCCTCTATTTACAACGGCTTCGATGACAACTCCCGTTTCATCACCCCGGTAAACGCTCCACAAGGTCTGGTCTCCGCCGAGCTTGATACTTTAAGAATCAACAACTTTGATTATGTTAAGTTCAATAATGTGAATGCTTTCATCGGGATTGATTTAGTAAATGTTGAATTAAAAGGGCTTTCGTCTGAATTAAGTTTCGGATATGGTATGCGTTACTACCGTGCGGGAGTGAAATACACTATTGAATCTGAAGGAGGAGATCAAGAACGTACTTATCAACTTAACGCGTTGTCACATGAAGTGAGCACCAACCTTGAGATTAGGCCACAACTAAACTTTGGAGCGGATCTGAACATAGGATTCAATTGGATTAACGGACGTGGATCTTTGGGCGATATCCCTATCAAGTACAACGAAGACAACCGAAGGGAAGATAGAATTGTTGCACGCGTATTACTAAATGTCTACAGTATGATCGATCCGGACACCTCGAATGACGGAATTTTTGCGCGCATTGGAGGATTCTATCATCTGGGAGCAAAAGATTTTTACCCACAGATTATGGTCGGATACGCTACTAATCTTACGTCGTTTGTAAACAAGTTTAAAAAAGAGTAGAGTCATGTACCGACTAATAAAAACTTCATCACTACATAGTAATCTGCAGTGGGTAAAACCGAAAATGAACTTATGAGAACCCTAAGAACCAAATACCTCTGTGACATCGCAGTTGAAGAAGATCATTATAAAGTTGATTTTCATATCCTGGACAAATATCAAGGATTTTCAGCCGAGATCCTCAGATTGGCACTGATTGGGCTGGCGGTTTTTGGTTTTTTGTTGAGTGACATTATATTCAAAGTGGAAGGTATTAATAAGACCTTTATTTTGCTCGATCCATTTGTAGAAAATATAGTCTTGTTCGGTGCCGGGGCTTTAATGCTGCTCGCGGCTGCGTTATGTGCTTTGGGGCATCGGTATTTTTCAACTGATTGTATGACACATTTTGTACGCCGCTATCGGTTACGCCAACAAAAAAAGGATTTAAATGAAGTAGAGCAAAAAACTGCGGAATTGAGCCAAAAGATAATGGACAATCACATTGCTATAAATTCAGAAGATCGAAGCTTTGAAAAGGACTTATCATTATGCAAATGGCTGCTACTTCTTGCGGCAGTGTTTTTAATTGTTGGAATTTTTATACTACTATATGGCATAGGCCTGACCTTATCCGGAATAAATAATTTTAGATAACATCAGTTTTATTACACTATACAGCGCCTACAGTTTTTCCTCCAAAATTGTTAAAAATAAATATCCTTTTATGGTTTTCCCCATTGTACATATATAATCAATCCCCTACATTAGCCGCCTAACCCTTGTAAACCCAAATGTCCGAAGAACAAAAACGCCTTCTGGAGCAACAACTCTGGAACATTGCCAATATACTGCGCGGAAAGATCAACGCCAACCAATTCCAGGATTACATCCTCGGGTTCATCTTCTATAAATACCTGTCGGAAAAGATGGAGAAGCATGCCGACAAGATCCTTGTTCCCGATGGGATAAAATATGCCGACATTGATGAATCCACCACCACAGGCAAAGAATACCTCGAACATATAAAAGACGATGCGATTCATTCGCTCGGTTTCTTTCTAAAGCCATCTGACCTGTTCCGCAGTCTTGCCGAAAAAGGTAATTCGAAGACAATTCTTCGACCCTTCGACAAGCTCAGGGCAGGCGAAGCTCAGGATGACAGCCGGGTTGCCGCTGAACCTGATGACTCCTACAGCGAAGAAACCTTCATCCTCGAAGACCTTACACGCATTTTACGGAACATCGAAAAAAGTACAATGGGCTCGGAATCTGAAGAGGATTTCGATGACCTGTTTTCCGACATCGATCTCGATTCGAACAAGATTGGCCGAACAGTAGCTGACCGAAATAAAGTAATTGTAAAAATTATCACCGCGCTCAATGAGGTCGACTTTGATCTTGACAATATTGAAAGCGACATGTTAGGCGATGCCTACGAATACCTGATCGGGCAGTTTGCCGCAGGCGCCGGACAGAAAGCCGGTGAGTTCTATACGCCGCAGGCTGTCTCTGCGATATTGGCGAAGATCGTCACTACAGGCAAGCACCGGCTCAAATCGGTCTATGACCCAACATGCGGATCGGGTTCCCTCCTATTGCGCGTGGCAAAGGAAGTAGACGAGGTCGCGCACTTTTACGGGCAGGAACAAAACCGTACGACCTACAACCTCGCGCGGATGAACATGATCCTACACGATGTGTCTTACCATGATTTCGACATCAGGCATGAAGATACGCTCGAGCGCCCAAAGCACATCGACTTAAAATTCGAGGCCATCGTCGCCAATCCGCCGTTCTCGGCACAATGGAGCGCGAACCCGCTGTTTTTAAACGATGAGCGGTTCTCGCAATATGGAAGGCTTGCGCCTAAAACAAAAGCCGACTTTGCCTTTATCCAGCACATGGTGCACCAGTTGGACGACAACGGCATTATGGCCTGCATTGCCCCGCATGGGGTGCTGTTCCGCGGCGCTGCCGAGGGCCATATCCGGAAATACCTGATCGCCGATAGGAATTATGTTGACGCCATCATCGGGCTGCCTGCGAATGTGTTTTACGGCACAAGCATCCCAACGTGCATATTGGTATTGAAGAAATGCCGCGAAAACCCAGATGACATTTTGTTTATCGACGGCAGCAAGGAATTCGAAAAGGTCAAGAACCAGAACATCCTCCGAAGCGAGCATATCGATAAGATCGCCAACACCTATCGAGACCGCAAAGCAATAGACAAGTTCTCGGCGCTGGCGACATTGGACGAAGTAAAAGCCAACGACTACAACCTGAATATCCCACGGTATGTCAACACGTTTGAAGAAGCCGAAAGCATCGACATCAATGCGGTGGCTTTGGAGCTGCAGGCATTAGACAAGCAGATCGCGGAAACAGACAAAGTGATTGCAGATTTTTGCGAAGAACTCGGAATTAATACACCTTTTTAGATGGAGAAGATTTTTCATTTGGGCGTGCCCGCTTGCTTTATTCTGTCTTACTCCGTGTTCGCACATTGCCAGTCGCAAGCGGTCGGGCTTTCCGCGGTGCACGGCACCTTGCTGCAATCCCTCATGCGGACATCCGATGCGCAAGAAAACTTCTGTATCACAAGATACTTTTCTTCCAAATGTCCACTGGACATTCTCCTCTTAATCTCAAATGTTAAAACTTCAACATCCGATTTATCATGATGGAAAAGAGAAATGTACCGAGGTTGAGGTTTCCGGGATTTGAGGGGGAATGGAACAGCAAAACTTTACGTGAGATTTCCGATTACGTTGACTATCGTGGTAAAACTCCACAAAAAACAGAGGAAGGTGTTTATTTAGTCACAGCGAAAAATATTAAGCAGGGATACATTGATTATGAAATTTCCAAAGAATATATTTTGGAAACTGATTACGAGTCAGTAATGCGTCGAGGTAAGCCTAAAATCGGCGATGTATTAATTACTACCGAAGCACCATTGGGCAATGTTGCTGCTATCGACCGAGAAGATATTGCATTAGCTCAACGTGTAATAAAGCTAAGGGGCAAGCAGAAAGTTATCTCGAACGATTTTCTAAAACATAGATTAATTAGTCCACAGTTCCAACAGATAATTTCAGACAGATCAAGTGGTAGTACTGCAAAAGGCATTAAAGGTGCAGAACTTCATAAGATTCAAATCCTGTTTCCTAGTAGCGAAGAACAAAATAAAATTGCCAATGTATTATCTGTCATTGATGAAATGCTAAACCGTATAAAAAAAAAGAAAGCCCTTTTAGAAAAATATAAAAAGGGAATGATGCAGAAAATCTTTAATCAGGAGATTCGGTTTAAGGATGAGGATGGGAAGGACTTTGAGGAGTGGCAAGCAAGATCAATTGGTGATGTTGCGGAAATAATTGGAGGCGGAACACCGGAAACAGGGAATGAAGAATATTGGAATGGGAATATTCATTGGTTCACTCCAACAGAAATCAAGCAGAAATACGCAACAAAAAGCGCAAGGACAATTACGCCATTAGGATTGCAAAAATCATCTGCTAAATTATTGCCTGTTGGCGCATTACTATTAACAACAAGAGCGACAATCGGGGACGTTTCTATAGCGACTGAAGAATGTGCCACGAATCAAGGATTTCAATCTTTGGTATCAAAAGAAGGATACAATAATGTGTTTCTATATAACTGGATAAAAATGAATAAGCATGAGCTTGTGCAAAGAGCGAATGGTTCAACGTTTCCTGAAATCAGCAAAAGTGAGATAGAGCAAATTCCCCTTTCAGTTCCCGGTTTTGAAGAACAAACCAAAATCGCAAATTTTCTTTCTGCGATTGATGATAAGATAAATTTGGTGGCGGTGCAGATTGAGAAGATGGAGAAGTTTAAGAAGGGATTGTTAAACGAGATGTTTGTGTGATGATAGCTAACAGCTTACGATTTACAGTTTACAGTTTTGGGTCACCGGAAACATCTATCAACCGTCAACTTCTCAAGAACAAACGAAAATCGCCAATTTTCTTTCTGCGATTGACGATAAGATAAATCTTGTGGCAGTGCAGATTGAGAAGATGGAGAAGTTTAAGAAAGGGTTGTTGGGGGAGATGTTTGTGTAAAGAGTTGTGGAATTTGTTAATATAAAGTGGGAATGTAACTTATGGATGTAAATACTACAATTGAAATTGATTTATTTCAGATTCATTATTATTTGAAAAAAAAATCCCATTCGATGGATGCGCTAGTACTCAATAAGGTTGAGGCTGAATTTTTAAAAATATCTAATGAAATATCAAAGATTTTTGAGTGTCAAATTATTATTGAATCTTATGCCACAGAGGAAGGTGGTATTAAGTCGACCTATAAGTTTCTAACAAATAGAGATAATATAAAGTACACCCTAGCGACGGGAGTATTTGTTACAACAATTATTGGAAATATATTAACGAACGTAATTAGTGAGTATTTAAATTCTGATGCGGAGCAGGAAAAATTGACAAAAGAAAAAACTATACTGGAAATAGAACATCTTAAAGACCAAAAAAAACAAAGTACGATAGATTATGAAAAAGCACAGTTGGAAATACAAAGTTTGAAACAGAATATAACTAAAGATAGTATTGAAATTTCTAAAAATCTCACAAAGGATCAAGAAGAAACTGAATTGAAAGTTGATCAAAAAATCTTAGATCAAAGGCTAAGTAAGGTGATTGGCAGTAAAAAGATTAAAAACTTTAAATCCAACTTTTATAAAAACTTAGCAAAAGATAAAAAGGTCGAAAAAGTCTCCACAGTGATTTTAAATAATGAAGGCGAACAAATTTCAAAAGAGAGATTTGTAAGTAGGGAAAACTTTAGATATTTTATTTATAAAGAAGAAACATTGGAGCCTAAATATATAGATAATATTGAGTTAGAAATTGTTTCTCCAGTTCTAAAAAACAATAAAATATCGTGGCGGGCACTTTATGAAGGTGTCAATATCTCATTTTCTGTGAAAGACAAAAACTTCCAGAATCTTATTCTAAATAAGGGCTTAAGTTTTAGCAATGGAACGAAACTATTGTGTGATTTAGAAATTAGATTAAAGGCTAGTTTAGATGGTGAAATAAAAGAAACTACGAAAACAGTATATAATGTAAGACAAATCAAATATTCGAATGGTGATATTGTTGACGTATAAAGGAGATTGAACTACTGAAAACTATTACCAGCGTTGTAATAAAACCAAGATTTTCCATCTGCTTTGCGGTTAAATAAATGTAATTGTAGCGTTGCAGAAAAAGGAGATGTAGGGGAAGAATTTTGTGTAACACATTAAAATCCTATGAAGTAATTCGCGTATTGGATTTTCAATTAATATATTGGTTCACTGTAAGACTAAACAAGAAAAGCGATTATGGATTACGACAATGTCAAAAAAATTATAGAAAGTTGCCATTTGAATTTTTTGATTGGTTCAGGTGCTTCCAGACCATTTTTAGGAACTTTGGGTACTATTGAAATATTACTAACTGATTTGTCAAAAAGTTCTATTTCTGAAGACAGGAAAAAGATTATTGACGCTTCTATCAAGAAACACTACTGGGATGTCGCCATAAAAGGAAATTTAGACATTTACAATACAGGGAATGCAACTCTTGATGCCACTAAAAAAGCGTATTATGATTTCTATAATGCGCTTAATACAATCCTACACAAACGAAAAACTAATTTAATTAGTAAGCAAGTGAATATTTTCACAACAAATATGGATTTATTTAATGAGGATGCACTCGAGGTATGCAGTTACATTTACAACGATGGTTTTTCAGGAAGACTACATCCCCTATTTGGCACTGAGAATTTCAATAACTCTATAAAAAAAACTAGCAGTCATTTTGAATATCAATCCGAGTTACCGCTGTTCAACTTGTTTAAGCTACATGGTAGCGTTAATTGGCTTTTAGATAAAAATGAAAACATTAAATACGATAATAATCTTGAGATTTTAAATGGGATCAATAAGGTTACTATAGACAAAAAAGATTTATTAGAAATTGAGTATAAGAAAAAAATTACGGGTATAGATGTTTGGTCCTCATTCACCATAGATGAATTAGATGCCCAGTTAACAAAAAAGAAAATCGTAAAATCGAAAGAACATGTTGAGTTTTTAGAGGCATACGATAAGCTAATTATGATTAACCCAACGAAAGAGAAATTTGAGACAACTACTAGGAAGCTTGCCTTTTATGAATTGTTAAGAATGTATTCGAATAATCTCGAAAAAGAAAACTCGGTACTGTTTGTCTTTGGATTTTCGTTTGCTGATGAACACATTAGAGAAATAACAACTCGCGTAGCAAAGGCCAACCCCACTTTACTAATTGTAATTTTTGCCTTTGATCAAATTGCACAGAAAGCCATAGTAAAAGAATTAAAAGAACAGGATAACATCATCTACATATTTGATGAAACTGACAAAATTAAGTATTCTCTCGAAACAATAAATAAAGCATATTTTAAGAAACTTTCGAATGAGTTGATTAATATTCAATCTTAATATAATATGACTCCGGAAAGTATTCTTAGAATAGGCAAAGTTTTATCAGTAAAAGGAAGGATAATCGAAGTTTTAATGGATAAAACTAAGAATTCCTCTCATTTACTTTACAATGGTCAAATAATTAGAAATGTTTCTGTTGGGAGCTTTGTTAAAATAGGAAAAGGATTTGAGGAATTAGTGGGAAAAATTGAAGAAGAATATATAACAGAAGATAAAGAGTTTTTAGTTAAAAATTACAGAAGGGAAAAAGAACGAATTAAGAGGATACTTAAAGTTAGTTTAGTTGGATATATAGATAAATTTGAATTCAGGCAAGGTATTAAAGAGCTGCCTCTAATCGAAAACGAATGCTATTTGTTAAGCAAGGATGAATTTGACAGAGTTCATAATTTTTTGAAAAAAAATGACGTGGGAATTGTTATTGGTAACCTCGCTAATGAAAAAGGTAAAGAAATTAAGATTGGGATAGATAGTTTATTTGCAAGTCATATTGGAATTTTCGGTAATACGGGCAGTGGAAAATCATATACACTTGCAAGTTTATATCATAAGCTATTTAATGAATATCAAAACAAAGATGGCTTTAAAGAAAATGCACGATTTCTACTGATCGATTTTAACGGAGAGTACTCAAAACAAAAATCAATAACTGAAAAAAAACTGGTTTTCAATCTTTCTACTCGAAAGGAATTAGCTAAAATAACTAAGAAAGATAAGATTGCTATTAACGAAAAGGTAATCTTGAATTTAGAATTATTATCAATTTTATCTAATGCAACTGAAAAAACGCAAAAACCATTTCTGAAAAGAACATTAGATTTATATGATAAAATTTTTAATAGTTCCGTTCCTATAGATTATTTTAGAAACTCTTTAAAGCAACAAGTTATTAATATTTTGTCAATGTCTAATAAAGACGTTTGCAACTCCCTTCTTGATTATTTATACATCATTTTAAAAGAAGTAAGTCCAAATATTGGCAATGATTTCAGAGCAAAGATTGATTGGAATAACAAAAATTGTCATTTCATGATTAGAGGTGGTGTCGCTAAAGAATTAGACGACATCGAAAAGAAAGAAACAATTTTATACAAGTCAATTGATACATACGAATTTCCAGAAAATTGCTTGGAGAAAATAATTCACTTTCTATATGTTCAAATTATGTATGACTTACATACTAACAAGGCAGTTTATGAACATATTGCACCTGCAGCAAATAAGTTAAAAAGTAAAACTAAGGATTTATATAAGGTTTTTGATTTTCAATCTAAATCAAAAGACATATTTGGCAAGAACAATAATTTTATTGTTGTTAATCTTAATGATGTAAATCTGGACATAAAAAAAACTTTGCCTCTGATTCTCTCAAAACATATTTATGATAATCATAAAATCACTAGAGATAAATCAGATAAAAATTATCTGAATATCATCATTGATGAAGCACATAACATCCTATCTTTCAATTCAGAACGGGAAAGTGAAACATGGAAAGATTATCGTTTAGAAACCTTTGAAGAGATTATAAAAGAAGGGAGGAAGTTTGGTGTGTTTTTAACTATAGCAAGTCAAAGACCTTCTGATATCTCATCGACAATAATTTCGCAACTTCACAATTACTTTTTACATCGATTAATTAATAATAAGGATATTGAAGCTGTTGAAAGAACAATTTCTTATTTGGATAAAGTATCTTTTGAATCATTACCAATTTTACCGACTGGTACGTGTATTTTGGCTGGTTTATCAGCGCAACTGCCTGTAATTATTGAAATGAATGAGTTAGCTGAAGAATTTCAACCAAATAGCAAAACAATAAAACCAACAGAATCATGGATTTAGAATAAAATTATTATTTAAGATAACTAAAATTAGACAAGTTAAATCTCCCAATTCATTATTATGTCATTTAAACCCACTGTTGAACAGGAACAAATATTCAATTTCTTTGAAAATGGCAAAGGAAATGGAATGATTGACGCTGTTGCAGGTTCTGGAAAAACAAGTACAATTGTTAATGGTATAGACTATATTAATAAGAAAAATAAAATTCTATTTTGTGCCTTCAACAAAAAAATACAAGAAGAAATAGATCAAAAAACTTTTCTCAAAGAAAATGTTATTGTAAGAACAACTTATGCATTAGGCTTGAGGATTTTAAAACATCACCTTGAAGTAATAAAGAGAACTTCAAAACCTGATAATTCAAAATTTTATAACATTTTAAATGACAATTTAAAGAAGAACAATGACGGTACTAGGTATTTAAAAGAAACAGAATTTACTGAGTGTTTTGATATTATAAGATTTCACTATTACTCTAATCTCAAAAAAGATGAGCCAGATACTTTCTATAAAACATTTTACTCCAATTACTATAGACTAATAGATTTATTAAGATATACTTTAAGTTATGCTAAGGGTGAAGAAGCATTTCAAAAGCTAGTGGAGAAATATGCAATTGATATAGATTCTCAAGACACTAAAGCACTAAACCTCTATAGAAAATTGGTTGAGATAGCAATTGATGAAGGGAACAAAAAAGCAAAATATTTAGGAATTTATGATTTTGCAGATATGATTTTTTTGCCTTGTGAATTCAAATTCAAATCACCTATACAATATGATATAATATTTGTGGATGAGTGCCAAGACCTATCAAATGCACAATTGAAAGTCATAAGAAAACACCTTAAATTAGAAGGAAGATTTTTCGCAGTTGGCGATCCTTTTCAGTCTATTTATGGTTTTGCAGGAGCCTCACCGGAATCTTTTAATAATATAAAAACCATCTTTGAACCTCAAATGTTCAAACTTACAAATTGTTTCAGATGTGCGCAGGATATTGTTCAGTTGGCAAAGGAAATAAGACCGGATATTTCGACAACCAATACCACAACGTCAGTTATTAAGAAAATAAAGTTTGGTGAAATAGTAAATTACATTCAAAAAGGTGATTTTGTATTGTCAAGGCATAACTGTGATTTATTTGAAGTTGTTTTTGAATTATTAAATAGAAATATAAAGTGCAAGATATTAGGAAAGAAAGAAATTTTAAAATCATTAAAGGACATTATACCTAATGACAAAATTCAAAGTCAAAAATTCTATGACCACCTGCCTACACATTTAGACCTAATATATAACGCCGCCCAAAGTAAATTAGGAAATAATCCTGCAAACTATGAAAAATTAGAAAATTTAGCTGATAGCATCAGAATACTTGAAACTTGCTTTTTTAATAATCAAGATGCTAAAACCTTAAATGATCTGTTTGATTATATCGAACGCCTTATGGATTGTGATGATGAGGATTCCATAATACTATCTTCCATACATAGAGCCAAAGGTTTAGAGGCAAAGAATGTCTTCATAATTGGATATGAGAAATTGCCTTTCAAAAAAGAGAAAATGTTGGATTGGCAACTGTATCAGGAAAGATGTCTAAAATATGTTGCTATAACTAGAGCAGAAGTTAATTTGTATCAAACAGAAAATCCTCCCGAAAATAATAACATTAACCTCAAAGATCTTTCTGAAGAAAGTTTAGGATGTGAGCTAGGAGAAGATATTGACAATTTACCCTTATGACGGCCGAAATCTGTCTAATTAAATTTTCTTAGGTTAGATGATTTTCAAATGATACCCCAAATAAGTAATGTACCAAAAATCAAAACATAAATTATGATAGAAGTTGTAGGTAAACAAATTGCGAGCGATAAGATAACCATTAAAGACTGTTTCGGAGAAGATATGTGGTTTTCAATTCCTGATTATCAAAGGCCTTATGTATGGGGCGAGGACCAAATTTCTTCTTTATTAGACGACATATCTTATGCGGCGCAAAATACACCAGATAGCCAATATTTTTTAGGCTCACTGGTTTTACATTGCGAACAAAGAACTCTCCACGGAACTAGTTTCATCGAAAATTCAGTTTTAGATGGGCAACAACGGCTAACTACATTGTATATGCTACAAGCGGTTATTAGGGATATGTCTGAAAATCCCACGAGAAAGCAAACTTGCTCAAAAGCTATTTTCCAACAAGGAAATCCAGATGATGGTATACCTGAGCGTCTAAGAATTGAATTTGCAATACGAGAAGAAGTCGAAGAATTTATCAATAGCTTTATAAAAGTTGAAGGCGGGACTAGAAAAACAGACGAGCTAAATATTATCGCAAATACTTCAGATAATGTGTCCATTAGAAATATGGCCAATGCAATACTAATTCTTCGAAAATGGTTTTCCGATGAAGACAATCTAGATGTCAGTGAATTTTTTCCCTACCTACGACAGTTTGTTATTTTAATTTATGTAGCAAGCAGTGAACTTGAAGATGCTTTTAGACTTTTCACCGTGTTAAATGATCGCGGAATTAAATTACGCAATAGTGATATTCTCAAAGCCCACAATCTCAAAGAAGTTAGTACTGACGTGAAACAGAAAAGTTATGCACGGTTCTGGGAGGAGTTGGAAGGAGAATTAGGAGAAGATTTTGATTTATTCTTATCGTACATCAGAACGATTTTGGTAAAGGAAAAAGCACGGCATAATTTATTAAAAGAATTTGACGATAATATATATAAACCCAAAATCTATAATCAGAGTACAAAAAAGTACGAATCGCGTCCTCCTTTATTAAAGAAAGGCGATGAAACGTTTGATTTGATTAAAACGTACAAAAAGCATTATGATAAAATATTCGATAGCAATAACATAAATATCACCAACAACTGGGCTTTCGACAATCTAGTTGCAATTTTAAACGATACTGCGCTTTCAGATATTTGGATCCCTCCATTAATGGTATATAGAGAACATTTTGGGGATACAAATATTTTTGATTTTCTGGTTAAGCTTGACACTAAATTCTCAGGAGATTGGATCGCAAGAGAAACTCCAACATTTAGGATTGATTCCATGAATGACATAATTAAAGAAGTTGAGGATCAATCACAAAGCAATTACACAAAACTGGAGAAAATCACGAACATATTAAATTCTTCTGTGTTTGATTTTAATATCGATGAGTTCTTTACCCAAATAGAAAAAAACAGTATCTATGGTAGGAGGTACGCACGATATTTATTACGAAAAGTGGATTTTCTTGTAGATGCACCCCTTTACTCCGAAAGGAGAAATTCTTATGGTGAAATAACAGTTGAGCATATTTTACCGCAGAACCCACATGAAGATAGCGCCTGGATAACTGACTTTACTGAAGAACAAAGGTCAGAATGGACACACATGCTCGGAAACTTAGTCTTGATCAGTAGAAGGAAAAATACTCAGCAGGGAAGATTAGATTTCTCACTTAAAAAAGAAAAGTACTTTGTATCGAGCATAGAAACATTTCCTAATTCATTAAAAGTCATGCAAAATAATAGCTGGAATCCAAGTGATTTAAAAGCTAATCACCAGAGGTCTATAGCTCTTCTAAGAAAGTATTACGTGCAAAATGCTGCAGCCACGATTTAAATAAATGCAAACTCCATTACTAATGGCCCTGTAATATGACCTCGCAATCCGAACAATCCTCCCTTCGACAAGCTCAGGGCAGGCTCAAACAATAAAAGAATGACTTCTCAATCAGAGCAAATTTTAGAACAAAACCTTATCAGCCAACTCGTTTCCAACGGCTATGACAAGATAATACTGAAAGACGAACAGGATTTGCTCCACAACCTAAAGTCACAACTCGAAAAGCACAACAACAAAACGTTTTCGGAAAATGAGTTTAGTCAGATATTAAATAAGCTGACCAAAACCAACAACGTTTTCGAGAAGGCAAAAATATTCCGGGAGAAATTCTCCTATGTAAATGATGAAGGCATTGCTAAATACGGCGAGTTCATCAACATGGAGCATTGGTGCCAGAACCAATACCAGGTCACGAACCAGGTCACAATGGAAGGCAGCTACAAGAACCGCTATGATGTAACGCTGCTCATCAACGGGATTCCGGTGGTGCAGATCGAACTCAAACGGCGCGGGCTCGAAATGAAGGAAGCCTACAACCAGATCTCACGCTATAGCAAACACTCGTTCGGGGCTTCACTGGGGCTGTTTAATTTCGTACAGTTGTTTGTCATCAGCAACGGCGTCAACACCAAATACTTTTCAAATTTTTCGGGGCAAAAACCCGACTTCAAGCAAACCTTTTACTGGACCGACGAAAACAACAAAAGGATATCGCAGCTTTCGGATTTCACCAACACCTTTCTGGAGAAATGCCACCTCAGCAAAATGATCACGAAGTACATCGTGCTTCACGAAACCGACAAGGCGTTGATGGTGCTGCGTCCTTACCAGTATTTTGCAGTCGAGAAGATCATCGACCGTGTCAAGACGTCAAACAAGAACGGCTACATCTGGCATACGACCGGTTCGGGGAAAACACTGACCTCATTTAAGGCAAGCCAGATATTATCTAAATTGCCTAAAGTCGACAAGGTTGTCTTTTGCGTCGACCGCCGCGACCTAGATTACCAGACATCAAAAGAATTCAACGAGTTCTCGCCCGGCAGCGTCGACGGCACGCACAATACGAAGTCGCTGGTCAACCAATTTGCCGATCCCGGTACAAAACTGATCGTCACCACCATTCAAAAGCTTTATACGTCTGTCACCAAGGAACACCACAAGCGCGTGATGGACAACCTCAAGGACAAGAAGGTGGTTTTTATATTTGATGAGTGCCACCGCTCGCAATTCGGCGACACGCACAAAAAGATCAAGGCGTACTTCAACAACTACCAGATGTTCGGCTTTACTGGTACGCCTATATTTGTTGAGAACGCTGTCTCTAAAGACTCCCGCAAGCATACCACCGCGATGCTTTTTGACGAGAAACTACATCAGTACGTTATCACCGATGCGATCAAGGATGAAAACGTGTTGCGGTTCTCGGTGGAGTATGTCGGCAAGTACCGCGAGAAGGAAAACTCCCGCAACGAGATCGACATCGAGGTCGAAGCCATCGACACCAAAGAACTGATGGAAAGCGACGACAGGATGAATAAAATCTCGAACTACATCATTCAGCAGCATCAGCTGAAAACGCACCACAGAGAATTTACGGCGATGTTCTGCGTGAGCAGCGTAGACATGCTGATCAAGTATTATGACTGTTTCAGGCAACTAAAGCGCGAAGGGAAGCACGACCTGAATATCGCAACGATCTTCAGCTATGGCGCAAATGAAGATGAAAAAGACGATCTCGCGGCAATGGACTATCAGGATTTTGACCTGATCGCCGATCCTGAAGCTGCGTATGTGTCGTATCACACGCGGGACAAGCTCGAGAAATACATCGAGGAATACAATCGTGATTACCAAACAAGCTATACGACCAAAGACAGCGAGTCGTTTTACAGCTACTACAAAGACATATCGAACCGCGTGCGCAAGAAGCAAATCGACCTGCTGTTTGTGGTAAACATGTTCCTGACCGGTTTCGACAGCAAAACGCTGAACACACTTTACGTAGACAAGAACCTGCGCTACCACGGACTCATACAAGCCTACTCCCGGACGAACAGGATTTACGGCCAGAAGAAGTCGCAGGGCAATGTTGTGGTCTTCAGGAACCTTAAAAAAGCAACTGATGATGCCATAGCCTTATTCTCAAATAAAGACGCAAAAGAAGTCATCATCATGAAGCCTTATGACAATTATGTCAAAGATTTTAATGAAGCTTATGAGAAGCTGGTTGATTTGGTTCCGACTGTTGATTCGGTTGATGATCTTTGCGATGAAGATGAAGAACTGGAATTTATAAAAGCATTCCGGGAAATGATCAGGCTGCGCAACGTGATCTCATCTTATGCTGACTTTACTTTTGACGATGTTGAAATGGATGTGCAGGAATTTGAAGATTATAAAAGCAAGTACCTTGACCTTTACGATAAAGTCAAACGAGGAACTGAAAAAGAAAAAGTATCGATACTAGAGGAAGTAGACTTTGAACTCGAACTCATACACCGCGATGACATAACAGTGGCCTATATCCTGAATCTGCTGGCCAAACTAAAATCGGCCACGCCTGAAGAACAGGTACGCAAGCGCAAGGAAATACTTGATCTTGTTGCCGGAGATGTGCGTTTGCGGAGCAAACGCGAACTGATCGAGAAGTTCATCATCGAGAACCTGCCGCTGATTCAGCCGGAGAATGTCGAGGAAGATTTCGCATTGTTCATGGATACCGAAAAGCAAAAGGCGTTCGACGCGCTTATTGCCGACGAGAAACTTGATGGCGAGAAAGTAAAAGGACTGGTTGAAGGCTACCTGTTCACCCACCGCACTCCTACCCGACTTGAAGTTATTGAAGCATTGGAAAATCAGCCATCGGTACTCCAACGGAAGTCGGTTGGCGAGAAGCTGTTGGTGAGGTTTGGGGATTTTGTGGATACGTTTTTTGGGTAGTGCAAGTGCTTCATATGGTAGAAGTATTATTGAGTAACTAATAATGTAAAATGGAAAATAGTGCAATTTTAGATGGGTTTATAAAAGTCGGCGGAATCTCTGGAGTCGTTCTATTTTGTTTATCAGTCCGTGCTATGGTGTTTTTCAATTTATATGTCGATCGCAGTCGTAAGAGGTTTAGCACGGACTACAAGTCCGCGCTATCATCAATAGTTATATATTAAGGGCTTCCGATCAAATCGTGATAATTTTTTTTTGTGATGGCGCGGACCCGATAGCGCGGACTTGCAGTCCGTGCCCATAGTGTTTTTCTATAAAGATTGTCGGGACTTTAAGGCCATAAATCGTAAATAATAACTAAGAAAGTTTGTATGCTGGTGAAATAAGCTAGTAAATACACTTTATATCGATCTCAGTCGTAAGAGGTTTAGCACGGACTACAAGTCCGCGCGATCATCAATAGTTATATATTAAGCTTCCGACCAAATCGCGCGGATATATCAGATAATTTTTTTTGTGATGGCGCGGACTTGCAGTCCTTGATAGCGCGGACTTGCAGTCCGTGCCCCTAGTATTTCTATAACTTTGCACAGACTGCAAGTCTGCGCTATCAACTGCACTACCAATCTATATTTATATATTTATGCATAATTATACGCCATGTCAACAAAATACAAAGCCACAACAACTGAAGAGGCTTATTTCATAACAATTACTACTGTCGGATGGGTAGATGTCTTCACTCGCCTCAATCAAAAGCAACTGCTAGTAAACTCCCTGATATAATTGCCAACAGCATAAAAATCTCGAAATATATGCCTATTGCATAATGACAAGTCATATACACTTGTTGTGCAAAGCAACTGACGGCGAAGTATTGTCTAATATCATGCGTGACTTTAAGACCTTCACTTCAAAGCAAATAATCAAAAATATAATTCAACATCCTGAAAGCCGCCGCGAATGGATTCTCCCGTTATTTGCAAAAGCTTGTGAGCACTTAAAGCGCAAACAAGAATATAAAGTGTGGCAAGATGGATATCATGCAGAAATCATCAGGACAAACTGGTTTATCAAACAAAAAGTAGATTATATACATAACAATCCTCTGACAGAAAAAATCGTCGTACTGCCTGAAGATTATTATTTCAGCTCGGCAAGAAATTATGCTGGTTTGGAAAACGATGTGGAAGTTACTTTGTTAGATTTGTTTTAGCACGGACTGCAAGTCCGCGCTATCCAGTTTACAAAATGTTTAGTTATTTTGTTAGATTTGTTCAGCACGGACTGCAAGTGCGCGCTATCATCAAAAGATAGATCATGTTCAATGACCTCCCAACCTCGATAGCGGACTTGCACGGACTGTAAGTAGCGAAATCAGTGTGTCGCTGCTTCCCCTAATACAATACAGAATGCGATAATCATTGGTGTTCAAAAGTGCTATATTTGTCCTTCAATTAAACACACACAAATGCGGGAAAGCAACACCATTTTTATAAGCCATTCAAGTAACGATGAACCCCTTGTTACAGCGTTCGTAAATAAAATACTTACAGTAGGTTTGGGAATAGACAGGGATAATATTTTTTATACTTCCGC
The DNA here is from genome assembly GCA_036399795.1 of Flavobacterium sp. Taxonomy (GTDB): domain Bacteria; phylum Bacteroidota; class Bacteroidia; order Flavobacteriales; family Flavobacteriaceae; genus Flavobacterium. Next base: position 123,595 of record DASWML010000014.1, read on the forward strand.
CACTGATACAGGAATAAAAAGCGGTGCAGACTTTAAAAACACCATTAAAGAGAAAATCAGATCGTCTTCTGCCGTTATTCAGATCATAACCGAAAACTATAAAAGAAGTGAGATATGCATGAATGAAATGGGTGCTGCATGGGTATTAAGCGAAAACGTTATTCCTTTTGTAATGAGTAATTTTAGATTTGAGAATGTTGGTTTTATTCATAATAATACCCAGATTTTAAGACTTGACGAAGAACGCGATCTTTTCAAATTTCAAGACGATCATCCTGAAGTTTATGGCGACAAAAAAATTAAACAATCCAATTATCATAATCAGGTGAAGGAATTTCTTGCGGTAATAAAGAATGGCGGCTTTAGATACGGAAGCCAAATGTATATGTAAACCTGAAATTAAGAATAAAGTATGGAAGCAGATATACGTTGGCAACAACGGTTCAACAGCTATCAAAGAGCGCTACTTCAGCTAAATGGCGCTTTGGAGCTTGCAGGCCAAAAGTCTTTAAGCCCATTAGAAAAGCAAGGCATGATTCAGGCTTTTGAAACTACACATGAACTCTCATGGAAGGTCATGCAGGATTATCTGAAGCAAAAAGGAAATAACGATATTTACGGATCAAAGGATGCAAGCCGTGCCGCCTTCAGGTTGGGACTTGTGGACGATGGCGACGTTTGGATGGATATGATCGTTAGCAGAAATCTGAGTTCCCATACATACGATGAGAAAATTGCAGATGCAATCTTTGATAAGATCATCAACAACTACAGTATCGAATTGAACCGTTTTGAAAAAAAAATGGTTGAAATTAAAATGAAGGAAGGAAATCCTGAATAATTTAGTGATTATGGCGTACGGATTATCAGATGAAAACATTTTAAAGATAATTGACATTTTTGAAAGCCTTCCCGAAATATCTGAAGCCATCTTGTATGGTTCCCGCGCAATGGGAAAATATCGCAAGGGTTCCGATATAGACATAACACTCAAGGGTAACCTCACATTCAATCATTTGCTGAAATTATACAATATGATGGAGGATAGCAACCTTCCGTACACGTTTGATCTTTCTATATATAAAGATATTACCAACCCATCGCTACTTGATCACATTCACCGTGTCGGAATTGTATTTTATCAGAAATAACGATTTACTGTATATTTATCATTCTGACCTCCCAACCCGGACAAATCTTCCTGTGGACAAGTTTCAGGGGCAGGCTCAACAATATTACTCATGGACTATATAGAAATATTAGATTAAGATGGCGGATATAAACCTTTATAAATACAATAGCGTTGCGCAAGCGTATAGTTATTTTTGTTAGATTATTTTGAGCACGGACTGCAAGTCCGCGCTATCTAAGTTGGAAACGATGTGGAAGTTATTTTGTTAGATTTGTTTTAGCACGAACTGCAAGTCCGCGCTATCTACCTACAAGTTCGCACTATCTAAGCTGTAAAACGATGTGGAAGTTATTTTTGGATTTGTTTGAGCACGGACTGCAAGTCCGCGCTATCTACCTACAAGTCCGCCCTCTAACTACAAGTTCGCACTATCTAAGCTGTAAAACGATGTGGAAGTTATTTTTTGGATTTGTTTTAGTACGGACTGCAAGTCCGCGCTATCTACCTACAAGTCCGCGCTATCTAATTACAAGTCGTGCTATCTAAGTATTCTTATGATAGCGCGGACTTGCAGTCCGTGCCCATAGTATTCTATAAACTTGCACAGACTGCAAGTCCTACTCTTACCTAATTTCAATATATTCGCTCAAAGTATTAAAGCCTTATTGTTAAGGGTAAAAATTGCTGCTCAATATAAAAACCGAGGTTTTTAATTTACCTTTTTCATCTTATCATAAGCATACATCATAATACTGCCCGGCGCTTCAAAATACATTCCCTCGAACCCTGTCAGAAGATAGGTTGAATTCGCATTTGAATCGACAAACATCCCGTTGGTGCCAAAAGCAGTGTCGACGGCTCCGCTTGACCCTAACTTGATGATTGTCGAGTTTGCAATTCCAATTGAATTGTTTCCTCCGACGAAGAAATCAGTACCGTTTGTGAGGACGCCCCCGATAATAAAATTAGGCAAGGCCGTAGTAAAAGTGACCGTGCCGCCGGTTCCAAAACCCAAATCCATTGAGCCATTTGAATTAAATTGCACCAACTTACCTGTCGTTGATACCAGGAACTTCATAGAATTGGTCATCGCTAAGTCAGCAATAGCACTACTCTGGCCCGTAAGGGTGAGTCCGCCAGCAATCAGGTCAATCACACCGTTGGTTCCAAATAATAGGTCAAGCTGTCCATTAGGCTGCATCTTACAAATGGCGGCCGCCTGGTTGGCGATTGTAAAACTATCTTTTGAGACCAGGATGTAGTAATTTCCGGATGCGTCTTTCGGAAGGTTTTTGGAATAATATAGTTGCGACGGATGCAGTTCGCAAACACCGCTGACTCCAAAAGAGTTATCAATTGATCCATCATTTTTGACTTTGACTGCCTGCATCCGATAACCTCCGTTAGTATTAAAACGTGATATAAAAACAATATAGTCGTTTTCAGGCGTGATGTCTATGTGCGACACTGATTGAAGGCTGGTAAAGGGTACATCCCCAAAAACACCAAAATCAGTATCCTGAATCCCATCGGTGTTATATCTTGCCAATAGCGACTGGCCTGGCGCACCAACCTGCAACAGGTTGCATACAATTTTGCCATCCGCGGCTATCGCAAATGCCCTCACGTTGGGCAACCTCCCACTGATGCCAAAACCCTCTACAACTTCATGGTTTTCGTTAAGCCGCCACAGGTTATTGGTTGAATCCATCACATAATAACCATTATCAGCTTTTTTAATATCGCGAAGTGAGAGTGGATTTGTATCTACCTCACAAGTAGTCGGATAAGCAATTGTGGGATATTTATACCGGTTGGCTTTTCCTCCGGTGCAATTGTCATATTGAAGAACGAGATACTGTGGAAGCGTTCCGCCGGCAGCCATCTCAGAAGGTTTTAGTCCCCCGAAGGTGATCCTGCTGTCAACGGTTTGATTCGCATATTCAGCCGGAGAGAAGATTGGGTTACTGTTGAGGTTAACAATATAACGGGCTCCAATCATGTGTCCGCTGGTATCATGCATCTGGTAGCCGTAACAATAAATTTTATTACTCACATAATCGTATGCCATGGCAAGCACTTCCTCGTCCTGCCCTGCTGCTCCGACTCCAGAGATAACATAACCCGTACTGATAATCATCGCTCCCGCGAGTGCGCCGTTGGTAAACCCCGAAACAGACTGTCCGTTGGCATCGTATTTATAAACAGCAGCGTCGGCAGTCACGTTTGGCGATATGTTGTAAGGTGACAGCCCACTTGTATAGGCTTTCCCGCCAATATAGATTGAACCGTCGGTGGCCAAAACCATTGCGTTGCCGCTATTGTCGTGGCTGTTGGTATCCTGAAGGATTATTCCGTTATCGCCAAAGCCGGTGTCGAAGCTTCCGTCAGCATTAAATCGCACCACAAAGAAATCATAGTTGCTTCCGTTATAACAGTTTCCCGCAACAACAACTTTATTATCCGGCTGGATGGCAATCGATGTGGGCCTGGTATTCTGACCGATCTGGAAAGTCCTGAACCCATCGGTGTTGAAACTGCGGTTGAGCTGGCCCGCGGCTGTATAGGTTACCACTATTGCCTTTTCTCCGGAGAAACCTGCAATCGCCACGGTTGCGCCTCTAACCGAGATTGCCGTTGCTTCCTCATTACTTTCCCTGGTATCAAATATTACCTGTGAATCCCAATTGAAAGTGTTGTCGGGATTCCAGCCGGATATGGTATTATCGGGTACTACCCTTGCTACGTATATAGCCTTATTTCCATCTTCTTTGGCAGTATACCCGGTGCAGTATATCTTATTGTTCGCATCTACCAGCCCGTCATTAACCTTAGTGATGCCTTTCCAAACGGTTAACAGGTCGTCATTGTTGCTATTGCCTGAGAAGGTGATCTGGACGCCGTTTCGATTGAGGTCGTTCTTAAAGATAACGTTCTGTGAATTCGTGGCTAAAAAGGACACGCGTTTAACTTCATACCCATCGTCAAAGGGTCCGGAATGCGGAACCATGACTTTTTTCGCTCCATTGATGCCGAACGTGTTGTCAGATACACCAACCTGTGCGGCAGCGAATTGAAACGAGATGATGGCAGACAGTAATATATGTAGCTTCTTCATTTTACTTTTTTATTACTTTATATGTAGTTGTTGCACCATCCAGGGTAACCCGAAAGAAATACATTCCTGTCGGGAATTGAGAAAGGTTGGCTTTCCATAGCTGCGAATCGGCCGTGACCTCATGCTCTGTTACAGTGGCGAGAAGGCTGCCAGTAATACTGTAGATGTCGATGGATACATCGCTGCTCATTGAGTTCAGCGCGATGGTGACCTGGTCTGTTACAGGATTTGGATAAACCTTCACTTCTTGAACATTGTGCTCAACCAGCGATAACGCCGAGGACAGGTTGTATCCGTTTACGAACAGGTCGTTGGTGCCGTTGTTGTCCTTATCATAACCAACGTATAAATGATCATTATGGATCAAAGTTTTCGACCGCCTGCTTGAACTGTTTGTCGGAACAGAAACGCTTACAACACTTGCCGGTATTGCTGCACCTGCCGGTGAAAAAAATTGCGCGTTCAGTGCCGAGTTAGAGTCGCCTTCAACCATCGTTGCAATCATGAGATTACCATTTGACATTGCTGCAACATCGCGCGGCCAAACCGAGTCGGCGCCTAATGGATAAAAACCATTGGAAGCAAAGCCTGTGACCGGTGAACCCGTCATGTCGATCTTATAAATTCTGGAGTTATAGAAAGATACCGGTGGCGCAAAATAGCTTCCCCTGAGCAGTACGATCATCGAATTATCTGCAAGAAGTTCAAAATCCCACACTGTAATGTGCTGGTCGTATGTTCCGAGCGGAATTCGCCTTTTGCCAAATGAGGTATCAAGAACACCGGCGCTCGAATATTTTAAAAACACCACGCGATTCCCTGGAAAGGCAGGGTCATTCGACTGCCCGAAACATAGGATCGAACCGTCGTCCAGCACTTTTCCTGTTTGAAGCGATTCATTGGCGAAGCCTTCATCAAACAAAGCTATGCCCGCAACGCCAAAGCCGGTGTCATACAATCCATTAGTGTTAAGCCGCTCCAGTGACCCATCGAGGCCTTTTATTCCGGTGATGTAAATTTTGCTGTCGGGGCCTAAAAATAAATCTCTGATGTAATCGGAGTCTAAAACATGCACGCCATTCATGGCGAAATCGGGATCAAGATTACCGTCAGGAAGGATCCGCATTACAACGTTTTTATGGCCAGTTCGTCCCGCAACTACCATTTTCCCATCAGGTTGTATTACCATGGCGTATGGCTCGATATTTTGATAGGAATCAATTGTATGGATAATTTTTCCGTGGTCACCAAAACTTTCATCAACACCGCCGTCCGCATTGAACTTTACGATGCCTACACCACGTAATAAGGGATTTGTCCCGGATGCGCTACTGCCGAATAGATATACACTACCGGCGGGTGAAATGGCCATACCGCCAAAGCTCTCGCCACCGTAGGCTATGTCAGTTGTGGCCGTACCATTGTTGCCAAAGCTTGTATTGATTGTTTGCCCACAGACGGCTAGCGGAAACGCCAGCAAAAGGTAAATCTTCTTCATAAAATCGGTTGTTTGGGTTAAATGTCCGGGGCTGAACAAATTAAAGGGTAAACATACTATTAAAATTCGTAATTGATATAAAATTCAGAAAGGACTATCAGTAACTGTGGGAATGACAGGCGATGGCGAGCATAATGAACAGGTGTTGGAGGTTATGCTTTGAAGAGGAGTTGATTTTAACTACCTTATGATCTATTTGGGTTGAAGATAATATCATAAAATAGATGAATGCGGCATTACCTGAGCCACCATCGCGGCATACACTACTTCATCGACTTCTGTATCGGGATTATCATCAACCGCTACATGGCTAACGAATGAATTCTAAAACTTTTTATAACAGTCCTAACATCTTATAAAAAGCATCAGCGTAGGTATCGCTGATCGGGATCATCTGGTCTCCAATTTTAATTCTCTTTCTTTCTATATGGTCTATTTTGTCGATTGCAACCATAAAGGAGCGATGCACCCGGATAAATTTATTGGCAGGCAATAGTTCTTCCAAAGTGGCGAAATTCAGCAGGGTCATCATCCTTTCATTAGCAGTATGAATACGTAAATAATCCTTCATGCCTTCTATGTAGATGATTTCCTGAATGGCAAGCTTCTGTATCCGATGGCCGACCTTTAAGAAAATATATTCGGAATCCTTTGCTTCATCCCTCCTTACTTCGATCTTTTCGGGCGGCGGTATGCCGCTTTGTTCCTGAAACGCCCGCAGGACACTTTTATAAAACCGGTCAAAGGCAAAAGGTTTCAGCAGGTAATCCTTTACTTCCAGCTCAAAGGCTCGCAGGGCATACTGATCATAAGCGGTCGTGAGGATGATCATGGGTTTCGGATTCAGCATGGGTATAAAACTTAACCCGTCAATATCTGGCATATTGATGTCGAGAAAGAGGAGATCCGCCGGCAATGCTTTTAGCTGGCCGGTTGCTTCAAGGGGACTCATGAAAGAGCCCTGCAATTCCAGGAAAGGCACCTTCGAAATGTATGCTTCGAGTATCTCGCGGGCCAGAGGCTCGTCATCAATGATGTAGCAGGAAAGTTTTTGTTTCATGAAGCTGTAGATATAGCGGAAATTTTAAGAGTAATCATATACCGGCCGTCTGTGCTGTTGATCTCGAGGGAATGAGTATCGGGGTATAGCAACTGAAGCCTTTTCCTGATATTCGGCAAGCCGATACCGCCCGGTCCATCGAGCGTATGCGAGGCATTCCTGCCAATGGGGTTCTGCACTGCGAAGGTAAGGGTATCTTTCTGACCGGTGACCCTGACTTTTATATCACCCGGATTGAGCCTGGCGGGACTGTGCTTATAAGCATTTTCCATCAGGTGGATAAACAGCAGCGGCGCGATGTGGCTGGCTTTTGTTTCGCCTTCTACATTCATATCGACCACGGGGCTCTGTTCATACCTGAGTTGCTGCAGACTCACATAATCATGCAAATATTCCATCTCCCTTGCCAGCGGTACCGTGTGTGCGTTCGATTCATAAATCATGTAGCGCATCAGTGAGGACAAATGAAGCACTGCTTCGGGGGCTGCAGGCGCTTGTTTGTAGACAAGGGTATATATGTTATTAAGGGTATTAAATAAAAAGTGCGGATTGATCTGCGATTTAAGATAATTCAGCTCTGCCTCAACGGCCTGTTTCTCCAACTGCTCTTTCCTTATCGTGTTAAGCACCAGATTCTCCGTCACCCTGGCCAGCCAGCTAAGAAACAGAAATATGGGAACGATAGTGATCAGCGCCATAAAGTAGTACCCAAGGAAAGGATCCATACCCTTAAGATTGTGAAGGTGCGCAAACATGAACAGCAAAGGCGCGGTGAACACGATGCCTGCGAGTCCCTGATAGTAAGCACGCTTATCGCTTTTACCAGGAAAGCGGGTCAGTAAATAGAAATGAGTGTAAAAAATATACAGGCATGTCACGATGAACCCTGCAGTGGAGGCAAGCCAATCGGGATCATCCTGGCTTAATTGCAAGGCTACCAACAGGCTGAACAGAATCCACAGGACGATGTGGACCACCGTGAATATCTTTTTTATCCGGTTCATAAAACAAAGATAATTTTTAAGGCCATTCTTTAATTACCAACTCGACAGTTGCCATGTCTAAATCTGCGAATGGTGCCATTAAGCCTGCGGGTGCATTCGCGGATGCAAAATGGCCATCGGTCGATCAGGTTGCCGTGGCTGTATATTGCTTTTTGTATTCCAGTACCATACAGTTTCCTTTGTTTGATAATCTAAGGACACTCTAAACCTGAAACACAAAGAATGGAAAACCAAATTCACCTGTCAATCCGCAATGTCTCTAAAACCTATGCGAATGGGGTTCAGGCGCTAAATAATATTTCGCTCGACATCCCACTTGGCATGTACGGGCTGCTGGGTCCTAACGGCGCCGGAAAGTCCACCTTAATGCGCACCATTGCAACGCTACAGGAACCCGATGAAGGCAAAATATTTTTAGGAAACCTCGATGTACTAACGGAAAAGGACAAAGTACGCCAGACGCTGGGATACCTGCCGCAAGAGTTCGGACTTTACCCTAAAGCTAAAGCGGAAGATCTTCTCGATTATTTCGCGGTGCTAAAAGGCATTACCAACCGGGCTTCCAGAAAGGAAGTCGTTGAAGCGTTGCTCAAGCAAACTAACCTGTGGGAAAAGCGCAAAGAGAAACTCGGTGGGTTCTCCGGCGGCATGAAGCAGCGCTTTGGCGTGGCAGTCGCCTTGCTGGGCAACCCGAAGCTGATGATCGTGGATGAGCCTACGGCGGGCCTTGATCCGGCTGAGCGGGTGCGTTTTCTCAACTTGTTGAGTGAATTGGGCGAAAACAGTGTCGTGATTTTATCGACACATATTGTTGAAGATGTTAGTGAACTATGCACCCGAATGGCCATTATAGCAAAAGGGCAAATACTGCAGGAAGCCGAGCCTTTAAAAGCAGTAGAGGCGCTGCAGGGAAAGATATGGCGTCGAATTGTAGATAAAAGCGCTTTAGCGGAATTCGGGCGGGAACATAAGATAATCTCCACAAAACTGCTTAGCGGTCGGACAGTCATCCATATCCATAGTGAGGAAGATCCGGGCAGTGGGTTTGAAAAGGTCGCACCCGATCTGGAAGATGTCTACTTCACCGCTATGGCAGGTAATCATCAAAAGCAGGTGGTCGATCAGGAAAAAATTGTGCGCCGATGATCCTTTACGAAATCTTCCGCTCGGAGTTCGGTTATCTTGCCGGACGTGTCTCCACCCGGCTTTATGCAGTCGTCCTTCTGGCTTTTACAATTGGCATGAGGCTGCTCGTATCAACTGGTGACGGCGTATACCCAAACAATACATTGCACATCACCGGGATGATTGTAATTGGAGGGCTTATCTGGGTAGTAATCGGTGCATCTGTGGCCGGCGAAGCAGCAGCACGCGATGTGCAGGTTCGAATACATCCGCTCATATACACTACTCCGGTTACGAAACTTAACTATCTCGGCGGACGATTTATGGCCGCATATGCGCTAAATGCATTGATAATACTTGCTTTGCCCATAGGTGTGCTGCTTTCCTTTTACCTGCCGGGGCTGGAATACCTGACAGGTAAGGAACACGAGGAATTACTGCCGTTCAGGCCGGTGGCTTACCTGAATGTTTATTTCCTGATCGCGTTACCGACAGTTTTTGTGGTAACAGCGTTTCAGTTCACTTTCGCAGCGCTTAGCCGCCAGGTGATGGCAAGTTATATTGCCAGCCTGATATTAGCCATTTTTGCCCAGATTGTTGCCGTGACGGCCGCAAAGACTTTTGGAAACTGGGACCTCGCAAAATTGCTTGATCCCGTAGGTCCTTCCGGTATTTTAACCAGCGAGCTCGGCACGTGGACCGTAACTGAAAAAAATACCCGGCTTATCGCGCTGGAAGGTATGTTTCTTTTGAATCGCATTCTGTGGCCTGGGTTTGCGGCAGGGTTGTTATTATTTACCTACCGCCGCTTTGATTTTACCAATACAGCAACAACTGGCTGGCTGAACCGATTAAAATTGGCAAAAATACAGGCTGACACGTTTGCCGACAGCCAAATCATCAGAGAAGCCGGTATTTCTGTTCCGCAGGTTCAGCGAAACTTTGGACTTACGACGAATTTCCATCAGATCATCAGAATTGCAGGGACATCATTTAAGAAAATAGCAAAACATCCCATAGGACTTACGCTGGTTGGTGCTGTTGCCCTGATCTCAGCCGCATTCGGCAACCTTATCATCAATGTGCTGGGCATGCCGCTGTTACCGACGACCCAGCAGGTGGTAGCTTATCTGGCCGCTCCTGTAACCAATGTCGGTTCACTGTGGGTCATCATCCCACTACTTATCATGTTCTTCGTTGGCGAACTTGTCTGGCGTGAACGGGACGCAGGCCTGGGCGAAATTGCTGATGCGGCACCGGCATCGGATTGGGTAATCATTATAGGGAAATTTTTAGGTTTGGGCCTCATTATCGTAACATGGATGGGTTTACTGATGGCCGGAGGTATACTGATGCAATTGTACCCCGGTTACGATAAAGTGGAAATCGGGCTATATCTGCAATCTCTTTTTGGACTTCAACTAATAGACTATCTGATATTTACATGGCTTGTCTTCGTGGTTCACATTATAGCAAACCAGAAATACATCGGTTACCTCCTCGTAATTGTAATTTATAGTTTTATGGCTTTCCCTTCAAAATTTGGTGTGGAGCATAATATGGCTGTCTTCGGGGCAGACGCGGGATGGTGGTACACCGACATGCGTGGCTTCGGCCCCACGCCCGGACCGTGGCTGTTATTTAAGGGATACTGGATTGGCTGGTGCCTGCTGCTTGCAGTGGCAGCCAAACTGCTTTGGGTTCGCGGCAGGGAATATGGCATAAAAGATCGCCTTCGATTGGCAAAGCTCCGGTTCGACAGGCCCACAGCCTGGCTGACGATAAGTGGTGCAATCCTTATCATTAGCCTGGGTTGCTTGATCTTCTATAATACCAATGTGCTGAACCACTACATGACGGCGTCTGACATTACAGCGCGACGGGCTAATTACGAAAAACAGTACGGGCGTTACAGAAATACTCCCCAGCCGCATCTGATCGCCACAAAACTGCATGTTGAGCTATTCGCCGACCGACAGCAGGCTGATATCCGCGCCGTTTATACCTTTGTCAATAAAGATACCGTAGCAATTGACTCCATACATGCAGGGAATGCTTCGGGCATAGATTTTACTGAAGTAAATTTCGATGTGCCGGCTCTTAGGGTTTTGAAAGACAAAGAACTAATCCACCAAATATTTGCACTTAAGAAACCCTTACAACCTGGAGATACGCTGAAGATGAACTTTATGGTTCACTATAAGCAGCAGGGATTTGAACATAATGGTACAAAAGCATTGGTCGTGGACAACGGAACCTACTTTACGAATTTTGACCTGCTTCCCGGCATCGGTTATCAGCACTACAGGGAAATCAAAGATGCGCCCTCCAGAATAAAGTATGGTCTTCCGCCCCGCCCCGAGATACCGCTCCTATATGATAAGACCATTATTAAAAAAGCCTTCAGCACAGATCAGACTACCCTGGAGGCTATTATAGGAACGGCAAAAGATGAAGTTGCGGTTGCACCGGGCGCTTTGAAGCGAACCTGGATTAAAGGCGACCGAAGGTACTTTGAGTACAAAACCGATGGACAGATCGGGGGCGAATATTCGATATTATCCGCCGGCTATTTAGTGCAGGAACGGAAGTGGAATGATATTGACATCCGGATCTACTATCATCCCGATCATGCTCAAAACATAAACCGGATGCTGCAAAGCGCAGAAGCTTCGTTGGCGTATTATACGGAACATTTCGGTCCTTATCCTTTCGGATATATCACTTTGGTAGAGCGCGCCGGAGATGGCGGTGGAGCAAATGCTGATGGCGGCATCATCTATTATGGAGAACAGTATGCTTTAATGAATCCGGATGACAGTCCGAACGGCTTCGATCTTCCCTATTATGTTATGGCTCACGAAGTGGCGCACCAATGGTGGGGAATGGCCCGGCTGACACCTGCCAATGTTGAGGGAGCCGGTGTGCTTATTGAAGGCCTGGCAGTATATTCAGGAATGCAGGTGCTTGAGAAAAATTATGGTGCTGGTCATTTGCAGAAATATGTAAACTATCTTCATTCCTCTTATCAAACGCCGCGATCCCTGGCATCAGCCAGTTTACTTCGTGCAAATGAACCCTTTCTATACTATAAAAAAGGCGGACTTGCGATGTATGCCTTAAGTAAGTATATCGGTAAAAAGAAAATTAATGGGGCGCTCAGGAATCTGATTGAAAAACGCCATACAGGCGAGATACCACTGCCAACTACTCTTGATCTCTTTCGGGAGTTGAAAAAGGTTACCCCCGACTCGCTCGATTACCTGTTAGTTGATCTGTTTAAGACAAACAGTTACTGGCGACTCAAAACAAAGCAATTTTCAGCGGACCAAATTAAAACGGGAGAATGGCAGGTAACGATGAAGGTTTATGTTCAGAAGGTGGTAATTGATGATTCAGGCAGAGAAAAAGAGATGCCGATGAATGACTGGCTGGAAATCGGTATTTATGAGCAAGGCAAAGACCTGAATGAGCCACTTTACCTAAAAATGCACCGTTTCCGATCAGGGGAACAGACTATACAGATTATAGTTCCTCGAAAACCCGACAGTGGAGGTATTGATCCTAATTACCTGATGATCGACTTGCGGCTTGAGGATAATATCCTACAGTGGGATAAAAAAGAGTGATAGATCAGGCTTGCAATTACTGAGGCTTTGAAAGCCAGGTAAGTTCTTTAGAGAAACAGTGTGCGACAAATGGTTTAAAAATCTGTGGATGCGTTTAACGCTAAAACTTCACCTCCCAGAAACAAAAAAAAAGTCCCAATTTAGGGACTTTTTTTAATGTATAAGAAAGATCTTATTCCTTGATAACCTTAACAGTCTGTGTTCCTCCATTGGAATGTACTTTTACGAAATATATGCCTTTTGAAAGCGGTGCAACATTGACTTCCTCTTCATGGCTGGTTAAAACCAATTTGCCTAGCATATCATATATCGCAATGGAGTAAACGCTTCCATCACCAGAGAAGTGCAAGACGTTTTTCACCGGATTCGGGTATACTATAAAACCGGAGTTGAATACATTATTATCGTTCGTGCTTAATACCTCAGGACCGTAGTACTTCGCAAATGCGCCGCCGGAAATATAGGCTACGTATGGAATATCATTCGTTCCGATGGCAATCACTGTACTGGACACTGTGTCCGCCGAAAAAGCGCTGTCGCCAACCGGCAACCAGAACGCACCATCGTACTTCATCACCGTTGCCTTGTTATTTCCCGATGTCACATTTTTATAAATGATATACGGAGTGTTGTTGCTGTCAACGTCAATTGCCGGGAATTCGGCTGTACCTAACGTAAAATTCTCATACCCTAGCGTTACCCACGACGTACCGTCAAATTTCTTTACGGTCGCTCCGTTGGAATAAGTGGCATCCTTATAAACTATATAAGGCATGTTGTTGGTGTCTAAGGCAATCGAGGTGTAAGAAGCAGCGCCTTCCGATATGCCTGCCGCGCCTACAGATACCCATACCGAACCATTAAATTTCATTACCGTGGCTTTGGATCCTACTCCGGTATCTCTAAAAACAACATATGGTACGTTGTTTCCGTCGATGGCAATCGCAGTGTAATTTGCATCACCAACAGAGAAACCCGCGGTTCCAACTGTCACCCATGCTGTGCCGTTAAACTTCTTGACAGTGGCTTTATATGCAGTGCCTGCATCTACATAAGCAACATAAGGAATGTTGTCGGGTCCGATGGCGATGCTTGTATAATCGACTTCCCCTGCGGAAAATCCGGGCAATCCGACCGGAACCCACGCGGTGCCGTCAAAACGTTCAACGCTCGCCTTATTGGCATTGGCGCCATCCTTATAGACGACATAAGGTGAATTAGCAGTATTTACTGCAATCGATGTATAATCGGCTGTTCCGGCAGAGAATCCTTTGGCGCCGACCACTACCCAATCTGTCCCATTAAATTTCTTTACGCTTGCTTTATTTAGCACACCGGAATCCCTGTAAACCGAGTAAGGTAAATTATTGGAATCAAGTGCAATGTCGGTTATTATTGTACTTCCGTCAGAATATCCTTCAGCACCGAGCCGTGCGAAGCTTGTTCCGTTAAACCGGTCGACATGGGCGAAATGTGCGCTTCCCGTATAAACTGCATAAGCGATGTGCGGCACATCATTGTTGTCAAGTTTGAAATTGAATGAGTTGCTTGTAACATCGCCGGTTGTATAAGTATAGGCAGAACCGATCGCCGGCCACGACGTTCCGTTAAACTTTCTGACCATTCCGCTTGAGGTCGTGTAGTCCTTGTAACCAATGTATGGGTCATTGGCTGAATCGAATTCAAGATTGGGGTGATCTGCGCGCGCTGAAGTTACACCAGTTGCTGAGCCAACATTTACCCATGCGGTACCATTGTATTTTTTAACGATTGCTTTATCATTGTGGCCTTCATCACTATATGTGACATAAGGCATGTCTGCATTGTCTATCGCAACCCACGCCCAATGGGCTTCACCGGTGGAAATGCTCGGTGTTCCGACATTAATCCAACTTGTACCATCAAATTTTTTCACAGTTGTTTTCTGACCGTTTCCAACTGCGTTGTAGGAGATATACGGAACATTGTTGCTGTCGAATGCCATACTTGAAAAGTAAGTTCCTGAAGGTGTAAAGTCTGGAGCACCGACCAATTCCCAACTAATTCCGTTAAATTTAAAGACAGATAGTTTTGTTGTAGTATTATTCGAAAAGGTAACGTATGGAACATCGTTGTGGTCAAGCTTTATATTAGTATGATTGCCACCTGCAGAAAATCCATCGGTCCCGACAGATTCCCAGTTTGTTCCGTTAAATTTCTTTACGACAAGTCCGAAAACAGAATCGTCATAATAAACAACATAAGGAACGTCATTGCTGTTTATGTCCAGTACGGGATAGAATGCGCCACCAGTTGAAAATCCTTGCTGACCAACAGTGGTCCAGATTCCGTTGATAAATTTGCGTACCGTTACCTTTTCGGTAGTAAACATTTCCACATACGCTGTGTAAGGAACATTGTTGCTGTCAAAGTCAAGCGTGTTGTTCGCGCTTGTAACATCCGACACCTGATTATAATCATCCACACCAACTGCCTGCCATGCAGATTGTGCCACGGCAGCCTGGCCGGCGAGCAAACAAATAAGTAATAATTTTTTCATAGTCATTTTTTGATGGACGCAAATCTAAAGTATTAAAACCTACATTGTTAATAATTTACATATTTTTTACTAACGCTGCTTCTCAAAAGTATGTGGATTTTGTGGATAGTTGCAGGAGTTGCCAAATAATAATCGAGATCGTCCGTTCTTGTGACTTTACTGATTGCGACTCAAATGAAACTCTCCATAAAACCCGAAAAAAGATCAAAAGAGTTTAGGAAACACCATGTCCACGGACTCCCTTTTGAAGCGTCATTCAATGAATTCACCGCTCCTGACACCGGCGATCCGCATGACCATCCTTTTGACTTCATCACCCACATTTTGAGTGGCGGATATACTGAACGCATTTATACGATAAGCGAATCGGGTGAAGTGGCAATCACCGAACTCGAACGAAAGCCGGGAACATCACATTTTGTAAAAGCGACCGACATTCACCAAATCGTTCACCTGCCCACGGGCCATTGCGTCACGCTGATGCTTCCGCAATCGAAACATATCAGGACGATATGCTTTTATCGGTTTATCGAAGGAAAAGCGTATCGCAGGTTGTGGAAAAAACATAAATTCACGCCGATAGGGGAATTTTAGCCGCACACGACCAAAACATACAACATAACCTCCAGGCTTGCCAGAGTTCTTCATGCCGCATATGATATATTAGCTTTATTATCCGTATCGTACAAAACCACAAGGTTTTTTGAGTAATTAATCGGGTTATTTTGTAGTTCAGCAGAAAGAATATCCACAAAAAAGTTAATCTTCTATATTTCCATAATTGATAAGGCAACTTACACAACATTATGGAGGATATCAAAATTTGCGTAGACCTGAACAATGAATTCGATAACAGACTTTTCGGTCTTTACAACGCTTACAGGGAGCGGGAGGATAACGTTGTGAATGAATCCTATAGTAAAATAATCGGTTCAGACACTTTAACCGAACAGTTGCTGATCGATTCAAAAAAGAATGCAGATTTTCATAAGTTATTATATGCCAAAGCTGACAGCAAGAACATCCTTTTAGAACTTGCCCTCGAGAAACGAAAACTTTGGGCTAACGGAAAGGTACTGAAGGTTAAATTCCTTGGAGGATCCCAATTCCTGCAGGAGAATGTGGTGCGGTATGCAAGAGAATGGGAAAACCATGCGAATATTAAGTTCAATTTCACAGATTCGGGAGATGCGGAAATAAGAATTGCCTTTATGACGGGCAAAGGCTCCTGGTCATGCGTGGGAACAGATGCATTGAATATTCAGGATCAATCTTTACCAACAATGAATTTTGGATGGTTCAGCAACACCACTACATCTACCGAATTCAACAGGACGATAACGCATGAATTTGGCCATTGCCTCGGCTGCATACATGAACACCAAAGTCCGGATTCTAAAATCAACTGGAACAAACCGGCAGTTTATGACTACTACAAAAGGACACAAACTCCACCATGGGATGAAGCTAAGGTTGATAATAACATTTTTAAGCAATTTGACCAAAAAGAAGTTACGAACAGCGAATTCGACACCCAATCCATAATGCTGTACCCAATTCCTGCGGAGCTTACACTGGATGGCTTTTCGGTGGGCATGAATAACTACTTATCTAGAAGGGATATAGAATTTATTGGTGAATGCTATCCTAAAACATAACTTTTAGTCCCGGGAATTTACCTTGGTGGATGCTTTTTAGGCATGAAATGCTAGTTACAAACTTATATTCGGCCCGCATTGCAATGATGCATGAACTACATAGATAAATAACAAATAAAATAATCATGGATAAGGACAATGATCATAAATCAGATGCAAACAATAGCAATAGCGGCACAACCGGCACAAATGATACGTATCAAAAAGGGTTGGACAACCGTTCAGAACAGCTAAATCCAAAAAGCGACAAATACGGCGGAGGTAGAAAATAAACTATTAGACGAACTGTAGCAGGATTTCCAGACAATAATCGATAAAATCAAATATTTCCATAACCAAGCCGTTCCAGACAGCGTGAGCTACGTTTCTGCTATCTCTCACATCGTCAACGAAGACATTTTATTGCTGATCTTGAATTATTTCTCCTCCTTCGGCTTATTCGCATAAACCGGTGTCACCGTCCGTGTATTCCCCGGTCCAAGATTGGTTTTGCTGACAAGGCTCAGGTGCGAGACTTTATATGTCCGGACATGGCCTCCGAACTTCATGTTCGTTTTTTCCTCGACCCGGTAGTAAAGGATATCGCCATTGTTTTCTTCGATTGAACCGGCATAAGCCAGGTCGCCGCTATCGGGGCCGGCGCTCCCGTTTTGGGCAAAAAGGCCACATGATGCAATGCAGGCCAGCGCCACTAAATGTTGCGTAATTTTTTTCATATTGATTGTGTTTTGACGTTCTGCTGTAACAGAATAATACACGAAGATACTATCAGTAAGTGCCTTGAACACAAGAATACCCATCAATAACAATAAAAAACGTTGAACGAAATGCCTTACGTGCTTTAACGATTTTTGATGCTTTATATCGAATTGAAATCCTTGTATCGGTGACATTGAAGTGCCGTAAAAGAAAAACTTGTGACCATATTTGTATAATATCCTATATTAGCAGCTCAGTGTTCTGCCGAACATTGCATTATCGTTTCTTCTCTCTATAATGGCCGGACCAGTCGTTATTTGTTCACATAATTTATTCAATAAAATATGAAAAGATTTATCACACTTGCCTGCCTGCTCGCCATTGTCAGTTGCCAACGCACAACCGGAACCGATCCGGCGTTTAAGACGATTATGATCAAATCCAATGGCGAGGTTGAGGCGTTGCCCGATGAGGCGGCATTTCACATCGCTTTATACTGTCTGGAAAACTCTGTAAAAGCGTCGAAGAATTGCTTGGTGACTAAATCCAATGAACTGATCGGCAGGCTGCAGTCACTTGGCATCAAGAAGAATGATATCCTTACAACTTCGGTCAACCTGAATAAGAGCTACACCTGGCGCAACAATTCAAATGTGTTTGAGGGCTACAGAAGTACGACCACATTGATCGTGACCATTAAAAACATCGACAAACTCGATGAGGTTTATACCGAACTACTGGAAAACAGGAACCTTGAACTCAGCGATCTCAGCTATACGCATTCAAAGATCGACAGTCTACAGAATGAAGCTTATCTTCAGGCGTTGAAAAAATCAGGGACATTGGCTGACAAGCTTTTGGAAAAACTACCCGAAGACGAAAAGGAAGTACTCAAAATAGGCAATATTGAAATGACATCTTCGATGCCACAAGCGAGAGGGTTCATCTCAGATGCGACAATGGAGCAAGCGTCAGCAGTTTCAAACCAATCCATAGGAATAAATACAGGAATGGTGCGGATTGCCGCGACGCTTTATGTGGAGTATCAGATCAGATAAACTGATTTGCGATCGAATTCCCTCATTCCGACGATAAGTTTTACACAGCTCTCACTACTGCCTGACCAGCTTTCCGCTTTTCATCAGCTTTCCTTCGTGTTTGATGGTATAGAAAAAGATACCGGACGCAACGGGCAGGCTTATTTCTGTTAATTGGTTCACAGCAGCCTCCGTAACCTTTCTCATCTGGAAGTCATATAACGTGAAAACCATGGGCCTTGTATCATCAATGAAGACATTGATCTGGTTGCTGAATGGGTTCGGGTATACATAAAAATCACGTTCATGGAAGTCG
Organism: Flavobacterium sp.; assembly: GCA_036399795.1. Classification (GTDB taxonomy): domain Bacteria; phylum Bacteroidota; class Bacteroidia; order Flavobacteriales; family Flavobacteriaceae; genus Flavobacterium. The sequence goes on from DASWML010000014.1 coordinate 142,410, forward strand.
ACATTGGCAAGAGGCTCACACTGGAGGCAATTCTTTTGGAACGTAATGCCGGGATCAGACATTATATGCTGGTCAAATAAAGATCCGGCAGTGCAATCTTCCTTCAGTTGTGATGCAAGCCAGTCCGCCAGATAATTATTGATTATCTCATGCTGTTCATCCCTTGAGATGTCTGGCGATGGCGAACATGTGATTTCCCCGATGGTGCAAAGAAGATTCGAGTTTGCCATCTGGCAATGGCTCGCACCGGTGATGCTGATGTAGGTTTTACAATCGCCTGGCAGCGCATCATACATCGGAATTTGATTTGTTGCGGGCGGTGTTACGCAGTCATTGCTTCCGGCAAATATCAACGAAGGGATTGATATGGTTCCGGCAGCATCAATGGCCGACGGATTGGTTTCCACAGGAGCGAGTACGGCAAGGGCGCTTATGTTTGAGTCGAGCGTGGCAGCCAGGATAGCTGCGCCGGCGCCCATGCTGTGTCCCATGACCGCACTCGCAGCATTGATACGGTTATAAAAGAGAGATGTCGGATCTTGTCCGGCAACCTGCATTTCATTGATGACAAATGCAAGGTCTTTAGCAAATTCAAGATGCGAGGGAAGTATGCCGCCTTCGGTCTTTGGCAGCACCATGATAAAACCGCGCGGCACAACATTGCTCCAGATGTTTTCATACGCGTTTACATCCATAACAAATCCGTGTCCGAAAGCCAGGACGGGAAACGCACCTTCTGTTGCAGTTATCGCGACATCGTCTCCTGCTGAATCTGCGGGATAATAAATCTCTGCCGAGATATTCCTGTCACCTCTTGAGCCGTCGACAAATGTCGTTGTGGTATGCCCGATTTGGAATTCCTGCGAATATCCGTCTGGACACATCAAATGAAACATTAGAATCAAAAGTAGTGTTGTCTTCATAATATCTGTTTTGCCTCAAATTACGATTTAAGCATCAGTATGCAGTGCTTCTTAACGTAAGAACAACAATTGTTGAAGCTGTCGAAGACTTTTCAATAATTTTTAAAAGCCTAGAAATAAACCATATACCATCAGGAAAAGGAAATACTTCACAGGTATGCCGGCAGCACAGCCTATTTAACCTGTTCGATTTCCGTTCTTCAAAATCTCAGCTTAACCATCTGCACTTTATTTGAATCTGTTCAACAACAAGCACCATCGTTACGCGATTATTTAATAATTCCTTCATCCGCAGTGGATTCAACCGCAACTTTTGATGTGAGTTCCTCATCCTCATCGGTAAGCCGTTTCTTCTTCCAGTCGCCTTTTGCAAATACTGCCATGGTAATGCAGGCAATCAGCACGTTTGATGTTGGAAATGCCCACCAGATGCCGTCGACAGCCAAATCTGCCTTATGCGAAAGAATGTAGGCGAGCGGAAATTGCAAAACCCACTGCGACACGAGGGTCAGCATCATGGCGGTCATCGTACTTCCCGCGGCGCGGAATACACCGGTCAGGCTCATCTGCAAACCCAGAAATCCCCAAGACAGGCACATAATGCGGAGAAAACGTGCGCCACCTGTTATGATGGCGGGATCGTCGGGAACAAAGAAAGCCACCAGATCGGCAGCAGCAAACCAGACGATGATGCCAAGGACTGACAATGCCCCGAAGCTTAACCGTGAACCAATGGCAGCGACACGGGAAGCGCGCTCGATTTTACCGGCACCGATATTTTGCCCGACCACTGTTGATATCGCCATTGAAAAACCGATGGCCAGAATAAGTATGACCTGAAGAATGTTTGAGGCCGCTCCGTAAATGGCTACGGCCACTGTCCCGAATCCGGCGATCAGAAATGTGAGCAGCATGATGCCGAGCGCCCGCATTGACTGTTCAATCGACGATGGAAAACCGATGGAGAATGCGCGCCTGATGTGCTTGAAATCAGGCTTAAAATCAGATAATGAAATGGTAACACCATGCTTCCCTCTGAACAAAACCGCAAATCCAATCAGGCAGGCGATGAACTGCGTACACAATGTGGCGAGTGCCGCACCCATAACGCCCTGTCCTGCGACCGGGCCCCAGCCAAAGATCAGCAAAGGGTCGATAGCAAAATTCAGCACCACGGTTCCGAGGACAATATAGACAGGAAGCATCACCTGCCCTACGCCACGCATGATCGATTGAAATACAAAGAAGCTGAAATTGAATACGAGTCCGATAAACGACACCCGCAGGAATCCCAAAGCGCCTTCGTACACATCGGGGCTTACCTTTAGCAGGTCCAAAAAGAACGGGCTCAGCAGCCATCCGATTATCCCGAGCAATACCGACAGGACTACCACGAGCAAGAGTGTCTGCGCCGCGATATGACTGACGTTTTTGGTATTTCCGGCGCCGTAATATTGCGCTATTAAAATTGACCCAGCCATGGCGAAACCCATTCCGAGCGACATGCTTAAAAATACTACCGGGGTACTGATGGAAACAGCGGCGACGGCGTAACCTCCGAGCCGGCCTACCCAGAACGCGTCGACCAATTGGTAAGCCGCCTGAAGCAGGTTAGTAAGGACAATCGGGCCTGCAAGCTTTAATAATGAGACAAGCACCGGTCCTTCAAGAAGTGAATTGTGCCTTTGAGCCATTGTTGCTTTTTCCCTTTAAATTACAAATTCCGCATTACAATTGAGGCCTTAATCTGACTTAACCTTATGCCGCTCATTGAACGAAACAAAAAAAGTCCCGAAGGACTTTGATTTCTCCGAACCGCCGTGTTGCTGATCGGTTTCCGCTTGCGCGCCGACGTAGGAATTTTATGTGTACGAACGGGTGGAAAGTACACATTCCCTTACAGCCTCCTCAGCAGGCCTGACACCCGTCATCTTCGGCGGAGAATTTTCAGTTACAAATTAACAAAATACTGACCGCCGCTGTTATACTATTGCAAAAGAAACTTACAGGAAGATGATTATTTGCGTTGAATTTTGGAATCTATTGCCTGATGAACTTTAAAACTGAGATGCTTTCGCCCTGCAATTCCAAAAAGTAAAATCCGCGTGCCAGTGCACTCACATCAACCACGGTAACTTCACCGTGATGTTCCATGATAACCTTACCCGTCTGGTCAATGACCCGAAAGCCTGTAAGGGGCAATGCTGCGGGGTTGTCAAGATAGAGGATGCTGTTGACAGGGTTCGGGTACAGTGCAAATACTGGCGCTGTCATTTCGTTCAGTTCAAGCATTGTAGGGCAAGGAGAGACTGAAGGCGTGTTGCCATTCGGATATACCACCCCAAGTTGACCATACGTGTTTTCGCCCCAGGAGTGTAAGGTTCCATTGGCTTTTAGGGCCATGTTGTGCGCACCTTCGCTCTTGATGATCTGCCAGTCGGTAGCAGTGCCTACCATTTGCGGCGTATTGAAGTCGGTCACATTGCCGAGGCCTAACGCACCATAGGCTCCATCGCCCCATGACCACATGCTCCCATTGGCTTTCAGCGCCAGGCAGTGGTCCTGTCCGGCAGATACCATTGTCCAGTCGTTATCAGTTCCTACGCGCCGCATGAAACTACCGTCTGGATTGGCATTTGGGTTTCCGAGCTGACCATATTGATTGTTGCCCCAGGTCCAGATGCTGCCATCAGACTTGAGTGCGATCACGTGTTCATCTCCGCCATGAGCCATGAGCCAGTCTGCAGCAGTGCCGATCTGTACAGGTTCTGTGCCGCCACCGCCTGGTGCCTGGCCCCATTGCCACAACGTACCATCGGTTTTGATGGCAACGGTAAAGTTTGGTGTTGGGGAAACGTCGAGCCAGTCTGTATCGGTCCCGACCTGTCCGGGTATATTTCCCGACACTGTTGGATGCCCGAGCTGCCCGTAAAAGTTGTGTCCCCAGCTCCACAGTGTTCCGTCACTTTTTAGTGCGAAGCAGTTGAAGCTGCCTGCCCATATTTTAGTCCATCCGGTGTCGGTGCTCACCTGTGTCGGAATATTTTTATTTCCCGGCGTACCATTGCCGAGTTCCCCGTTCACATTCCGTCCCCACGTCCATAAAGTTCCGTCGGCACGCAATCCCATGGTATGGTTGCCTCCGCCAGACACTGCAATCCAATCATATTCATTCCCGGCCATCGTGAAGATATGCCTTTCGATATTGGTTCCGTCGCCAATTTGTCCGTAGCCGTTGTAGCCTATGGTCCTGAGTCGCCCGTCGGTATTGATTGCCGTAGCGTGGTTAAAGCCTGGGTCAAAAGATACCCAACATTGCGCTTGAAGCTGTAGCGTAAGAAATGCGCAGCCTAAAAGTAATCTCCATTTCATATATCCTTATTTTTTTGCAAAGGTATTCTTTAGGAAACGAATATTCTTTCTAAAAGTGGAATTTTGTTCTGTAAAGACAGAAAGCTGGCGCGACAAGCTGTTGATATTCAACTACAAATAATATTTTTCAACGCTATTTCATCAAGGAATGTATTTCCATGCCTATTCCCTATATTTGGCACCTTAACCTTAACCTTCTTATGAAAAAAACATTACTCTTTGCGGCATTGCTGACCGCTTCACTGACACAATCGCAAGTAACCGTCGGCAGCGGCAGCGGTATTGACAGCAACGCCGGATTGTCGACTCCTGTTTCAAACTATTACGGCTATTCATTGTCACAGACTATTTATCTGGCTTCAGAACTCAATGCTGCGGGCAACATCACGGCGCTGCAGTTCCAGCTTAATTCTTCTGAGCCAATCACCAATTCGGATGACATGGTTGATGTGTGGATCGGGCATACAACAAGATCATCTTACGCTCCTGCACTCAGCGCAACAGGAGCCGATTGGATACCGATATCGGCACAAGCGCATGTATTGACCAACGGAAGCCTTACACGTATCGGAAATACGGTCACTATGACATTGGCGCAGCCCTTTGTTTACAATGGTACCGACAACCTGGTCATTACCGTTGATGCCAATGAGCCGGAATTTGATTCAGGTACGATTTTATACCTTCAGGGCGCAGCTTCGGCCAATATCATGTCGCTAATGTTCCGGAATGACACACCGGCAAACAATCCCGACCCCGCAAACCCGCCGTTAAATTATACCGGAAGCTTTCCGGCCACATCGGTACAGGCAAAAACCACACGGCCTGTAATTACTTTTGCCGGACTTACGCCTTTGGGTGTCGATACACACGCGACAGCAAAGAATATTTCAATTTATCCTAACCCGGTAGAATCGGCGCTGTATATTTCTTCTGGCACAGTGGTTCTATCTGCTGAACTATATTCCGTAACAGGACGAAGGATCGGAACTGCAGCAATCGATAATGGTTCGGTTGCCACTGGCGATCTTGCACCGGGCGCTTATTTTGTAACCCTGACGCTCGAGGGCGGAAGCGTATCGACATTGAGGTTCCTAAAAAAGTAACTATATCGGCATTCTAAAAAGGCATCTTTCGGTGCCTTTTTTTGTGGACTTCAGGCAACTCGCGTTTCAGATTAAACAACTTATTTCCAACACCTAATGTTTTTTACTACATTTAATTATATAAACCCATCCGCCTGTGCGACAGAAAGCTGCAAACCTGAAAAACAATATCATGAAACTATTCCTGGTTTCGTGTTTGTGGATTACATCGGGGACTTCCGGGCAAAACATTGTCAAGGATGATATCATCAACTTCTGGAACGCCTATGACAAAATCGTCACCACGCAGGACAGCGTGATGCAATACCGTTACCTGAGGGAACTTTATATCGACAAGGCCACGCCCGGCCTGCAAAGCCTGATACGCGTACGCAACTACAGTGATAAGGAATTTGTTGACGCCATCAGGAAATACCCGAAGTTCTGGGCTTCAATACGGCCAAAAACTTTGGATACCGATGAGCCCAGCCGCGAAATATCTTCCGACATCGCACTCCTGAAAAAGCTTTATCCGGCGATGAAGCCGGCAGTAATATATTACGCTATCGGCGCTTTCAGGACCAACGGCACCAGTGAAGGCGACAGGATCCTATTGGGCGCTGAACTTGCGTTGGCCGACAATTCCACTGTAATTGAAGAACTTCCCGCATGGCGGCAAACTTTTTACAAAGACTATAATCCGCGGCAAAACATCGGGTTGTTGTGCACACACGAATACATTCATACGCAGCAGAAGGAACTCATTCATAACCTGCTTTCTAAATGCCTTTACGAAGGTGTGGCGGAATTCGTCGCATGCACGGCTACAGGGAAAAAATCCAACAGTCCGGCCATTGCATTCGGCAAAGCCAATGAACAGGCCATTGAAGAGCAATTTGTAAAAGACCTGTACTTAATGAGCAACGACTACAACTGGCTGTGGGGCGAAAACCGCAACTCCTTCGGGGTAAGAGATCTCGGGTATTACGTAGGCTATGAAATCTGCGAACGCTATTATAATTTGTCTGATGATAAATCAAAAGCCATCCAGGAACTCATTGAACTGGATTTTACAGATGAGGCTGAAGTGGAGCGGATCGTGAACAAGACACAATTCCTCCCGAAGACACTAAGCGCTTTGTATGACGATTATGAAAAGGAACGCCCGGTGATCGTATCGGTACAGCCTTTTGCCAACGGAAGCAAAAAGGTGCGGCCGGGAACAACAGCCATCACGGTCACTTTTTCAGAACCTTTAAACGGATACCATACCAGTATAGATTACGGTCCGTTAGGGGACGCTGCTTTCCCGGTTATAAAAGCAGAAAGAATGTGGTCTGCCGATAAAAAAACATGGACGTTCACAGCCGACCTGCAACCGAACCGCCGTTATCAGATACTGATCTCAAACAATTTCCAGAAAGAAAATGGCGTGAGGCTGAAGCCGTACCTGATTGATTTTACTACCGAATAAGCGGGGTAAATTTTGCAATTCAGGCGCTGATATTTAGCTGCTTTCATACGCCGTATAATTTCATTATTTTAGTGACAAACCTATGAAATGCGCAAACGGCTCCAGAAACTCTTCAACAACTACACGATTCAGAAAATCCTGATTGTACCCTACCGCAGTTATGGCACCAGTTTCAGGATTTATGTAAAAGGCCGCGTACTTGACAATCCTCCGTTGGTATACTCTGAAAAACAGTCGCTTCTGCAGACGATACGCAATGCGTTGGGGCAGTTTGACACACATGAGATCGGCAACCTTGCCATTGTATTGAAAATAGCCGGTTTTGAAGTCGGCACCACAACCGACCGCAAAGGCTATTTCCTGATCGATGAAGTGCTTCCGGCGGATATTTCAGGGCTGACCGACCATGAAGGCTGGGCAACATTCCAACTTAGTGTTTGCGACACCCGGCACATCAGCTCCGAAACCATTACCGGGGAATTCCTGGTTCCGGAAAAAGAAGCCGACTATGGCATCATCAGCGATATTGACGACACGATCCTGGACACGGGCGTGACATCTTTCCTGAAATGGAAAGTCCTGCGGAATTCCCTTTTTGTAAATGCTTATCGCAGGATTCCGCTGGCAGGAGCTCCCGAACTATACCGGAAGCTTCACAAGGGCGTTTGAAGGCAAAGAAAAAAACCCGGTGTTCTACCTGAGCAACAGTCCGTGGAACATGTACCGTTACCTCAGTGTTTTCCTCGACCACAACGGCTTTCCAAAAGGGCCGATCCTTTTGCGGAGCTTCAACAGCATTTTCCAAAAGGTGACGGGAAAGGAAAAGCCACACAAGCAAAAGGAGATCATCAACCTGCTGAACGCATACCCTGACCTGAAGTTTATCCTGATTGGCGACAGCGGAGAACACGATGCCTCGATCTACACCGATATTGCGGCACAATTCCCCGATCGTATCCTGTGCATTTACCTTCGGACGGTAACCCACAAGCGGAGGATGCGGCATGTAAAAAGCATTGTGGATAATTTCAGGACGACACCGGTATTGCTGGTCGAAGTGTCGGCACAGGCTGAGGAACATGCCCGGCAAAGCCGATTTATATGATTCAGTGAAAGAAATCCTGCAAATCTTCCTCTAAATTGTGTAACCCGCTTCTATAGTAATTTCCGAAATTTATAAGAAAAACCAACAGAATGAAAACACCAATTTTAAATATCATCGGAAGTCTGCTGCTTGCGGGCGCCATGACAGTATCGTGCAATAAGAAAACGGATGCTGAAAACACAGCCACAGGCAATGAAGCCACAGAGATGAATGCCGAAGGCGACAACGCTTCAGGAACGAGTGGCGAGGCCGGAGGCAATATCACCAACGGAGGCGCAGGTTATGAAGACAACACCAATGCTTCAGGCGGTGTTGGCGAAAGGATGGATCCCACAGGAACCAATGAAATGTCGGGCGACGGTTCTGACGGGATGACCAACAGCACTTCGGTAAACAAATCCAAGAAAGTCCAGATGGGCACAAAAGGAACCAAAAAGAAATCAGGTTACAGCGCCGCTGACGGAACTGCTGCGGAAAACAGCGACGGCGATATGTATACAAAACATGATACTACGAGAATGCCATCGGGAAGTGTTCCTATTAAATAAACGAATAGTTTAAAGTTGAGCGTTTAGGTCGGGCTTTTGATGCTGGATGAAGATATTTCTTGTATCTCATCTCTTGATTCTTGCATCTTTACTTGCTCTTCTTGTCTCAGTTGCTCTTTCTCACATCTGGCATCTTATCACAAATGATAACCTATCTTAGCCGGAAACCTATGCCATGAAAACTCTCCTGGTCCTGCTCTGCCTCATTTTCCTTAACGGAGCATCTGCCCAGGATCAAGTCCGCAGGGTCAAGCCTTCGAAAACTTACGAGCTGGACACGCGCATCCCTGAAGCATCCGGACTCGCGGGTTGGAACGGCAGGCTGATCGCACTCAACGACAGCGGTCCGGCGCAACTTTTTGCAATTGATACCGCAAGCGGAAAAACAATTCAGGTTTATAACCTTCCGTTGCAGATAAGGGATTGGGAAGAACTTGCCCAGGACAGCCTCTATTTTTACATTGGCGATATCGGAAACAACGCCGGAAGACGCGACACGGTCGAAATTGTACGGGTAGAAAAAAGATCGCTGGAACTGCAACGGCCAAAAACGGAAACAATCAGATTTGCCTGGCCCCAAACAGAAACCAGAGGCAAGAGGTCAAAAACTAATTTTGATTGTGAGGCAATGACAGTCGCCGGTGACAGTATTTTTCTTTTTACCAAAGAATACAAACACGGCCGGCGGACACGGTTGTTCTCACTGCCGAAACATCCGGGAACTTATGAAGCCAGATATAAAAGCACGTTGAAGACAAGAATTTTAATTACGGGCGCTTCGTTTGATGAAAAGCAGCAGAAACTGGTACTTTGCGGGTATAATTTATGGCTTCGCCCTTTCCTGCTTGTTTTTACAAATGTGACCGATTATAATTTCTTCAGTGGAAAACCTGTAAAAATAAAAATCAGGAAACGGTTCCGGCAGGTGGAAGGCATCGCGACCTTTGACGGAAAAGTTTATTATATCGCAAATGAGCGCTTTGAATACAGTCTCATCAAAAGCGACGGCGAGCTGCATGTTGTAAAGCTGAAAGAATAATCTCATCGCAGATTCCACGAAAGATATTTAACGAATTGGTTATGTTTGCGGAAATATTCTTCCAATGCCTTCACAAGAACCACTTTACCAGATTCCCGCCCGCTACCGAAAAATTGAAAACCTGCACATCGTTTTCTGGCTTATAAAAGATCTTGCATGGGCGATGTTGTGGAAACCACTGGGCCTAATCATGATTGTTCCCACTATCGGCGCAGCGCTGCTCATTACCTGGCAAACGCGTGACATCAAAAGCGAATTGCTCCATAACGTCGCGGTAGTGTTCTGGATTTTTGCGAATGCATATTGGATGATCTCTGAATTCTTTTCGGAAGATGACAGCCTGAGATATTACGCTGTGATTCCGTTTTCCCTGGGCATTCTGGTTATTGCATATTATTACCTCGGAATTATCATGAACAAGAAGGAAACGCTCAAGCCACAACAGGAAGGAAATATTTAGGCATACGCCTGGAAGTTCTTCCAATCGATATTGATGACGTGGTCCAGCGTGTTCTGGAGATCGTTGTAGCCGGGTTTCTTCATCAGATAATTGGCTCCTGCTTCGAGATAATGACGAACCAGTTTCTTTGGATACGCGCCTGAAATCATTACGATGGGAATGTGTTTCCATTCGTCGGATTTCTTGAGTACGTGAAGGATTTCCTCACCGTTGAGCACCGGCATGTGAATATCAAGAAATATAATATCAGGTTCGGGCGTTTTTTTAACGAGCGCCTTCAGCATTTCGTTTCCATTGATAAAAATCGACACTTCATGTCCGAGGCCTTCGGCAGCATCCTTAAAAAAATATAAGTCATCAATGTCGTCATCAAGATAAAAAATCGATTTTGGGGTTTTCATGATTTCTCAATTGGAAGACTAAATTAGGAGCTTCTTCTCAATAAAACTTACAACCGAACCAACATATTCTTACATAATTATACTCCCGAAGTCAACTATTTGAACTTCCTGATAACACGAAATCCCCTATATTTACAGAAACGAAGAATCTGAAATATATGACACCAAAAGAAATACTGCAGAAATGGATCGGGCATTTTAATAATGCCGATGCTGAACAAATTGCGCAACTCTATGCCGAAGATGCCGTAAATCACCAGGTTGCGAACGAGCCGGTTACCGGAAGGGATGCGATTAAAGAGATGTTCCTGCGTGAATTTTCAGGATCCCGAATGGTTTGCATTCCGGAGAATATTTTTGAAGACGGCGAATGGGCCATCATGGAGTGGAAAGACCCGAAAGATTTTCGCGGCTGCGGCTTCTTCCATATTAAAGACGACAAAATAATCTTCCAGCGGGGTTATTGGGATAAACTGTCGTTTCAAAGGCTTTACAATATTTCCTTCACTTATTAATGTTGCCGAACAACGCACAACCGATTTTTGAAGTAATTTTCTGTAAGTTTGTATAAAACCACAACATGACACAAGACGATTTACTCGTGCTCATTGCCAATAAGGATGAAAAAGCATTTTCGCATCTTTACGATATGTATTCCCGAAGCCTTTTCAGCGTCATCAGCAACTATTTAAAAAACCGGGAGGACGCGGAAGACGTACTTCAGGAAGTGTTTGTGAAAATCTGGCGAAATATCGATACCTATAACGACAGCAAAGGAAGGTTTTATACCTGGATCCTGAACATTGCGCGCAATGCTTCAATTGATAAACTGCGTTCGAAAGGATACGGAAACGACAAAAAAAACGTTTCTGCCGATAATTTCGTACATCTGCTTGATGACAAAAACCGTCTTTCGAGCCGTATTGATGCGATAGGAATTCAAGACTTCGTTAAAAGACTAAAACCCAAGTGTATACAACTTATCGAACTGCTGTTCTTTAAAGGTTACACACAACAGGAAGCGTCGGACGAACTCGAAATACCGCTGGGAACCGTGAAAACACAAAACCGGAACTGCATCAACGATCTCAGGAATTTTTTACATATTTAGGAAATGGACTATAGAGAATATATAGAATCTGGAATGCTGGAACTGTACGTTTACGGATTGCTTTCTGATGACGAAAACGCAGAGATCCTGAGACTGACAAAAGAACATAAGGAAGTCCGCGACGAGATTGAAGCCATCGAAAAAGCGGTCATTGAATTATCGGCTGGGTTTGCGCCTTTTATTTCTTCGGGAGTTTATAACAGGATCAAGTCACAAATCGAAACGCGACGCGAAGAGCAGCGTCCGGTAGTCAATATGCGCCGCAGGAACTGGGCCGCTTACACAGGCTGGGCTGCCGCATTGTTACTGCTGCTTGCCGCAGGATTCTTTTTCAAATTATACCGCGAGACTGATTACCGCGCCGTGGATATGGAAAACGAAAAGAACAAACTCCAGGAATCGATAGTGAACCTTGAGATCAGGAACAAACAAAACGAGTCGGTGCTCTCGATGATACGCGACAAAAATAATACGATCGTAGCGCTTGCCGGAGGCGATATTGCGCCGAAGTCGGCTGCAAAAGTATACTGGAACAGGGAAACGCTTTCGGTTTATGTGGATGCCGCAGGGCTGCCTGAACCGCCGGAAGGCATGGTTTACCAGGTTTGGGCGCTGACACTAAGGCCGCTCACGCCGGTAAGCATCGGATTGCTGGATGATTTTACCAAAGATCAGCAGCGGATATTCCCATTGAGCACAACTTCTGAAGCGGATGCTTTCGGAATCACGCTTGAACCGGCCGGCGGAAGCGAATCGCCAACGATGGAACAGCTTTATGTTTTCGGAAAAGTATAAACGAGGCGCGCGTTAGCGATTGCAGCGGCGTCCTTTGGAGCGCAGCGGAAAAGACACAGCGGAAAGCGCGACCCGCAGGGACACGAGGCTGAAAAGCCGGCTGTCCCGCAGGGAAACGCCATAAAAAAAGCCCTTCTTCAAGGGCTTCTTCTTTTTTATTTCTTCTTGAAGTATTTTTTGTATTTCCACCACGAAATTGCCGACAGCAAAGCGACCAACGCTAACGAATAATAAACAAACGATGGCGTGACAACTTTATCGCCGCTGGCATAAGAATGGAGTCCGCTCAGGTAGAAATTTACCCCAAAATAGGTCATCATGATCGAATAGAATGCTAAAACGCTCATGACGTTGAATATCCATCTGCCGCGCAATGCCGGAACGAAACGTGCGTGGATGACAAAGGCATAAATCATGATGCTGATGAGCGCCCACGTTTCTTTCGGATCCCAGCCCCAATAACGGCCCCAGCTTTCGTTAGCCCATTGCCCGCCGAGGAAGTTCCCAATGGTAAGCATGACCAGGCCAACGGTAAGTGCCATCTCATTGATATAAGTGATTTCCTTGATGTTGAGTTCCATTTTCGCGCGGTTGCGGTCGTTGGTGCAAAGCATCAGGATCATCGATACGATCCCGAGGACCATTCCCAAAGTAAACGGCCCGTAACTCGCAACGATCACAGCCACGTGGATCATCAGCCAGTAAGAATTCAGCACCGGGACCAGGTTCGCAATGGAAGGATCCATCCAGTTCCAGTGCGCGATCATCAGGATCATTGAGGCTACGAATGTTCCGGAAGCGACTGTAAGTTTTGATTTTCGGTCGAAGATCAGCGTAAAGAACATTGTTGCCCAAGCCACATAAATCATCGACTCATAAGCATCGCTCCACGGCGCGTGGCCGGAAATATACCAGCGCATGATGAGCCCGATCGTATGCAGCACAAAAAAGCACGCGATCATAACATGGAACACGTTGATAATGATGCGGATGATTTTCTTCTCGAAAAAGATATTGACAATGGTGAAGATCAGCATCATCACGCCGGCGAGCATATACAGGTAGTACAATTTCTTGAAGATGTCGTACTTATTGTATTGGATTTCAGAGGTGATCTTTTCTGCGGAAGGCATAACGCGGCTGCCGTGCTTTGCCTGGTATTTTTTGATCCCGTCAAGATAGAAATCAGCTTCCTTATAATTTTTGGTCTCTGTGCCGGTTTTTACTGCCATGATGTAAATAGGCAATATTTGGCGGGTAAAGATCGAATCCATGCCTTTGAGCCCGGCGGAATGCAGTTCCATATATGAAACCCATTTGTTGTTCTCATCGTTCGGGATCGGGAAGATCTTCAGGATGCTTCCGCTGAGGGCCGAGTTCAGGAGGTTGACTTTCCGGTCAGATTCAATAAAATCTTTCTGGAACTGGTTGGGCACTGCTGCCGAGTAAGCCGCATCAAGATATGGGGAAAGCTTGTAGTTTCCTTCATTGTCAAAAAAGCTGATGAACGAGGCATATTTCGCCTTGCTGTCGATTCCGATAATTTTCCTGATGCTGTCGTTGCCGGGCTTGATGTAAATCAGCGGCACTTCGAACCACGCATTCGGGTATTGCGTCATGGAAAGGAACACCTGGTCGGAATTCATGTCTTTGTAGGAGTCGCTTTTGCTGACTTTCCGCAGAAGTTCCGATGAAAATGTGTTTACCGGCTTCATCCTTCCGCCTTGGTCCTGGATAACGAGGCGTCCGAACTTTTCGGCATGTTCGGGGCTTGCGACAGTTTTCGCGATGAATACATCAACATCGGTCTTTGAAGGCGCTTTATGCTGATGCCCCTGACTGAATGCAGACAGCCCAAGAAACAGCATTATGATCGTAATCAACCTCGCTTTTTTCTCTTTCACCTTTGCAAGTTTGAGCTTCAGGTCGGCAAATCGGGAACCCTTGGTAAAAAGGATGGCGAGCATTCCGAAAAAAAGCATGAAATATCCGAAATAGGTGATATTTGTTCCCCACGAATCGTGGTTTACAGAAAGTACGGTTCCTTTTTCGTCCGGCTGGAAAGAGGCCTGGAAGAAGCGGTAACCTTCATGGTCGAGAATATGGTTCATATAAATCCGGGCATCGAAATCCTTTCCTTTGCCCTCTTCCAAAATGGTGACGCGGCTTTCAAAAGATTCGTAGCTTTTTTCACTTCCGGGATATTTTGTCGCAATGAAATCGTTGAGCCTGATCTTAAATGGCAGCGTGTAGACTTTACTTCCGAAGAAAAGCGTGTATTCGAGATTGCCGATCTTTACTGATTCCGGCTCGCCTATTTTGCCTTTGGCACCGGTAAGGGTCATTTCGCGTTGCTGCCCTTCTGAAGAAATGGTAACGACAAGTGCATCGTCGGTTTCTTTGTCTTTAAAATTATTGTCAGATTTCAGCGCCTTTACGCCTTTGACGGCAGGCTCGGGAAATACGAATTGCGCGCCGCCGACATTATACAGCGAGCGCATCATCAGCGGCTGCACGGAATCTTTGCCTACGCGCCCCTGAAGTTTGTCAGCCATCCGCATAAACTGACCTTCAAAAGGCGTCTGTATGGTATAATTTTCCCCTGTAGTGTTAATGTTTATCGCGCCTTTGGTGAAATTGTTCAGTGCGAAAAGCATGTTGTGGATATTGGCAACCTGTCCTTCCTCAAGGTAATGCTCATGGCGCGTTCCTCCGCCTGATTCGACCATTTTTAGGTAGGTTTTCCCATTTTTGTCTTCCTTTATTGTCTCGGAAGCATTCATGATGAAGTTTTTGTAGCTCACCTCAAACGGAAGCTGGTCGAATTTTCCTGAAACTGAAAAATTGTTGTTTGTAACCGGCGAAAGCAGCAGTGATTTTTCGAACACACGGCGGCGCATCTGGCCCTTGTATTCACCATCGACAAATACGGTGAGGAATGTTTTATCGGAAAACACCTGGTTTTCGGCAGCGCCTTCGCGGATCGGCATCATGCCTTCATAACTAATGTACCTCGTGATGAACGCACCCAGAAGTATAAATATAAATGCCAGGTGAAGCACAAGCGTAGCCCATTTTTCCTTCTTATAAAGCTGGTATCTTTTAATATTTCCAAGGAAGTTGATCATGAAAAACAGCATAATTCCTTCAAACCACCATGCGTTATAAACCAATATCCTTGCTGTTTCTGTATTGTAGTCGTTCTCAATAAAAGTCCCGGCGGCCATTGCTACGGCAAAAGCAAGAAACAGTACGGCCATTAAACGGGTGGAGAACAAAAAAGCGGCAATCTTTTTTTCCATCGAACGGAATATTTTAAGTGGCGCAAAAGTACGTAAAAATGTTGGTTTCACCTTCGGATGCGCCTTTTCAAAATAGTCGACAGTATGGTACCAGAATAGCAAAGTTGCGAAAGGCAAACTCCCGACTGAAAGTACAGCCATAGCCTCAAAAAGAAGCTAGTGCCATCTTAGGCATTCTTTCCTCGGTTTTACTATATCGCAACCAGATTATCTGCAAATTTATCCTGTTTGAGGCTACAATTGTGCTGATTTAATCCTTATCAGGCCTTCCCGCCTTCCGTTTTTATGGTGTTGGTCTGTTTTATAGGCAGGTCATCGAAAAAATTTTATTGCCGAATACACACCTTTATACCTTTGGATCAGACAATTAGCCCCAAGCCTTTGTCTGATCCAAATAACCTGCAATGAACCGACTCTATTTTTTGTTAGTTTTCCTGACTTCTGCCCAATCCTTTTCACAAGGGAATGCCGGAATGTGGTATTTCGGAAACAAAGCCGGTATCGACTTCAACACAAATCCTCCCCAGGCGATTTATAACAGCCAGCTCAATACGATGGAAGGCTGTTCGGCAGTTTCGGACGAAGCTGGGAACCTGCTGTTCTACACTAACGGACTGACCGTATGGAACAAATTTCACCAGGTGATGGCGAATGGCACAGGCCTGTTCGGCGACATTTCGAGTTCACAGGCCGCAGTAATCGTTACAAAACCCGGAACATCCGACAAATTTTACATCTTTACAACCAGCGCCGCTTCCGCGAATGGCGGCTTTCGTTATTCTGAAGTAGACATGTCTCTAAACGACGGCACCGGCGCGGTAACTTCAAAAAATGTTTTGGTTTACGAACCTACCTGCGAAAAGCTGACTGCCGTAAAACATTCCAACGGAAAGGATGTATGGGTTGCAACGCATGTTTACGGAAGCAATGAATTTCGCATCTTCAGCCTTACAGAGAACGGTCTTAATCTGTCTCCGGTAGTGAGCATGACCGGACTGCCAGTTACAACGGATATCGATAAAGCCCATGCCATCGGTTATATGAAATTCTCGCCCGACGGATCAAAACTCGCTGCCTGCCATACCTATTTACTGAAAGCGGAACTTTTTGACTTCAACAACACTACAGGCGTTGTGTCGAATCCCGTAATGATTTCAGATGAAGGCCTGCATGTTTATGGTGCGGAGTTCTCGACTCAGGGAAATGCGCTTTATATTTCTTCAATAGATGAGCAGAAACTTTTTCAATATGATCTTGAAGCTTCTGATGTTGCTGCATCAAAGCTTTCACTCGGAACATTTCCGAAGCGTTTAGGCGCATTACAGGCTGCGCCCGACGGAAAAATCTATATCGCGATGGCGGAAAGCGACAAGCTCAGCGTGATCAGCAATCCCGATATCATCGGAACAGGCTGTGCCCTGGGCATCAATGCGATCAGCCTTGGCGGCAGGATATGTATGCTTGGTCTTCCGTCATTCGAGCAATCGGCTTTCAATATCAAACTTCAGGTAAGCAACAGTTGCGCAGGATCGCCAAGCCAATTCAGCCTGGCCGCGTCGCAAACAATTTTAAATATCAACTGGATTTTTGGCGATGGTGCCACGGCTTCGGGTGAGAGTCCGTCACATACTTTTTTAAATTCAGGACAATATGCCGTAACGGCTGTGATCACTTTTGCCGGATCGGTGATGACAAAGAATATATTGGTGAATATTGATCCTGCGCCGGTTGCAAATCCGGTAGCCGATCAGGTACAGTGCATTGCGGGAAATGGGATTTACACTTTGTCTGAAAACAACAGCACACTGTTGGCCGGCCAGAACCTTGAGGTAGCTTATTTTGAAAATCTCACCGATGCGCAAAACGGAACTCACCCGCTTGACGATGCCTTCCCAATGGAAACCGGCGAAGTTACCTTTTATGCGAAAGTGAGCAACCAGAACGGATGCAGCGATATCACAAGTTTTACCGTCACTGTATTGGCGCCGCCTTCGGTTACGGCTGCAACAGAATTTAAAATTTGCGATGGTGAATTCGCTGACGGTTCAGCAACTTTTAAACTTCAAGAAAAGAATCCTGAAATCCTGCGATCAGCTCCTGCCGATGAATATGTTGTAAGCTATCATTTTTCGGCAGAAGATGCAGAAAACAATGCTTTTCCGCTTGACGCAGAATATAAAAATGTAAGCAATCCGCAAATCATTTACGCACGTACAGAAAACGTTTCAGGCGGTTGCGCAACGATCAGTACGGTTGACCTTATTGTGACAGATTGTGCAAATCCCGGAATTTCGGAGGAAAACATCACCGGAATAACGTTCCCTAAGTTTTTCACCCCGAACGGCGATGGCCGCCACGACATTTGGGAAGTTACCGGTATTGAAACTGCCCGGATTAAAATGGAAATTACGGTTTTTGACCGTAACGGACGGCTAATCACAAAGCTGAACCCCAATGAAAATGGATGGAACGGGACAGTTGCCGGAAAAGATATGCCGGCCACCGATTACTGGTTTATAGCTACCATCGAAAACGGGAGGGATTTTCGCGGACACTTCGCGCTGATCCGGTAGTATTCCCTTGCTTTCCCGCTTTTCTGACTGCGTTTTATTTCCTATTTTAGCCGGATGATTAACGTGAGCATCATTGGTTCGGGAAATGTGGCGCAGCATCTTATCAGGGCTTTCGCCAACAGCAACAGCATCAATATTGTCCAGGTTTTTTCGCGGCATCCTGAGGCTGTTTCGCATTTGCTTCCGATGGAAAAGATCACGTCAGGTTATAATCTCGATCCCGCCGATATTTACATTATTGCCGTAACCGATTCCGCAATCGCGGAAGTATCGGCTTCACTCCCATTTTCAGGCCGCTTGGTTGTTCACACTTCAGGCAGCACCCAAACCGGAATCCTTGACTCAAAAAACCGGAAAGGCGCTTTTTATCCGTTACAGACATTCTCGAAAAATAAAGAGGTTGATTTCAGGTCGGTCCCGATTTGCATCGAAGCGGAAAATGAGCAGGATTACCTCATGCTTTCCAATCTTGCAGAAACAGTTTCGCAACATGTTTACAGGCTTGATTCAGAGCAGCGTAAGTCGCTTCATGTCGCAGCGGTGTTTGCTTCAAATTTTACAAATCACATGTATTTTATCGCGGAAAGCATCTGCACAGAAAATAAAATTCCGTTTAGCATCTTAAAGCCGCTCATCGGCGAAACCGCAGACAAAATCATGACATTATCACCTGTAAAGGCGCAAACCGGCCCGGCAGTTCGGAATGATTTGGTTACGATCGAATCGCATCTTTCCTTTCTGACGGATGAAAACCGGAAAAAAATTTACGAACTCCTGACCAATTCCATCCAACATGCAAAAGAATTATAAGGAAATAATGAACGGCATCACGACGTTTATTCTTGATGTCGATGGCGTTCTGACCAACAGTACGGTTCATGTCACTTCCGAAGGGGAAATGCTGCGCACGATGAGCATCCGCGATGGCTATGCGATGAAAGCTGCGGTCGAAAGCGGTTACAGGGTTTGCGTGATTTCCGGCGGAAGCAATGATGGCGTTCGCATCAGGCTGCAAAATCTCGGGATTACCGATATTCATCTTGCGGCGCCCGATAAGGTGGCGACATTCCGCGAGTATTGCCGCATGTACAGCATAGATCCTACAGAAGTTTTATATATGGGGGACGACATTCCAGATTATCACGTGATGCAACTCACAGGACTGCCGGCCTGTCCGCAGGATTCGGTCCCGGAAATTAAATCTGTTTCAAAATACATTTCACACCGCAACGGCGGACACGGAGCTGTTCGCGATGTGATTGAACAAGTAATGAAAGTCCAGGGAAAATGGATGAAATATTTTAATGCCAGATACGATTAAGATGAATTTTTTAAAGCTGATCCGTTACCAGAACCTGCTGATGCTCGCGCTGATGCAGCTCATTTTTAAATATGGTTTTCTAGACCTTCATGCTTCGCACCAGGCGCTGAATGACTGGCAGTATCTTATTTTGGTATTTGCCACAGTCTGCATTGCTGCTGGCGGCTACCTCATTAACAATATTTTCGATCAGGAAACCGACAGGGAAAATAAACCGAAGGAAGTTATTGTTGGGAACGCTATCAGTGAAGGCAAGGCTTACAACTATTATGTCATCCTGAATGTGATTGGTGTCGGCTGCGGGTTTTACCTGTCAAACTTCATCGGAAGGCCGGGATTTTCGGTTCTGTTTATCGGAATAGCGGCGACACTCTACCTGTATGCATCAAGTTTAAAACAGAGCCTGCTGGCGGGCAATATCATTGTGGCGTTATTGCTTGCATTGAGTGTTGTGATCATCGGGGTTTTTGATCTTTTTCCGGTTATAACCCCCGACAACAGGGTTCATCTTGCGCTGATTTTCGAAGTCCTTACCGATTATGCCATTTTTGCCTTCATCATTAATTTCATCAGGGAAATTGTTAAAGACCTTGAAGATGTAAATGGCGATTATAATCAGGGAATGAATACCTTACCAATTGTCCTCGGCGTGAGCAGAACCGCCAAAATCGCTTTTTATCTTGGTGCCATCCCGGTGGCGATCCTGCTTTGGTACATCAATAAATATTACGTTACGAGCAATTTATGGTTTGCAACAGCCTATTCATTGTTTATGGTGGTCGGGCCGATGATTTACTTCCTGATAAAAATGTGGGGAGCAAAATCGCAAAAAGAATTCGGACATCTTTCGGGCGTATTGAAATTTGTTTTGCTGTTCGGAATCCTGTCGGTCATTGTTGTTTCATTAAACATAAAGTACAATGCTTAGGGAAAAACTGAGAAATTATAAAATCATCCTGGCTTCGGGTTCGCCACGCCGCCAGCAGTTCTTCCGGGATCTCGACCTGGATTTTGAAGTCCGCCTGAAAGAAGTTGAAGAAATTTATCCCGAAAACCTGAAAGCGGAGCAAATCACGGATTTTCTTGCCCAGCTTAAAGCCAATTCTTTCGAAGGTGAACTTTCCGAAAATGAAATACTTGTCACCAGCGATACAATTGTCTGGCATCATGGGAAAGCCCTGGGTAAACCTTCAGGATATGAAGATGCCGTGGAAATGCTGCGGACGTTATCAGGCGCAACACATGAAGTCATCACGTCGGTCTGCTTTAAAACTTCGGCAAAAGCCGATATTTTACATGAAGTGACCAAGGTTACGTTCAACACCCTAACTGACGAATCCATAACGTATTATCTGGATAAATTTAAACCTTATGATAAAGCCGGGGCTTACGGAATCCAGGAATGGATCGGCTTTGTAGGCGTCGCGCGTATTGAAGGCTCTTATGCCAACGTTATGGGGATGCCAGTTGATAAAGTTTTTGAATATTTAAATTCGATGCAATAGATGATCACCCAAAAATTCGTGTTTGAGATTATTGCCACAATTGCGCTGCTCCTCCTGATTGTTTCCCTTCGGATCATTACAGGCAAACTCGTGCGGCGGTATGCCAAAACCAGCGAGATCCTTGAACACCGGACCAACCTGGTCATCAAGTATATCAGCATCTTGCTTACCATATTGGGTGGAATAGGCGTTTTCGTAATTTGGGGTGTCGAGGCTAAAAATGTTTTTACGACATTATCGGCTGTAATAACAGTAGTTGGTGTGGCGCTTTTTGCACAATGGTCGGTTTTGAGCAACATCACATCGGGGATTATCCTGCTGTTTTCATTTCCGTTCAAGATCGGCGACATCATCCGTATCCATGACAAGGATTTTCCCATTGAAGCCGAAATTGAGGATATTCGTTCATTCCACACACTACTGAAAACACGTGAAGGCGAAACCATCAGTTATCCAAACAATCTTCTGCTCCAAAAAGGGGTGACGGTTTTGAAGCATTACATCGAAGAAAAGGAATTCACGGATTAAGTGTTAATTCTACAACATTTTAAGCATCGGCTATAACACGCAAAGTCGCTAATTGACTCATTTTTGTAAAAGATTACCTGATTATTTACGCCCGGAATCAATTTTTAGGCTAAATTTAAAGGAATTCAAATCGGTACACAAAATGAATGGAGCCTTGAGATTGCCGCTTTATGCGAAGATCGCCTTTAGTTTAATCAGCCTTATCGCAATTGTAGTGGTACTGTTCTACGGACAGAACATCATTACACCTGCGCTCATTGCGTTGCTATTTGCAATACTGCTGAATCCAATTACGGAATTCTTTAAAAAAAAGCTCCGTTTTCCTCATGTGCTGGCCGTATTGTTTACGGTAACGCTTTTCATCATGTTTTTTGTCGGGCTGATTTTCTTCCTGTCGTGGCAGATCACCGATATGGTAAGTGATTGGGAAAAAATAAAAACCAATGTCAATTTCCATATAACAAACCTGCAAGGGTATGTCAAGGACAGATTTGGATTAAGCACCACCGAACAACGCGAACTGATTGACAATGCAACATCTGAAACCGGGCGCGAAATCGTTGGAAGCACGCTTATTTCAGTAACAGATACACTCGTGAACCTTGCCCTGATTCCGATTTACACTTTCCTGATCCTGCTGTACAAAACGCATTTCATTAAATTTTTGTGCAAGCTTTTTACGCATGACTATCACGGTAAGCTTCAGGAAATCCTGATGCAGATCAAAGTTTCGGTGCAGAGTTATATCGTAGGGTTGTTTCTGCAGATGCTTTCGGTTTCAACATTGACATCGATCGGCTATATGATCATCGGAGCCGAATATGCCATACTGCT
This sequence comes from Flavobacterium sp., assembly GCA_036399795.1. GTDB lineage: Bacteria > Bacteroidota > Bacteroidia > Flavobacteriales > Flavobacteriaceae > Flavobacterium. Next base: position 164,786 of record DASWML010000014.1, read on the forward strand.
TGGCGTTATTACGGGGATACTGAACCTCATTCCTTACGTAGGGATTTTCTTTGCATGCATGCTGAGTATCGTTGCAACGCTTTCAGGGAGTCCGGATGTGTCGATCATCCTTAGTGTTGTCATCGTGAACGTCGTTGTACAATTTATTGATAACAATGTTCTTGTTCCAATGATTGTAAGCTCAAAAGTAGAAATTAACGCACTGGTTTCGATTGTCGGGATCATCACCGGAGGCGCTATTGCCGGGGTTGCGGGAATGTTCCTTGCCATCCCGTTGCTCGCGATCCTGAAAGTAATATTCGACCGCATCCCGGAGCTGAGCCCGTGGGGTTATCTTATGGGTGACGATCTTCCGAAAACATTCAGGTGGCGACGCATGTCACTTCCGTTTTTTGGTGACGACGTTGCGAGCGACACCAGCACTGTCGCAACGGAACCTGCCAAAATTATTTATACCGAAACCACCACTGAGGATGACAGCATTAGGCAGCAGCCTTAACTTCCTGCTACAACAAAATTCATATGGATACTACTTCTAAAGCAAATACTTTTCTCATTAATGTAGCCGATGTTTTCATGTTTCTCGGCCGGACGCTGCGCAACATGTTTTCGCGCGGCTTCGAGTTCAACGAATTCCTGAAACAATGTTTCCAGATCGGCAACAAATCCCTCGGACTGATTTCAATTACCGGACTTATTATCGGGCTTGTGCTTACCATTCAGTCGCGGCCGGTCCTGGTTAACTTCGGGGCTGTGGCAATGCTTCCGGGAATGGTCGCAGTTTCAATTGTAAGGGAAATGGGCCCGGTGATCACGGCCCTGATCTGCGCAGGAAAAATTGGCTCGAGTATGGGCGCTGAACTGGGATCGATGCGCGTTACAGAACAAATTGATGCCATGGAAGTCTCATCTACCAATCCGTTCAAATTCCTCATCGTGCCGCGGGTATTGGCTTCCATGATGATGCTTCCGCTGCTGACACTCTATGCCGATGCCCTGGGAATTATGGGAAGCTGGATCGGGGCGAATATCAAAGGCGACGTAAGCTTTGTTTTATACACCAGCCAAGCCTCTGCATCACTGGATTTTATGGACTTTTTCCCTGCTGTCATCAAAACGTTTTTCTTCGGACTCGTAATCGGGATCGTCGGATGTTATAAAGGCTTTAATGCAGGCCGTGGAACTGAAAGCGTAGGTGTTGCAGCCAACTCTGCCGTCGTGATGGCCTCACTGCTTGTAATTGTAGTAGACCTTGTCGCGGTACAGATAACAGATTTACTGAAATGAAAGAAGTAAAAAAAGATACGGTCATTGATATAAAAAACCTCCGGAAGCAGTTCGGTGGCAATGATGTGCTTAAGAATCTCACGCTCCAGCTCCATAAGGAAGAAAACCTTGTCGTGCTGGGAAAATCAGGAACGGGTAAATCGGTATTGATCAAGTGCATCGTCAGGCTGCTGAATCCTGACTCGGGTACGATCAACCTTCTCGGGCAGGAAGTGACAGAACTCAGCACCAAAGAACTTAATGAGGTACGTAAAAAAATCGGCTTCCTTTTCCAAAGCGCGGCGTTATATGATTCGATGACGGTGCGGCAAAACCTTGAGTTTCCGCTGAAGCGTGTCAGGAAAGGGCTGACAAAAAGCGAAATCGACCAGAAAGTCCAGGAAGCGCTGGAGAACGTCGGGCTTCCGGAAGCGATCGATAAAATGCCGTCAGAACTTTCCGGGGGTATGAGAAAGCGTGTCGGACTGGCACGAACCATCATCGTGGAGCCTGAAATTATGCTTTATGATGAGCCTACAACGGGATTGGATCCGATAACTTCCAATGAGATCAGCCATCTGATCAATGACATCCAGAAGAAATTCAAGACGGCATCGATCATCATCACACACGATATCGAATGTGCACGAACCGTAGCTGACAGGTTCGTCATGCTCAAAGATGGTGAAGTTTATAAGGAAGGAACACTTGACGAATTCGAGAATGGTTCCGATCCTTTTGTCAGCGCATTTTTTAATATCAATGAAAATATAAAATAAATAGTAATGAATACACAATCACCAAAATTCAAAGTACGCCTGGGACTATTCATCACTGTAGGCCTTGCCATATTTGTACTGGCAATTTTCATTATCGGAAAGCAAAAAAACCTTTTTGACCCTGTGTTCACGCTTACGGCGCGATTCAACAATGTCAGCGGACTCCAGGTTGGAAATATGGTGCGCTTTTCGGGAATAAATGTCGGCACAGTGGACAATGTCAGGATTGTAAACGACACGACTGTGCAGGTAAACATGCTGATCCGTGAAGAAGTAAAACAATTCATCAAATCCGATTCTGAGGCCGCGATAGGTTCAGAAGGGATTATCGGTGATAAAATTGTACAAATTTCTAACGGAGGCGCCACTTCAAAACCTGTCAGGAACGGCCAGGTGCTGCGTTCAAATGAGCCTATTGAAACCGACGAAATCATGCAAAGCCTTTCGATAACGGCTGGAAATGCAGCAGTTGCTACAGGTGAAATAGCAGAAATAGTGTATAAGATCAATAATGGCGAAGGAACGCTTGGCAAACTGATCAATGATGAAAGCGTAGCAAATAACATCGACCAGACCATCATTAACCTGAAGCAAAGCACCAACAAGCTCGACCAGAACATGGAAGCCGCAAAACATAACTTCCTCCTGCGTGGTTATTTCAAAGACAAAGAGAAAGAAGCCGAGAAAAAGAAGAAAGAGCTGGAGAAACAGCGGAAGGAAGACGAACGAAACAAAAAAGAAGCTGAGGAAAAGGCTAAAAAAGAAGCTGACAAGAAAGCTAAAAAAGAAGCCGATAAGAATAAATAAAAGAGACAATTCCAATCCATAACCTGAATTTTTAAATCGACAACCTGCACGTGTTCCATTAATCGTGTAATCTTTCTCAAAAGTTCTGTAACACCTTTTAACGCTTGAATTCACAAATTTACAACAATGGAATTTGTGGTTCGGCAATCATGCCCGACCTAAAAACAAGAGCATGATTCAAGTCAGGCGTGAAGGCATAATCCTGGAAAAAACCGAATTGCAATTTGAGAACGAAGGCGTCCTCAATCCCGCTGTCATTCATGCAGACGGCAACATTCATTTATTTTACAGGGCAGTAAGCACCGGCAACCGTTCTTCTATTGGCTATTGCCGACTTTCCGACCCGATTACCGTAACCGAACGCTATATGCATCCCGTGCTCGTACCGGAATTTGATTATGAGTGCCAAGGTGTTGAAGACCCGCGGATTGTTCTAATTGATGAGACTTATATCCTGACTTACACAGCATATAACGGCTACATCGCACTTGGGGCAATGGCAACGGCAACGGGTTTCGACAGCTTTACAAAACATGGGACCATTGTGCCGCAAATAGATTTCCACGATTTTAAGGAAATGACTGCAAGCGCAAATATCAGCAGAAAATACTATCGGTTCGATCAAAGCAGCAACATCATCTGGGACAAGAACGTGATCTTTTTTCCGCGGAAAATCAATGGTGAGTATGCACTGCTTCACAGGATACGCCCCGGAATCCAGTTGGTCCGATTTACCGATATCAGTGATCTTACCTCTGGTTTCTGGCAAAATTATTTTACAACATTCAGTCGGCATATAGTTCTCGACCCGGCATTTGACCATGAAGTGAGCTACATCGGCGGCGGCTGTCCTCCTATTGAAACTGGTTCGGGCTGGCTGCTGATTTACCACGGTGTTCGCGATACCATACAAGGATATGTTTACTGCGCCTGTGCCGCTTTGCTTGATATTGATGACCCGGTGAAGGAAATTGCACGTCTTCCCTATCCGCTTTTTGAACCCAAAACATCTTGGGAAAAAGAAGGTGAAATAAATAATGTTTGTTTCCCGACGGGAACAGTTACGATAAATGACACGCTGTACATCTATTATGGTGCGGCCGATGAACGGATTGCCTGTGCCTCAGTATCGCTGTCTGGGTTGCTGGCGGAATTAAAACAATGGAGAAGATGAAAAACCAGATGAACACCGGGGCGAGAAATGGAAAAAGAGGCCACCTGCTGACTGAGCGTATGAAGATTGACATGCCGAAAACGAATAAGAAACTTCCGGAAGTCCTGTTCATCACGTCGTTTCCACCACGTGAATGCGGCATTGCCACATACTCGCAAGACCTTGTTCAGGCGCTGAACAATAAATTTCATGATTCGTTCAAGATCAGTATCTGCGCGCTTGAAAATGAATTCGAGGTACACAAATACCCGAAAAATGTAAAATATGTTTTGAACACGCAACATTGTAAAGCATTTCGGTCACTGGCAAACATCATCAACCTCGATGACAGGATAAAAGTTGTTGTGGTACAGCACGAATTTGGCTTTTTTGCCGACTGTAAGCAGGAGTTCCTGAACTTCATGTCGGAAATCCAAAAAACAAAAGTTACTGTCTTTCACACGGTACTTCCGAATGTTGACGATGAATTTAAATCCGATGTGGTAAAAATTGCCGACAGCAGCGATTCACTGATCGTAATGACCAACAAATCGGCCGAAATTCTTAACAGTCAATACAGCATCAGCCGCGAGAAGATTGAAGTCATCCCGCACGGAACGCACCTTGTCCCACATACCGACAGGAAGATGCTGAAGGAAAAATATGGATTCAGCGACAGAAAAGTCCTTTCTACTTTCGGGCTGTTGAGTTCAGGAAAATCTATCGAAACCACGCTTGAGGCGCTTCCGTCGATCGTCAAGAACAATCCGGAAGTGATGTTTCTGGTCATCGGGAAAACACATCCCGGCATCGTAAAACGTGAAGGCGAACAATACCGGGAATCGCTCGAGGTTAAAGTAAAGGAACTGCAATTGCAAGACCACGTCACTTTTATCAATCAATACCTGCCGCTGGAGCAGTTGCTCGAATACCTTCAGCTAACCGATGTTTATCTCTTTACGTCAAAAGATCCGAACCAGGCTGTAAGCGGTACATTTTCATATGCCGCAAGCTGTGGGTGCGCGATTGTTTCGACACCGATTCCGCATGCCGTCGAATTCCTGAGCGGTGATTCGGGAATCATCATCGACTTCCAGGATTCTCCAAAACTTGCCGAAGCTGTAAACAAGCTATTGCACGATACTCAATTGCGGAACACGCTACGGATGAATGCACTGCACAAAATCGTTAAAACTGCATGGGAAAACACGGCTATGTCACATGCCACCCTTTTTGAAAAACTAGCTGATGGCGACATTTCGCTACACTATAAGTTCCCTGATTTTAATCTCGACCATATAAAAAAATTGACGACCGATTTCGGGATCATCCAGTTCTCCAAGATCAACAATCCCGATTTTCAAAGCGGCTATACGCTCGATGACAATGCCCGTGCGCTGCTTGCCATGTGCCAGCATTATGAACTGACGCGTGAGGAACAGGATTTACGCTATATCAGGTTGTATCTCGATTTTATTTCATTTTGCCAGCAGGCTGACGGAACGTTCTTCAATTATGTAAGCCATAAGAAGATTTTTACAATCGACAATCAGGACTGCAATCTTGAAGATGCCAATGGCCGTGCGATCTGGGCGTTGGGTTATATGATATCGATTGCTTCAATCCTTCCGTTGGAGATGAAGGAAAAAGCCGAAGGAATCCTTGAAAAAGCAATGATCAATATCGAACCAATCCATTCCCCGCGCGCGATGGCGTTCATCATCAAAGGACTCTACTATTATAACCTGCGCAATCATTCCAAAGCTGTACGGCATTTGATAAAAACGCTTGCCGACAGGCTGACGCAGATGTATCTTCACGAATCGTCGGTAGAATGGCAGTGGTTTGAAAGCTATTTGACCTATGCCAACAGTTTGTTGCCTGAGGCGTTGATCTATGCCTATCGGGAAACCGGTGAGGAAATGTATAAAGACGTAGCTAAAACAACATTCTCATTCCTTTTGTCTCAAATCTTTGATGAAAATCTTGAAATCAAAGTTATTTCTAATAAAAATTGGTTGCAAAAAGGAGGAAAAAACATACCTTTCGGGGAGCAACCCATTGATGTTGCCTATACGATCTTCGCCCTCGGAAACTTTTATAATCTTTTCAGGGACCAGGCTTACCTCTGGAAAATGGAAATGGCCTTCGAATGGTTCCTCGGCAGAAACCACCTGAAGCAGATAATGTACAATCCATGTACGGGCGGCTGTTATGACGGACTTGAACAATACTCGGTTAACCTGAACCAGGGCGCCGAATCAACACTAAGCTACCTGTTAGCACGGCTTTGTGTCGAAAAAAACTACCTGATGCACGCCATGCGCGAATCAAAAATCAGGAGGCTGAAACACGAAAACTACGCTTTTAGAGTTTAAATAAAAAACACAGATATGTTACACAAGACAAAGATCGGGGTATGTATGGATGAGTCGGTTGCTTATCTGCTTGAAGAAAAGAACGACGAAAACATCATTACCATTATAGAGGCTGAAGATGAAGCCCAACCAGTACAGGAAGATACAAATTCACCAGCGCAAAGGAGAAGGAAGAAGAATCATGCCTTTTTCAAGAAAGTTTTTGAAGCTGTCAAAGATTTTGACAAGGTGCTGCTGTTCGGGCCGGTTTCGGCAAGGATGGAAATCCTCAACCGTATCAGGGCAAGCAAACTTTCGCATATTGAAATCCTCAATAAATCGGCCGGGGATATCATTACCGAAAACCAGAAAATTGAATTCATCAACCAATATTTCGGAAACTAATATGATGTACGGGTTATACGCTTATCAAATAAACGCCTAACCTGAATGAAGGTAAAGCATCTTTATATCCTGCTGTTGCTCTTCGGATTCCACGCAGCTTCCGCACAGGAAACAAAAAAGGAAGAAAAAGATTCAGCCAAACTCTACAAGGATATAGAGAAGTTTTCCAAGCGAAGCGGTTTTACCAAATTTCTTCACGGACTAATATTCGAACCGATAAAAGTCAAGAAGGAAATTAAAAAAGACGTTGCCAAGAAGAAAAAACGTAAGGCGCCGCAGAAGAAATTCCGCTCCTATGAAGGCCTGATCGTTCGCCAGATTACTGTAGAGACGCTTGATCCTTTCGGATATTCAGAAAACGACCCTGAAAAAAAACCTGAAAATTCACTGTCAAGGTTCGGGAACCGCATTCACCTGAAATCAAAACAGCTCACCATTAAAAACCTGCTCCTTTTCAAACGAAACAGGCCTTTGGATTCCTTGCTCGTACGTGAATCGGAGCGTCTTATCAGGAGTCAGCGGTTTGTGCGTGCGGTTGTAATAAAACCCGAGCTCATCGATGGAAACAAAGATTCGGTCGATGTGACCATTCGGGTTCTGGACGCGTGGAGCCTTGTTCCTGATATTTCAGTTTCAGGCAGCCGCGGCGACTTTTCAGCAACTGAAAAAAACTTTTTCGGGCTGGGACATCAGTTTGAAAACCGGTACCAAAAGGAATTTTCAACCGGTAACGATGCCTACAGCGCCAGGTATACCGTTCCTAATATTATGAATACTTACATCCGGACGACACTGACCTATCAGATCAATCTGGAAAAAGATTACAACAAAAGCGTAAACATCGAGCGTCCGTTCTTTTCACCTTTTGCAAAGTGGGCTGCGGGTGTGTTTGTAGGGCAGGATTTCAGATCGGATTCGTTACCAGACGCCGCACTTTCCTATTCCCGACAATTTTTTAAATACAATTCGTTTGATGTTTGGGGCGGACACTCGGTACAGATCTTCCGAGGAAATACTGAAAACGCCCGTACCACAAACTTCATTTCGACAGTGCGTTACCTGGATGTCGATTTCACTGAAAGCCCGACACGCCGATACGACACGATAAATTTCTATTCAGATGAAAAATTTTATCTTGCCAGCATCGGAATATCTTCCCGCCAGTTCGTTCAGGACAAGTATATTTTTAATTATGGCGTTGTCGAAGATGTTCCCGTAGGACGTGCATTCGCTATAACCGGTGGATGGCAGGAAAAGAACAATAATAGTCGGGTTTACATTGGCGGAAGGGTTTCTACCGGAAAATTCTATAAATGGGGATACCTCAGCTCCAGTTTTGAATACGGTACATTTTTCAATCATTCGGTGACGGAGCAAAGCGCGTTTTCAATCCAGGGAAATTTTTTTACCAACCTGCTGGAATCGGGCAAGTGGAAATTCAGGCAATTTGTGAAAGCCAGGGTCGTGGTTGGCAACAACCGTATGCCATCGCAGGGCGACATGCTTACATTGGACGATAACTCGGGAATGCCCGGATTCAATCCGCAGGAATTGTTCGGCACCCGAAAGGCAGTGCTCACTTTACAAAGTCAGGCATACGCCCCGTGGAATGTCTGGGGCTTCAGGCTCAACCCCTATTTGGGTTTTTCGATGGGAATGCTTACTGGACCTGAGAGCAATTTCGGCAACAGCCGCGTGTACTCCAAAATAGGCATCGGATTCATCATCAGCAATGATTACCTCGTGTTCAGCTCATTCCAATTGTCACTTTCCTATTTTCCGACCATTCCCGGGGCAGGCGACGACATTTATAAAACCAATGCATTCAATACAGAGGATTTCGGTTTTATGAATTTTGATATATCCAAGCCGCGCCCGGTTGATTATCAGTAAATTTTATAACATTAGTATCGGATCGTCTTTGTAAATTTCGACTAGCTATGAAATTTAACTTATTAATTATGTTACCTACTGTTATAAACCTGGTGATTCCATCGGATATGGAATTGCCGCAAGATGACTTCATTCCAAAGAAATCCACGATTCTTGCCGAAATAATTCAGGCTCTTGGAGGGAAAGACACTGAATTCCTAACATTTAACCGGGAGGAAAAAAACTCTCGCCACCTGACCTCAGGCCGGAATGTATTGTTGCTTGAAGTTAGGATGAACAGCGGTGTATTGGCATCGGCTGTCGGAAAGAGCCTTAATGAACAGATTATTTATCTTCTGAAGTTACGGCGTGTCGTACTTCACGAATTTTCAAGAAAGAGCAATGTGATCGGTGAATCAAAGGAAACTAAGATTTGCCTGGAAATTTTTGCCGACATCCACAGTCTGTCGGCATAACAACGCTTAGTTAAAGGGATTAATATTATGCAATCATATGGATAAAAACGGACCTATTATTATTATTGAAGATGACAAAGATGACCGGGAGATTCTTGGTGAGATCTTTCGCAAACTTGAGTACAAAAATGAAGTCTGTTTTTTTTCAGACGGCCAGGAAGCACTGAATTTCCTTCTCGATCAGAAAGGGAGTCCGTTTCTTATTTTATCGGATATCAATATGCCTAAACTCAATGGACTCGAGTTGCGCGAAATCATCCTGCGAAATGAAGATCTCCGGATGAAAAGTATTCCGTTCCTTTTTTTTACAACCGCAACGACCAAGAAATCTGTTTTGGACGCTTACGCTCTCGCAGTCCAGGGATTCTTTATAAAACCAACAAGTTTCCGTGAGCTGGAGCAGACGATCAGGAAGATTATAGAATACTGGTCGAACTGCCAATCGCCCGGCGACTTCCTGTAGATGTTAATGCTACAAATTATTTTTTAAATTATGTAAGGCTTTTCAGGCTCGGAAATGGGAACTTTAATTGCGTAACCAAAAACCTAAAAGCATGAAAAAATCAGTCTTTTTACTAATGTCTTTGGTGTGTTTAACATTAACACCTGCCGACGCATTTCCTGCAGTACCTGAACCGGTTGCCCTGGAAAAGACCAATCCGGAAATGCCCGAACGTGTAAAAGTCCTTCTCAACAGGCTTGATGAAATAAAGGCAATGGACAGATCGTCGATGTCACGTGCGGAAAAAAAAGCATTACGTAAGGAAGTTCGTGAAATCAAAACAGAACTTCGCACAACCAGTAACGGAATATACCTTTCTGTAGGTGCCATCATTATAATTATCCTGCTTCTAATACTAATCCTTTAAAATAAAGACAATGAATGTAAAAAGAGTTTTCGGTACTGTCCTCACAATTCTGGGGATTATCGGTTTGATATACGCGGCATTTATGTTTATCAATACAGGCGGACAAGTTGGCGACATTAAGCTGCTAGCAGTTTATGGTGTTCTCGGCTTGATTTTCTTTATCTCTGGCATCGGCCTGGTGAAAAACACCAGGGACGCATCCGATACTAGATGAACCAACAATATAAATGAAAAAGAGGCTTTGCGGCCTCTTTTTTATTTTATGGATAATGCAATGAAATATGTAGTTGATCCCAACGTATTGTTAAGTTTTCATTTTATTTAACTCCTTTCCGTGAATTATGTAAGCTATAAAAATTTATATGTAACAAAATTCTTATATCACGGTTGTTACTTTGTGTATCATTTAAAATGAAATTATATGAAAACCATACATTACTTTACAGCAGTTGTATTGCTTATGGTAAGCTTTACTTCTCAGGCACAGACACAACTAACGGAGGCAAGTATAGCAGGAATAGTAAATGATGATGAGCTTCCTGTAGTTGGTGTCAGATATTATTATTATCCGAACCTTGACGCATATTTCGATACACAATCAAACTTGTACATCTACCGGCAAAACGGGTCATGGGTGAAAGCAAAGGAAATAGCTGCGGGATACAGAGGATATTCGATCTTGAATAATGTGAGGGTTGCCATTACCGATTATGATGGCGATACGCCTTTTACGAAACTGAAAGAACACCAGGCGCAGTTTCCAAAAAAATATAAAGCTAAAAGAGTACCTCCGAAACCACATTCAGACGACAAAGTTGCATATAACTAATTGACCAATTGTACATTGAAAAAAAGCCGTTATCATATAGCGGCTTTTTTTGTGCGGCTTATTTTATGTAAGACAAAACTTAAATAATTAAGGTAATAATGTATTTTATCGTTATTTTGGGCGTTTTATCGGGTAAAAATTAAAAAACCTTCTACATTTACACCGCAAAACAACAACGGTAATAATTAAATAAGAAGACATGAAAACTTTGAAACTCATCTGCGTCGGACTTCTTCTATTGAGTGTAATGCCAACGCATGCCCAGACCAACACGGAAACAGCCAGAACGATTCCATCTGATCCAACTACGCACTGCGCCCTTCGCTATCTCTACTTTCCAAATCTTGAGGCATATTTCGACACTAAAAAGAATGTTTACCTGTACAATGAAAAAGGCGTTTGGAAAACTGCGGAGGAAATCCCCAGCGGATATCGCGGTTATTCAATGTACAACAAGGTAAATGTTTCGATCACTGATTATGATGACGATGATCCGATACAATTCTTAAAGATGCACAAAAAGAAATATCCTTACATCTTCAACAACAAACAATTGGCACATGTAACTGCAAGCAGATAGATTTACAATTACCGGGAGAGAATGATTCAGCTTTTGCTATCTTTGATGCTGCTGCAATCTTAAGTCAACAATGCGTAAATTAACCTTCTTCCTGTTTGCTTTTTTCGCCGGATTTCTTCAAATGGCATATTGCCAGCAACCGGCTAAACCCAATTCTTCAGAAATTTATAACCGGATCCGGAAACTCAATTTCCTGGGTTCGGTTTTATATATCGCCGCGCATCCTGATGATGAAAACACACGGCTGATCTCATACTTTTCAAATCAGGTTCACGCCCGTGCCGGCTATCTTTCCCTTACCCGTGGCGATGGCGGCCAAAATCTCATTGGCACAGAACTTCGGGAACTGCTTGGTGTCATCCGCACACAGGAACTGCTTGAAGCCAGGAAAATCGACGGCGGCGTGCAATTCTTTTCCCGTGCTAACGATTTTGGCTATTCGAAAGTGCCAGATGAGACGATGATGGTATGGAACAGGAACCAGGTGCTTGCCGATGTGGTTTGGGCCATCAGGAAATTCCGCCCCGATATTATTATTAATCGGTTTGACAGCCGTACGCCGGGTTCAACCCACGGCCATCATACCGCTTCTGCAATGTTAAGCCTTGAAGGATTTGATCTCGCGGCGAAGGCAACCGCTTTCCCGGAGCAGCTTAACGATGTGAATCCGTGGCAACCAAAACGTGCCTTTTTCAACACCTCTTTCTGGTTTTATGGCGGAAAAGAAAAATTTGACAAAGCCGATAAATCTGCACTTTATAATGTACCCATCGGAAAATATTTTCCTGAACTTGGCAAATCCAATCAGGAAATTGCAGCGCTAAGCCGCAGCCGCCATCAGTCACAGGGTTTCGGAAGCACCGGAACGCGTGGCGAAGAATCAGAATTTCTGGAGTTAATTAAAGGTGACGGACCCAAAAGCAAATCCGATCTTTTTGAAGGAATCGACACGTCGTGGAGCCGCGTGGAAGGCGGCACCGATATTGGTAAAATTCTGAATGCTGTTGAAAAGAATTACGATTTCAGGAATCCTTCCGCCAGTATTCCCGAACTGCTTAAAGCCTATAATCTCATCGAAAAACTGCAGGATGAACACTGGAAGCGTATCAAGCTTGAGGAAATCAAGGAAATTATCGCCGCCAGTGCCGGGCTTTATCTTGAAGCCGTTGCCGAAACACCCGATGCCACGCCCGGATCTCCGGTAAATATCAGGATTGAGGCGATCAACCGTTCAACAGTTAATATGTCTTTATCGGCTTACAGGATACTGCCAAGCGGAAAGTCCGAAACCACCAATGCAGCTTTGCCTGAAAATTCAGGACAAACATTTGAAACCAAGATCACGCTTCCGCAGAATATAAACTTTACGCAGCCTTACTGGCTGATGCGGCCGTCATCGGGCGGAATGTATGTAGTTGACGACCAGAAAATAATCGGCACACCGGATGTCATTCGTGAAGTAAAGGCAGAATTCACCGTGTTAGTTTTAGGGATTCCACTTACGTATGAAAAAAATGTGATCTATAAATACAACGACGATGTCAAAGGCGAAGTCTATGAACCATTTGATATAGTTCCCGCGGTGTCAGCCTCTGTAACCGATAAAGTTTCTATTTTCAACGGCAGGAAAACCAAGAATGTCATGGTAACAGTAAGATCGGGAAAAGAAAACGCACAGGGAAAAGTCAGCCTCAGCCTGCCTGCAAACTGGCAGGTAACGCCGTCGGAAGTTCCGTTTAACATCAGTAGAAAAGGTGCTGAACAAACATTTACTTTTGAAGTTACGCCTCCGAAAAACCCTGAAGAAGCTGTTGCCCGGGCGATTGTGGTTTCCGAAGGACAAACCTTCACCAACGAACAGATCGACATCCGGTATCCGCACATTTCCAAACAAATGGTGCTGAAACCTGCAGAAGCACGCTTTATTTCTGTCGACATCAGGACCGGAAATGAAAAAATCGCCTATATCATGGGCGCCGGCGACGAGGTAAACAAAAGCCTTACGCAAATGGGTTACGAGGTTACCGTACTCAAACCTCAGGATATTTCCACTGAAAAACTTGCCGGATTTGATGTTGTAATCACCGGAATCCGCGCCTACAATACGATAAAAGAACTTAGTGTGAAGCAGCCCGTCCTGCTGGATTTTGTAAAATCAGGGAAGACAATGATCGTGCAATATAACACGCTTGATGATCTGGTGACAAAAGAAATGTCGCCTTTCCCGCTCAAAATTTCCCGCGACCGGGTTACAGAGGAAAATGCGCCCGTAAAACTTCTCGATCCCGAACATCCCGTGCTGAATTATCCCAATAAAATCACGGAAGACGATTTTAAAAACTGGAAACAGGAACAGGGGTTGTATTATCCTTCTGAATGGGACAAGGCGTTTACCCCGCTGATCTCGTCACACGATAAAGGTGAATCGGCCAAAAATGGCGCGTTGCTGGTATCGAAATACGGCAAAGGACACTATATTTATACCGGACTGAGCTTCTTCCGGGAATTGCCGGAAGGTGTTACCGGCGCTTTCAGGCTTATGGCAAATCTTATATCCGCAGGAAAATAATGGAAACAAGGAAAGTCGCACGCTGGAAAAGGAGCTACACGTGGGTTTTGGTCGCCAACGCGATTTACATCATGGTCTTTTGTTTCCTTAAGCAAATCTTTTCGTAATGCAGCAGATTGACTGGATCGTTTTATCGGTGACGCTGCTCTTTATCGTAATCTACGGTGTCGTCAAGACGCGCGGCAGCAAGAACGTTGAGGACTATATTCTCGCAAACAACGAAACGCCTTGGTATGTCGTCGGACTTTCGGTGATGGCAACCCAGGCAAGCGCGATTACTTTTCTTTCGACACCCGGACAGGCATATCATGACGGGATGGGCTTCGTGCAATTTTACTTCGGACTTCCGATCGCTATGGTCGTCATCAGCATCACCTTCATCCCGATTTATCACCGGCTGAAGGTTTTCACCGCTTATGAATATCTCGAGCAGCGTTTCGACCTCAAGACGCGGTCGCTGGCGGCGTTGCTGTTCCTTGTACAGCGCGGGCTCGGGACAGGATTAACGATTTATGCGCCTGCCATTATTTTGTCGTCTTTGCTCGGATGGAACCTCACGCTCCTGAACGTCGTCATCGGAATCTTAGTGATCATCTACACATTTTCTGGCGGGACAAAAGCTGTAAATGTTACGCAAAAACAACAAATGTTCGTCATCATGTCGGGAATGTTTGTCACGTTTTTTCTGCTCCTTCATTACCTCCCGAACGATATGACGTTTTCGAATGCCATGCACATTGCCGGGGCAAATAACAAGATGGATGTTGTTGATTTTTCGATAGATCCTGAAACGCGCTATACATTCTGGAGCGGGATCACAGGCGGATTTTTCCTCGCACTTTCCTATTTCGGTACCGACCAGTCGCAGGTTGGACGTTATCTTTCGGGGAAATCGGTACGGGAAAGCCAAATGGGACTCATCATGAACGGGTTCCTGAAAGTGCCAATGCAGTTTTTCATTTTGCTGACGGGAATTATGGTGTTCGTTTTTTTTCAGTTCAATCCGGTGCCGTTAAATTTTAATCCGAACAATAAAATCGCAATCGAAAAGTCGGAATACAAAGCACAATATCACAAACTGGAACACGAACTGGCCGAGCTTTCTGAAGAAAAAAAGGAATTCAACCTGCTGTATATCGACCACCTTAACCAAAATTATGACAATCCGATTCTTCGCAAAAAGCTTGTGGCACTTTCAGGAAAGGAAAAAGATCTAAGGGAACAGGCACGCGAGCTCATTTCAAAAGCCGACAGCAAGGCGGAAATAAACGATAAGGATTATGTTTTTCTTCATTTCATCATCAATTACCTTCCGCAGGGATTGATCGGGTTGTTGCTTGCTGTAATCCTTTCCGCTGCGATGTCGTCGTCAGCATCCGGGTTGACCGCACTGGCATCCACAACGGCAATCGACATCTATAAGAGAAACATCAGGGGCGAGAAATCTGAAAAGCATTTCGTTAACGCTACGCGGTTTTTTACGCTGGTATGGGGAATCATCGCGATACTTTTCGCATGTGTCGGCACATTATTCGAAAACCTGATCCAGCTTGTAAACATCGTGGGATCGATTTTTTATGGAACCGTCCTTGGGATTTTCCTGGTCGGATTTTACATCAGGAGTGTTGCAGCATCGGCAATTTTCTGGGGCGCTGTCATTTCACAGCTCGCCATATTTTATATTTACTATCTCGACATCGTGAGCTTCCTTTGGCTGAATTTCATCGGTGCATTGCTTACTGTGCTTCTTTCCATCATCCTGCAATTCACCGCGTTCCGCAAACAGAAACCACTTGTAACGAAATAAAAAAAACGCCCCGAAGGACGTTTAGTTCTTTTAATTCAACCGGCTTGTTACCTGCTCCATTCAGCAATGCTGTCCTGATTCATCTTGACATAATCTGCATTCTTTGCCTTTTGGGCAGCAGCAAGCGAAACTTTTGCGGTTTCAACTGCGCCTTTCTTATCACCCAATTTAGCCTGGATCAACGACTTCTGGCGGTTCATCCAAAACGGTTTGTCAGGGTTCATGTCAAGCGCCTTATTTACATAAGTCAGCGCTTTGTTCAAATCCCCGCCCGATTGGTATAAATACTGGGCAGACGAAAAATAATCAGCCGACGTTGGTCCGGCCATTACTTTTTCGATGCTCGCCATGGCAGTTTTTTGGGTTGGGACTTCAAACTTTACCGAAACCAGCGTCTTTTCCCACATGATCTCAAGGTTTCCGTAATTGTTGTCAAGATTGTTGATTCCAATTGTAAACGATTCCACATTCCGGTTGAGCATTTCCGGCTTGGCAGAGGTTTTCAAAGCGACTTTTGCATCACTCCACTCTTCTGGTGTTCCCCAGTTTTCTGTGTCTGAATAAAAAAACACATCCCAGCTTTCAGCTTTCGGAGTAGTAAAAATGGCGTATTTGCCTTTTTTAAGTGTTTTGCCATCAATCACAACATCTTCGCTGAACGATACGGTAGAATTTGCATTGGCACCGGTCCGCCACATTTTCCCAAATGGAACAAGATCTCCAAAGATTGTCCGGCCTTTCATTCCCGGCCTTGAATACTCGAGCTCGACATTCGTGAGTCCGACGACCTGCGAAACAACAGCTTTCGGACTCGGCTGCGGTGTTCTCACCTGACATTCAGCAGTAAGCGATGCGCAAAGGACTACGAACGAAATCAGTATTTTTTTCATCTTTTAAATAAGTTTTGGTTATTCCCCAAAATTACAATTAAAAGCTAAATCCTGGTATAGTTGCGGACCAAAAAACTGTTTAACAAGCATCAGCTTTTCCATAAACAATGTACTTTTACAAAAATTGTTTGATGAAGCTATACGTCCTTCGCCGTACCCAGAAATTACCTGTTTCCAAAGACGAAGCATGGCAATTTATTTCGAATCCGGCCAATCTTGCAACCATTACACCGCCATCAATGGGCTTTACAACGCTTTCGGGAGATGAGCGGAAAATGTTTCCCGGCCAGATCATCCACTATACCATTACGCCGCTGTTGGGATTACGGATGCAATGGGTTACTGAAATCACCCATGTTGATGAAGGAAATTATTTTGTCGACGAGCAGCGCTTCGGGCCGTATTCATTCTGGCACCACAAGCACTTTCTTAGGGAAATTCCCGGTGGAGTGTTGATGGAAGATATCGTACACTACGCATTGCCATTGGCCATATTAGGCGAGATTGCGCATCACGTCTTTGTCGGACGGCAACTGGAACAAATTTTTGAGTTCCGCCAGAAAAAAATCGAAGAACTTTTTGGACGGCTTCTATGATAAATATATTCTGGTTCCGGCGTGATTTACGACTCGAAGATAATGTCGGGCTTCATCATGCGCTTCAGGCCGGAGAACCTGTGCTTCCGGTTTTTATTTTTGATACTGATATCATTTCAGAACTTCCTGAAGATGATGCACGGATAACTTTCATTCACACATTGCTTGCTAAAATTGATGCTGATCTGCAAAGGAAAGGAACATCTTTAGCAGTTTTTAAAGGCAAACCCGTTGAAGTTTTTAAGCAATTAATTGCAGAAAATGAAATAAAAGCTATTTACACCAATCGCGATTATGAACCCTATGCACAACTTCGGGATTCAGCCGTTGCAGCAATGTTGAAAAGCCGCGGAATCGACTTTTACACTTTTAAAGATCATGTAATTTTCGAAAAAGATGACATTGTAAAAGATAATGGCGAACCTTATGTTGTTTACACGCCATACGCCCGGAAATGGAAAGCTGCTTTGAATAAGAATCCAATCACGCCTTATGCTGATGCAGACTTCAGCGGGAAATCGGCCTCACATTCATATGTTTTCCCTTCGCTTCAGGAATTAGGTTTTACAGCAACTGATATTACTGCCCGAGCTGCTGAAATGTTGCCTGATGTAATTTCAAACTATAAAAATACGCGTGATTTTCCTGCGATTTCGGGAACATCAAGTCTGAGTCCGCATTTGAGGTTTGGCGCTGTCAGCATCCGGAATTTAGCAAATGCTGCGCTGCAGTCTGCCGAACAGACGTTTCTTTCAGAGTTGATCTGGAGGGAATTTTTCATGCAGATATTATGGCATTTCCCACAAACAGTTTCAAAAAGCTTCAGGCCTCAATATGACAATATCAGATGGCGGAACAATGAAACCGAGTTCGCGAAATGGTGCGAAGGCAACACCGGGTATCCGATTGTCGATGCCGGAATGCGAGAATTGAATGCAACCGGACTGATGCACAACCGTGTCCGGATGATCACTGCAAGCTTCCTCTGTAAACACCTGCTGATCGACTGGCGCTGGGGCGAAGCGTATTTTGCCCTCAAATTGCTGGATTACGAACAGGCTTCCAACGTAGGCAACTGGCAATGGGCTGCAGGAAGTGGTGTTGATGCGGCGCCGTACTTCCGGATCTTCAACCCGTCTGAACAAGTCAAAAAGTTTGATAAAGAGTTGAAATACATCCGAAAATGGATCGCTGAGTTTAATGAGCTCTCTTATCCGCAACCCATTGTCGACCATAAAGAAGCGCGAGAACGCTGCCTGCGTGTTTATAAAGAAGCGCTTGCTAATCGTTGATTTGCCTTATTTTCAGGTAATCCAGTTCATTAAAATGGCTGATGACCTTATCGGCCTGTGAAAGATCCTGCATCTTCGAATTGACGCTGTCGTAGCCAATAACAAAAATTCCGGCTGCCTTTGCCCCTTTTATTCCGTTTGTACTGTCTTCAATCACGATGCAATTCTGCTTTGGCGAACCTGAAAGAAAAGCCGCGTGGTTGAAAATCGCCGGATCAGGTTTTGATTTCGGGAAGTCTTCGCCACTCACAATGTGGGTGAAATACTTGTGGAGTTTAAACCGTTTGAAAATCCTGTCGATCGTGACTTTTGCCGACGATGAAGCAAGAATAAGCTGCATTCCGTTATCGTGAAGGTCTTTAATCAGATCTTCAACACCATCCAGCAGAAAAAGATCTTCCTTACTATCGAATGCGTTGTTGAAAATGGCTCGCTTGATCTCAATAAGCTGTTCAACTTCCTCCTGAAGCGCGAACCGCTCTTTAAGTTTCTGATAGATATTCCGGGTAGAATTTCCGGTAAATGACGAATACATTTCATCGGAAACATCAATATTCAAATCCCTGAAATGCTGCCTGTAGGCATAATGATGCACCGGCTCGGTGTCGACGATAACGCCGTCCATATCGAAAATTACGGTGCTGATCATTCTTCGTGGCGGTTTATAAGGTAACGGATCACAGTTTCGGCGGCATAGAGTCCGAATAATCCCGGCATGTAGCTGCTTGTTCCGTAGAATGATTTCTTGTAGTTCTTTCCGTCGGTGGTTTGCAGACTGTCTTCAGCTTGTATTTCAGATGAATAGACCACTTTAACGCCTTTATCAATTTTAACTTCGCGAAGCCTTTTCTTGATCGCTTTTGCAAGGAAACAATTTTGCGTGTTGCTGATATCGGCGACTTTAACTTTTGCGGCTTCGACTTTTCCGCCAGCGCCCATGCTGCTGATGATTTTGACTTTTTTCCGTTTTGCGGCAATGATCAGGTTGAGTTTTGGTGTCACGCTGTCGATGCAATCCATGACATAGTCGAACTCATCAGAAACGATCTCGAACGCGCGTTCCGGGGAAAGAAATTCTTTGATGCGCGTGAGTTGCAGCTCCGGGTTGATATCCATTAGCCGGTCGCCTACAATATCTATTTTGGGTTTACCGACCGTTGAATGAAGCGCCGGAAGCTGCCGGTTGATGTTTGTAATATCGACTACGTCACCGTCTACAATAGTCATTCTTCCAACGCCGGCACGGGCGACGAATTCAGCGGCAAAAGATCCGACGCCGCCCAAACCAATCACAAGTATGTTTGCTTTCCTCAGTTTTTCAAGTCCTTCTTCTTTGAACAGCAGCGCTGCCCTTTCGGTCCATTCGGCCATAATCAATCGTTTAATTTTCTTTTAAAAACAGTTTCAAAATTGTTGCTGACCTGGTGTTTTATTTCTTCAACGGTGCAATTTCTATATTTGGCTGCAAGGGAATAAACATCTGCGATTCCTTCTTCAATAGTATCGGTTTCAAGGAAAAAAAGATTTTCCGGAACACTCTTAAACACCGTTTCAAGCTCGGGATTTCGTAATAAGTATTTCCCGAACGACAGGTAAAAATCATTGTCGAGAAGCTGTTTTGCCATTTGGGCCGACTTTGAAAATCCGTGAATCATCAGCGGAACCGTGATGTTCCATTTTTTTTTCAATGCGATGGCTTCCGCAAAAGCGGCAACGCAATGGATTACCACGGGTTTTTGGTATTTTTCTGCCAACATGAGTTGTTTTTCGAAAACTTCCGTCTGCAGGTCAAGCGGCATCTCAATTCTTTTATCGAGTCCGCATTCCCCTACCGCGAGGCAATGCTCTTCCAGCAGCTTCTGTTCAATAAATTCAAGTTCTTCCGCTATTTTTTCTTTGCTGATATACCACGGGTGAATTCCAATCGAATAAAATGGAATCGAATCGTCAAAATTTGCCGGATATTGATTGATCAACTCAACAACGCCCGGATTTCCCGATGCCTTATGTGTATGAAGATTAAAAAAACGCATTAATCATGAACTTTTACGATTACGTGAATTCGTTCTCGAGCTGAATCGCAATAATATTTTTTGATTTGAGATGATAAGCCGCGGAAGCATAGCCTGATCATGATCTCCAACTTCTTCATTGTATCTTGCACAAAAGTAACGAAAACAGCCGCATAAACCCGATAACCGGATATGAAAAGGGCGTTAAAATTCATAGATTTGTAGTTCGAAAAACTTCTATGTTCAGGACTGCTTTCCAGCGATATGTCAACAATTTTAAGGGCTTTTCCAGAGAAATCTGGATACTTACGATTGTGACATTTATCAACCGCGCCGGGACAATGGTTTTGCCTTTCCTTTCGAAATACCTCAAAGAAGACCTTCATTACAGTTACAGCGAAGTGGGCTGGATCATGGTCAGTTTCGGCGCCGGGTCAATGGCCGGATCCTGGCTTGGCGGTAAACTGTCTGATAAGGTCGGTTTTTACAAGGTGATGGTGTTCAGTTTGTTTACTAGCGGGCTGATGTTCTTTGTGATCCAGTTCATCACATCGTTCTGGGGACTTTGTATCGGGATGTTTTCCATAATGGTCGTTGCCGATATGTTTCGCCCCGCAATGTTTGTTTCACTTGGCGCGTATGCCAAGCCTGAGAACAGGACGCGTGCGCTGACACTGGTGCGGCTTGCCGTAAATCTCGGATTTGCAGCCGGCCCGGCCCTGGGCGGACTCATTATTATGGGCGTTGGCTACAGAGGACTTTTTTGGGCCGATGGCGCAACCTGCAT
Organism: Flavobacterium sp.; assembly: GCA_036399795.1. GTDB lineage: Bacteria > Bacteroidota > Bacteroidia > Flavobacteriales > Flavobacteriaceae > Flavobacterium. Next base: position 186,132 of record DASWML010000014.1, read on the forward strand.
CGTTTCTATTATAATATTCGCCTTGCTGGTAAAAGAAAAGAAAACGTCGGTTTATCAGGACAAAGATCATCCCGGGGAAATATTGACCCATTCGGTTTTTAAAGACGGGCCGTTTTGGATTTTCCTGTTTGTAAGCTTTGTTACCGCGATGATTTTCTTCCAGTTGCTTACAACGCTGCCTTTGTACCATCATGATGAGTACCGATTGACAGAATTCCAGACCGGATTGCTGATGACACTCAACGGGTTGCTGATCTTTTTCCTGGAGATGCCGATTGTGAGCATTTTCGAAAGAAAGAAAGTCCACAAGCTGAAAATCATTTGCTGGGGTGCGTTGCTGATGGCGGCAAGCTACTTTGTGCTGATGATTACCGGTTGGGCGGGAATCCTGATCATCAGTATCTTCTTTATTACTTTCGGGGAAATGTTCGCCTTCCCGTTTTCAAACTCTTTTGCGATGATGCGCGCACCAAAAGGCCATGAAGGACGCTATATGGCGTTGTACACGATGAGCTTCAGTATGGCTCATATTGTAAGCTCGAAAATGGGAATGGAAGTTATTGCACGGTTCGGCTATAGATCTAACTGGCTGGTAATGGGAATGTTCGGGATTGTGGCAGCTTTTGTCACCATCTACCTCCGACGGGTGATTCACGACCAAAATATCATTAAGAAAATTTAAAATTTAGTTAAATAACTATTTTTGTAGTTTAGTAACTATAAATATAGTTAAGTTTGTCATGCGTTTGCTCCGGCATGTTCGCGTTAGGGATTGCAGTGGAAATCCTTTTAAGTTTGCCCAAGCGACAGCAGGGCAGCTTAAAAGATTGAAACGAAAAGCCCGGCCGAAGGCAACGCCCAAAAAAAAAATACTATGCAAAAGTTAACGAATAAAGAAGAAGAGATCATGCACATCCTGTGGAAGCTGAAGAAGGCTTTCGTGAAGGAAATCATGGCTGAGATTACTGATGAACAGCCGCATTACAACACATTGTCGACCATTGTGAGGAACCTTGAAGAGAAAGGTTATGTTTCGCACAATGCTTTTGGGAACACGCACCAGTATTTTCCGGTGGTGAGCCTTGAGGATTACAGAAAGAAATTTATGTCGACAGCCATTGAGAATTTTTTTGGCAGCTCCTATAAGAATATGGTTTCGTTTTTTGCCAAAGAGGAAAAGATTTCGGCTGAGGAGCTTCGGGAAATACTGGAATTAATCGAAAAAAAGAAATAATATGGAAGCCCTTGCAATGTACCTCCTGAAGTCGGGCGCGCTGATCGCGATGTTTTGGCTTGGCTATCACTTCCTCTTGCGGAAGGAGACATTTTTCATGTCGAACAGGTGGTTCTTGCTCTTGGGGCTTTTCACGTCGGTGACATTGCCGCTGTTGACATTTAATAAAGTGGTTCTGGTTGAGCCGCAACCGCAATATGATCTTACCGCGCTTTCGTCGTTGGCTGTTGCTGCGCCGCAGGAAACTTTCGAAGTGAATTGGTGGTTAGTTGCCGGGGTTGCGTATGCCTTTGGGATTACCGCTTTCCTCCTGCTCTTTTTCAGGGATTTTATCGCGCTGAAGAAAGTACTGAAGGGAAAACCGGTAAAGCAACAGGCCGACTTTAAATTTGTTGATATCCCTGAAAATACTGCGCCTTTTTCTTACTTCAGTTACATCGTGTACAACTCATCACTGTACACCGAAGAGGAATTGCGCAACATACTTGAACATGAGAAAGTCCACAGCGATCAATATCATTCGGCCGATGTGCTGATCGCGAGGCTTTTCTGTATCCTGTTCTGGTTTAATCCCTTTGTCTGGCTTTACAAGAAGTCGATCCTTCAGAACCTGGAGTTTATCGCCGACAGTGAAGCGACGAAGAACATTGCCGACAAGCGGTCGTACCAGATTACGCTGCTTAAAGTTACCGCACATGAAAATTGTGTTGAGATCACGAATCATTTTTATCAATCATTAATCAAAAAACGGATAGTTATGTTAAACAGAAATCAATCGAAGAAGCAGAATTCCTGGAAGTACCTGCTGATTATTCCTGCGCTTGCCGCATTCATGTTCTATTTTCAGGTGAAAGTTATTGCCCAGGTACGTGAAATGCCTCTTATTATTGCTAAAAGCCTTCAGCAGCAGTCGGGTGTGCAAGTTACCGTTGATAAAAATACTTCGGATGCCGAGATGAAGCGCGATGCTCAATTATTAAAGAAAGAACATGGTGTAACACTGAAGTTCTCGAAAGTGAAACGGAACAGCAACGGTGAAATTGTCGCGATCAAATGCGAGTTTAAAGATAAGAACGGCAAAAAAGGGGTTTCGCATGTGAGTGGTGATGAACCGATAAAACCGATCAGTTTTTACAAAAATGATGATGGATCGATTGGTTTTGGAAACAGCCGTGACCGTGATATGAGGATTAGCAGAAGAAATGCCGTGGCCGGAAATGATGAAGATTCGTTCGATTTAGATATTGACGATATCATCCCTGATCTTCCCGACGCACCGGAACCGCCTGAAACGCCGGGTCATCCGGCACATCCTGGTGATTTTGAAGCTCCTGAGCCGCCAGCAGCACCGGGAGCACATCCGCTGCCGCCAAATACAAAAAACGGGAAGCATGTGATCATCAAAAGAATAAATGGCGAGAAACCTATGGTTATTATTGACGGGGAAGTGGTTGCCGATCCTGAAAAATACCTGGCCGACAATGAGCCTATTGATGGAATTTACGCTTTTACTTACGACAGTAATGATGAAAACGTCATCATCAACTCCAGGGATATTCAGCGTATCCAAAGAGATGCGGCCAAGCGTACGCGCGAAGCAATGAAAAACGCAAAGCCTCAAATGGAACGGGCGCGCAGAGACCTTGACAGAGCCCGTGTTGAAATAGACGCAAACCGCCAGAGCATGCGCAAAGAAGATTATGAACAGGCTAAACGGGAAATTGAAACGGCACATGAGGAAATAAAACGAGCAACGCTTGAGCTGGAAAAAGAGCGCGAGGAACTTAACAAGCAGCGCGAGGCGCAACAAAAAAAATAAGAAGGCTGCGTTTGCAGCCTTTTTTGTAGCTTTATCCGAAAAGGTGATAATCATGTTCAGGCTACTGGCAAAAATCAACAGGCTGCTTCTTCCTTCCTTTACAAAGAGGCAGATGGATATGGGCCGAGCAAAAAAGTGGCAACTTGCCGTGATAGGGTGGCGCTATTATGTTACGGTACGTGCGCTCGATGAAGAAAGCAAACTAAAAAGCCTGCGATGAGCAGGCTTTTTAGTTTGCTTCTGACGGGATTAACCTTATAGAACAAAAAAAAACGCCAGGAAAACCTGGCGTTTTGTGACCTCGACTGGATTCAAACCAGTAACCTTCTGAGCCGTAATCAGATGCGCTATTCAGTTGCGCCACGAGGCCGTGTTTGAGGGTGCAAATATAAGAAGGCTTTTGGCTTTTTCAAAGCCGCTGTGCAAAAATAAGTCTAAAAATTTATCGTAATGATATGGTATAACTATAAATCAGCCATTTAACAGGAGGAATAATATTTTAACCCAAAATTAATAGGGGCTGCCAAACCTGCGTTAAATGTGTCTAAACAAAAAGTAAAACGTGCGCTTCGTCCTTCCTTTTCATGATTAACTTTGAGTAAACTTAAACTTTAGAAAATATGAAAAAGATCCTTTTTTTACTGGGCGCACTGTTAGCTTTTACAGTAAGTTCAGCGCAAACTGATTCGAAAAACAGTACCAGTACAACCACCACTACAACAAAAGACAAAAAAATGAAGGGCAATAATGCCAATCAGACACAAAATCAAGATCCTGCGGCAAATGTAAACGGTAACAGTTCTACTGTTTCCAGGACAAGTTCCAACCCAAATGGCACCGGAAAAGATACCAAGGACGGACACGTAGGACTTTCTGCTCCTGGTACAACTGAAGGCGGCCATACAGATGATCCTAACAGCTCTACAAACAGAAGTGCGACAAATACACAGAATGACACACAGAATACCAGTGGCGGAAGCAGAACCGCAGGAAGCGGTAGCGGAACGACTACAGGCAGCGGCGGTTCAGGTACGGGAACTGGGTCAGGATCAGGTTCTGGCAGATAACAGCACAAAAACATCACGACCTTAATTGTAATTGGTTTTATTTTGTTTTGGTGGAAGGTTTGGAAAAAGCTTATTTTTCCAAACCTTTTTTTTATTGTAAGTCGTTTCTGTTGTCATTCGGATTCAACCTTGAATAAATTACCGTATCCAGGAATTTTCCATTGTAAAACGCATTTTCCCGCAGGTGCGCTTCTTTTACGAACCCGTTTTTTTCGAGAACTTTTGCCGATGCGATGTTACCGGGATCAATGATCGCTTCAATTGAATGAAGCTTCATTTCTTCAAAGCCATACCTCATAACACATTCAATCGCTTCAGAAATTATTCCCTGTCCATGATATTGCTGTAGCAGCATATAACCAATTTCAGCACGATAATGTTCAGGTTGGAGAGAATAATGTCCGATTATTCCGATAAATAGATCATCTTCCTTAAAAGTTATTGCCCAATTTATTCCGGTATTATTTTCAATCTTTTCATCGATCATCCTAATGTGCTCCCGGGCATCGTCAATTGTCTTTGTAAGTGGCCGTGGAACATACTTCATTGTTTCTGGGTTGGATCGCAGCATAAAAACCTGCTGATCGTCTTCAGGTTTCACCCGCCGGAGGATTAATCGTTCGGTTTCCAACACCGGAAATGGAGTAAAGTTTATTATCAGCATTGCAAATATTTTTGATATTTTTTAACAGTCGTAAAGATATTTTATTAATTTTATTCCTGCCACCAAATTTATTAACTTATAAAACCTACTAATTATGAGTACTTTATTCGAAAGTATCGAAAAGGAACTGATCCACTCACTCCAGTTCCCAAAAGATGATGTCCTTGAAGACAGGGCAGCAAAATTCCAACGAGATTCAGACCTTCATCGCGCCATGGCACTTGGAAATCTGGAGCATTCCAAAATCAAGATATTCTTTGAGGATTGTGAATCCAAGAAGGTTGTGGAAACAACGGTTTGGGGAGTTACAGACAATCAGGTGATCCTTAAAAAAAATATCGGCATTCCAATCAACCGGATTTATAAATCCATCTGATCGGCAGCCGGTAAGCAAACACCTTATTCTATATTAAAGCTGATCGGGTAATTGTACAGACATCGCACCGGTTTTCCGCTCATCTGGGCCGGGATCCATTTTGCGTTAAAAAGTGACAAAACCCGGGCAGCTTCCCGTTTCATGTCGTCATAGAGCATTGCTTCGGAGGTCTTTTCAGCTTCTGTCTGGATCACAACCACTTCTGAGGGAATGTAATCTTTTACGCTGATATAAAAGCTTTTCAAATCAGTCATCACTCCGTCAGGCTCAATGATGAAGCTTGTAAATATCCTGATTTTTTTGTTTTTGATTTCAGCCGGAATCTTAAAATTCTGGCTCACGAACATCGTCAGGCTGTACATGCCTTCTTTTAAGTCGGGTTTTGAATCTACCTCTGTTGTGCGGTAAACCTTCTCGCTTGAGGAATTCTGCGCGGTTGTGCCAATGGCAACGAATACAAACAGGAAGAGGATGATATTTTTCATGACTTAAGAAAAGCAGAAACTTAATCCGATCCTGCTGTGACACCGGCCGAAGATAAATATTTAATCTCTATTTTCAAAAAGTGTATCTGAAACGCATCGGTTTAGATAAAAAAACATCCCTTTCGGGATGCTGGTTTATCTGTCGTGCTTTCCTTCTTTAATTTCTTCAACCATTTTCCTGTTGAATGCCGGAAGGTCTTTTGGCGACCGGCTGGTAACAAGCCCCATGTCGACTACAACTTCCTCATCAGACCAATTGGCGCCTGCATTTTCAAGGTCTTTCCTGATGGATTCGTATGATGTCATTTTTCGTCCCTGAACAACTTCTGCATTAATCAATGTCCACGGCCCGTGACAGATTGCGGCAACCGGCTTTTTTTCATTAAAAAATTCTTTTACAAAAGAAATGGCTTGGTCATTTACCCGCAGTTTATCCGGATTGATAACGCCTCCCGGCAGGACCAACGCGTCATAATCGGATGCGGAAGCTTCGTCAAGTGTACGATCGACGGTATATTCAGAACCCCAGTCGCCGTTGGCCCAGGCTTTAATTTTTCCGCTTTCGGGACTGATGATTTCCGCTGTCCAGCCTTGTTCTTCAAGATGTTCCTTAGGTGATTTAAGTTCGCTTTCCTCAAAACCATTGGTGGCTAATATTGCTATTCTTTTCATAGTGGTTGTTTTATTAAAATGACTTTCTAAGGTAAGCAGAATAACACGGTTCGGCTATTAAAGTATTATTAAAGTTGTTCGGGTTGAAAGTCAAAATATAAAAAAAGCCACCATTTAGGTGGCCTTCGATTGAAAAAATTATTCTATATCGGCAGTTTGGTTTCTGAACACCAAGTCGCCATCAAAACTGTCCAAAAGGATAATGCTGTCGGTGTGAACGTTTCCTGAAAGAATTTCTTTGGAAAGCTTGTTCATCACCTCTTTCTGGATCACGCGCTTCACCGGTCTGGCGCCATATTGGGCATCAAAACCTCTTTCAGCGAGGTAACCAATCGCTTCCGGCGTAGCATCGAGAGTGATATTTTGCTGCGCAAGCATCTTGGTGACCGATTTTAACTGAAGCCCTACAATGTGCCTGATGTTGTCTTGAGTAAGTGGCGCAAACATTACGATCTCGTCGATCCTGTTGATAAATTCAGGGCGTACGGTTTGTTTAAGAAGACCCAATACTTCCGCTTTCGCAGCTTCCGTAGCCGCTTCAATTCCACCGGAAAGGTTCTCGAATTTCTCCTGAATGATCGCACTTCCCATATTCGAGGTCATGATGATGATCGTGTTTTTGAAATCGGCCAAACGTCCTTTATTATCTGTCAGCCGTCCTTCATCAAGCACCTGCAGCAGTACGTTAAAAGTGTCCGGATGCGCTTTCTCGATCTCATCAAGCAGAACAACCGAATATGGCTTTCTTCTGACTGCTTCCGTTAGTTGTCCGCCTTCATCATAGCCTACATAACCCGGAGGCGCGCCCACAAGGCGGCTTACGCTGTGGCGTTCCTGATATTCACTCATATCAATGCGCGTCATTGCATTTTCATCGTCAAACAAATATTCGGCAAGTGCTTTGGCAAGTTCGGTTTTACCGACACCGGTTGTTCCGAGGAAAAGAAACGATCCGATAGGTTTTTTTGCATCCTGCAGTCCTGCGCGGCTTCTGCGCACCGCATCACTGATGGCCTCAATGGCTTCCTCCTGCCCGACCACGCGCCTGTGCAGCTCGTCTTCGAGATTTAACAGTTTTTCCCTTTCTCCCTGCAGCATTTTCATCACAGGAACGCCGGTCCATTTGGCAACCACTTCGGCAATATCCTCACGGGTAACTTCTTCCTTGATCAGCGAATTGCCTTGCTGGTTCTCCTGTAATTGCTTTTGGAGCTCATCCAGACGGGTTTGCGCTTCTTTTATTTTTCCGTATCGGAGTTCGGCAACACGCCCATAATCGCCTTCACGTTCTGCGCGTTCAGCTTCGGCTTTAAAATCTTCAATTTCAATTTTGACGTTCTGAATGTTGTCTACGACTTCTTTTTCTGATTTCCATCGCGCATAAATTTCGTTCCGCTCTTCCTTAAGGTTCGCAAGGTCAAGTCCCAGTATCTTCAGCTTGCTTTCATCATTTTCCCGTTTGATGGCTTCGATCTCGATTTCAAGCTGCATAATTTTCCTGTCAAGAACATCGAGTTCTTCAGGTTTTGAGTTGATTTCCATCCGAAGTTTTGACGCAGCTTCGTCCATCAGATCAATTGCCTTATCCGGAAGGAAACGCGATGTGATGTACCGCTGCGACAATTCAACAGAAGCAATGATCGCTTCGTCTTTAATGCGCACTTTATGATGAGCTTCATATTTTTCTTTAATTCCGCGAAGTATCGAAATGGCGCTTTCTGTATCGGGTTCATCAACCCGAACTTTTTGGAAACGTCGTTCAAGGGCTTTGTCCTTCTCGAAATATTTTTGGTATTCGTCAAGCGTTGTCGCGCCAATTGCCCGCAATTCGCCCCGGGCAAGTGCAGGTTTTAGGATATTGGCAGCGTCCATTGCGCCTTCTCCACCGCCGGCTCCGACAAGCGTATGGATTTCGTCAATAAAAAGAACGATATCGCCTTCGGCAGATGTCACTTCCTTGACAACTGATTTCAGCCTTTCCTCAAATTCACCTTTATATTTGGCGCCTGCGATCAATGCGCCCATATCCAGTGAATAGACAATTTTTTCTTTGAGGTTTTCCGGAACATCGCCATCGACAATCCGGTGTGCCAATCCTTCGGCAATGGCCGTTTTACCGACTCCGGGTTCACCAACGAGCATCGGGTTGTTCTTGGTACGGCGTGTCAGGATCTGGAGTACGCGACGGATTTCCTCATCCCGCCCGATTACCGGATCAAGTTTTCCATTCCGTGCAAGATCGTTTAGGTTTTTGGCATATTTGGATAATGCATTGTAAGTTTCTTCTGCGGAAGCGGATGTGACACGCTCGCCCTTTCGAAGCTCGTCTATTGCCGAACGCAATGCTTTTTCGGTAACGCCCTGATCCTTCAAAATTCTTGACACTTTGCTGTTCGACAGGAAAATGGCAAGCAGCAGATGCTCGACAGATACGAACTCATCGTTCATTTTTTTTGAAAGGATTTCGGCCTCATTAAGTGTTTTGGAAGCTTCACGTGAAAACTGCATGTCGCCGCCGGAAACTTTTGGAAAGCTGTTGATGGTGCTGTCGATTATCTGCAGGAACAATGGAACATTTACATTAAGTTTTTTCAGCAGGAACGGTGCTACGTTTTCATCAACCTCAAAAACAGACCTCGTGATGTGTTCGTTTTCGATCTGCTGTTGCCCGAGGCTCTGCGTAAGCTGTTGTGCCCGCTGCAGCGCCTCTTGTGATTTTATGGTGAAATTACTGATGTTCATTTGTCTTTTGGTTTAAGTTTAACAGTAGTAAATTTTCAATTTTTATAAATTTGGTTGGGCGGGTTTCAATTTACATTCCACCTTCAGCAGAACGACAAAGTGGCTTAAAGCCTTATTATTAACAAGACAGAATGTCTTAAATTACGACAAAATGAGCATATTCGGAAATATTTTCGGCAGCGCCGATCATCAAAGCCAAAATGAAATGGAATGGAATGAACTGACGAGCGTGAACCAGCTTGAGACCATTTCTACGGAATCGTTTCAATACCCCGTACTTATTTTCAAACACAGCACCCGATGCAGTGTCAGCCGTATGGCGCTGAAACAATTCGAAAACCATTATTCTTTCAATGTCGAACAAATCAAACCTTATTTTCTTGACTTGCTTTCGTATCGTGACATATCACACGCAGTCGCCGACCGGTTCAATGTCGTACACCAGTCGCCGCAGATTTTATTGATAAAAGAAGGAAAATGCATCTTTACCTCATCGCATGGTGAGATCGATGCGGAAGACTTAAAAGAGAAAATCCAATAACAACAATATGACCTTAACTGAAATGTTTCTCAAGGAAATGAACCAGGAAGCGGTAACCACGCGTAAATTTCTTGCTGCTGTTCCCAATGACAAGCTTGACTGGCAGCCACATCAAAAAAGTATGACGATACGCAGTCTGGCGACGCATATTGCAGAATTGCCGACGTGGGTTAATATCGCATTGACCACGGAGGAACTTGATTTTGCAAAGGTGCCATATCAACCGACTGAAATCGGCTCTTCACAGGATTTACTAGAACTTTTTGAAAAATCGATATCAGCAGCGCGTGCGGAACTAGTTCATGAAAATGAAAGTAAAATGAGTGAACCGTGGACGTTAAGAAGCGGCGACACTATTTTCTCAACCACAACCAAAGCAGAGACCATTCGCCATGCGTTTAACCAAACCACACACCACAGGGCGCAATTGGGTGTTTATCTGAGGCTTCTTGACATTCCGGTTCCTGCGAGTTACGGCCCAAGCGCTGATGATCCGGGATTTTGATCTAACTGCGGAAACGGTTCTTTGTGATGATGCCTTTAAGTTTTGCCTTCAGGTCTTCACCGGAATCGTAAACCATTTGTTCGTTTGAAGGAAACGGCACAGCGCGGCGGTCGAAATACCGTGAATAATCATCATCAGCAGCGCGTTTATCTCCGTTATAGGTTGCATAAACATGTTCAAATACAAATTCGCTTGCCAGCGGAAAAGTTTCCAGTAGCTGATTGCTGCGGAAATCGATGTAATCAACCTTAGCGGTAACCTGGCATGATTTCATCTGGCGAAATTCATAAATATTGACCCGCACCGTTTTAAAATTGTCAACCATAATTACGTGTCCGAGGCTGTCTTTTACGACGTTGCCATGTGAATCGTACAGTTTTTTCCTGCCATCCTTGACCTGCTTCTCTTTTACAAATTCCTTTTCCTTGACCTGTTCGGGTGAAATGTTGATGTTTCTGAAATTCACTACAAGGCCATAATCATAATTGATCCCTTTTAGCTTGTTACTGTGGTAGACCGTCCATTTATCATTCAGCCCTAAAGTACTAAAGTCGAGCAAATCGTTCTGGAGCCTGGCCGGGATCACCATGTTTGTTTCATTTTTGGTAAATACGCTTACATAATCAGTGCCTTTGGCGCGTGCGTTGTCCATGAGCTTTTGCGTATCCTTATACCCGGGATTTATGCGTTGGATGTAATCAAGGTCGTCGTATGCCTGCCGCGCATCAAGTTTATTTTCGGATTTTAGCAACAGTTGCGAATTGTCGTAAAGATGTTTAGAAAGTGCATTCCGGCTGCTGATGATCTTATCACTGTAGTTTTCGAACGGAAAAATCGCATTCCTCTTTTCTTTTATAAGATTCAGCGGAAGCAATGGCCTGATCTTTTCCTGCCGGTCGTTCATCCGAAGGTATGTATTGTATATCTTTTCCAAATTGGCGGGATTATTCTCTTTTTCGAGCATCGAGATCTGTAGTTGATCCCTTTCCTTTGCCTTTGCGAAAGCTTCTTCCAACAGATAAATATAATCCTGTTTCCTTTTCTTATCCTTGTTGTTCCGGAGGTTTTCAGAAGCAGTTCCGATGGCTTCGTCGTAATCGCCTGACGTGAGCTGACTCTGTGTTTGCTTTACGCCGCAGGCAATCACAAAAAGAAACAATAATGATGAAGTAATTTTCCGCATAAACTGAAATTTTGACAAATATAGATTTTTTAGTATTTCAGTAACGGTAAAAAAAAAGCTCCACATTGTGAAGCTTATATTTTTATTGTCTGGTAAAAGTTGGAAGCAGCTTATTGCAGACTTCGCCAAATCCGATCCTGACTTTTTCATTGCTGCAGTGCCCGCGCATAATAACAGAATCACCGTCATTAACAAAGCGCCGTTCAGTGCCATCGCTCATTGTCAGAGGCTTTTTTCCGCCCCATGTCAGCTCGAGCATTGAGCCGAAACTGTCTTCGGATGGCCCTGAAATCGTTCCAGATCCCATCATATCGCCTGAATTCACGCGGCATCCGTTGGAAGTATGGTGCGCGAGCTGCTGACTCATGCTCCAGTACATGTATTTTGAATTGGAACGTGACACCACCACAGGCTCTGCCCCTTCCGGCTCGATCATCACTTCAAGATTGATGTCGAAAGCATTTTTCCCTTTCTGCTGAAGATAAGGCAGCGGCGTAGGATCTTGTTTCGGACCTTTGGTACGGAACGGCTCAAGCGCATCCATCGTTACGATCCACGGGGAAATAGCTGTGGCAAAATTCTTTGCAAGGAACGGCCCGAGCGGGACATATTCCCATTTCTGGATATCACGCGCGCTCCAGTCATTCATCAAGACCATCCCGAAAATATAATCTTCTGCCTCGTAAATCGGAATATTTTCGCCCATTACGTTTGCATCTGTAGTAATAAATGCAGTCTCAAGCTCAAAGTCCACGAGTCGTGACGGACCAAAAACCGGAGTTTTCTCACCGGCGGGCAAGGTTTGTCCCATCGGCCTGTGGATCGGGATTCCCGAAGGAATGATTGTCGAACTTCTTCCGTGGTAACCTACCGGGATGTGAAGCCAGTTCGGCAACAGGGCGTTTTCGGGATCGCGGAACATCTTCCCTACATTGGTCGCGTGTTCTTTGCTGGAATAAAAATCAGTATAATCGCCAATCATTACAGGAAGCTGCATCTCGACATCCTCCAGATTAAAAATCACCACATCACGGTGAGACTGGTTGTCCTGAAGTGTATGGTTTTTTTCGTCGAAAATATCTGCAATCCTGTTCCTGACAAGCCGCCAGGTTTTTTTTCCGTCAGAAATAAAATCGTTGAGCGTATCCTGCATGAACATGTCATCAGTAAGCTCAATACCTTCAAAATACCCGAGTTGTTGCAGCGCTCCAAGGTCGATTGCGTAATCGCCGATTCTTGTACCGATTGTAATGACATCGTCTTTTGTAAGAAAAACCCCGAAAGGAATATTTTGTATCGGAAAATCACTGTTGGCGGGAACGTCAAGCCATGATTTCCGGCTGGGGTTGTTTGCGGTTATGGGCATTTTTGGGTTTTGGTTAGTTAGTTAAATCAGCTACCAAATATAAAATTATGATTCATTGTACAAAACGTTTTTCGTATTTTTGACATCAATTTAACGATATTTAAATGCGACGCGACGAAGAAATTTTTGACCTGATCCTTGAAGAACAGGACAGGCAGGTTCACGGGCTTGAGCTTATAGCCTCTGAGAATTTTGTAAGTGATGAAGTACTGGAAGCTGCCGGCTCTGTGCTCACAAATAAATATGCCGAAGGTTATCCCGGCAAACGCTATTACGGCGGCTGTGAGGTCGTTGATGTGGTTGAGCAGATCGCCATTGACCGGGCAAAATCACTCTTTGGGGCCGATTATGTAAACGTTCAGCCGCATTCAGGTTCCCAGGCCAATACCGCGGTTTACGCAGCATGCCTCAAGCCAGGCGACAAAATCCTTGGTTTTGACCTTGCGCATGGCGGACACCTGACGCATGGCTCTCCGGTAAATTTCTCCGGAAAGCTTTATCATCCGGTGTTTTATGGCGTTGAAAAAGAAACTGGATTGCTCAATTACGATAAGATCCAGGAGATCGCAAAAGCGGAAAACCCGAAAATGATCATTGCCGGAGCATCTGCATATTCACGCGATATGGATTTCAAACGTTTCCGCGAAATTGCCGACAGCGTTGGCGCTTTGCTGATGGCTGATATTTCGCATCCTGCCGGGCTTATTGCCAAAGGCCTGATGAATGACCCGGTTTCCCATTGTCATATTGTGACCACAACAACGCATAAAACCCTCCGCGGACCGCGTGGCGGAATGATCATGATGGGTAAGGATTTCGAAAATCCATTCGGACTCACAACGCCAAAGGGAGAAATCAGGATGATGTCGAATATCCTTGATATGTCTGTATTTCCTGGAAATCAGGGCGGACCGCTGATGCATATCATTGCAGCAAAGGCCGTGGCATTTGGCGAGGCTTTGTCGGATGAATTTTTCAATTATGCGATCCAGGTTCAGAAAAATGCAAAAGCAATGGCCGAGGCGTTCGTAAATAAAGGCTACAATATAATTTCCGGCGGGACCGACAACCACATGATGCTGATCGACCTCCGCAACAAGAACATTACAGGAAAGGAAGCTGAAAACGCACTCGTAAAAGCTGAAATCACGGTAAATAAAAACATGGTGCCATTTGATGACAAATCCCCTTTTGTAACTTCAGGAATCCGGGTAGGAACCGCCGCTGTAACAACACGCGGGCTTATGGAAGATGACATGGTAACGATTGTTGATTTTATCGACCGCGTGATCATGAGCCATACCGACGAATCTGTTCTTGAGCAGGTGGCGGAAGAAGTCAATGAAATGATGAGCGAAAGGGCAATTTTCGTTTTTTAATTCTGAAAATGTACTGAAAACAAACCTTCAGCAGTCCGCTCCTGAAGGTTTTAATATTTTTCATATGTCGATGCTGAGACTCCAACTGCCTACCGATCCGCGATGGGTAAATATCGTGGAGAAAAATATAGAGGAAATCCTGACCGATCATGCCTGGTGCGAGCAAAAAGCCGCTACCAACGCGATCACCATTATTACAGTGAATTCACATTATCCCGATCTGGTAACCGATATGCTTGCCCTTGCCAAGGAGGAAATCGAGCATTTTGATATGGTTCATGAGCTTATAAAACGCCGCGGACTAAAACTCGGACGTGAACGCAAAGACGAATACGTGAACGAACTTGCACAATATATGAAGCGCAGCAATACCGGAAGCCGTGTATCGGGACTGGTGGAAAGACTGCTGTTTTCAGCAATGATCGAAGCCAGGAGCTGTGAGCGGTTTAAAGTATTGTCCGAAAACATCAAAGATGAAGAACTTGCTGCATTTTACCGCGATCTGATGGAAAGTGAAGCCGGGCATTACACCACATTCATTACATACGCCAGAAAATACGGTGAAGGAATCGATGTGGAAAAACGCTGGCGCGAATGGCTGGAATTTGAGGCATCCGTCATCGCAAAATACGGGAAAAGCGAAACCATTCACGGCTGATGAAAATTAGTGAAGCATCGGCACAAGATTTTCCGCTGATCCGGGAATTGGCTTACAACATATGGCCTCATACCTATGGTGCCATTCTTTCCGCGGAACAAATCATTTACATGCTCGAATTATTCTATTCGGCAGAAGCCTTAAAAATCAATTCAGAAAGCGGTCAAAAGTTCATCCTTATTGATGAAGGTGATAAAATTTGCGGATTTGCTGCTTATGAACATCATTGGCGACACCAGCCTGTAACGCGCATCCATAAAATTTATGTGCTTCCTGAAACACAGGGAAAAGGCTTTGGCAAGAAACTCCTGGATGACATTGAAAAACATGCAATAGATCAAAATGCCGAAAAACTTTCGCTCAATGTAAACCGCTTCAACCGGGCGTTAGGCTTCTATGAGAAATGTGGATTTAAGATTGTCGCTAAGGAAGATATTTCAATTGGCCACGATTATTTTATGGAGGATTACATCATGGAGAAAACACTCGTACGGCAGGTATAATAAACTAAACAAATTGTATAATTTTTTATTCGCCTGAAGTTGATAAATTTATGTCAACAACCTGGTAACATCTATGGAGAGTGAAACATCGCAGCCCGTACCGCCGAAAGGTTTTTTTGGAAAAAATCCATCCCTTACCATTAAAGAGTTCCGCTCCTACCTTACGCTCCGGCTGGGAATTATTTTTGCGCTAAACCTCCAATCAACCATTATTTACTATTGGATCTATCACATTACCAATGATAAACTGGCGCTTGGGCTGGTCGGACTTGCAGAAGTGATTCCGGCAATTTGCTTCTCATTTATCGCCGGCCATTTTGTAGATATCAGTGAGAAGCGCAAAATGGTGCTGCTTTGCCTCAGCGGCTACACGGTTCTTGCCATTTGCCTATTTTTTCTCGCCATCCCGACAGTACACAGCGATTTGTCATTAAACACACTGCTTTATCTTGTATATTTCCTGGTTTTCCTCGGCGGGGTTCTAAGATCGTTTTACAGTCCGTCAATGTTTGCACTGTTCGGCTTTGTCGTTCCGCGGAATCATTATGCAAATGCAACGAGCTGGAGCAGTATGTCGTGGCAGTTGGGCGCCGTCTTCGGGCCGTTGGCCGCTGGGTTTCTTATCGCATGGAGCGGGGTTGCGCTGGGTTTGGGAACTGTTGTTTTGATCGACCTTCTGCTGCTGATCCCTCTTTTTTCCATTACGGTAAAACCGATACTCAAAAAAGAAAAAGAACCCGTAATTAAAAGCGTTACCGAAGGGGTTAAATTCGTCTGGAAGACGCCTGCGCTTCTTTCTGCATTATGCCTTGATATGTTTGCCGTGCTGTTTGGCGGAGCGGTTGCCTTGCTCCCGGTTTACCAGAAAGAAATTCTTCATGTTAATGAAATGGGTTTCGGAATGCTTCGTTCAGCACCGGGAATTGGGGCATTCCTGACCTTAGGATTAGTGGCTTTCATCCCGATCAAGAAGAAGCCTGGACGAAAACTGTTTTTTTGCGTGGCAGGATTTGCAATTTCAATCATTATTTTCGGGATTTCAAAAAATTTCTACCTGTCGTTCGTGATGCTGATGTTTTCGGGGATGTTCGATGCCGTAAGTATTGTCATCCGCAGCACCATTTTACAACTTATGACACCCGATGAAATGCGCGGGCGCGTGGCAGCAGTGAATACGATGTTTGTGAGTTCATCAAATGAGCTTGGTGATTTTGAAAGCGGATTGATGGCACACTGGCTCGGAACAGTACGAGCAGTTGTAACTGGCGGATGTATTACTCTTGGCGTTGTCATCTATACATTTTTCAGGGCGCCGCAGTTGCGGAATTTTACTTTCGATGACCAGGGAACAGATACAAAAAAGCCATCTGAGAGTTCAGCTTGACGGCTTTCGATAAATGGCGCATTGAGTAACCGGAACTCAGGTTTCTTATCAGGTTAAAATCACAGACTGCCTCATTTTCGTCGGCACCATTTATTGAATTAGGAACTGACCTTACGGATATAACGATTAAAATCATCTGATCAACAACGGATTAACAACTTCTGGATCAGGTAACATTACTTTTTTTGTTTCAGCTTTTACTTCTTAATTTTGCATGATGCTGAAAACTGTCAACATACTCAATAAAAGAGCACGTTTCGATTATGAAATCCTGGAAACCTATACCGCCGGGATGGTGCTTACAGGTACCGAAATAAAGTCGATCCGGCTTGGCAAGGCAAACATCACCGAAGGTTTTTGCGAGTTCAGCAACGGAGAGCTTTTCGCAATCAATACCAATATTGAGGAATATGCTTTCGGCAACAGGTTCAACCACAATGCAAGAAGTGAACGGAAACTGCTGCTTAACAAAAGGGAATTGCGAAAACTGCAGCGCGAGGTTCAGGCAAAAGGACTGACCATCATTCCGTTGAAGCTGTTCACCAATGAAAAAGGCATGGCCAAGCTTGAAATCGGCCTCTGCCGTGGGAAGAAAACCTACGACAAGCGCGAATCACTGAAAGAACAGGATACAAAGCGTGATCTGGACAGGATCAAAAAAGAGTATAAAAGGTAATCAGTTCTTATTTTCCAGCAGCGGTACGAAACGGAATTCTCCGAATTCATGCTTCTCGAACTGTTTTTCATTTTTACGGATCAGCAAAGTCATGATCTGCGGATCATCGCCTACAGGAATCACAAGCCTTCCTCCTATTTTTAACTGCGCCATCAGCGCCTGCGGGATATACGGCGCGCCTGCAGTGACAATAATGCTGTCAAACGGCGCATGATTAGGCAATCCTTTATAACCGTCGCCAAATGACAGGTGTTTTGGACGGATTCCAAGCTTTGGGAGCAATACCGATGTTTGCTTGAAGAGTTCATTCTGCCTTTCAACGCTGTAGACTTTTGCGCCCATTAACGTCAATACTGCAGTTTGGTACCCGGAACCTGTGCCGATTTCCATAACTTTATCATCCTTTTTCACCTGTAAAAGCTGCGTTTGGTATGCTACGGTATAGGGCTGGGAAATGGTTTGACCCGCTCCGATCGGAAATGGTTTGTCCTGATACGCGTAATCCTCGAAACCGGAATTCAGGAACAGGTGGCGCGGAATCTTCCTGATCGCCTCCAACGCACCTTTATCGGTAATCCCTTTTTCTTCCAGCAGCTTTACAAGCTGGTTGCGAAGTCCCTGATGTTTGGACGTATCTTTCAAAACTATCACGATTAAGCCACAAATTTACAATTTTCAGGAGCTGTTTGCTCACGCCGGCTTGTTTTTTTTGAGTCTAGACCCGTTGTGTCAACGGTGTTGTCCATGGTTTCGTTCCTTTACATGGCGGAGCTAAATTATCCAGCGGAACAGGGAGCAATATCCCATTTATTATTATTTTTGTGGGAAACTGGAATTTATGTTGAAAGTCGGGGTTCTCGGTGCGGGCCACCTTGGAAAAATCCATCTTCGTTTGCTGCAGCAATCAGAAAAATATGAATTGGTAGGCTTTTACGATCCCGATCAGCAAAATGCCGAGAAAATTGCCCGAGAATTTGGCTACCGTCATTTTTCAACCATCGCAACGCTGATCCATGCGGTTGATGTTGTAGACATCGTAACTCCGACGCTTTCCCATTATAAATGCGCTAAGGTTGCGATAAAATCCGGAAAGCATGTCTTCATTGAAAAACCCATTTCAAATACTGTTGAAGAAGCCGAAGAGATCATCGCGCTCGCCAAAGAATTTAATGTAAAAGGCCAGGTTGGTCATGTGGAAAGATTCAATCCTGCTTTCAAAGCCACGCGTGACATGATCGTGAATCCGATGTTCATCGAAACACATCGGCTTGCCGAATTCAATCCGCGCGGTACCGACGTTCCTGTAGTGCTCGACCTCATGATCCATGATATTGACGCCATCCTGAGCGTAGTCAATTCCAAAGTAAAGAATATCAATGCCAGCGGGGTTTCGGTGATATCAGATACGCCGGATATTGCAAATGCCCGACTTGAGTTCGAGAACGGCTGTGTCGCCAACCTGACAGCCAGCCGGATTTCACTCAAGAATATGCGAAAATCACGTTTCTTCCAGAAAGATGCTTATATCTCGGTAGATTTCCTTGAGAAGAAATGCGAAGTCGTAAAAATGAAAGACGCTCCTGAAAATCCTGGTGATTTTGATATGATCCTTCAAAATGCAGAAGGCATAAAAAAGCAAATTTATTTTGCCAATCCCGATGTCGTACAGAACAATGCCATTCTTGATGAACTTGAAAGTTTTGCCGATGCCATCAAT
This sequence comes from Flavobacterium sp., assembly GCA_036399795.1. Classification (GTDB taxonomy): domain Bacteria; phylum Bacteroidota; class Bacteroidia; order Flavobacteriales; family Flavobacteriaceae; genus Flavobacterium. The sequence continues at coordinate 205,103 of DASWML010000014.1, forward strand.
AACAATACAACGCCGATCGTGACACTTGAACAAGGCACTGAAGCGCTTCGCGTTGCCTACCAGATCATTGATTGTTTTAAAAACTAATTCAAAACCATACAACAAAATGAAGAACGTAGCCGTAATCGGTGCAGGAACAATGGGTAACGGAATCGCCCACACATTCGCGCAAAGCGGATATATTGTCAGGCTTATAGATATCTCGGAAAAATCACTTGATAAGGGAATGGCAACCATCGCAGGCAATCTCGATCGGATGGTTTCTAAAGGAACAATTTCTGAAGACGACAAGCATAAAACCATCGGGAACATCATCACTTATACCGATATGAAAGATGGGGTAACAGGTGTTGAGCTTGTTATTGAAGCCGCTACCGAAAACGTTGATTTAAAGCTTAATATATTTCGCCAGTTAAATGAACTTTGCACTACCGACACAATATTGGCTACCAATACATCATCAATATCTATTACCCAGATTGCTGCCGTGACTTCCAATCCACAACGCGTGATCGGAATGCATTTCATGAATCCGGTGCCGATCATGAAACTCGTTGAGATCATCCGCGGATACAATACATCAGATGAAGTAACGAAAACCATCATGCAACTTTCTGAAAAGCTTGGAAAAACTCCGGTCGAAGTAAATGATTATCCTGGATTTGTTGCCAATCGCATCCTGATGCCCATGATCAATGAATCCATCGAAACGCTCTACAACGGTGTTGCCGGGGTTTATGAGATCGACACGGTAATGAAACTGGGAATGGCACATCCGATGGGACCGCTACAACTCGCTGATTTCATCGGACTTGACGTATGCCTTGCGATTTTGAATGTGATGTATGAAGGATTCAAAAATCCTAAATATGCTCCGTGCCCACTACTGGTAAACATGGTGCGGGCCGGCAAAATGGGCGTAAAATCGGGAGAAGGATTTTACGACTATGCTGAAAGCAAAAAAGCGGAAAAGGTATCGAAGCAATTCGCTTCCTGATGGCAAAGATAGTTCCTTTCAGGGCGGTAAGGCCAACACGGGATAAAGTCAGCCTGGTTACATCACGCTCCTACGAAGAATATTCCCCTGCGGAACTTGCGGCGCAGCTTGAGTTCAACCCGCTTTCTTTTCTGCATGTTCTGAACCCTGCGTATACGAATCTTCAGAATATAGATCCTTCACACCGGTTCAGGCTGGTGAAGCAAAAGTATCAGGAATTCCGTAACGACAATATTCTTGTTAAAGATGAGAAGCCGTCTATTTACCTGCATAGGATCGTGATGGGAAAACAAATATTCACCGGTATTATTGCCGGGACATCAATTGATGATTACAAAAGACAAGTCATTAAAACACATGAAAATACAATAAGTTACCGTGTTGAATTCTTTAAGAACTATATGAAGCATGCCGACTTCAATACGGAACCGGTGTTAATGGCATATCCCGACAATCCCATCATCGGAAAATGGGTCACCAAAACTGCACAGACTCCGGCCGATTTTGAATTTTCCACAACCAGGCGCGAAGTTCATTATTTGTGGAAAGTCGACGATGAAAAGGATATAAAGCTTTTACAGGAAACATTTGCCACAATGCCTAATTTTTATATTGCCGATGGACATCATCGGTCCGCATCTGCAGAGTTGCTTTTCGCTGAAGAAGGCGGAAATGGAAAAAAGGACTTCTTTATGAGTTTTCTTATTTCTGACAGCAACGTCCGGATATTCAGCTTCAACCGGCTGGTAAAGGATCTGAATGGCTTATCAAATGAAGAATTCCTAAGAAGATTATCCACAGCTTTTCTGATAAAACCAACCAGTAACCAGGTTTTTATTCCGGCGGAAAGACATGAATTCGGCATGTACATTGGCGATCAATTCTATTCGCTCACACTTAAAGAGGAAAATCGACGTTTTAGTTCCGTTCTTGAAAGTCTTGATGCGCAAATCTTATATGATACGGTCTTGTTGCCGATTTTAGGTATAAAAGACCTTCGTAATGATGAGCGAATCTGTTATCTTTCAGGCAAACTGCACATTTCACATTTTATTTCCCGTATAGATGAAGGTGATTTTAAAGTCGGTTTTGTGCTTTGCCCAAGCAATATTTCAGAAATTAAGGCAATAGCCGATGCGGGATTGATCATGCCTCCTAAAAGCACGTATATTGAACCTAAATTTCGAAGCGGACTTGTTGTACACGAACTTTCAGACGAATAAAAAATGTCAATCACCGAGAACCTTTTCCGGATAAAATCAGCATTGCCGCCGCATGTCACCCTTGTGGCTGTTTCAAAAACAAAGCCTGTCGCAGCGTTGACAGAAGCTTATGATGCAGGCCAGCGGATATTTGGGGAGAACAGGATTCAGGAAATGAATGAAAAATTTGAATTAATGCCTAAAGATGTCGAATGGCATATGATCGGGCATATTCAAACCAATAAAATCAAATATATGGCACCTTTCGTGAATTTGGTTCATGGGGTCGACAGTTTAAAGGTTCTTGCTGAACTCGACAATCAGGCATTTAAGAATAACCGCATCATCGATTGTCTGTTACAAATACATATTGCAGAAGAAGAAACGAAATTCGGGTTTTCTGAAGTCGAACTGGATGCTATCTTATCCAATGATGAAATAAAACAGTTCAAAAACATTAAAGTAAAAGGTTTAATGGGAATGGCTACTTTCACTGAAAATAAAGAACAAATAAAAAAAGAATTCTTAAATCTTAAATCAATCTACGATCGCTTCTCGAAAGATCAGGAATTCCAAATTCTTTCCATGGGGATGAGCGGCGATTATCACTTAGCAATAGACTGCGGCAGCACAATGATCCGCATCGGAAGCAGTATTTTTGGCGACAGATAGCCATTCTGCTCTAACATAAATTATACTTTGTACGCAATACTTGACATAGAAACCACCGGTGGGCAATATAATGAGGAAGGAATTACCGAAATTGCCATTTATAAATTTGACGGACACGAGATTGTTGACCAGTTCATCAGCCTGGTCAATCCTGAAATACCGATTCAGCCTTTTGTAGTCAAACTGACGGGAATAAATAATGCCATGCTGCGATCTGCACCGAAATTCTTTGAGGTGGCAAAGCGTATTATCGAAATTACCGACGGCTGTGTCCTTGTTGCCCACAATGCATTATTTGATTATCGCATCCTGCGGACGGAATTTAAACGGCTTGGTTACGATTATCAGGCACACACGCTTTGTACTGTTGAACTTGCGCAAAAACTTATTCCGGAGCAACCATCGTACAGCCTTGGAAAACTCGTAAGGGCGCTGGGAATCCCGATGGCCGACAGACACAGGGCGAGCGGTGACGCGCTGGCTACATTCAAACTCTTCAGGCTTCTGTTGGCAAAAGATATTCAGAAGCAGATTGTTAGCGAGCTTATTAAAACAGAGGTTGAAAAAGGACTTGAACCTAAACTTTTTGAGATTCTTGAAAATCTTCCGTCAAAAACCGGGATTTATTATGTCCACTCCCATGATGGAACTGTCATTTTTATCGGGAGAAGCAAAAATATCAAGAAAAATGTTAGCCAGCATTTCGTAGGAAGTGCAAGGGTTTCGAAGAAGATTACATCAGAAGTTTTCAAGGTTACATTTGAAGAAACCGGCAGTGAACTCATCTCAATACTTAAAGAAAGGGAAGAGATCCGCGCTGTGAAGCCAAAGTATAATAAGCTTCCGCGACGGGCATCATTTACTTGGACAATGACTTCCGAAAAAGATGAAAGCGGTTATACAGTTTTGAAAATCAGCAAAACTGGCATCGGAAAACAAGGGATTTTTGTGACTGAACAGGAAAGCCGGATTGCGCTCGCCCGCGCGACCTCGAGCTTTAATCTCTGCAGAAAGCTGAATGGCCTCTACATTGGAGAAGGCGCTTGCGATGCTTTTGAAGCAGGAAAATGCGATGGCGCATGTGTTGCAAAAATTCCTGCCGATGAATACAATCAAAGGGTGGAGCAATTCACGGGAAAACAATTAAACAAAAGCGGAAATATGATCATAGTTGACCGTGGCCGTAACCTCAGCGAGAGAAGCGCTGTGGTAATAGAAAATAATGTTTTCCAAGGATATACTTATTTTGACCTAAACTATCAGATTAATAATTTCGAGATACTAAAGAACATTCTTATATCAATGCCGGAAAATAGGGATTCGGTTAGCCTGATCCGATCATACGTTGTAAAGAACCGCCCGATTAAAGTCGTCACTTTCTAACGATTTACTACCTTTACCTTACAAAAAAGGCACATGCTGATTTCTGAAAAACTTCGCGCTAAACTTCATGAAGTCATCCATGAAGCCGATACTCCTGCAGGAAAGCTGTTCGATCTTATACTGCTCGCGGTAATCATCATCAGTATTGCCGCAGTGATGCTCGAGAGCGTTGGAAGTATTGAACGAAAATACGGTGCAGCGCTCGAAATTGTCGAATGGATAATTACTTTTTTCTTTACGCTGGAATATATTGGCAGGATCATCACAGTCAGGAAGCCGCTTCGATATATTACAAGTTTCTATGGCGTAACTGATTTACTTGCAACCCTGCCTGCATACATTGATCTGCTTTTTCCGGGGCTTCATTTTTTGGTTTCATTGCGCGCCATCAGGCTTTTGAGAATATTCCGGATACTGAAACTTGCTCATTTTGTGGGTGCCGGCAATCTCCTGGTGATCGCATTAAATAAAAGCAGGATCAAAATCGCAGTTTTTCTGTTTTCGGTGATTGTCCTCTGCATCATTCTTGGAACAATCATGTATATGGTTGAAGGACCTGAAAATGGTTTTTCCAATATTCCCGTTAGCATCTACTGGACAATTGTAACCCTTACCACAGTTGGATTCGGCGACATTACGCCGCAAACTCCTTTAGGCCAGTTCATATCCACAATAATCATGATCGTAGGTTACGGGATTATAGCAGTGCCAACCGGCATTGTAACTTCAGAAATTGCAGCCAATAGGAAAACCAACGTCAATACGCAGGCATGTCCCGATTGCGGCGCCAATGTACATGAAGACGACGCCAATTTTTGTTATAAATGCGGCGGAAACCTTTTATGATCCAGGTGCAGACAAAATACCTTATTGTGGTTGTCGGGCCGACTGCCATTGGAAAAACTTCACTGGCAATTAAACTCGCGCAACACTTCGGATGCGAGATCATTTCGGCTGATTCAAGACAATTTTTTAAAGAAATGTGCATCGGGACGGCTGTTCCGGCAGAAGACGAACTCGCAGCAGTAAAACATCATTTCATCCAACATAAATCGGTTTTTGAAAGATATACCGTGGGTGATTTTGAAAAAGATGCCCTTGCAGCCCTTGAACAATTATATTACACCCATGATTTTGCCGTGATGGCCGGAGGTTCGGGATTGTATATCGATGCCGTTTTAAAGGGATTTGATGAATTTCCGGATGTGAAGCCGCAGGTTCGGGAGAAAGTCATGGAAAATTACGAAACAGAAGGCATGCATTACCTTCAGGAGGAATTAATGAAGCTGGATCCTGATTATGCCGGAACAGTCGATATGGAGAATCCGCAGCGGATGATGCGCGCGATTGAGGTTACGATTTCCTCCGGAAGGCCATATTCATCATTTTTGACAGGAAAAGAAAATCCAAGATCTTTTACTCCGGTGATTATTGGAATCGATGGGCCACGGGAAACTATTTACAACAGGATAAACCAACGTGTCGACATCATGATGGAAAAAGGGCTTTTAAATGAAGCTGAACAACTTTACGAATGCAAACATCTGAATGGGCTGCAGACGGTTGGTTATAAGGAATTATTCTCTTATCTGGATGGAGAAATCCCACTGGAGACTGCAGTTGCCGAAATAAAGAAAAATACGAGAAGGTTTGCAAAAAGGCAACTCACGTGGTTCAGAAGGAATCCGGATATCAGTTGGTTTGATTTTGAAACGCCTGTCGCGGAAATTGCGGCATTCATCAAGCGGAAGACACTGCCCTAGCCCGGATGGCAGCGGCATCCTTTTGCTGCGTTTCAGCAAGCAAAAGATACAGCGGACAGCCGGAAACAGCTTCCAAAAAAAAAAGCCCCTTTCGGAGCTGATTTTATGATTGTTGCTGCTGTTGCTGCTTTTCCTTGTTCTTCACTACGAGGCGGAAACCTTCGCCGTGAATGTTGAGGATTTCAACATCTTCATCCTGTTTGAGGTATTTCCTTAGCTTGGCAATATAAACATCCATGCTTCGTGAAGTAAAGTAGTTGTCGTCACGCCAGATTTTCGTAAGCGCCAATTCACGAGGCATCAAATCATTTTCATGCAATGTGAGCATTTTCAACAGTTCATTCTCTTTTGGTGAGAGTTTGATCGGTTCATCATTCATGAATGTAAGGAACCTTAATTTTGAATTCAGGTGGAATTTCCCGATCTGGAATTCGAACCTTACGTGGTCATTTTTGGTATCGGCAGCTTTACGCTGGATGATTGCCTTGATTTTCATCAGAAGCACTTCTGAATCGAAAGGCTTGTTCAGGTAATCGTCGGCACCGACTTTATATCCTTTGAGTACGTCTTCCTTCATGGATTTCGCCGTAAGGAATATAATAGGCACTTCTTTGTTTTTTTCTCGGATTTCCTTCGCCAGCGTATAGCCGTCCTTATACGGCATCATTACGTCGAGGATGCAAAGGTCGTAAGTATCTTTTTTGAATTTCTCAAAGCCTTCCATCCCGTTTTTGGCGAGGGTTACGTCGAAGTCGTTCAACATCAGGTAATCCTTGAGGATCGCACCGAAATTCTGATCGTCTTCAACCAGTAATATTTTTTTATTTTCAGTTTCCATATCTTAATTAATTAAGGGTAATTTTATTATAAAGGTGCTTCCTTTTCCTTTTTCGCTTTCAACAAAAATCTGCCCGTTGTGGTCTTCAACAATTCGTTTAACATACGACAGACCGAGGCCGTGGCCTTTTACATTGTGCAGATCGCCGGTGTGTTCGCGATAAAATTTTTCAAATATTCTTTTTTGCGCCACTTTGCTCATTCCGGCTCCCTGGTCTTTTATACGGATGATGACGAAATCTTTTACGTTTTCGGTATAAACATCAATCCGCGGTTTTTCAGGCGAATACTTTACGGCATTGTCCAGGATATTTACAAGAACGTTGGTAAAATGCACATCGTTGAGCAGTACAGTGCGGCGCTTTGCGTTAAAATGCGTCTCTATTGTTCCTTCCCTGTCTTCGACGATCAGGTTTACATGTTCGATGGCCTCTTCTATAATGTCTTGAATATCATTTGATTCTTTACTGATCTCAAGCTCCTTTTTTTCGAGTTTTGATATTCGCAACACATTCTCAACCTGGGCGTGCATGCGTTTGTTCTCGTCACGGATCATCTGCATATAGCGTTTCATCTTGTCATTGTCGTCAACAACCTTTGGATTTTTCAAGGCATCAAGGGCAAGATTTATCGTGGCGATCGGCGTTTTGAACTCATGTGTCATATTATTGATGAAATCGGTTTTAATTTCCGAAATCTGGCGTTGCTTTATCAGTTGGTTCAAAGCACTTGAATACGCGATGATAATGATAAGCGTAAATACAATTGACAGCACCGTAATTCCGATCAACTCAGAGAAAAGAAACTTCTTTTTCTGCGGAAATGTAACCAGCAGATGATATTTGCTTTTTCCTTCATTATCAGTGAATACGGGTGTCGAGTATGTCGCATACTTGTCGTACCTGAATTTGTCTGACCTGATCTTCGTTGCAAGCCCGTTACTGTAAATCCCGAACTCAAACGGTGTTTTCACGCCATATTCGGTCAATTCGTTGGCAAGCATTTCCTGCAGCCGCTCTTTTGATATCCGTTCCTGCAGAGGCATCACACTGGCGATATCCTTAAAGAAAATCTCAAACTGTGTCTGCTTCAGAATATCGAGGCTTCCTGACTTTTCAATGGTAGATTCAGGTGAGAGACTCTGATGCAATCCTGAATTATCGATTGAGCTGTTATTATAGATTTCGGTTTTTCGTTTTGAGGAAAAACTCGCACTTTTAACGCTATCTAATTTTTTATCAAAGAACGACGAAGAAATATTATAATCTTCGGAGATGATGCTGTTGGAATAAATAATGGTTTCATTCGTGGCAGCGTTTTTTTGTACGTAATAAAATTCAAGAAGGTCGCTTTTCTGCGGATCCTTTCCGATACTGTCTTTCAGCTTCTCGTATTTGTCGAGGAAACTGTAAGCTTCAAGCCGTTGAAGGTTATCAGCAACATTTCCTATCACCTGGGTTACATGGAAACGGAACTGCTCTTCGTTATTCTTAAGCGATGAATTGAACCAGTAAACCTGAACCAGGATTATTCCTATCAGGGACAAGCTCATCAACAGCACCAACAAGCGGAAAAACAACCTATTCATCAAGACAAAATTATCATTTTAACATTTAAATTATAAATATATTAACCAAAGATTAACAGCCGCGGCAGTTATTAAATATTCTTCACTTTTTTAAGAATTTCATCAACTTGGGCAGATAAACTGTTAAAATCAGTATTTTTAATAACAAACTGACTTTTAGCGACTTTCATTTCGTCAGTCCATTGGCTGCCCATTCGGTCAAGAACATGCTCCCGCGTTGTTTTATCCCTTTCAATCACCCTTTTAATACGATCTTCAACCGGCGCAACCACTGTAATTACAGCATCGCAATCCACATAGCTTCCGCTTTCAAATAAGATTGCGGCTTCTTTGATTACGAACGGTGCATTTTGATTGGAAAGCAGCCACTGCGCAAAATCTTCCCTGACTGCAGGATGGATTATTGAATTCAGGATTTTTAACTTTTCGGGATCATTAAAGACAATTCCGGCAAGCAGATGCCGGTTAAGAACTCCATCATTAAATGTTTCCTGACCAAAAGCTTTTGTTATTTGATTGCGGATATTAGGCTTGCTAAACATCTTCTTAGCTTCCTCATCGGCGATGTAAACCGGAACACCGGCGGCCATAAAAAGATTAGCAACAGTGGTTTTTCCGCTGCCAATACCGCCTGTGAGTCCGATAATTTTGGTCATACTAAAAGAATAATTCCGGAAAAGCAGCTTCGGGTTTCATCCTTTGGATGCTGATCCTGTAAAAAGAAAGCATAAATCCATGTCCGTAACCGATAAATTGCCGCAAAATGGCTTCCACTGATAAAATTCCTATACGGATGCTGCGGTTTTCAACTGCCGAAACTGTTGCCACGAGCAAGCAATAAAAGGCATACGGAAGAATAAAATACCAATGGATCAAAATCGAGAAAGTCAACGAGACATATAATCCCAGTACAAACGCTACCGGTAAAAAATAAGCCGGTTTTACATATTGCGGATGCCATTCGTTTAATATGGGCCGTGCTTTTCCAAATTTATTTACCTGAACTGAAAATTTCTTCCAATCGATCCGGCGCTTATGATAGACATACGCATTTTGGAAAAGCCTGGATGTACAGCCCAGTTTCCAGAGCCTTATTGCCAAATCGGGATCTTCACCGGGATGAATATTCCCAAAACCCTCTGATTCCACAAATGCTTTTCGTGAGATCCCCATATTGAAACTCCGCGGCTGGAACTTATCGATTTTCTCTGAACCGCCACGTATGCCTCCAGTCGTTATAAACGATGTCATTGCAAAATTGATGGCTTTTTGTATGTCGGAAAAAGAGTCCAGCGCCTTGTCAGGACCACCAAAGAAGTCTACAAACCCCAAATTGAGCTCTCTTTCCACCTCATCGAGATAGTGTGCCGGAATAATGCAATCGGAGTCAAAAATCAGGAAGTATTCGCCTTTAGCCATCCGCATTCCGAAGTTACGTGAATCTCCGGGGCCGGTATTTGCCTTATAGTGATAAGTTATATTAAGGAATTCCTTAAACTTCTCGATTATATGCCCGCACGGCACAGCCGAACCATCTTCAATAATCACAATTTCAAATTCCTTTCCGTAAGTCTGCACCGATAAGCTTGCCAACAACTCATCAATCTCTTCAGGCCGGTTATACACTGGAATTATTAACGAAAAAAACATAGAAAAATTTTAACAAATATAACTCTATCTAAAACAAAAACCATCCGAAGGTGGCTTTCAGTATCGGTACATGGAAAGATCTTACTGTTTGATACGAAATCTGATTTCGACTATATCCGAATCCAGTTAAGGATGAACTTACATTGACGGGTGAAATTACATAGGTTTTAATTTATAATGTTGCCGGACAGAAGGTGAAAGGCCATTCACAATCTGCAGGAACAGCTTCAATTGATATGTCTTCATTACCTTCAGGAATTTATATCGTCAGGGCAGAAGCCGCGGAATCAGAAAGCAGCATCAAAGTCATATTTTCTAAAAATACCGCATTTAAACCACAGGCATAAAAAAATCCGCAGCAGTTGCGGATTTAAATCTATTTTAAAAGGTGATATGCAAGCTTCTATAGCTGCTCCTTAATACTTGCAATTTCTACCATCTCGTTGGCATCTGCGTTATAGTCGACCCCAACCACATCAAATCCGAACAGGTTGTAGAAATCTTTCCGATAACCTTTAAGATCGCCTATTTCAGATACATTTTCAGTCGTAGCAATTGACCAGAGTTTTGCTACTTCCGACTGAATGTTTTCATCCATTTCCAGATCATCAATCCTGATCCTGCCATTGTCATCGGTCGGAACAGATTCGCCGGTAAAAAGTCGTTGCTGATATAAACGCTGTATCTGTTCGATTGTGCCTTCATGCGTACCGGCTTCCTTCATTTTCTTATATAACAGCGAAATATAAAGTGGAATTACCGGAATTGCAGAACTTGCCTGGGTAACCAGCGCTTTATTGACAGATACATATGCTTTTCCACCGATATCAGTCAAAGAATCGGTAATTGCAAATGCAGTAGCTTCAAGATGGTCTTTGGCGCGCCCAATCGTCCCTTTTCTGTAAACCGCTTCGGTAAGTGCCGGACCGATATAAGAGTATGCCACAGTAATTGCTCCGGGCGCTAAAAGACCTTCCTGCTTCATCTGGTCGATCCACATTTGCCAGTCTTCGCCTCCCATAACGGCTACAGTATTTTCGATATCATCTTCTTTTGCAGGTTCAATCGAAACTTCAGAAACTTTTCCTGAATGAAAGTCCACAGTTTTGTTTGTGTATGTATTTCCGATCGGCTTGAGCGCTGAACGATGCGTTACACCCGTAACCGGATGCGTCCTCACTGGAGAGGCAAGACTGTAGATTACAAGGTCGACCTGCCCAAGGTCTTTTTTTACGAGATCCAGTGTTTCACGTTTGATTTCATTTGAAAAAGCGTCGCCATTGATGCTTTTTGCGTAGAGTCCGGCTTTTTGCGCTTCAGTTTCGAAGGCTGCGGAGTTATACCATCCGGGAGAAGCTGTTTTTCCTTCAGCAGGTGCTTTTTCGAAGAACACTCCTATTGTTGCAGCATCTGAGCCAAAAGCACTCGTTATTCTTGAAGCGAGGCCGAAACCTGTCGAAGCTCCGATGACAAGCACTTTCTTCGCACCGTCAATTTTGCCTTTCGATTTTATATAATCGATCTGGTTTCTCACATTTTGCGCGGCCCCTTCCGGATGCGCTGTAAGGCAGATGAATCCTCTCATTCTAGGCTCAATAATCATATGTTTTGTTTTGGTTTGTTGGAATATCTTTCGGGAGCAGACAAATATATGTTGCTTTTTCAGTCCAGCAAAGCTTTCGCGTGATTTATCGCCGATTCTGAAACGGCAGATCCCGACAGCATTTGTGCAATTTCTGTAACCCTTTCTTCTTTAGACAATAATTGAAGTGTTGAGACAGTTGTGCTTTCCTGAACATATTTAGAAACCTTGAAATGCCGGTTTCCTTTAGCAGCGATCTGCGGGAGGTGCGTGATTGCAAATACCTGCATTTGGCGGCTCATATCTTTCATAATGTCGCCCATTTTATTGGCAATTTCGCCTGAAACGCCGGTATCGATTTCATCAAAAATAATTGTCGGAAGTTTTGAATAATGCGATAAAATTGATTTTACGGCGAGCATAATCCGTGACATTTCTCCACCGGAAGCTATTTTTTTCAAAGATCCGAATGCCCCGCCTTTGTTGGCAGAAAATAAAAAATCAATGGCATCCTTTCCATTTTTGAAATATTGGGTCGAGGTATTAATGTTTATCAAGAACCTCGCATCGGGCATTCCAAGTGACTTCAGGATTTGCGCCAACTGGCCTGCAAGTACAGGAGCAGCTTCGGCGCGTGAATCATGAATTTTTCGGGCAATTTCATCAAGTACTTGGGCTGTTTCATTAATTTTCGCTTCTGTCGCGCGTATTTTATCTTCCAGCCCGGCGACCGTACCGACTTTCTGATCCAGATCTTCCCGCACTGCAATAAGCTCTTCCACACTTGAAACACTGTGTTTTTTCTGTAGTGAATAGATCAATTGCAGCCTCTGTTGGATTTTTTCAAGAGTCACCGGATCTGATTCAACTTTTTCGGCCGATTGTTCAAGTTCATGAACAATATCGTTTAACTCAATAAGCACAGCGGATGAACGTTCAAACAGTTCATTGTATTTTTCTGAAAAAACTGAAATCTTCTGCAGTGACTGGCGCAAATCCTTTATCGACGGAAGAATTCCAACCTGATCTGCGTTGGCAACAGTGATTGCTTTTACAAGATTTTCCCTGATCAGCTCCACGTTGCTTAGCGCATCAAGCTGCATTTCGAGTTCCGATTGCTCGTCTGGCTGCAATGCCGCGGCTGCAAGTTCATCGAAAAGATAAGAATTGTAATCCTGTTCTTTTACAGAATCCTGTAATGTTCTGCGCAAACCGTCCAATCTGGAAACATGTTCGCGATAAATTTTTAAATGTGATGTGTAATCTGCGAGTAATACAGTATTTCCGGCGAGTGAATCCAGTATCCTGAACTGAAAATCTTCTTCGGAAAGTTCGCGTGTTTCGTGTTGTGAATGGATGTCGATCAGCAGATTTCCCAGTTCCTGAAGCTCCTGAAGGTTAACAGGCGAATCATTTACAAATGCACGGGATTTTCCTGAAGGAAGAATTTCACGCCTGATGATCGTTTCCTCTTCGTAGTCGAGATCATTCTCTTCAAAAAAAAATTTCAGGCTATAAGCCGAAATATTAAACACTGCTTCAATAATGCACTTTTCTTCCTTATTTTTAAGGGAAGTCAGATCGGCACGTTTACCCAATGCCAGTCCGAGAGCGCCAAGAAGAATGGATTTACCCGCGCCGGTTTCACCTGTAATTATTGAAAACCCGCTTTCGAACTCTACAGAAAGTTTTTCTATAAGCGCGAAGTTCTCAATAGAAAGCGACGTTATCATTTATATCGTTTTGGAGATCGTTTAGAGTCTGATGCCCGCCCATCTTGTGGTATTCAGCGGCGATATCCGGTTCAGGTTGTCCACCAGATCAGCTACAGGAACATTTGGTCCGCCGGTGAATACAGAGACTATTTCATCAGATTTTGCATCAAAGAAAACCCGCGTCAGAAAAGCATTTGGCCTTACAGAATGAAGTTCCGCCAGCGTTACAAGCGATGTTTTGATGTTTTGCTTCGCAGTTTTCTGGTCGCTTGCCATCTTGTCCAAACCGTCAAAATGGTATTGATACATTGCATCGCGGAACGGAGCATAAGTGTTTGAAAGCATATCGCTGATGAGGAAATACCGGTTTTGGTTTCCGTCAGACTGGCTCCAGCCTTTATAGCCGCCTTGTTGGGCTACGTTAGCAACTTCCTGTGCGACCTCGAGCCATGAACCTCCGCCGCGTGGCGAAAAAGTATCGCCATCCATGCCGATGATCATAAAGCTGTAAAATGCAAGTACCGAAACCAGGTTGGAATCGAAACTTGCGGGGTTAAAGATCAGGTTCTCAAATTCGACATAACGAAAAGAGAAATCCTTATCCATAAAATTCAGCACCGGTGTTGAATAGGTCGAATTAAATACCGGCCGGGACGACTGTACCTGGATGGTCGCGGCGTATTGGTCGGTATTGTAAGAAGTAAGCGTGATATACATCGAACAGTTGATCCGCTCATTTTGCCTGTAGGCATCGCCGGTCCAGTCGGTTCTGTTTACAAACTCGTTGATTGATTTCTCGAGTGTTTTAAAAGTATTGGGATTGGCATTTGTTATTGATGCCGAGTTGACCGTAACGGTACAATTTAGTTGCTGCGCCTCGGATATCCCGAAGAAAAGCAGTAGTAAAAAGATAAATATCCTATTCATTATAATATGCTATGACTTTATTTATGATGTCGTCGGCAACTTCTTCCTTGGACTTGAGCGGCATCGGCTCGATCTTGAAATTCCGATCTATAAAAGTGACTTTATTGGTCGATTTCCCGAACCCCGCGCCTTCATCACGCAATGTGTTGAGGACAATCAAATCTAGGTTTTTTTTCCGGATTTTCTGCTTTGCATTTTCAATTTCATTTTCGGTTTCGAGCGCAAAACCTATCAGCATTTGCTTTTGTTTCTTCTCCCCGAGTGACGCGAGTATGTCGGTGGTTTTCTCCAGCTCCAGTGAAAATGTTTGCTCGGTCTTTTTGATTTTCTGCTGAGCGCTTACTTTTGGCCTGTAATCAGCGACTGCGGCGGCGGCAATGGCAACATCGGCGTTTGCATAATATTGATGACAAACTTCATACATTTCCTGTGAGGAAACTACCCTGATGACGTTTATCCGGGAATCATTGATCTGAAGATGTGTCGGCCCTGAAACCAATACGACCTCTGCACCATGTTTTGCGGCACTCAATGCAATATCAAATCCCATCTTTCCTGAAGAATGGTTCCCTATGAAACGCACAGGATCGATGGCTTCGTATGTCGGACCTGCAGTAATGAGGATTTTTTTACCTTTCAGGGGAAGTTTTTTCTCGAGATCGGCTTCAAGAAAAGCGATAATATTTTCAGGTTCGGCCATTCTGCCTTCGCCTGAAAGTCCACTCGCAAGTTCGCCGGTTTCCGCCGGAATGATGATATTCCCGAATTGCTGAAGCGCACGAAAACTTTCAATCGTAGATGGATGTTTGTACATATCCAGGTCCATTGCAGGAGCAAAGTAAACCGGACATTTTGCAGAAAGATAAACGGCAATTAAGAGATTATCGCAATTACCGGCTGCCATTTTAGAAAGTGTATTGGCTGTTGCCGGAGCGATCAGGACAAGATCGGCCCAAAGGCCAAGCTCAACGTGGTTGTTCCACATGGCATTTTCGTCATCCTCATTATAAAAAGAAGAAAATACCGGATTTTTAGAAAGTGTCGATAACGTAAGCGGTGTAATGAAGTCTTTTGCGGCAGGCGTCATAACGGTTTTCACCTCTGCGCCCGCCTTGACAAAAAGCCTTACCAGTGACGCGGTCTTATAAGCGGCGATTCCTCCCGAAATCCCAAGCAATATTTTTTTACCGCGTAGCACTGACATTACTGCGTTTTATTCATTACCATCACGGTGGTAGATTTTCCCGTCTACCCATTCCTGAACCGCCAAAGCGTGTGGTTTTGGTAATTTCTCGTAGAATTTGGAAACTTCGATTTGTTCTTTGTTTTCGAAGATTTCTTCAAGACTGTCATTGTAAGTTGCAAATTCTTCCAGTTTCTCTGTCAGTTCTTTTTTAATTTCAGAATTGATCTGGTTTGCCCTTTTAGCCATTATGGTTATTGCCTCATACACATTTCCGGTTGGTTCTTCAATTACAGTTTTATTGTAAGTTACCGTGTTCACCGGAGCATTCGTCTTCTTTAAATCCATGACTGGTTATTTATTAAATTGTTTTAAGTCGTTTTCTATACTGGCCAGCATTTCGTCGGCCTGTGCTTTATAAGATGTGTTCGCATTGAACTTGATGAGGCTGGCATATGCGGTTTTTGCATCCTGCAGCCTTTCCTCCATTCTTGATGGTATGCTGTTTATGGCCAGCCTGTAAGCAGAATCGAGCCGGATAAAAAGCGCTTCTTCCTTATATGGCGTACCCGGATAATCAGCAATAAAATTGTCAAGGGCAACAAGAGCCGATTTATAATCAGAAATCTTGTTGTAATTCTTCGCGTTCATGAAGACTTTCTTCTCAACTTTTTCACGTAACGTCTTTACAGTCACGTTTGCTTCCGGCAGGTATTGCGAGTTCGGGAAATTGTCAATAAAAGCCTGAAGTTTGTCGATAGCCTTGAAAGTATCGGTCTGGTCGAGACTGTACACCGGCGAAAGCATCGAATAACACTTTGCTCCAAGATATGACGCTTCTTCCAGCCTTGCACTCTTCGGACAACCGGCAGCAAAACTCTCAAACTGGTAACCGGCAAGGTAGTATTGCTTTGTTTTATAATATGATTGTGCAAACATGTAATACATATTCTCGGCATCAGGCTTTCCCCTGTAGCTTGGCGCAATCATTTCAAAGAGCCTGATGGCTTTGTTGTATTTGCCTCTTTCGTACATCTTTGCCGCCGCAGCGTATTTGACGTCAACATCGTCAGACTTCAGCGCCTTTTGATACTGGCTGCATGATGTGATGATAAAAGCGAATAAAATTATCGATAAAAAGTTTCTCATTTTGTTGTTCGGCCGCTTACAGTAGTGCCATAAAAATCAACCGCAAATTTAGTTATTAATTAGTTACCTCCAAATATATTTTCGGGAGGGCAATCCTTTATTTTTTGATGCTCCGGACGAATTTTTCTATGCGGCCGGCTAGGTCGTCATTCACATTGACAAGTGGCAGGCGGACCGTGTTTTCAGAAAGTCCCAGAGCTTTGAAAATCTCTTTGATCCCGGAAGGATTTCCCTGTTCGAAAATCATGTCGATGCTGTCGGCGATAAGATAATGGAGTTTATATGCTTGGTCGACTTTCCGCTGAAGGCCAAGGCGTACCATTTCACTGAATTCTTTCGGAAATCCTTCGGCAATGACCGAAATAACGCCCGAGCCTCCGGCCAAAACCATCGGCAGGGTAATCATATCGTCGCCGGAGATCACCATAAATCCTTCGGGTTTGTTCTGAAGCAGTTTCATCGCCTGAACAATATCGCCTGCAGCTTCCTTGATCCCGAGGATATTTTTAAAATCTGTTGCCAAACGAATAACCGTAGACGGAAGCATGTTGCTCGCAGTACGTCCCGGAACATTATAAAGGATTATCGGGAGCGGCGAAGCTTCGGCAACGGCCTTAAAATGCAGGTAAATCCCTTCCTGGGTTGGTTTGTTGTAAAATGGAGAAACCGAAAGTATTGCAGTAAAAGCGGAAAGGTCGCGTGTTTTCAGCTCCTCAACAACAGCAGCCGTATTGTTGCCGCCAATGCCGAGAACCAGCGGAAGTTTTCCATTATTGGCAGCAATAATTGTGTTGATGACAAGTTCCTTTTCGTCAGTAGTCAGCGTTGCCGATTCGGCCGTCGTGCCAAGAACAACGAGGTATTCGATTCCGCCGTCAATCTGGTATTGGACAATTCTGGTAAGCGCCTCGGCATCAACCGAAAAATCTTTCTTGAAAGGTGTCACCAGCGCAACGCCGGTTCCTGTTAATGATTGCATACTTATAGTTTGTTAAGGATTTTCAGATATTTGAACAGCTCGTCGCTGAAGACTTTGTAATTTTCGGCGTTGGTCGTAATCATAAAGTGGTTCAGCCTTTTATCTATAGAAGAAAAACCAACTTTAAAATGGGCTTTCGAAAGATGGGAAACCAGCAATAGCGCCGCCTTCTCCGTATCATAATAATTAATCAGCAGATCAAACCCGCTGTTGATGAATTCCTTCACTTCACGCTTGTCGATCGTTGCGGTCCAGCTAAAATCTTTATGGCTGAACACCGGATAATCAAAAGTCTCATTTTTTTTGATCTTGTCCTTGAAAACAAGGATGCTGATGTTTCGTGGATCGATGCCGTTGTTTATAAGTTCCGAGACCAGCGCCTCCCGCTCATAAAAATACGTTTCATCAAAAAGAATCCCGACAGTTTTAATTATGTTTTCCGACTTTGCTAGAGTGGCGTTTGAAAGGCCGTTTTTAACGATTTTTTTTGTGGTAAAGTCCTTAAGGTAATTTAAAAACATACTACTTTTACTTGGAAAACAAAATTAATGAATTCACTATTGTTACGGGCGGTAAATCTAAAAAAGTATAACGTCGCCCTCATGCGTTTTGTTTTATTATTAACAGTATTTACTACCTTTTGCTGTGCGCGGAACAACTACAGCGTCACAAAAATCGAAGGAAAGGAAATCGGGATCACCGATAAAAACCAAAGCCTTCCCGAATTCGAAAACACCATCAGGCCGTACAGGGAAAACATCGATCGGGATCTCAATACTGTCCTGGCTTATTCGCCGCAAACACTGGATAAAAGCCAGGGCCAATGGCAAACCACAATTGGAAACCTGATGGCTGACGCGGCACTTGAAAGAGGGAACAGGATTTTTGCCACACGCGAAAAGAAGAACATTGATATGTGCCTTCTGAATTTTGGCGGTATCAGATCAATCATACCGAAAGGGAACGTCACCACCCGTACAGCTTTCGAAATTATGCCTTTTGAGAACAGCCTGGTCGTTGCAACGCTTCCCGGGGAGCAGGTTCTTGAAATGGTGAATTATATTATTGCGGAGAAAAAAGCGCATCCTGTAGCCGGACTGTCATTCACCATCGGAAAAGACAACCTGCCAAAAAACATAAACATTGCGGGAAAGCCTCTTGATACCCGAAAGGTTTATTATGTCGTCACATCTGATTACCTGATCAATGGAGGCGATAATATGGTTTTCTTTAAAAACTCAACAGGGAATTTCGACCTTGATTATAAGCTCCGCAACGTATTGATCGATTATTTTAAGGAAAAAGACACCATTCCCGTTATTAATGATATCCGCATCAGCAGAGAATAAGAAATGAAAAGAAGGGATTTTATAGGAAATACACTGGCAGGCTCCGCGTTGTTGGGCGCAGGCGGCTTGAGCGGTTTCGGTGGTGCCGACACGAAACATGTGACGATTTTGCATACGAATGATGTCCACAGTTACATCGATCCGTTTCCTGCAGACCATCCTAAAAATCCAAACATGGGCGGCGTAGCGCGGCGGGCGGCTCTAATTGCTGAAATCCGCCGGGAAAATCCAAACCTGTTATTGCTTGATGCAGGCGATATTTTTCAGGGAACGCCCTACTTCAACTATTACGGCGGCGAAATTGAGCTAAAACTGATGAGCATGATGGGATATGATCTTGCGACAATGGGCAATCACGACTTCGACAACGGCATCGACGGTTTTCATGCGCAGCTCCACAACGCTAATTTTGGATTTGTATCTGCCAATTATGATTTTTCAAATACCATTTTGAACGGGATTGTAAAACCCTACAGAATTTTTAATAAAAACGGAGTCAAAATCGGCATTTTCGGACTCGGGGTCGAGCTTGCCGGGCTTGTCGATAAGAAACTTTATAAGGAAACCGCGTATAATGATCCTACAGGCATTACACAGGATATCGTGAGGAAGCTGAAACACGATGAAAAATGCGATCTTATCATTTGCCTTTCCCATCTTGGCTATCAATACAAGAACGATCCTGATAAGATTTCCGATCTCAAGCTTGCAGCCCTGACACGCGATATCGACCTGATCATTGGCGGACATACGCATACTTTTCTTGAGCGGCCGACTATTGTAAAAAACGCTGCCGGAACCGATGTGCTTGTAAACCAGACCGGATGTTATGGCATCAACCTGGGCAGGATCGATTTTTACTTTAATAAAGGGGACAAATCATCAAACGGACGCAGTATCGTCGTCTGATTTCTCGATGCTGAGTACAAATTCATAAAAAGTATAAAAGGCAAAAGCATTTAAACCCATCGCGATCGGCCTGAAAATGCCCGGGGAAATTCCGGTGAGGTAATACTTCTCCAGAAAAACGATAAACTGCAGGGCAACAAACAGCAATCCACAGATCAGCAGCCAGGAAGTCCGCTTGTCGTCGTTCATCATGTAATTTGACAACGCAAATCCACCAAGTACCGAAATCAGGATGTTTTGAATGATCAGCAGGACGTAACTGTTTTCCGGGATTTCAGTAGAAATGGCCAGCAGATAGAAAAAAACCAGCAGGAACGGCACAGTGCCAATGGCTACCGGAATATAATCGCGCAGTTGAAGCAGCCTGAATACGAATATGATGAGGATAATGCGGTGAACCATAAAAGCAATGATACCAAAGAACAACATTTGTGGCGACAACGGAATAAAAAGTATGTTCGTAAGGAGTGAAAACAGCATCGCAAGGAAGAAGAGCAACTGTTTCTTCTCTGAACTGAGCCAGTAGACAGCCATCAGCAGAAGCGGCATCAGGGGCTTGAAAACGTAAATAAGCGGCTCGTAGTAAAACAGTTCTGCCGCAATTTCAATCATGGCAACGGTGAAGTACAAAACAGTCAATACATTTACCATCAGGCTGTCATTCTTCGAGACCATCATCAGAAATTATTTTCTAAATATAAGGAAAGCGCTTCAAATCCCGATTGGGTAAATCGTTAATTTTCGTCTTGCGGAGATGTCTCCGACGTCACCAAAAAACGATAAAAAATGAATTGTGCCAAGACAAACAGCAGCATTGCGACCGGTTGGAATATTGGCTCGGAAGTGTAATACAGCCGGAGTACAAACACGAATTGTGTCACGGCAAATAACAATGTGCTGATGAGCAGCAGTGACGACGGCTTGTCGGATCGTAAAATATAATTTCCCACCGCTATTCCGCCAAGACATGAAATCACAACACATTGTATGATGAAGATTATGAGTCCGTTGCCGAGATCATCATAAGTAAGGTTTACCAGGTACAGGTAAATGAACAAAAAAGGCACACAGCCCACAACCATCGGGAAAATACTTGGAAACCTGATGTTCTTCAAAACAATGACAATCATCAACAGCCTGTGCAGCAGAAAAAATACAGCCCCGATAACGATGCTTTGGAATGCCGTGGAAATAAAAAAAATATTTGCTATCCAACTGAACAGCAGAGCAAAAAGATATAAATAATTCCGCTTAGCGATAGTTTTCAGATAAAGTACAATCAGGATTGGTATGAGCAGCGGCTTGGTGATATAAACTAATGTGGTATTGCTGAAATATTCAGCAATGACTTCGACAATGCCCATACCAAAGAATGCTGCCGTAAGCAATTTTATCCCATCATGACGTTGCGCACTTTCTTTCACCACCGACTCCATTACTAATTTTTACTTTAATTTTTGTGTGACCGTTCTTCTTGAATTAAAATACTTCACCATAAAGAAATATGACATGAACTGTGAAAACAGGTTGATATGATCCAATATCGGCAAATCGATGATAAACCTGTTGATGCTGTAAAACAGATCCGACACCAGCATACACAAGGCCATAGAACACAAATGCAGGAACGACGCCGTATTATATGACAAATAATTATATGCTGAAACAGCCACGAGAATTATAAGAACAATACCATATGAAAGATACACAAAATAATAGTTTGTGACATCTTCAATCCTGAGGCTCAGGATTGTATACAGTATATAAGACAATAAAGCTAACAATAAAGTAAGGAATGCCATGTTGAAAACATCAAATTTTATTTCAACACGGTCGCGAATGGCAAAACGGATCAAGATCAGGTAGCTCAATATCCCGCAGGCCATGATCCAAAGTATCGCGCTTTGGGAATAAATAAGCATGATCATATCGGCTATGAAAAACAGCCAGATCGTAATACTGAAAAGCACACTGGTATTCTTGGTCTTGGTCTGAAGGTAATAATAATAGATTGCCGGAACCACGACGGGTTTGGCAATAAGCATCAGCATCTCCAGATTAAGAACCTTGGCGATGATGACCAGCAAACTGGCCATGATAAACAATATTATTGACGGTCGGCTATCCTTCATTCAGCATTTCCATGAATTCGTTTTCTGTAATAATTTTTATATTAAGTTTTTGTGCTTTTTCCAATTTTGCCGGACCCATATTTTCTCCTGCCACGACAAAATCTGTTTTTGCGGATATCGAACTTCCGATCTTTCCTCCATTATCTTCAATGGCTTTCTTAAGATCGTCACGCGAGAATTTTTCAAACACACCCGAAACAACGAATGTCTTTCCCACAAGTTTATCGGTTGCATCCGGATTTTCGACAACTTTTAATTCGAGCTGCACGCCATAATTCTTCAGGCGGCTGATGATCTCTATATTTTCGGCATTTTCAAAAAAACTGATCACGCTGAAGGCAATGCGCTCACCGATTTCATCCACAAGAATAAGTTCCGTAGGGGAAGCCGAAGCCAGCGCATCGATATTTTTATAATGTTTCGCCAGCTTTTTCGCAACTGTTTCCCCGACATACCGAATTCCCAATGCAAACAGTACGCGCTCAAAAGGAACTTCTTTTGATTTTTCGATGCCATTGATCAGGTTTTCAGCCGACTTCCGGGCCATCCGCTCCAGCGGCATCACTTGTTCAACCGTCAGATCATAGAGGTCGGCATAATTCTTTACCAGTCCGTTGTTATAAAGCAAAGCTACGGTTTCGCCACCAAGGCCTTCAATATCCATGGCTTTCCGGGAGATGTAATGCTGAATTCTTCCGATGATTTGTGGCGGACAACCGTAGTAATTCGGACAATAATGCTGCGCCTCGCCTTCTTTGCGGCTGAGTTCCGTCTGGCATTCCGGACAACTGGTTATATATTCTGCCGGAATCATATCGGGCGTCCGTTTGGAAAGATCGACAGCAATGATTTTGGGAATGATCTCACCGCCTTTTTCCACATAGACCGAATCGCCGATGCGAACGTCAAGCTTGCGGATCTGGTCGGCATTGTGAAGCGACGCCCGTTTTACGATTGTTCCCGCAAGTTGTACAGGTTCGAGATTGGCAACTGGAGTAATTGCGCCGGTTCGTCCAACCTGATAGGTAATTGCGCGTAAAGTTGTTGAAACCTGTTCTGCCTTAAATTTATAAGCCATCGCCCAACGCGGCGATTTTGCAGTATAGCCAAGTTCGTCTTGATAATGCAGGCTGTTGACTTTAATGACGACACCATCAATTTCATACGGCAGATCGTGCCGGTGAACATCCCAATGATCGAGAAAGGCAAAGACTTCATCCATTGAGCTTGCAAGACGCGCTTCATTCGGAACTTTAAATCCGAAGCTTCTCGCCTGCTCCAGCGATTCAAAATGCGATTGGTAATGATTTCCCGCCAGCATTGTATAGACTAGGCATTCGAGCGGCCGGCGCGCAACTTCTGAACTGTCCTGAAGCTTAAGGCTTCCGGAAGCTGTATTTCGGGGATTTGAATATGGAACGCCGCCAATCTCGAGCAGCTCGCGGTTCATTTTCTGAAAACCGGAAAGCGGCAGTATGATTTCCCCGCGTACTTCGAGTCGGTCAGGATAATCACCTTTCAATTGCAGCGGAACCGTTTTTATCGTCTTGACGTTCGTGGTAACATCATCGCCCTGAAAACCGTCACCACGGGTTACCGCGCGAAGGAGCTTTCCGTTTTCATACGTGATGCTGATCGATGCGCCGTCGTATTTTAGTTCGCAGGTAAATTCAGGAGTTACATTTCCCAACGCTTTTTCGATCCTTTTTTCCCATTCAAGCAGGTCTTCCTTCGAATACGAATTGTCGAGCGAAAACATTCGCTGTGCGTGGGCGACAGTGTTGAAATTTTTGGTTATTGCGCCGCCGACACGCTGGGTTGGGGAATTTTCGTCATGAAATTCAGGATGAAGGTTTTCCAGCTCCTGAAGTTCTTTTAATTTCTGGTCGAATTCAAAATCGGAGATTTCAGGCTGGTCGAGAACGTAATATTTATAATTATGAAGGTTTAGTTCTTCGCGGAGTGATTTGATTTTTTCGCTGATGTCCATTAAAACGTATTGCTGTAAGAATGCACTAAATTAGGCATTTACGGCAATACTGTCAAATTAATTTCAGGATTCGATCACGGCTCGTATTTGCTTATAAAGTTGTCCATCGCTTAGGAATGCGCCTTGTTTTATCAGGCTGAAGATCCCGGCATTGCGGTCATCTTCGAACGCTTTCTTGCCGAGTTTCATTTCAATGTTGTCGGTAAACATATTGTCGCTGAGCCATTGCAGGCCTTCTGTGGTAAGGAAATTGACTTCGGGAGTCATTGACTTCAGCACAATGGAATGAATATGTGCATCTCCACACTCAAAAAGAAAAATGTGGTTCGGTGAAAAATGCTCGAGGTATTGTGCACGGGTTAAAACGCCTTCCCAGATCAGGTCGGAAAAAACATCGAGTTCCTGTTCGGCGATATGCGGCTGCGTAGACTTGATTTTGTCCCATTCGTCTTTGTCGATGGATTGTGTTGCGAGGAAGTTGATAAATTCCTGATGAAGTTCTTCGAATTGTTCTTTGGTAAGGCGGATGTATTTCATGCCGGGATGTTGAGTTGCTGCGTTGGGTTAGTTCAGGCGGGTTGTAAATCAGGTGATTGGGCCTAGCCCGGATGGAAGCGGTATCCTTTTGCGATGAAATAAGCAAAAGATAAAGCGGACAGCCGGATAAGCTCCAAAAAAAGATAAAAAAAAATCCCGACAATGCGGGATTTGATTTGTTGTATTGCAGATTATTTTTCTGCTACGATTTCATAAGGAAGTTCGACAACCACATCGCGGTGAAGCCTTACGCTTGCGGTATATTTACCGGTACGTTTAACGATTCCGCTGGTGATGAATTTCCTGTCGATCGCGTGGCCTGCTTTTTCAAGAGCCTCAGCGATATCGCTGTTTGTGATCGATCCGAAAAGTTTTTCGCCACCTGCTTTTGCAGATAATTTGATTTCAGTTCCTTTGATCGCTTCACCAAGTTTTTTGGCATCGTCAACCACTTTAGCTTCTTTATGCGCTTTTTGCTTCAGGTTTTCAGCAAGTACTTTCTTGGCTGAAGGTGTAGCAAGTGAAGCGAATCCTTGTGGAATAAGGAAGTTACGCCCGTAACCAGGCTTAACTGTTACAACATCGTCCTTAAATCCTAAATCCTGTACGTCTTTCTTTAATATAAGTTCCATTGTCGTGCTTCCTTATTATTTTAATAAATCTGCCACATATGGCATTAATGCTAAATGTCTTGCCCTTTTTACGGCAACCGACACCTTTCTTTGAAATTTCAATGAAGTTCCTGTAAGGCGGCGCGGAAGTATTTTCCCTTGCTCGTTTACGAACTTGATAAGGAAGTCAGGATCTTTATAATCCACATATTTGATTCCAGATTTTTTGAAACGGCAGTATTTCTTCTGCTTGTTTGTTTCGATGTTCAGAGGCGTAAGATATCTGATATCCCCGTCTTTTTTACCTTTGGCTGACTGTTCTATACTTGACATATAATTACGCTTTAGCAGTTTTTAATTTTTCCCTTCTTCTTTCTGCCCATGAAATGGCATGTTTGTCAAGGCTCACGGTTAAGAAACGCATGATGCGCTCGTCGCGGCGGAATTCAGTTTCGAAAGCGATCAGGATTTCGCCCGGAACTTTGAATTCAAACAGGTGGTAAAAACCACTCTTCTTGTTTTGGATTTCGTAAGCCATTTTTTTCAGGCCCCAATCCTCTTTGGATACCATTTCTGCTCCGCGTGAAGTAAGGAAATCTTCGAATTTGCTTACTGTTTCCTTTACCTGAACCTCAGATAAAACGGGATTTAAAATGAAAACAGTTTCATAATGATTCATAAAAAACTTATTAGATTTATTAAAATGAGTGCAAAAGTAGTCAAAAAAATTTACCCTGCAAGCTTTTTTCAACTTTATTCGTTGTAAAGCAAAAAAATCCGATAAACATTAGGTTGCCTCGAAAATACTTATTACGTTTGTCCTACCAAATCTATAATAAATAAAAATTATGAAACTAAATTGTGTAGTTGTCGATGACAGTTCGATACAGCGGATGATCATCGCAAAGTTAGTAAATAATCACCCCAATTTACACCTTGTGGGCGATTTTTCTAACGCAATTGAGGCAAAGAACTGCATGTCGGTTCATACTGTTGACCTGATCTTTCTCGATATTGAGATGCCTGTCATCAGCGGATTCGACTTTCTTGACGGATTAAAGGTAAAACCCCAAATCATCTTTATTACGTCAAAAGCAGAATACGCACTGAAAGCTTTCGATTATGATGCAACGGACTACCTACAGAAACCGATTGCGCTTGACCGTTTCAATGCTTCAGTAAAACGCGCTATGGACTTCCACCTTTTAAAGAAGGAGAATCAGGAAGAAGACGGTGAACACATCTTCATCAAGAGCAACCTTAAAAAACTTAAGGTTTTTACCAACAAAATCAAATGGATCGAAGCCTTTGGCGATTATGTAAAAGTAGTTACCGAAGAAGACAGCAACCTGGTACTTTCCACCATGAAATCATTCGAGAAAGACCTGTCGAAGGATAAATTTATCCGTGTCCATAAATCATACATCATCAATATCGACAAAGTCGAAAGGTTCAACAGCAAATACGCCGAAATCGGGATAACAAAAATACCTTTGAGCCGTAACAAGAAAGAAGACCTTGTTCGCGCTTTGGCTATCGCTTAATATACATCGACATTTACCGTTGCCTTAACAGCGCGGAATTGCGAAACAGATTCAAAACTATCCAGGATTTTCCGGATAGTTTTTTTTATGCCTTCAAGTGGCGTACCAGGCGGGATTTTAATCATTACAGTACGGATGTATTCATTTCGGATCCTTCCTACCGGCGGCTCTTCCGGCCCGAGAACAGGCATGGCAAGATTCAGCCGAAGCACTTCTGCCAGCCAATTTGAACTTTCCCTGAGCTTCTCAAAGTCACGGTGCTTCAGCGTCACCTTCACGAGCTTGTAAAACGGCGGGTATTTATAAATGTCGCGATCGTGAAGCTGCTCCCGGTACATTCCGATGTAATCGTGATGTTTTACCTGACGGATGATATTGTGCTCGGGATTATAGGTTTGAATGAGCACTTTTCCCTGTTTTGCCGCACGTCCTGCCCTACCCGAAACCTGTGCGATCATCTGATAGCTTCTTTCAAAGGCGCGGAAATCAGGATGATAAAGCATATTGTCGGCGTTCATGATCCCAACGAGCGTCACGTTGTCGAAGTCGAGCCCTTTTGCCAGCATCTGTGTCCCGACGAGTATGTCAATTTCACGATTTTTGAAACTGTCGATCATTTTTTCAAGGCTGAACTTTCCACGGGTTGTATCCTGGTCCATTCGGCCGGTCTTTGCTTCCGGAAATAACTCCGCGAGTTCGAGCTGGAC
Organism: Flavobacterium sp.; assembly: GCA_036399795.1. GTDB lineage: Bacteria > Bacteroidota > Bacteroidia > Flavobacteriales > Flavobacteriaceae > Flavobacterium. Next base: position 232,509 of record DASWML010000014.1, read on the forward strand.
CTGTTCCGTCCCAAAACCTTTTGTCGTAAGGTCCAGACTCCCGCAATGATGGCACGAAGCCGGCTTGGCCATGGCATAACCACAATAGTGGCAGCGCAATTGATTGCGGTTCAAATGATACGTAAGACTGACATCGCACTGCGCACATTGCGGAACATTGCCGCAGGTCAGGCATTCCATGACCGGGGAATAGCCGCGGCGGTTCTGGAAAAGGATTACCTGTTCGCCCAGCGAAAGCGCTTCAGCAATGGCTTCAAGCAATGTATCGCTGAAATGCCCCGACATTTTCTTCCTGAAATACTTGTCTTTGAGATCGACAGTGATAATTTCCGGCAGAAGTACATTCCCGTAGCGTTCCGTGAGTTCAACATAGCCATATTTGTGGGTTTGAACGTTGTAATAGCTTTCAATCGCAGGCGTTGCCGATCCCAACAGCACTTTCGCATGATGAAGCTTTGCAAGCACTATTGCCGCATCGCGCGCATGATAACGCGGCGCCGGATCCTGTTGCTTGAACATTTGCTCGTGTTCCTCGTCGATTACAATAAGCCCGAGATCCTGAAATGGCAGGAATAGTGATGATCGTGCACCAATCACAACCTTTGCTTTTTCAGAGCCGGACAATACATTATTCCAGACTTCAACACGCTCGTTATTTGTATATTTTGAATGATACACCGAAACCGCGTTTCCAAAATACTGGACAAGCCTTCCGACAAGCTGTGCCGTAAGCGCAATTTCAGGCAAAAGATAAAGAACCTGCTTTTCTTTCTTTAGATATTGCGAGATCAGCCTGATATAAACTTCGGTTTTTCCTGCAGAAGTCACTCCGTGAAGCAACGTTACATCCTTTTGATGAAAAGAAATGGAAATTTCATCATGTGCTTTTTGCTGCGCCGGACTGAGTTTCGGCTCTTCCTTCAAATCCCCGGAAAAATTAACACGGTCTTCCTGGATATAATATTCTTCAAATATTTTTTTGTCGGCCAGGGCTTTAATTACGGCCACACTGACACCTGCCTTTTCTGTAAGCAGCTTTACGGCAACAGGTTTTTTTTCAGATGCCGAAATTTGAAAATAATGCATCACAGCTTCCCGTTGCTTCCCGGCATTCCGAAGCATTGTCAGTAACCCGGCAAGGGCTTCATTTCCTGAATATTCTTCGCTGATGCGGACAAAGCGTATCAGTTTTGGCGTATAGATTTCGGCAACTTCTTCATGAAGCGCAACAATTCTCTTCTCCATCAGAGACCGCAGAACCGGAAGCACATTTTTCTTATTGAGGATTGCCGCGACATCCTGGACACGAAGCGGATTCTGCTGTTGCAACGCCTGGCAAACAAGGTATTCATCATCAGAGAGGATTGCTGAATCACAGGCAGGTTCCTTTAAAGAAATCAGGCTTTCGCTTTCGAGAAGCAATGCGGAAGGCATTCCGCCACGATAGACATCCCCGATGGGCGACATATAATAGGAAGCCATCCATTTCCAATGTTCAAGCTGAATTTTCGTTACAATGGGCTTTTCATCCAGAATCTGGTGGATTTCCCTTGCTTCGTAGAGCTGCGGCGGATTCTGGTGAAGCTCATAAAGCAAGGCCGTATAAATCTTGTTTCTGCCGAATGGTACCGCCAGCCGCATTCCGGGCTTCAGGAAATTGTACTCCGCTTCCGATACGCTGTAGGTAAAGGTTTTGGAAAGTGATAACGGAAGGATGACTTCGGCAAAAAAAGGCATGGGCAAATTAAAACACAAATATAACTTTTTCGGAAGGCATAAAAAAACCGGACATCGCCGGTGATTATTTTACCCTTTGCCAATATTGGGTTCTTCCGAACAATGAGATGCCGACATAACCGCGTACTTTCAGCCGGTCATTATCTTCAATATTGATATAACAGCGGTAAAGATTGCCGTGTTTTGGGTCGAGGATCTGGCCTCCGTTGTATTCATTGCCGTCTTTTGTGAGTCCTTTAATAACTGTTAATCCTAAAACGGGCTTGTCTTTATCTTCACCCGTACAAAGTGAACATGTTTTGGCACGGCTCTTCGGATCAAATATTTCAACTACTTTACCGTAGACTTTTCCGCCTTTTTCAAATATTTCAACAATTGAGATTGCCTTGCCGGTTTCATCGTCGATCGTTCTCCATCTTCCCAACACACTGCCCTGGGAATATGAAATTGTAAAAAAAAGGATGGCAATTAACAGCAGGATGCTCTTCTTCATAAGTTCATAATCTTTAGCCGTTTAAAAATAGCTAAAAAAGCTTACGAAAGTCTTATGCGAACAGATTTTTTCTTTTTGCGCGGTTGATTGCGGCATTCAGCTCAAATCCGAGCAGTAAAATGACGCAGTTGATCCAGATATAGAACATCAGGATGAGCAGGGTTCCGATCGAGCCATAAAGCTCATTGTATTTAGAGAATCGTACTACCCAAATTCCGAAAAAATAAGAAGATACCAAAACCAATATTGTCGTAAAAACCGAACCGATAGAAATGAACGACCGTTTCCCGGTGTGCTTCGTCCCGAATTTGAATAAAATCGACGTGGTCACGAGAATCATCAGGATCACAAACGCATATCTTCCCATTACAATCCACGGGATGCTTTCGCTAAGGACATTCCTTAGGGTTGTACTCTGGATAAAAACCTCGAAAACAACAATGATGGCGACAGTAAAAAGTAAGATGAATGCCATGACAAGCGACATTCCCAGTGCGACGAAGTATTGCCTTAAGAAACCACGTTTGATGATGACGTGCTGTGACGTTTCAAATCCGCCCAAAATCGAATTCAATCCGTTTGCCATCAGGAAAATTGAAAGAATAAAACCTGATGAAAGTAATCCCTGGTAACTGTTGTTCAGGATGTCATGGATGATCGCAGCAATAGCATCATAAGTATTCGGAGGAACGCTTTCTTCGACAAATTGCAGGAAATCGTCCTGAAAACCTTCAATCGGGATATATGGAATAAGGTTGAGGATGAAAAGTGCAAACGGAAACAACGCCATAAAAAAGCTGAATGAAATTGCGGCAGCCTTATAGGTTATCGCACTGTCGGCAATATTTATCAGGTAAATCTCAAGTAGCTCGTATAATGAAATTCCGCCAAGAAAACCGAGGCTGACCTTCTTGAGGCCACGCGCAACGTTGCGTACGACGGGAATGGTTTCGAGCTTATCTTCTATTTCTTTTGACATGTAAGGCAGTCAGGATTGAACCTTTCATCGCGAAAGTATAACATATTTGAGAATTAGGAGAAACGGAGCATTCAAAATAAAATTTTAAAATTTCATATAATGTTATGCTTTTATAAGATACACATCTGTAAATCAGGTGGGAATAGTATAATATTTTTTATAAAACGTTTAAGACCTTTATTCCTACAATTCGCGCCCCGAATCATATCTTTTTTTGATTGTAACCAATAACCAACAGATATGAAAAATCTTTATCTCGTTTCTGCCTTTTTCTTAGGCATTGTCATGTATGGGCAGAGTTCTTATACGTATGATGTCGATCCTAATGACATTGTAAATCCAGAACGGGGCTTTTATCACCACACCGAAACCCACTCACCAAACTACAGTTTTCTAAACACTGAGACGCTTCAGGATTATCGGAGCGAAGAAAACATAAGTCTGATTTTACGTGTTTTTTATCTTGAGTCATTCGTAAATACGCCAATTTCGCAGAGCTTCCTGAACAAGATGCAAACCGATTTCAATACGATCAGGGATGCGGGAGTCAAAGTAATCATCAGGTTTGCCTACAGCAACAACGACAACAATGCCAATCCTAAAGATGCGCCAAAAAGCATTATCCTTGGTCATATCCAGCAGCTCCAGCCCATCATTTATGCCAACAGGGACGTAATCAATTCGCTGCAGGTTGGCTTTATCGGGGTTTATGGCGAATGGTATCGCAGCGACAACTTCGGCACCGGCAACGACGAGGACAGCCTGACCACTCAAAACCTGCTTGACCGGCAGGAAGTTTTGATGGCAGTGCTTGAAAATTTTGGCTGGGACATCCAGATTCAGGTTCGTACACCAAAAATCAAACAGAACATTTTCGGCACAACCCCTATCACTGAAGCGCAGGCATACAACCTGACAGTACAAAAAAGCCGCGTCGGTCATTATAATGATTGCTTTCTTGCAGACGAAACCGACATGGGAACTTTTAATAACAATGCAGAGCGGACATATCTTCAGAGCGAATCCCGCTTCACTGTAAACGGCGGCGAAACCTGTACGCAGAGCGAATTCAGCAATTGCACCAATGCGCTTTTGAACCTCAACCGTTACTCATTCGATTTCCTGAACATCGATTATCAGGAAGATGTGATCGACCAGTTTATGGATGAAGGCTGCTTCGACGAAATTAAGAGAAGATTGGGCTACCGACTTGAACTTATCTCTTCGACACTAACCCCGAGTACCGTTACCATTAATCTTAGAAATACCGGATTCGGGCACCTGGCTAATGAAAGGCGGTCCTATATTGTATACCGCAACGTAGAAACGGGAAATGAGTTCGAGTTGCAAATTGATGGCGATGCAAGGCTTTGGGTAAAAGGAACAACTTATACAATCAGCCAGGAAGTTCCACTGCTTCCTGCGGGAACTTACCATCTTTTTCTGAATCTTCCCGATGTGCACCATGATGTAATGGGCCTTGATCAAAGGTATTCGGTTCGTTTCGCAAACCAGACCACATGGGAAACCATCACCGGCTATAATGATTTAAAGCTGATGATGACTGTGAGTCCGCTAACTATCCAGGAATTCATCAACGACAGTTACGAGAACTATAAAGTGGAGCTGTTTGACATGAATGGCCGCAGGGTTACCAGCAGTGATGTTGAGTCTTTGGCAAAAGGGATTTACATTATCCGCAGGACAAGCAGCGATGGTGCGGTCGAAACAAGAAAAATTATAATTTAATTACAGCGCCTTAAGGCTGAGGTCCATATTGTGTACAGAGTGCGTCAATGCGCCCGACGATATGTAATCAACGCCACATTCAGCATATTGCCTGATGGTTTCTTCGTTGATATTACCCGAGGATTCTGTCAGGCATTTTTTTCCTATCATGGCAACAGCTTTTCGGGTGGTTTCATAATCGAAATTGTCGAGAAGAATCCTGTAAACGCCTCCGGCGCGCAATATTTCTTCCACCTCATCAAGGTTTCGGGCCTCAACGACGATCTTCAGTCCGAGATTTTTTGCGGCAAGATATTGCTGAGTTTTGGCAATAGCCAATGTTATTCCACCAGCAAAATCAATATGGTTGTCCTTCAGCATGATCATGTCGTAAAGGGCAAACCTGTGATTTTCGCCGCCTCCGATGGTGACAGCCCATTTTTCGGCAGCACGGAATCCAGGAGTGGTTTTCCTTGTGTCTAGAATTTTTGTTTTCGTCCCCTCGAGCAGCCTCACATAATGATTTGTTTTTGTTGCGATGGCCGACATCCGTTGCATGGAATTCAGCACCAGCCTTTCTGTTTTAAGTATCGATTGCGAATTGCCGGAAACATGAAACACCACATCGCCATGCTTCACCACAGAACCATCAGTAATAAAAGTTTCCACCTTCATCTCCGGATCGGCGTGCCGGAAAATCATCCTGGCAAATTCAACACCGCCGATGATTCCATTGTCTTTTACAAGCAGTTTTGCTTTTCCTTGTGCCGATGCCGGAATACAGGCCAAAGAACTGTGGTCGCCATCGCCAATGTCTTCCCGGAGTCCGTTTGATATTATAAGTTCAAGTTCTTCCCTGAATTTCTGCTCACTGATCATATTGCTAATTTGCCTGCTAAAGTAAGTATTATTGACCGACTGCAAAATTGACGAAAGGATGTTTTATAACATTTAATGCAACTATTAGTTCTGCTGGATGTGCATTATACTCCTTACTTCTTCAATGACGATATTAGTGATGCGGAAAACTTGAAATCCCCGGAATATCTTCAATAACCCTTTATATTAAACGATTGACGGAAAAAAGTACTATAAACTGGAAAAGAAGAAATACGGCAGACGACGCTGAATTTGTTCCAATACTGTAGCTTTGCAAAAAATCGGCAATGAAAAATAAGCACATCCTTATATTATTTGTGATTGGTATGACCATCGTGTTTGGCGGCGTGTGGATGAAGCTCGGCAAAAATGACGGCGCTGATATCCTGCTTGGCATTGGCCTGCTCATTCAGGCTGTCTGCATGGTGCTGTTGGTAATGAAGAGCATGAAAGGCGGCAACAACTCGGGTTTTCTCGACAGCTAATTCATTTCTGATGAACATCAGGCTACTCGCCATCGGCAAGACCGACAATAAAGCGCTCCAGACACTGGTGGATGATTACACCAACAGGTTATCGTTCTATATCAGGTTCGATATGGATGTTATTCCCGATATAAAAAATGTAAAAAACCTGTCAGAATCTCAGCAGAAGGAAAAAGAAGGAGAACTGCTGCTTTCGAAAGTTGCAGGTTCAGACCAGTTGATCCTGCTCGATGAGAATGGAAAAAGCTTTACAAGCGTGGGTTTTTCTGAAGAGCTCCAGAAGAAAATGAATTCAGGAATAAAAACATTGGTTTTTGCAATTGGCGGCCCGTATGGATTTTCGGATGCCGTTTACGCCCGGGCGAATGGAAAGATCTCACTTTCGGGGATGACATTCTCACACCAGATGGTTCGACTCTTTTTTATTGAGCAACTCTACCGCGGTTTCACGATTCTGCGGAACGAACCTTATCATCATCAATAACCTTGTTGCCATTGATTTCTATACATTTCTACCATTCGTCTGATTTCCCAAGAACCCAAATAATTTCACGCATTCTACCGCTTCTTTAACATCGTGAACGCGAAGCACTTTGGCACCCTTCTGAAGCGCTGCCATATGCAAAGCAGTTGTTCCGTTGAGAGCATTTTCCGGGCTCACAACCAGAGCTTTACAAATAATCGATTTTCTCGAAATGCCGATCAGCAGCGGAACACCCGCAATGTCAAAAAGGTCGAGCTTTCTCAATACTTCATAATTTTGTTCAAGCGTTTTGGAAAAACCGAAACCCGGATCAAGGATCAGGTCGTTTATCCCGGTTTCCCTTGCTGCGGCTATGCGTTGTGAAAAATAAAAAAGCATATTGCTGATAATATCATCATAATCCGTGAACTGCTGCATCGTCTGCGGAGTGCCGCGTATGTGCATCATGATGTAAGGAACACTAAGTCCGGACACGGTTTCGATCATTTTTTCATCGAGCAATCCGGCTGAAATGTCGTTGATCATAGCCGCGCCATTTTCAACACAGGCTTTGGCAACGTTGCTGCGGAACGTATCAACCGAAATAATGGCTTCTGGAAATCGTTTTGAAACAAGCTTTACGGCAGGAACGATGCGGCCAAGCTCTTCTTCTTCCGAAACGAAAGCGGCGCCTGGGCGCGACGAATAACCGCCAATATCAATAAAATCCGCTCCTTCGGAAAGCATTTCTTCCGTTTTGGCCAGGATTTCATCTTCGGCAGCATGCTTTCCACCGTCAAAAAACGAGTCGGGAGTAACATTTAAAATACCAATCACTTTCGGCGTATCGAGGCTGATGAGCTTTCCCCGGCAGTTTATTGTTGTTGCTGGCATTTGCTTCCGCGTATCAATCAAAAAAATTCCTATTTTTGGAAAAAATCTGAACAAATATAATCATTAATGGAGAGCACCTCGCGGGAATACGACAGCATCATCAGCGTTTGCCGTACCCTTTTTGCCAACAAAATGAAAGATTACGGCAGCGCATGGCGTATTCTCAGGCTTCCTTCACTGACCGACCAGATATTTATAAAAGCACAACGCATCCGCAGCCTTCAGCAGAACGAGGTTCGCAAAGTAGATGAAGATGAAACAGGCGAATTCATCGGAATCATCAATTATTCGGTCATGGCGCTGATCCAGCTTGAGCTTGGTGTGGTCGACCAGCCCGATCTTGACGAAGCGCGTGCACTCGAACTTTACGATGTTATGGTCGAATCGACAAAGAACCTCATGCTTGCCAAAAATCACGATTATGGCGAGGCATGGCGCGAAATGCGGGTAAGCTCGCTGACCGACCTGATTCTGCAGAAATTGCTTCGCGTAAAGCAGATCGAAGACAACAAGGGAAAAACACTGGTTTCTGAAGGAATCGATGCAAATTATCAGGACATGATAAATTATGCTGTATTTGCCCTGATATTAACTGGTTTAAAAAAATAAAATGAAAAATATCATCACACAATTCTCACGGATATTTGTCGGGATACTGTTCATCATTTCAGGACTGATAAAACTTAATGATCCGGTAGGTTTTTCATATAAACTAGCCGAATATTTCGGAGAAACCGTTCTGAACCTGCCGTTTTTGATTCCGGTTGCGCTTCCGATTGCCGTATTGATTGTCATTTCTGAAGCCGTACTCGGATTTATGCTTCTTGTAGGCTACAAGCCGAAGTTTACCATTTGGAGCCTTTTGCTGATGATCGTGTTCTTCACATTCCTCACCTTCTACTCGGCCTATTATAATAAGGTTACAGATTGCGGATGCTTTGGCGATGCGCTGAAACTTACGCCTTGGCAGTCATTTATAAAGGATGTCGTACTGTTGTTTTTCATCGTGATCCTTTTTATCAACCAAAAGCTGGTGAAGCCGGTGTTCAGTAAAACAGCGCGTAATTCTTCGGTGTATCTTGTTCTGGTGCTTTGTATCTTTATGGCTTATTGGGTGCTGAACCATTTGCCGCTGATTGATTTCCGTGCGTATAAAGTTGGCACCAATATCAAAAAAGGCATGGAAATTCCCGAAGGCGCACCAAAATCGGAAATCGAGATGATCTTCGTCTACAGTGTAAACGGCGCCAACAAAGAGTTCACTGAGAAAGACCTCATGAACATTCCGGCAGGAGCTGCTTTTGTTGAAAGAAAGGATAAGATCATTACGCAGGGTTATGTTCCGCCAATTCACGATTTTTCGATGGAAAAAGACGGCGCTGACCATACTGAAGAATTTCTTTCTGAACCTAAACTATTGGTTTTTATAGCTTACGATCTTTCACAATCGGATCAGGAAGGCATGCAGAAGCTTGAAAAACTGCATCAGGAGGCAAAAGCGAAAGGATACAAGGTCATTGCGCTGACTTCGGCCCTGGAGGATGAGATCACACAGTCAAAAAAATCTTTTAATCATACTTTCGATTATTATTTTTGTGATGCCACGACACTGAAAACAATTGAACGCGCAAACCCCAGCATCATCAGGATCGAAGGCGGCACAATCAAACAAAAAGTGCATCATAACGATATCGGGGAAATCAATTTATAGCACCAACCATGAGCAACAGAAAACGCGATCCAAAAAGCCTGGAGACCAAAATTATTTGGGTTTCGTTTTTTGTATTATGCCTCGGCTACTTTATGCTTAATTATGTAGCCACGTGGGAAAGTCCGCTCTTAGGCAATACTTTCCATATTGTCTTCGGATGCGTCTTCATCGCTGTCTCGGTTATTACAATGTTCCTTGCAATCAAATCGAAATATTTTCCAAAGAAGAAAAAGAAAACAAGCCGCCCGATTTTTCTTGATGACCGTGACAAGAAATCCAAAAGCGATCGGTAACAGCGCTTGCTGCATATTTGCTACCTTTGCAAAAACATTCAGCAATGAAAAATATCATTTTTATAATAGCAGCAGTTGTGGCTGTGTCTTGCTCCAACGCACAAACTAACTTGAAGGAAGAGGCGCTTTCGCAAGAGCTTACAGCCCTAGATGGAAGCAAAATTGCCTTTGGCGACGTCCTTAAGAAATATCATGGAAAGCCGCTTATGATCGAAGTCTGGGCTTCATGGTGTGGCGACTGCGTAAAAGCAATGCCCAAGCTAAAGGAGACACAGGCAGCGAATCCACACGTTCAGTATTTGTTCTTATCAATGGACCGTGCCGAAGACAAATGGAAGTCGGGAATCGAAAAGCACGCACTGAAAGGAGATCATTACTGGGCTGTTGAAGGGATGAAAGGACCGTTTGGAAAAGCAATCGACCTGGATTGGATACCACGCTACATCATCATTGACAAAACAGGAAAAGTAGTGGTTTATCGTGCCATTGAAACTGATTTCGAGAAAATAAACCAAACTCTTAAAAGCATGAATCCATGAGAAAAATGATCGTTGCAGGAAATTGGAAAATGCATAAAAATGCTGAAGAAACCGAAGATCTGCTGAATGAGCTGATTGATAAAATTCCCACTGATACCGATACGCGGATTATTGTCGCGCCGACTTTCGTCAATCTGGCTTCCGCTACAGACCATCTTGAATTTACCAATATTGAAGTCGCGGCCCAAAACATGCACCAGGCGGCCAGTGGCGCTTACACAGGGGAAATATCGGCAGACATGCTTAAAAGCATCGGCGTGAATACCGTCATCCTCGGTCATTCGGAAAGGCGTTCCTATTTCCATGAAACCGATGCGATCATCGCCTTCAAAACCGACGCAGCCTTACAAAACGGAATGGAGGTTATCTTCTGCTTTGGCGAAGAACTCAAAGACCGCCAATCCGAAAATCATTTTAATCTCGTGGAAAACCAGCTTCGTGACGGTTTGTTCCATCTTGAGGCCGATCAGTGGGAAAATATTATTCTCGCTTATGAACCTGTCTGGGCGATCGGAACCGGAGAAACTGCGACCCCGGAACAGGCGCAGGAAATGCATGCATTCATCAGGGAAACCATCAGGAACAAATATGGCAGCGGTGTCGCCGAAAGCGTTTCCATCCTTTATGGCGGAAGCGTAAAACCGGATAACGCAAAGGAAATTTTTTCTAAACCTGATGTTGACGGCGGACTCATAGGCGGCGCTTCATTGAAAGCGACTGATTTTGCGGCTATTGTCACTTCGATATAAACATAAAGTTCAAAGCCAGCCCGTCTAAATGACGGGCATTTTTTTTTGAAGAAAACAATCTATTTGTAAATTTGCCGTTACCATACTCCAAATCTATCGTAATGAAGTGTTTAACCTTACTTTTTGCCCTCGTTTTTTCAGTCTCGCTTTCTGCACAGATCGATACGCAAACGCGGTACAATTCAGATTCCCGCCAATATTTCGTTTGGGATGATAATTCAAACTCGTATACCTTAAGGGAAAATGAATATGAGCATTCCCTGATTGATATCCGCGAAATTGGCTCCCGAAGCAACGGTTACATCACCATCAGCCTGAGCGATGACGGACGTGCAAGACTATTTCACGGTTCGATCACCGCATTTTCTGTAAGTGAAAAAAAGGAGCCTACCTGGCAGATCCGTTCAAAAAACATGAAAGGAAAGCTGACCTACAATCCGGAGTCGAATACCTTCACTTATGTTTATGATGCCGACGAAAAGCGGTACCAGCGTATTCTGGTCTTTACGCTGAAAACGGATGAGGAATCGCCTGCAAAAGGCTAAATCCCGATTTCCAACTGAAGGCGGAAATACCAATTGTTTCGTGTTGATCTGTCGAAATATTCCAGTGTGTCGAATGTAAGTTCCGACTGTAGTTTAAAACTATGCTCCCAGATATATTTCGTTACCCCGACACTGTATTGTTTCGTGTCTGGCGCCAGCGTTACAATATCTTTCCCGACTTTTTGGTTAGAAAACCTTCCGATGATCTCATAGTTCGACCGGAAATTATAACTCAACTGGTAATCGAATCCGCTTCCGGTATAAACGTAGCGCGATTGTGTAATATCTTCCGGATTAAACGTTACTGCATTGTCGCTTGTAGTCCTTGACATGTATGCCGCCATCGCAGCCCATCCGTTATATTTAAACATTGCATCCAAAAACACCGAACGCATCGTTCTCGCTTCAAATAAATCTTCACCAAGTTGGCCTTGGGTTCGCAGCGCATTGTTATTTTGCTGAAATGCTCCCGAAATCATCAGTTTGGGTGTCTTTTCACGAACGATGTCGCCCTCAAAATAAGTTCCGTCTTTTGTAAAAGCGCCCAACGGAAATAATTCAGTCTTTCCTGTCACTGCAACGCCGTCATCGGCCCTTCCGGTAACATTTCTGCCTTCGCCGGTAGAAACCGCTGCTTTGAAATTATAAGAGAATTTATCGGGAAACTCATTTAAATTGTGAAGCTGGAAACCAAAATCCCTGTCGATCGTAAAGCGTGCATTGTTGATGGTACGGTCAGTCAATTGCAGTCCGCCTGATGAATTCACTCGCTGGCGGTTGCCCGGAAGTTTTGTTTGCCCAAAACTAAAATTCCATCTTTTGTTTGGGCGGTAGATAAAAACCGCATCCCGGATGATATTAATGTTTTCGCCTTCCCTTACTTCCCCAACATCGCCTGGGGCAAACGACAACTGAATGGCATAAAGAAACTTCGGATTGTAGACGTATCCATCAAAACGCAAACGCAAACGCCTTATTTGTCCGTCATAAGCAGGACGCTCATCTTCATTGTCGATGTAAGTGACACGGTTTTGCATCCTGAAACGAATGTTGAGCTGAAAGATACTGTCGGGTGACGTCAATCCCAAGCCCTTTCCGTAACTGTAGTATGGTAGTGCCGATAATTTCAGGTCGTTATCTTCTTTTGTCTGCTGGATGGTGACCTGTGCAAAGGCATGGGAAATGAAAAATACCATCAGGAAAAGCAGTAGTTTCTTCATGTTGTGTTTGTGTTAGTTTAATGCAAACTTAACCTTAAACCATTGTTATCTGTGTTACGTTAATATTACCTTTGCAAAAAATTTTTGTTATGGCAGATACCTATCTGGGCTATCATTTTACTGTTGAACCGAAGGAATTAGGATCGGAAATACTGGTCGCAGAACTTGGCGAAAAACCTTTTGAAAGCTTTGTGGAAAGCGATTTTGGGATTGTTGCCTATATCCGGAAGGAATTCTGGACCGAAGATCTTCTGGAAGATTTATTTGTATTGAAATCACCTGAATTTACGATCAGTTATAAAGTTGAGGAAATAGAACAGGTGAACTGGAATGAAGAGTGGGAAAAGAACTTCGATCCCATTGACGTAGACGGTATTTGCCATATCAGGGCGCCATTCCATCCGGCAACAGCTGCGGAATATGAAATTGTGATCGAACCTAAAATGAGTTTCGGCACCGGGCATCATGAAACCACACATATGATGATTCAGCACTTGCTGGAAACGCAACTCGACGGAAAGAAGACACTTGACATGGGTTGTGGCACGGCAATACTTGCAATACTTGCGGAAATGCACGGCGCCGGACCTATAGATGCCATCGACATAGACAATTGGTGCTACCTGAACTCAGTTGAAAACGCCGAACGCAATAATTGTCGGCTGGTTTCTGTTTATGAAGGTGATGCATCCCTGTTGAAAGACAGGCAATATGACGCGATCATTGCAAACATCAACCGGAACATTTTGCTCAATGATATGAAACAATACACGGAATGCCTGAATAACGGCGGGGTGATGTTCCTGAGCGGATTTTATGAAGACGATATTCCTGCCATTGATGAGGCTTGCAGCGCACTCGGGCTCGAACTTGTCAATCAGAAGCAACGCAACAAATGGGTTTCATTAAAATATATAAAGAAGTAATTTAGTTATGAATACCATTGAAAAAACTTCGGAAGAGGTTCTGACGGCGGAAGAAACAGGCCTCAATAACGAAATTATCATCTATAATGATGATGTAAATACTTTCGATCATGTTATCGAAACCCTCATACGCGTTTGCAGCCATACTGCTGAACAGGCAGAGCAATGCGCCCTTATTATTCACTATAAAGGAAAATGTACCGTGAAAACCGGAAGCCTCAAGGAACTGATACCGCAGTGTACACAACTGCTGGAAGCCGGCCTTAGTGCAGAAATAGTATAAAAAAAAGCCCCTCGCGAGGGGCTTTTTAATTAATTCTGGTTTGCTGCTTTCTTTAAATATAGTGTGGTGACTGTTGTAACGTTGGCTACTGTCGCAGAAGATTCAAGCCTGAGCTCCGAACCTGTAAGGCGTTTAATCTCATAAGTTCCAGGATATTGCTCCCCTATAATCACTACAGTATTTCCGGTTCTAGTATATGTACCGGCGGGAGCCATATCTGCTTCGCATTCGTTGGAAGCATTGTGTACGTAAACTACATAATTGAGTACATTCCCACTGGTGAATTCAAGATAATCTTTATCACACCCAGATTCGTCTAATGTATAATCAAATGTTTGAGTGTTGCCTGATCCGGCTTTAATTGTCGTTTTATCAATATTCCATCTGGACTGCAGATTACCACCCAGGTTATTTTCATTGTTATCATCATCATTGCTGCACGATGTCAGCACGAAACATACAGCAAGGATTCCTGCAAAAAGCGATTTCAAATTTTTCATATAGTTTGTTTTTTGTTTTTATAAAAATAGAAAAGAATATCGACTGACAACCCTTATTAAACACAAATTTAAGATAGTTAATGCGGCAGTTTATCTTTCAGTATGCCATATATGAATGTTCCTATGAGCGCTCCGGCCAAAACGAATACAACCGACCAGAAACCGGCGCCAAGCAAAATAAATATCGGTCCCGGGCAAGCTCCGGCCATCGCCCAGCCAAGTCCGAATGTTAGTCCGCCTGCCCAATACCGAAACGATCCCGGTTCTTTATCGGCGATAACGATCGGCTCTCCTTTAATATCTTTAAGTTGACGGCTCTTGATGAGCTTAATCCCAATGAAACCGGTGATCACCGCGACCATTATAATTCCGTACATGTGAAACGACTGGAAGTGGAACATTTCGTAAATCCTGTACCACGAAACCGCTTCAGATTTAGTAAGCACGATGCCGAAAATAAATCCGACGAGAAGGTATTTTATTGCTTTCATATCAGAAAATAATGGGTAAGATATAATGCGCCATAATTAATCCGCCGATAAAAAAACCAATTACAGCTTTCAGCGATGGAATCTGCAGATTGCTCAAACCCGAAATCGCATGGCCCGAAGTACAGCCTCCGGCATAACGGCTTCCAAACCCGATAAGAACTCCGCCCATCACAAGGATAAAAATTGATTTAGGATATTGCAGGGCTTCGGTACCGAACAGAATATCAGGCAGCAATTTCCCTTCAGGCGCATCAATTCCCAATTCTTCGATCTGCTGGACGGTTTGTGGATTTAAATCCACATTGGATGGATCCGACATAAAGTTTACCGCGACAAATCCACCTATCATAGCACCAATGATCACTGCCAGGTTCCAGCGTTGCGCACGCCAGTCGAAATTAAAGAACGGTACAATTTTTCCGGCTCCCGCGATGCTGCAAAGCGAACGTAGATTTGATGACATACCGAAAACCTTACCGAAATAAATGAGTGCCAGCATAATCAGCCCGATCAAAAAGCCCGAGATATGCCAAGGCCAGGTTTGTGAAAGAAGTTCCATATTATAGTGTTTCCTACAAAAATACAAATCGATTCTGTACCGCCTGTACATTATTGAAATAAACCCTAAATTTGGAAAGTAAACCAAACGCATGAAAAACTTTTCAATAGAAATAAAATGGGGAATTATTTTCATGATTGCCACTCTGTTGTGGATGATCCTGGAAAAATCGGCCGGGCTGCATGATGAATACATTCACAACCATCCGTTGTACACAAATGTATTCGTCGTTGTTGCCATTGCTGTCTATGTCATGGCCCTCAGGGATAAAAAGAAGAACCATTACCACGGGGTTATGAGCTGGACACAGGGATTTCTCTCCGGAGTCATCATTTCGCTTGTAGTTGCCATCCTCAGCCCTGCAACAAATTATATTGCCTTCACCTTCATTACTCCTGATTTTTTTGAAAATGCCATAAATTACGCCACCAGCCGCGGAACTTTGACACGTGAAGCCGCCGCTATGCTTTTTAATCTTAAAAGCTACATCATTCAGGGCGCATTCGGAGCAATATCGATGGGCGTGGTGACTTCGGCTGTTGTAGCATATTTTATCCAAACCCGGAAAATCGTCAACAAATGATAAAGAAGCTTTTAGTATTCGTCCTGCTCCTGACGCTGGCCTCGTGTGTCAGCACAAAAAGTACCATCAAAAATATAGATGACAACGCGCCTACCCCGAAAGTGACGAAAGACAATACTTTTGTCATCACTGAATACAGCACCGATCCCCGTTATGGTTATGACCCGGATTATCCGATCAACATCTTTTTCAAAAACACGAAAGATGATGCGATCAACCAGCAACGGTTTTTGAACGCTCTTGCCGGTCCGAAAGGGGAAAAGGTTTTTTTCAAACGGCTGGAAAGCTGTTGCCCGTTTCCGACAAAAAGAAGCGAAATGGGTGCGGGTTTTCTGGATGTCTATGAAATTACGTGGGTTGGCCTTTCGCGTCCGATTCGACTGTACATGAACATCTACGAAAAAGGAAGACTGATGGTCCCGATGGGTTTTGCCCTCCGCAAGACTGAAGCACAGCCTTAATCATACCGCAATATATCGTATCTTTGCGGCCAAATTTCCTATGATGAATATCAACAACATTCCCAATATCAAGCATACCGGAAGCGGCAACTTTTTTATCCTTGCCGGACCTTGTGCCATCGAAGGTGAAGAAATGGCGTTGCGAATTGCAGAAAGACTTGTTTCGATTTCCGACAGCCTTCAGATTCCATACGTTTTTAAAGGCTCGTTCAAGAAAGCAAACCGTTCGCGCATTGACAGCTTCTGCGGAATCGGAGACGAAAAGGCGCTAAAAATTCTGCGGAAAGTCTCAGAAACATTCAATATTCCGACTGTTACCGACATTCATACCAATGAAGATGCTGCCATGGCGGCAGAATATGTTGATGTTCTTCAGATACCGGCATTTCTCGTACGCCAGACGGATCTCGTTGTCGCCGCAGCGAATACCGGAAAGACCGTAAACCTGAAGAAAGGACAATTTATGAGTCCTGAAAGCATGAAGCACGCCGTACAAAAAGTACTGGATTGCCATAATGAGAATGTAATGCTGACCGATCGCGGGACGATGTTTGGCTATCAGGATATGATTGTGGATTTTCGGGGAATTCCGACAATGCAGCAATTCGCGACCACCGTTCTCGATGTGACGCATTCACTCCAACAGCCAAACCAGACGGCAGGAGTCACAGGCGGAAGGCCTGACATGATCGAAACAATCGCAAAAGCCGGAATTGCCGTTGGCGTTGACGGAATTTTTATCGAAACGCATTTCGATCCCGCAAATGCAAAAAGCGACGGTGCGAACATGCTTCACCTTGACCTTTTCGAGCCTCTGATGAAAAAGCTTGTTGCGATCAGGAAGACTGTCAATAGCTTTTAGTTGGCTAAACTTTATGAAAAAGATTACAAGATAATTGTTGAGACGGCGTTTTCTTAGATAACTAAACCGACAATTATGAAAAAAATCATCCTAACCATATTTGTGTTAGCAGCCTGGATCACTAATACCGCTGCACAAACGAAAACCACCGTAGTTGAAGTTAATGGCAAGCCAGTCGCAAGTAAAACGACTACGACCGTTCCTGCAAAAACAACAGTCACAAAAACTACAACTGTGACACCTAATGTAAAATACAAAAAAGTGCACAAGCACAAAAAGTATAAAAAACACCCGCATAATCATGGCGCTGATGTTCGGAAAGTTGCCAGAAAACATGATTAAATAAAAAAGGTCTGTACTCACAGACCTTTTTTTTTATTTAACAGAAAATCAGCTAGTACATTTCCCGCACCGTGATTTGGTTGTCATTTTCCAGTTTCCAGTAGTCGCCTGCCACTTTAACCTTCTCGCCTTCTTTCACGGCCCTGAACTGCTTGGGATCCTTTAAATTCGAATGGCTCACGGTAACAAAATAAGTTTCATCATCAGCTGTGGCGATTTTTGCCGTATAGCCATCTTTGCCGTTTTTGATCTCCGAGACTGTGCCTTCAACCGTGCGGACCTGCTCATCAGGAACTGCCTGTTTATTGATTGTATCCTCAACAGGAGTCCGCGCCTTGACGACTTCAGTTCCTTCCTCAGTTATGGTGGCCTTCTTGTTCGACTCACAGGCGAACAGAACCATCAGCGACAAAATTGAATAAAATATTTTTTTCATGTTGTTAATTTTAATGTGCGCCTTCCGCTTCAATCGTATCAACATCAATATTCTGCTTTTTCAGGATCGATTTCACGGCCAGCGCGAAAAATGCAAGATATATGAAACAGATAACGGTGATAATGTATGAAGAGTGGATTCCTATGATATCAGATAATTTACCCTGTATCGGCGGGATAATTCCCCCGCCTAATATCATCATCACCAGGAATGCCGAACCCTGGGCCGTATATTTTCCGAGTCCGATGATCGACAAACTAAAAATGGCCGGCCACATGATGCTGCAAGCCAAACCTCCGGCGAGGAAGGCGTAAATGGCGACAGTTCCTTCAGACATCAGCCCGATAACCATTGCAATGATTCCCAAAACGGCAAACACCAGCAAAGTACGGGCAGGCTTGTCTTTACAGAAGAAAAACGCGGCAATCTGAATTGCGATGCAGACGATGTAATAATAAAGTGGCGACATGTCTTTCTGCGCAAGCGTATTGACACCGATGATTACAGAAAATGCGATAAGCGGAACAAGAATCATTGCGATGGCTTTTCTGTTTCCTGACAGATGAAACACACTGATTGCCCCGGCCCAGCGCCCGATCATCAAACTTCCCCAATACATTGACACATAAGGAGCGATTTGCGACGATTGGTGCGCCCCGAATTCCGGAAGTTTCAATAATTCCCCGAGATTACTGCCGATGGCGACTTCAACACCAACGTAAGTAAATATCGCCAGCATTCCCAAAACCAGTTGCGGATACTGCATTGCGCCCCACCCTTCAGGTTTTCTTCGTGCACTTTGATTTGCGAATATGAGTCCGCCTATTACTACCAATAATGCGCCTGCGAGCCAATACATCCGTTGCTTTTCCAGCGGATGGCGTAAAGCCAAAGCTTCAGCTTCCTTTGCCGCAATGGTTTCCTGTTTTACGGTTAGTGCTTCGGAGGGATTTGGATATAATTCCACTGCAAGTGATGCTTTCATCTCTGCAACTTCACGATTCAGCACATCAATGCGCATAGCTTCACTACTTTTATAACTTTGGAAAACAGGTGCAAACATCACGATAAGCAAACCTGTCATCACGACAAGGATTGTTAGTGCTTTGTTGGCTTTTTCCATGGGCTCAATGGAAATTCCGGCCGGGACTTTTTTCGAAAAATAAAACAATCCGGCCGCAGCGATAAAAAGGAGTCCGACACCAACATATAGAAATATAACTTTATCGAGTGGAAGCGCCGCAATCTGGTCGTCGCCTACGGTAGCAGTTGTGCCAAACAATGCAAATGCAACGATAAGCGGACCGATGGTGGTACCGAAGGAATTGATCCCGCCGCCAAGATTTACACGGCTTGTCCCTGTTTTCGGGTTTCCCAAGAGAACTGCAAACGGATTGGCTGCTGTTTGCTGAAGCGAAAAACCAAGGGCAACAATAAACAAACCTACGAGCATTCCGGTATAAACATTTGATTGTACCGCGATAATCATCGCGCCTGCGCCAATTGCAGAAAACAACAGTCCGTATACGATGCTTCTTTTATAGCCCCATTTCCCAATCAGATCCTTTCCGCTGAAAGCGCCGAAAGCAAACAGTAGCAAAGCGCCAAGGTAATATGCGGTATAAAATGCGAAATCAACGAGCTGTGACTGGAATTGGTCCAGCGAAAAATAAGTTTTACAAAACGGGATAAAAATGCTGTTTCCGGCGGCTATAAATCCCCAGAAAAAGAAAACGGTGATCAGCGTGTAGAGCGCTGGGTAGTTGGTTTTTGTGTTGTCGGTTATCATTTTGTTGATTGGTTAAAACAATGCAATATAAAAAAGGCTGCCTTTTGTTTGGGCAACCTTATTGATAATTCTGTGAAATACTTAATAACTATTTTCCGTCGATATAATCCTGCAGGTAAGCAAAGCGCTCGGTGAGCTTTCCTGCCCCGGTTATTTTTGCACGTGAAAGGATTCCGTCTTTGTCTCCATTGAAAAAAGCAGGGATAACATGCTGCATGAACATTTCCCCAAAACCTTCACTGGCATCTTTCGGGAGCTCGCACGGAAGGTTGTCAACTGCCATGACAACAATGGCTGCCGGATGGAACATATCAACTTCTTTGTCTTCAACAGGATGATATCCATAAAACGGCTCGGCAATCGTTGACGAACGGATGGTGCAGGCGAGCGGACCGCCGACATCACACGAAATATCCGCTACGATCCTGATGTTGTTGTTCTTGGACATCAGCATTTCACGTGATAATATAACCGGCGCGTCGTTTCCGCAGAAGTGGCCTGCAATGAACATGTCGGCTACCTTTGTGAAGCGTTCGAAGTCGGATACATATTCTGTCGGATTGCGATAAAAATCCTGGTTATCGATAATGCGTCCGTCATTTCTTTTATTATAGTCGAGCACGTCAATTTGGGTATAAACGATGTCACTATAGTTTTTGGTGAGAAAATCTTCGGCAGAAACACGCTTGATTTTCATCGCATCGAGCATTTCTCGGGCTCCGTTTGCCACTTTGCCTTTCCCTGTGAGGACGATCTTGATCGGCGGAAGCACGAGGCGGCGCAGCCTTTCTATGAGTGCATCCTTTCCCGGAAGCGTTTCGGCTTTTGCCAGATTGAAGAGTTCGAACTTTATCCCGAAGGCGCGAAAACCGTTATAGGCGCCGACGATTCCGGCATATCTTCCAAAACCTATGAGCCGCCGGAAATTAGCATCGACAATTGTCTCATGATCGTATAAATCGATATTTCTCTCGAGGATTGCCTGCAGCAGCTTGCGATTGTGCGGCTGCTTTTTTATGGTGTGTGAAAAGAAAAAATATTTTTTATTCGGAATGAGCGCATCGATCGGAACTTCCTTAACGCCAAAGAGCACATCACAATGGGATACGTCCTGCGTTACTGTCAGCCCGGCGACAGTGTATAGTTCATCGGGAAAAATGCGGATGTCGGAGCTTTCGACGAAAACCTCAGCATCGGGATGTTCGCTCTTTAGCCGTACAAGCTCTTCCGGGGTAAACACCACACGCCTGTCTGGCGGATTCTTGCGTTCTTTGATGATGCCGAACTTCATATAATATAACTTTCCCGCAAAAGTAAACTTTAACCATCTGGGAACAAAACTTTGTGGGAATAACGCCAGATTTTACCAAAAAAGTTATCAAAAGGAGTTTATAACTTTTTAACGCCATTAACATACCACCGGACATGCAAATTCGTTGATTGGTTATATTTGCTTTTCAACTTTTCCAGAATGACATCCCGATATACGCCCCAATATTTTGCAATACTCCTGATTGCCCTTTTTTTTTCTGCTTGTTCTGAAAAAGAAAAAGACAGGGATTTTGCCGAAAACAAAGCACCTGATGATACGCTTGCCCATCTCGACCCTTACCGTATAAAAGCGCCAAAGGCCAGTGCAGCCTACATTAATGACAAACGGTTTGCCATTGACCGCTTCATAAAGAAGAACTGGCGGAATGAAAATGAAAGCCTGAGTTTCCTCGTGGCACAGAACGGCCAGATCCTGTATGAGAAATATCAGGGCGATGCCGATAAGAATGAAAGCACGAAAATTACGGCCGACACTCCGCTGCACATCGCTTCGGTGAGCAAAGTACTGACTGCAACCGCTGTGTTGGAACTAATTGACGCCGGAAAAATCGAGCTTGACCAGAAGGTGAATACAATACTTACAGGTTTTCCCTATCCTGAAGTCACTGTGAAACACCTTTTAAACCACCGCAGCGGACTACAGAATTACGCTTATTATTTTGACCAAAAAGGAAAATGGGACAAGAAAAAGGCGCTGACAAACCAGGACATCCTCGATTTATATATCAAGAACAATGTTCCGCTGGCGTTTAAAACCGACAAGAAGTTCACGTATTGCAATACCAATTACGCGATGCTGGCGCTGATTATTGAAAAAAGCACCGGACTTTCCTACCCCAAAGCGATGAAGCGTATGATCTTTGACCCGCTCGGGATGACGAACACTTTTGTTTTTGAATATGAGAAAGACAAGGAGAAGATCGTTCCTTCTTATTTTGCCGGCGGAATGGAAATCGCCCTTGATTTCCTGGATGCAGTTTATGGGGACAAGAACATTTACTCGACGCCGCGCGACCTTTTGAAGTTTGACACGGCGCGTTATAACCCGGATTACCTCAATGAAGAGCTGATGAAAAAAGTGTATGTCGGCTACAGCTTCGAGAGCAAGGGCGAGAAAAATTACGGACTTGGGATCAGGATGATCGATTGGGTAACGGGGCAGCATTTTTATTTCCATAACGGATGGTGGCACGGGAATACTTCGGCGTATGTGAACTTGAAGAACGAGAAAGTAATGATCATTGCGCTGAGCAATAAGTTCAGCAAGAAACCGTATAAAGTAAGGTTTTTGGCGAAGCTGTTTGGGGATTATCCGTTTAAGGAGAAGGATGAGCTTCCGGAGTAATTTTATAATTTTTAATTAATAATTATTAATTGAAGTACTCATGCCCTAGCCCAGATAGCAGCGGCATCCTTTTTTGGAGCGCAGCGTAAAAAAAGATATAGCGGATAGCTGGAAACAGCTCAAAAACATCATTATTAATTGTTCATTATTAATTACCTTTGTGGTCTGGTTTTTGCAAAAAGGCCGCGAGTTCTTAAAAATATGGGGTCGACTGGTTTTGACAGCGGGTCGAATTAGAAAGTAAGCACGTCGAGAGATGAGGTAAACTCTCGTAAATAAAATGCTTCAACACTTTAAACGGCGAAAATAACTACGCTCTTGCTGCTTAATCTGAATTATAGTAAGATGAGCCTCGCTCCTACAAGGTAGGAAAGCAGGATTCTCCCTGAAAGCCCTGGTCTGTGGCGTTCTTTAAGGGGGAACCGTAAAAATAGACCTATGGATGGTGAAGCTTCGGCGCTGTCCAGACACTTAAGAAGCTAAGCACGCTGTGGCGGTTCCCGGCCTTGCAGCGTGACGAAAATCCAATCGGGAAATAAACGCGTAGAAAGCTTTTTGATTGCCTGTTTGGACGGGAGTTCGACTCTCCCCGACTCCACATCAAGCGCGGTTCGCTGCAGCTTTAACATGAAAATCCGCCAAGTTTACTTGAGCGGATTTTTTGTTTTAAGCTGTGCCTTGAAAAGGCAACGGAACTGCATTTGCAGGTCTGGAACGGCGGAACTGTGCGCAGCAACTCTCCCCGACTCCACTAAAATCCCTGCCAACGGATAGTTTGCGGGGATTTTTTGCTTTTATGATGGTTCCAACGGCTAAAACTGAATTGCCCGCCCCTGGAAAATTCACCTATCACATTAAATTTATCACTGCAATTAAAGTGTTTACTGTAATGCTTATCAGTAAAATGTTGAATATCGTTTTTGGCTTTTGCTGAGAGAGTACCGCTCCATTATATAGCATACAGCATGCGACCACACAAAACAATTGCATCATTTGGGCGGTGCTCGTACCATGCATCAAGACATACATGGCGGAAATCGCCCCGACAATACTTTGGACCAAAACACCTGTAGTTGTGCAACCAAAAAAATCCCTCTGAAACCTGTTATAAAAAAATTGGTAAGTGCTCATGACAATAAGTTTTTAATTTGAAGTAAAATTATTGCCTTCTGCGCTGGTGCTTTATGACATAAATCATAAGGAAGAATTATCTGAAAATTTTTCTGCCTATTATTTTTATTGCTTTTTTCTTTTCGAGTGACTTCACAGACCGAATCACGGTTTCTACCCGGAGACCTGTCAAGTCTGCTAACTCCTGTCGGGTCAGATCAATCAGATAAGTGTTGTCCTGGCCTACCTTGGCTACATCTGATTTAAGGTAATCGAAAAACCTCAAAAGCCTGTGTTCTGCGTCTTCGGAAGAAATTTCCATTGCCATAAGCGATTTATAGTAAAGCCTGTCGGAAAGTCTTTTACAAACAAGCACGGCGGCATCGGAATCATTGCGCAGCATCTTTATAAAATCTTCTTTAGTTAGCGTCCAGACTTCTGAGTCGGTTGTTGCTATTGCATTTGTCAGATAAGGTTTATTGTTTAATAACGGCGGTTCGCCGAAGCTATCATTATCGGTAAAGATGCCTTGTATAAACTCTTTGCCGTCATCATTAAAATTATACATCTTCACTTCCCCGCGGGCAACCTGGAAAAAAAACAGCGCATGTCCGCCTTCGCTGAACAGCATTGTTCCCTTTTTGATATCTTTCTTCCGGCCGTTGTACTTTAATAATATTTCGTCTGAGATCATTCGTGTTATTTCTGCGAATTTAATTGAACTGTCGCATCCATTGAAGAAATTTTCCGGGCGGTGCATTTGCCAGGAAGAATATAAAAGGAAGAAAAAGTATCAGCCGCATGTAAAATATCCGCTCATTAATTTGTTTAAGAAAGATTTTCTATTAACTTTGTATCGCAAAGTACTTTTTTACTATGAAAGAAGAACAGGATTATATTCAGGATATTACCGAGATTCGGTCCATGATGGAACGAACTTCGAAATTTTTGTCCCTCTCAGGCTGGGCGGGGATCATGGCAGGCATTTACGCATTGGCCGGAGCCTATGTCGCTTATTCAATTTTTGATTTTAATCCTTCTGAAATATATTACAGCACTGCAGGAAGCATATCTTCGAACTTGCTTAATACAATTTTTTTATCCCTGATCATATTAATATTGACCATTGGCACAGCTATTATTCTTTCTTATAAAAAAGCTTGCAGGAGCGGTGAAAAGCTTTGGAATGCTACTGCCAAACGGCTTCTGATCAATATGGCGGTTCCGCTTGTTGCGGGCGGGTTGTTGATCATTGTTTTGATATTCAGGGGATTTATTGGCTTTATTGCCCCTTTTACATTATTATTTTACGGATTGGCGTTATACAATGCTGGCAAGTTCACGTATGGCGAGCTTAAAAGCTTAGGGCTGATTGAAATAAGTTTGGGATTGATCAGCGCATACTATGTTGACTGTGGATTGTTGTTCTGGGCATTAGGCTTTGGGTTGCTTCATATTATTTATGGAATTTATATGCATTACAGGTACGAAAGGTGAAAATATCTATAACCGGTTTACATAAAGCATTTGAAAGCAGGATCAGGCTCGGCATCATGTCGGCGCTGGCTGTTAACGATATGCTGGATTTCAACGCACTGAAAGAGTATCTTGACCTGACCGATGGAAATCTGGCAAGTCACCTGAAAGGACTGGAAAAAGAGGAGTTTATAGGCGTGAGCAAGTCGTTCATTGGAAAAAGACCAAACACAAAATATTTTATGACCAAAGACGGTAAAAAAGCATTCGAAGATCATCTTGGTGCTTTGGAACAATTAATTAAATCGCAGAAGTAAAAAAATTTATCAATTAACTTTGAATTACAAAGTTCTTTTTAATAACATTATTAATCTTTAAATTAAACTATCATGAAAACAGAACATTCGACAACAGAGTCAAACCAGCCACTGGCAATTGCAAAGCCAGTATTGATCGGTGCCGTAATAGGCCTGATCGCAATTTCATTTTTTGTGTTTGGGATCGATAATCCCAATCCCGAATGGGGAAATTTATGGATAATCAGACCATTAATAATCACACCGCTGGCGGGTGCAACGGGCGGCGCATTTTATTACTTTATGGACCGTCAGAGCTCAAAGGGATTGAATAAGACGGTAGCTGTCATATTAAGTTTGGTTGTTTTCATCATCGGACTATGGATGGGCATCGTGCTTGGTTTGGCAGGAACCATGTGGGATTAACTTAAGACGTAATCGACAAACTTTAAAAGCAGACAAATGAAAGACGAAATTATTCATCATCTGAACGACCCGAAGCAACTTGAAAAGATGTACCGGACCAATAAAATGCTTTTTAAAAGGGAGTTCAGCATGTTGTATCCGGAACTTAAAGGCAACATACTCGCTGATTCATGGAATGAAAGGCTGAATTACGAAAGTGATGAGATCAACTGGGGCACAAGCAGCGAGTTATTATTTGTAATATTTGCTTCACTCGTGGCAGGCGCTATTGCCAAGTTACCGGCATTTCTATCTATAGAAGAAGACTTCTTTTATCCGCGGAATATCGGCTTTGTCGTTCTTCCTTTACTGATGGCTTATTTTTCCTGGAAGAATAAATTAGCAGCCGGTAAAATTGCGGTTATTGCCGGCGCCACCGTAGCCGGTTTGTTATTTATTAATTTACTTCCGGATGTCAGCAAAAGCGATACCTTGATTTTATCATGTATTCATCTGCCTTTATTCCTGTGGTCGATACTGGGCTTTGCTTTTGTTGGCGAACAACGGAATATGGAAAGGAGGCTCGGCTTTCTAAAGTATAATGGCGATCTGATCGTCATGACAGGCCTCATCCTGATTGCAGGTGGGATCATGACCGGAATTACCATTGGCCTCTTCTCCCTCATCGGATTTCATATTGAAAAATTCTATTTTGAATATGTTGCCGTTTTCGGGGTAGCCGCTGCTCCAATTGTGGGTACTTACCTTACCCGGACCAATCCGCAGCTAGTGGGCAAAGTTTCACCGGTAATCGCCAAAATATTCAGTCCGCTGGTATTATTGATGCTGGTAATTTATCTCGCGGCAATAATCAATACCGGTAAAGATCCTTATAACGATCGCGACTTTTTGATGGTCTTTAATGCGTTGCTGATTGGCGTCATGTCCATCATTTTCTTTTCGGTTGCCGAATCTTCCCGGACAACTAAAAGTCAGGCCGGGACATATATCCTCTTACTGCTGTCAATTGTGACCATTGTTGTTAATGGCATCGCATTATCGGCCATCCTGTTCCGGATTTCTGAATGGGGAATTACACCCAACAGGGCAGCCGTGCTTGGCGGCAATATTTTGATTTTGATCAATCTTCTGCTCGTAACAGTAAGGCTGTTCCGGGTACTTTCAAAGAAATCCGATATTTTTGAAGTGGGAAAAGCCATTGCTTCGTACCTGCCTGTTTATTTCCTGTGGACAATCATCGTCACCTTCATATTTCCGTTAATATTCAGGTTTTTATAGCAAAACAGATGAGAAGCAATGGCGGATAATTTCACCCGATCTTAGAGAATTTTCTTTGAGATTACTGATCCGTTTTCAAGCGTGACTTTAAGCAGCAGTGCGCTATCAACTTTATAAGGCAATTCAACAACAAAGTCGTGATCCCTGAGACGACGGGAAGTAAACAATGTTCTTCCCTGAAGGTCATAAATTACAATAGATGACATTTTTACGGAAGCATGCAACTGAATGATGTTCTCTTCCTTGT
Source organism: Flavobacterium sp. (assembly GCA_036399795.1). Classification (GTDB taxonomy): domain Bacteria; phylum Bacteroidota; class Bacteroidia; order Flavobacteriales; family Flavobacteriaceae; genus Flavobacterium. The sequence goes on from DASWML010000014.1 coordinate 259,966, forward strand.
AGACATCCACTTTATTATTGCCGATCGCTGGCTCGGAACCCAGAAATCCGAAATCACTCCGGAATTTTAGCTCAAATCTTTTTTGATTTACCCCTGAAGTTGTAAAGAATGTATAGCTGCCAGTAGTCAGATCATGCATTATTCCAGTCAGTTTGTCGTGAAGATAAACTCCATGACCGGTAAACAATCCATCGGTTTTATCAATTCCGATGGTAAAGTTTCCCGGAGCAGTGGTATTATAAGCCAACGGGATCACCTGTGTATCGTTAAAGGGCAGCGCGCGGCCTTCAATGGAAAGGGCGCCCGCTTCCCCATTGGTATAGAATGTAAGGTTGTTGCCTGCGGAAAAGATTTTACCATCATACATACTGTCGAAAGCATTGGTCGCTCCTGCCAAATAACCCAACAGAAGCTGGCTGTATGCACCGGCGCTGTTGGACATGCTCAACCAAACCCGGCCTCTTTCCTGGTTTGAATAGGCAGTTTTGGAAACCGTGTCGACAGAGGACTTGTAAAACTCTGTATTATTTCCCTGAAGCCGCATGGCATTCCTAAAATAAGCGGTGTAAGTTCCTGGCGGCAACGAGGAATTCACTTCAATAAAAAATGCCTGTCCGGATGCAATTTTCCCTGTTGGTGTTGTTCCTCCTGTAATGGCTGAAGAAGCCGATTGGACACCGCCGGTTAAATTGTACTTGGCATAGTCGTCTGCTGTGTAATTATAAACCCAGTTTCCGGGAATCAATGAACTGATTGCCGTGTTGTGTGTCCATAAATAAACGGTTCCGTTAATAACGCCGCTGTTTACTGCATCAAGCAAGAACTGATCAATGTCGATAGCTGACGGATAAGGATTTCCTATCAGGTTCATAGACGAAGCGGATTTTGTGAGTGCAATGGGAATGATGCCATTGTTTGCAGTACCTACAAAAGTTGCATTATAAACCCCGGATGTAGGATTGGTCAGTGACCATCCTTGCGGTGCCCGAACGATATAACCTTTAGATGGTGTCATCATTTGTGCTCCACCCGCAATTGATACCCAATTGTTGATTGTCGGGCTAAAGCTATAATATTTGTCGCTAAGGGTAAGCGGTGACAATTGGTTGAGTGTCCATCCTGTAACCGGTGCCGACCAATACGAATAATCAAATAGTTTCATAGGGGCCGAATTCCTTTTCACCGTCATCACGCCTGTGAACGTTGAGGCATCGTCTTTTTGAACCAGGCTGGCGCTATTTTCGGCAATCAATTGCGCCGTTGTGGCCACCGACACATTGCGCTGGACGGTTAAAGTCGCCCCGGAAAAGATTTTTAATACTGCATTGTTCATTATCTGACAGGAACACGCTTGCATATCTGAAGTCACATCCAAACTTGCGGTCACTATTATAGGTGTCGTAATATTAGGAAGACCGCTCCAACCCGCAGCGGAATAAGTAACCGGTGATGGAACAGTAACCAAAACCGTGGGGCCGTATGTAAGCCTGTTACATGGTGCGGCATCAACTCTTCTCACCCAATAAATTGTATTGCCTGTCGGGCTGACTGTTATAGAACTGCCGTTTTCCCCTGCAATTATATTATCGCCAACAGAATAACCTGTTCCCCATTGATAATAAGCCCCTGAACCATGAACGCCGCCTGTTGCCGTAAGTGTAGTGCTGGTTCCGAGGCAAATCGTGGTCACGCCTGCAATTGCGGTTGGCGAGGTTGATACTGTTGTGGCATTGACATGAAAGAAAACACCTCCCGTATATTGATTGCATGGCGCAGGATCATACCTTCTGACCCAATACGTGGTTGGCACCATGGGATTGATATAGAGGCTGCTGATCGTGGATGTCGTGATGATTCCTGAACCGATTACCGTACCCGTTCCCCACTGGTACATCGAATTAGTACCCGATATACCACCACCAGCGACCAGGAAAGCACCGCCATCGGTATAGCACAATGATGAAGGACCGGTAATAGCGGTAGGCGCTGTTGAAGGTATGGATACAGTAATTGTTGCTCCTCCGGTAATCCTGTTACATGGCGCAGGATCAATACGCCTGACCCAATAAGTGGTTGAAGTTAACGGGTTCACTGTTATTGACGATGTCGTTTCTCCTGGAATAATGCCCGATCCAAGGGTAAAGCCTGTACCCCATTGATAGTAGGAACCTGCGCCTTCAGTTCCACCAACGGCTGTAAGCACTGTATTACCTGAACTACAGATCGAAGCGGCATTTGAAATTGATGTCGGCGATGTGGAAGTGGACGATACAGTAACAGTCATAAGTACTGCTCCAGTATATGAATTGCATGGTGCAGGATCAAACCTCCTGACCCAATATGTTGTGGTTGTGGCGGGATTGATATAAAGTGTCTGCGTTTGCCCCACAACAACATTGGATCCCGGAACTGAACCGGTTCCCCATTGGTAAATTGAATTGTTTCCTGATGTTCCGCCCGTTGCGGTTAAAACGGCACCTCCCGTTCCGACGCATAAAGCGGTAGGACCGCCAATCGCAGCAGGTGGCGTTGACAAACACTGTGCATGTGACACAGCCGCCACTAAAATGGTAAATGAAGTTAAAAAAATACTTGAAAATCTAAAACATGGGTTGCTTGTTTTCATAAGGTTACGGTTAAGTTATGTAAGAATTGGCTTAACAAAAAAAATAAAAAAACCGTACAAAACACATTTTTATGAAGTAATTTTCTGATTAAATTGCAATGTGCTGATTTCCAAGCGGTAGAAAATAACTTTTTTTTCAAATGATACAGAATCAGCCATTTTGGGAACCTGTCATGGATTGACAGCAAGATTCATAGTTATCCATAAATCAAAAAAGCCACTATTGAAGTGGCTTTTAAAAAACTAACTAACTCTCTCTTTCTTTATTAGTTCACTCCGTCAGGTTCTACAAGTTCACTTTCGATGATCAGAATGGTATTTCCACCTGAATTTATTAAACTCGATTGCGACAGATGCAGATGCTTGTCTAATCCATAAGGCGCCAGATCAACCACTACTTCACCTGAATTATTGCTTGAATACAATGGCAATTCAATATTCATCGAGATTGGCTGAACCAAACCCGGAATGGTTGTCGTTGTAAATTGTGCTTTAAGATATCTCCAGTTCGCATACCTGCTTTGGCTTATGCCGGGATGATATAACTGGCCAAAAACCTGATTGGTATTACTGGCGTTGTAAGTTGATGTGCCTCCATTAACTGTTACATACCACGGATTTATGCGGTAAGCCAAATTTGTGCTTTGTGCGAAATTCTTATACGTGATGTCAGTGTTGGCTGGTACAGTAGCGTTCCCCATGATCAGGATATTCGGACTCACAGACATATTGTTTTGAGCGCCATAACAATAAATCTCGCCCGACATTTTGAAATCGCTGTTGTTGATAATCCTGAGTTGTTTTCCTGTGACAGGTGCTAGCCTTTCTGAAGACTGCGATTCGATTTCTGAACTTTCCGTTTCACACGAAATAAAAAGTGTCCCTGCGGAAAGAAGTAAAGCTAATGTGTAAAGTTTGTTCATCTTATGTTGTTTAGGTTAAATTTTTTTACCCGGCAATATTACTCATGTTTAACGTTTAAAAGCAAAAATAATCGATGAAATACATACATTAGACAAAAAGCAAAGTAATAATCTTACTTTTATAAAGTTTTTTATTTCAAATAATCCTTGTTATAATTCATTAATTTATAGAGGAATAGCTTAAATCGAAGAGAAATTCAGAATCATTTTTCTTTCAGATTTTAATATAATTTTAAACATTCTTAACGTCGCCCACATGCGGCTATATGAGATTTTTATTACACTAATCAACAACCTGACGCAACCTTTAGAGCAATCAATACATCTTTGGTGAAATCAACCAATCAAAATGTAATTGCATGAAATCAAAGTTACTTTCCTTCTGCCTTTTTATTGCCGCCTCATTAAATGCACAATCTTTTTATGATACTGAAACCATTCAGGAAATCAGGATTTATTTTTCCCAGCCCGACTGGGAGATGCTCTTAAATAATGAGCAGCTTTCCACCCAAAATTATATTCCTGCCGAATCGGTCGTAATTAACGGAACCACATTCAATAATGTAGGTGTCAAATACAAGGGAAACAGTTCATTTGAACCATTCCTGATAAAAAACCCTTTTCACATCGAGCTTGATGCTTTTCAAAATCAGGATTATCAAGGCTATACCGACATCAAACTCAGCAATGTAGCTTTCGATCCGTCGTTTATCCGTGAAACTTTATCTTACAAAATCCTGAGGCAATATATGGCTGCCCCGCAAAGTAACTATGCCAATGTCTACGTAAACGACATGCTGATCGGACTCTACGTGAATACTGAATCGGTTTCGAAGAAATTCGTCCGCACTCATTTTCATTCAGACAATAACGCTTTTTTTGACTGCTCTCCTGTGAACGGTGCGGGCGGCGGCGGTACATTAATGGATCTTCCTGCACTGATTTATTGGGGTCCGGATCAGGGATCTTACAGCCAGGCATATCGTATGAAGTCGGAAACAGGTTGGGATGAACTCATCGCCCTTATTGAAACCCTTGAAAATAATCCCGCTACGATTGAAACTGTACTTGATGTAGATCGTACCTTATGGATGCTGGCATTCGACAATGTTATGGTTAATCTTGACAGCTACATCGGCACGTTCAACCAAAACTATTATTTGTACAAAGATGACAACGGCAGGTTCAATCCCGTGCTTTGGGACCTGAACATGTCATTCGGCGTTTTTGCCGATCTTGGATCATCGTTCCTCGAAACAACCGAAGAAAAAAAACAGCTCAGTCCGCTAGTACATACCACCGATCCGACATTTCCCCTTGTTTTTAAACTACTGAACATCCCGCGCTATAAAAAAATATACCTCGCACACTACAACACCATCATGCAGGAAAACTTCGTGAACAACAGTTACCTTCCGAAGGCACAGGCAATGAAAACACTTATCGACGCTTCAGTTCAGGCCGATGAAAACAAGCTTAACAGTTACCCGGCGTTCCAGACCAACCTTAATAACGACGTGATGACAAACAACGGACTCATAGCGCCGGGGATTACCAATCTTGCAAATGGACGCACTTCTTTCCTGTCGGGGCTGACGGAATTCAGCAGCGCCAAGCCGGTCATTTCCAATGTAACGCCGCTTAACACTAGTCCGCCCTTAGGCACATCGGTGACCATTACAGCGTCAGTCATCAATACAAATGCAAATGCGGTTTTCCTTGGCTTCCGAAATGACTTAAAAGACATCTTTACAAAAGTCGCAATGTTTGACGACGGAACCCACGGCGACGGAGGGGACGGAGATAATGTTTACGGCGCATCAGTGACCATTACCAATACTTATATGCAATATTATATTTATGCTGAAAACAATGTGATCGGTGCTTTTTCACCGGCAAGGGCAGAATATGAATTCCATACAATCAACGCCACTTATCCGACATTAGATGAAGGTGATCTTAAAATCAACGAATTGATGGCCCAGAATACCGGAGTGCTTACGGATCCGGCCGGACAATTTGAAGATTGGATCGAACTTTATAACAATACCGAAAATACCATCAGCCTGGATAACCTGTACATGAGTGACAATCCTGAAAATCTCCAGAAATGGCAGTTTCCTGACGGACTGACCATCGCGCCGCATGGTTATCTTATTGTTTGGGCCGATGAAGAACTGGAAGAAGAAGGTGTGCATGCCGACCTGAAGCTGTCGGCCAGCGGTGAAAGCGTAATCTTGTCATATCCAAACGGAAATATTGTAGATTCGGTCACTTTCGGCGCCCAGGCAGCAAATACGAGTTACGCCCGAATTCCTAATGGAACTGGTCCGTTCATGAGCCAGCTACACACTTTTAATGCTAACAACGAAACTTTGGCAACAGGAGATTTTGATGAAACTTTCAGGATAGCGGCTTACCCGAACCCGTTCAGCAACACACTGAACCTGACAGCGCCAGATAACATTCTGACAGTTGAAATCTATAACCTGCTCGGGCAAAAAATTATGCATGCTGAATTCGACACTGATGCGGTAACCATCCCGACAGGGCATCTTGAAACCGGGGTTTATCTTGTAAAGGCATCAGGAACGCGCGGAACAACGACTTTGAAAATCGTAAAGCAATAGTTCTGTCCTCACAAATGTTAACTTCCCGTACATGATCTGTATGGGAAGTTTTTTATTAAAAATTCACCCGGATGAAAGCATTTGGGGTTAGTCCTAATGAATTATAGGTCCTGACACTGTAAACTGGTGTTTCCAAATCCCCTATTGTTGTCAGTCGCCTGTCGTATTCTTTGGTGATTACGGCTTTCCGATTGTAAAGATTCAAAACCGAAAAACCGAATTTACCCGACCATGATTTCCGTTCCCTGAATTGGTAAGCTGCGGAAAGATCCAGCCTGTGATACACCGGAAGACGCTCGCGGTTAAAAGAAGTTATCGCTCCCGAATCATTTAAGCGGCTGTACGGCCTGCCGGTATGCCAGAACCAGCCCAACGCAGCCGAAAGCCTTCGCCATTTCTTATGGAAAGAAGCTGTAAAAGCATGATTGATGTCGGCACTCACGGGAAAGTACCGGCCGCCATTAATATTCTCATACCTGTTTCTTGAATCCTGATAGGTATAAGTCAGCCAGGCCCGCCACGACGGCGCACTTTTCTGGAGCAGGAATTCGGCTCCTTGTGTATAGCCGTTCCCGTTTCGGGCAGCAGCATCCGATTGTTCCATAAATCCGAAAGAACGTGAGGTGATTCCGTCGATTGTTTTGTAATAAACATCCACATCAGCAAGCCATGACTTAGTTTTGTAGTTGAATCCTGCCGTAAAATGATCGGCTCTTTGAACCGGACTTTCCGCATCATCTGACAAAATCCATACATAATTCTCCAGACTCAGGTCGTTGGCAACGCTTTCCCTTGCCTGGCTCATCACCTGGCTTTTTTTCTCGTAAGAAATATTCACTGTAAAGGCATCTGTCAACTTTCTGCAGATAAAGAACCTCGGCTCGAAACTGTCGCCTCTAACTTTATTGAATTTGTTGTATCGCGCTCCGGCCTGAAAATCCCATAAACGGAATTTATATTTGAGATAAATGTAACCGGCATGCGTTGTATTAAATCGATGCTGCCAGTCCAAATCAATTTCCAGATTCTCATTCTTTCCCGTAAAGGAATGCGAGACATCATTGCCCGACAACTGATAGCCGAAATCCACACCAAAATTGCCGGATGAATTATAGCTGAAATTAACTTCAGTCCCCGAATCGGTGATGCGGTTCAGCTTGATGAATTTTTCGAACTCGTTCGGGACAGATTGCTGCGTTTTCTCATAATCAAAATCGTATTTCGAGAAATGGATCAGGATCCTGTGGCTGAATTTATCGCTGTATTTTTGTTGCCAGTTCAAGCTCAACCCATCATTCAGAATGTTCATTTTCTGGTTGATTGTCCGGCTGTCGTTGGCAGGACTGGTGTAATCCAATGAATTTCCAATAGAGATTCCTGTGATCGAAAGAAGCGAATTTTTATCCGGGGAGAAAGTAATTTTAGCCGAATAATCCCAAAAAGAAAATTGGTTGCGTGTATCGAAATCCCGAAATCTTGTGTGTTGAAAAACCTTGTCTGCCAAGGAATTGAAGGCTGGCGCCTGAAGCCATTCCGTAAATGATTTCCGGGCTGAAAATTGGATTCCAATCTTTTTTTTCAGCAACGGCGCCTGAAGGTAAAAATCTGCATTTAACCCGTTTATCCCGGCGGCTGCCTTGAGTTTTTCAGCAATTTCATCAGTAGGCTTTATATCGATGATACTCGAGATACGTTCCCCATATTTCGGATTGGCCGCTTTATTAAAAAAATGAACCGTCTGCTCCACATTCGGATTAAATCCCGAAATCATTCCGAACAAATGCCCCGGATGATACATCCTGATACCATCCCAGAGGATAAGGTTCTGATCGGGCGTACCGCCGCGTACATGGAGTCCGGTTGCGGTTTCATTCGGACTCTTCACGCCGGGCAATTGCTGCAGCGAGAGTAAAATATCAGCATCGGTCACGCCAGGCAGCTCTTCCACTTTTTGAGGCGTAATAATAACCTGGTTGCCCGATTTCCTGATGCCTTTCGACAGGAAACCATGAACCAATATCGGCTGTAAAGCCCCAGCTTTGACCGGCTCATCAGAAGCATGAACCGAAAAATAGCGATTGTCGATTTGTACGATTTGTAATGCCGTTTGGGCTGAGATCTCGGCATTCAGCTCATTCAAAGAATATTTCCCGGGTGAAAGCGTAATGGTTTTCGGCGAAACAATGCTGTCGGCATAAGAGTAGCGGATGTCAAATTTACTTTCGATTTCATGCAGCACTTTGTCCAATCCTGTTCCGGCACAGGCAAAGTGATGCCTTGCCGATTGCTGCGACCATGTTAACTGTGTGGTTGTAATTAGAAGAAACAGGCAAAAGCGCTTCATTCAGAAATAACGATTTTCCGGTTATCGGTAACAGTATATTTTAGGTTTAGCGGGATACAGACTGATTTTAATGCGGTAGTGATATCGGAATGGGTAAAAGTTCCTGTAAATCGTGTCTGACCCAATGCAGTTGGATATTCTATTGAATAGTTATACTGGTTTTCAAGGTTGCCTATCACAAACTCAAGCGGTGTGTTCCTGAAGCCCGACTCACCGCTCATCCATAACGGCAGGTTTTGCTGGGTAGTGTCCCATTTTTCGACTTTTCCGTGATAGAACCGAACCGCGTTGCCTTTCGTCAATACCACCGATTCCTTATCATTATTCACCTGGACTTTGCCTTCAAAACAAATTATTTCAAAGAAATCTGACCGGGAAATGACATTGAACCTGGTTCCGAGGACACTAACATTCCCCTGTGGCGTTTCAACCGTAAAAGGGCGACCTTTTTTCACATCGAAGCAGGCTTCGCCCGCCAATTTCAAAGTACGGTTGTACCTGAACAGAGACGGGAACGACAACTTTGAACGTGCATTGAGTGTGACTTCTGACCCATCGTTGAGATGAACTTCAGATAGCTCACCAAAACCCGTTTCGATAGTATTCGAAAAAATAAAAAGCTGATATAGTCCGAATAGCACGACGAGCATTGCGGCTACGGCAGCGTATCTGTACAATGGCAATGTCCGGACGATTTTGACTTTCTCCTTTCTCCGGAACTTTTCCTGTGTGGCAGCAAAGTTTTTTTCAATGTCAGGATCGGCAATTTTTAATTCAGAAAGCGAATCCCTCAATTGCCGGTAGGCTTCAAAATCAGTTGCGGAAACACGCTGTTTCAGGTCTTCATCAGGAATTTTCCCCGCCAGCCAGTCAGCAAGAAAAGTTTCGTTGTTATCAAGTTCATTTTTCATATCGTAACGAAGCTATACATTTTTAATCACTTTCCGGAGCGAGACAAGTGCGAGGTGCATCCTCTTTTCCACGGTTTTGACCGACAAATCCAACAGTGCCGCAATTTCAGTATATGAATGATTTTCTAACCTGTTCATCAGAAAAACAGTGCGCTGCTTATCGGGAAGATCATTAATTGCCTTTTCAAGTTCCGACTTTAACTCATTGTGTACGAGAACAAATTCAGGCGATTCATTATGCATCGCTTTAGGCTTGGACAGCAGTTCGAAATTTGTCACTACTTTATCGTGCTTCAGCAAATTGAGCGACAGCCGTATGGCAGTGGTGAAGAGAAAGCTCTTTGCCTGTTCGGGTTTTAAAATTTTGCAATTCTCCCAAAGGATGACAAAAGCGTTTTGGGCTGTGTCTTCTGCCCTTTCAGCATCCCTGAACCTGAAGATCAAAAAATTCCGCAATACTTTAAAATGTGCTTCAAAAACAGACTTAAAAACTGTTTCTGAGCACAAGCATGTTTCGGTTTTTGATTCCGTGATTTCCATTTATCCCTTAAAAACTATTACCACACATCCTTTACGAATGTGTGGCAATAATAAATATTTACCCAAATTATTTAACTTCATCTTTAATTACACGACATTCCGATCTGGCTCTCGAATGCGGCCTGACTTCCAAAAGTATATGAATTACCACCGAAGGTTACCGTTACAGGATAAACGAAAGCAGGCATTGGCGACTGGTTCGGAAACCAATATTGCAGCAGTTCTCCGTTGGCATTTGCAGTAATTATTGTTCCCTGATACTGGATCATTACAGGATAGGCCATATCAAAACAGTCTCCCAGCAAGGTGCCAAAATTATAGGAAGGAGTACAATCAATAAAATCATTTTCGGTAAATCCGTCGCATTCTGCAAGACAGGCGTTGTCATACTGGAAGATACCTGTTGGTGTTTGAACACACACCGGATCAACGTTTGTTGGGCAGGGACAAGCACAATTTGGAACCGACCACTGATTCGAAGCCGTACAATTGCTGTTCCCAACCATTTTTACGACCAGGTAATCGGCTGGCGCACTGGAAGCCGGATAATTTGAAATTGTCAGCGGCAAAGCGGAAAGCGCGTACGTTCCCACCACATTGTTTGCGCTGTCAAGAACCTGGAACTGTGTACCGCCCGGATTCGTATAATCAAAGTTCAGGGCAAGAAGATACGACCCGTCGCTATTGCAGGCACCTACGGTAATCTGGAGGTCGTTAATATTGCATTCTGTTGAAGGATTGCATAGAACAAGATCATTCTGGGTATAACCGGCGCACAATGCATAACAGATATTTCCATATTCAAGTATGCCGCCTGCTGTTTGCACACAAACCGGTGCATAATCCTGAGAACAGACGCATGTATCGCAGTTGTTCGTCATTTCGTAAAAATCATACAGGTTATTCACTACCACTGTCTCATTATTATACAGCACAGAGATCGGGAAGATGATCTGCATTTCATTGCCGTTGGCAGGATTGTTCAGGTAAGCAATAAATTGCTCGTACGTATTTAATGTAACCGTCTGGTTGTTTTGCATAATCATAACGGGAAACACGATATCGAAACAAAAAGTATTTTGTAGGTCATCATTAAAAGTATCGAAGCCGCAATCCTCGATTAATGCGATAAGTTCATTTTCAGAATCGATAGTCGTTACCGCGCCTTGCTGCATAATATCGAAAGGAAACTCAATTCCGGAAAGATAAAGGGTTGTTGATTCGTTAGACAGAATCTCCAGCAGCCCGTCAATATTCGCCGCAGTGATTGTTGTGCCTGTATTGTATGAGAAAGTTACCGGATAAACAAATTCAAAGCAAAAAGGATCTTCTGCCTTGCCGGTAATGTCGTTGGCCGATTTCAGTTCATTGAGTATCGTACGCAGGGCAATACTTCGTTGGGTTGTATCCTGATTTTCTATCGGATCTGCATCGGAACACGAATAAAAAATCCCTGAAGAAAATGCCAGCAGGACAAATAGGAGTTTGATTGTTTTCATATCGGAAAATTTTTGGTTTAAAGCTAAGACAACCAAAAATAAGAACACCCTCCTTTTTTTGTGGTTTTTTATTTTTCATAAATTTTGGCAGACTAAAAGCCGTAGGAAATCAATGGTTTATGTAGCTTTGTTGTTGCTCCAAATCATATCATGAAAATCTTAAGGCTTTTGTTGTTACTGTTCCTGACGACGCTGTTTGCGCATGGCCAGAAATTCCACTTCAGGGCCGATGGCGGAACAGACTTCATTATATATACTGCCGGCAGAACGCCCGCAAAAAATTTGTACAACCGGAGTGTGGCCTGGGTACAGACAAACTATCCCGATGGGAACAATGCCTTCCGGGCTCGAGCACCGTACAGCATGATCAGGATTTCAGGTAAAATGACCGATGCCATAACCATTAAAGCCGGGTCGGGAAAATCGTTTGCGTATGATGCCACTTACTTTTTGGAGTTCCATTACAAAAACGGCAAGTACAGGGCAAAATATTTTCACCATGCATTTGTGGTTAACGGGCAGCGGCCACTGTTCAAGCTAGCCGATATTGTTTCACCCAACGCTGATGCGAAAAATGTGCAGTATAAAAAGCAATATGAGGCAAAAATCCAGAAGCTGCTTGACTCACATCAGCGGTTTCTTTCGAAGCCTCGTTAAACAACTACCGCTTCCCGATTGTATTTATTCCGGTATTCCAAAGGTGTGAGTCCGGTGATTTTCCTGAAAAGGTCGCGGAAAGCTTTTGTATCTGTGTAACCAACATCATACATCACTTCCGAAATATTTTTCCGGCTCGTTTCAAAACTCCGCTTTGCCGCTTCGATCTTTACCCGTTGAATGTATTCAACTACGGTGTTTCCTGTCGACTTTTTAAACCGGCGTTCGAGGCTTCTGCGGCCAAGGGCAAATTTATCGGCGAGTTCATCAACCGTCATCCGCCCGTCGAAGTTCTTCTCAATATATTCCTGCGCTTTTTTCACAGGTTCGTCTTCATGTTCTTTTTGTCCGGTAAACATAATGAACGGCGACTGGCTCACCCTGTCGATATCAATCATAAAAGCTTTTGCGATGCGGATCGCCATTTCACGTCCCGCGTATTTCTCTACAAGGTAAACATTTAGGTTCAGGAACGAATAAGCTCCGCCGCTGGTATAGATGCCGTCTTCATGCGTCATGATCTTGTCATCAACCAAATTTACATCAGGATACATCTGGCGGAATTTGTTTGCACTAAGCCAATGCGTGGCACATTGTTTTCCTTTAAGCAATCCCGTCTCAGCAAGAAAAAAAGCGCCGATACAAAAACTCGCTATTTCTGCACCTGCGCCATATTGCTTTTTAATCCATGGGATAAAAGACGCATTTTCACTCATTGCCTGCTGCATATCGCCATGCATTGCCGGTATGATGACAAGATCGGTCTTCACGACTTCATCAATCAAACAATCCGGTGTTATAGTGTACAGCCCGTTGCGCTGACTGATTTCCCTGGAAAGACCTACAAGCTTCACATCGAAAACAGGCGGCATTCCTGCCATCGCGGCAAAATCATTTGCCTGAAGGAAAATCTGGTGCGTGCCATCAATATTGGGAAGACTGCTGTGGCCGAGCGGGACAATGATTGAGATGTGCTTCATAACTGAGTTCTTGAATAACAAATATAAGGAGTCGGTTTGTCGTAATCAACCCTTTTATTAGTCGTTTCTACACTTTCTGCATGATAGCTTTACACTTAACTTTGTCATATACATTAATAACAAAATCATGGAAACACAAATTTTTGTCAACCTGCCCGTGAAAGACCTCAAAAGGTCGATGGATTTTTTTACCAGCCTTGGCTATACGTTCAATATGCAATTTACTGATGAGAACGCTGCCTGCCTTGTAATCTCACAGCACATTTACGCGATGCTGCTCACAGAAGCCCGCTTTAAGGATTTCACTAAAAAAGACATCGCCGATGCTTCAAAAACCACCGAAGTAATCCTTGCGCTGTCTGTAGAAAGCCGTGAAAAAGTAGATGAAACTGTCAGCAAAGCAATAGCCGCAGGCGGAAGTGCGCCAAATCCGGTTCAGGACCATGGCTTCATGTATGGTCATGGTTTTGAGGATCCGGATGGCCATCTTTGGGAAGTTTTCTGGTTCAATACCGAAGCCGCTCCACAACAATAGCCATGGTAACGCTGCACGCCTATCTCACCTTCAACGGAAATTGCGGCGAAGCGATGTCATTCTACAGCGACTGTCTGGGTGGCGAGCTGCACATGCAGTATTTACGTGATACACCTTGTGCCGCTGACATGCCGGAATGGATCAGGGATTTCATCCTGCAGGCCACCTTAACCACCGGTAATATCGTTTTGTTGGGTTCGGATATGGCCAATGATGAAACATTAAAGCGCGGAAATGCAATTTCACTGATGCTGCGCTGCAAGCAACGGAACGAAATCCTGCAGCTTTACGCGAAGCTGTCAGAAAATGGACAGGCGCTTCAGCCGCCTGAAGTTTCCGAATCAGGAATAACAGCCGCGTTAAAAGATAAATACGGCATTCACTGGATGCTGGAATATTACAATAACTAAATTCAATTCAATATCATGAAAAAGTCAGCTAAAATCACTTATTACGTCCTGCTTGTCCTGTTTTCATTAATGATGGTCATGGACGGAATCGCCGGGATCATGCAGGTCGAAGGCGGAAAAGAAGCCTTCAGCCAGCTCAACTATCCCTATTACCTGATGACCATCATCGGAACTGCTAAACTTCTCGGCGGACTGGCACTGCTGCAACCAAAATTCAAAATGCTGAAAGAATGGGCATTTGCAGGATTCACCTTTAATTTTCTAGGCGCGGCTGCCTCATGGGCATTCAGCAATGGCCCCATTGCGTTTATCATTATGCCGCTGGTAATGCTGGGAGTGATGTTGCTCATATATTTTCTATGGAAAAAATTACTTTCAACAGACCGGCAGCAACCTCAGTTTGCCATGGCATAGTAATTCTGTAATAAAAAGAAATAATGATGCAATGTATTCTTTTTCAATAGGTTATACATTTACGCAAAACCTGCCAATGTCATGAAAACATACAAAAACAAAAGTGGTGGTTCAGGCATTAAAGGATATGAAAACCTCAGCGACGGCATCAGGGTCGAATTTACTGACGGAAGCCTATACCTGTACAACTACGCCACCAACGGCCAAAGGAAAATTGAAGACATGAAGGCGCTTGCCGAAAACGGCATCGGACTTACGACCTACATCAACAAGAACATCCGCGATAATTTTGCGGAGAAGATCCGGTAAAAATTTTATGTGTGTGTGAAAGCTGTAGTTTCTGCCTGCAGCTTTTTTTTGCGCGCCCTGCGGGCCGGGCTTTTCGCTGTATCTTCCAACCTACGGTTGCAAGGATGCCGCTTCAATCCCTCGCGCAGCTGGAAACTATACCGGAAGTTTCCGCTTTACCTGCCGAAACGTGAGATTGATGCGCGGCAGGACATTTTTTGATGTTTTTGGAATATGATGCTCCCAAAAACTCTGGGTTGTGCCGCCCATCAACAGGAAAGAACCGTGATGCAGCGGAATCTCTATCGGCAAAATATCTTTCCTGAACTTATGCCGCATCCTGAATGGCCGTGTTTGTCCGAAAGTCACCGAGCCAATCACAGCATCTTTTCCAAAATTCTCTTCACGGTCACTGTGCCACCCGACACCGTCATTCCCGTTGCGGTACAGGTTCAGCAATACACTGTTAAAGGTAAGACCTGTCTCCACTTCAACTCTTTTTCGGATTGCGAGTAATTCAGGTGTCCAGTCGGGCCGCGATGGCGAAGCTCCCGGATTGGTTTTATCTTCATACCATGCAATCATCCGGGGCACAGTATGCGATTTACCATAGATCGTCATATCATATTCTTCCCAGGGTGTGGAATCAAGAAATTTTTTATAATACCAGTCAGCTTCGGCCTTGTCAAAAAAGCTATTGTAAAGGATCATTTCAGTATCAGGAAGGTTGAAAGTCTCTTTTCCGTGGTTTCCGGTGGAAAATAATTCGGTGTCGTCAAAAAGGTTCATCCAAAACTTTATACAATAACGCAGCAGAAGCCTCGGTATTGCTCAGAAAACACTCAAAATCAGGCTGATTGTAATCCTATAAAAATACCCTTTAATCCTATAATCGATTCCGGAAGCCTCTAAGGTAATTTTACATAAGTAATCTAAATTTTTACAACTATGAAAAATATCGGAAAATTTAAAGTTGCCTTTTTCGCAGCTTTAGCATGTTTTGTTTTATCATGTAAAGACAATGCATCAAACAGTACAGGCGCAGAAGGTACTGAGTACAATTCAGCCGACGGCATGGGCGAAGGCGATGCTACGAGTCCAGGCAGCAATATGGATACTGACGGAACCGGCGGTTCAGGTACCATGAATGACTCGATTTCAGGTGGAGCCGGCGGAACTGGAACAGGAGCCGGTGGAACTGGAACAGGTTCGGGCGGAACAGGTTCGGGATCAGGCACAGGTACTGGCGGAACGGGTTCGGGAACCGGTGGTACAGGTACTGGAGGCGCAGGCGGCGGAACAGGAGCCGGTGGTGCGGGAACCAGTACAGGAACTCCTTAATAATATTTAAATCAATATATAATCAAAACTAAAAGATATGAGATTCATTGAAACAAAAACTCACGGATATCTCGATTACCTGATGGGTATATTGCTGATAGTTTTGCCTGGCCTGATGGGTCTTGACATGAACAGTGCACAAAGTATTGTACCTATGGTTATTGGTGTGATGACAATTGTCATGAGCCTGATGACGGCTTACGAACTCAGTATTACAAACATCATCCCGATGGCGACACACCTGATGATGGATTTACTGGCAGGTATCGTTCTAGCGGCATCTCCATGGATCTTCGGCTTCGCTGACGAAATTTACCTGCCTCACCTGATACTGGGTATTTTAGAAATCGGCGCCAGCCTGATGACCAAAACCAAGTCACATATTACTTTAAGCACAGAGAGATAAGTTGTTGGTTACCGGAGTAAAGATTTATTCTGTGCTCCGGTTTTTTTTATAAAGAAGCAGCCTTTAAACGGGCTGCTTTTTTTTTATGAATAAAGCTTGTAAACTGCGATCACTGTAAAAGCAAATATGATGTGTGCAAAAAACAACTGCAGGTAATAAGTTTTAAAAGGGATCTGCGGTGGATTTTCCGGCAGCCTGAAGATTACCATCCAGCCCAATATTCCAGCTATCCCGCTGACAATCCCGAATAAAAGCGCACACATCCAAGTAATCCCAAGAGCGGTATACTTCCAGGCCAGTTCATAACCCAGCACAAAAAGGAGCCCGATAAAATAATGCAGTAGCCAGGCAGCAATGGTTCGTGCCGCTCCCTGAAGTTCGACCCCGAGCTTCTTCATGATGATATTCAGCAGCAGCGGTTCTTTGTACAATTCTCGTGACGCTTCCGAAACTAGGTAACTGAAGCCTGTCATCAAAGAGGTTCCGGCCACAGTGGCCAAAAGGATTTCAACTATATCCATAATAATTTGTAATAAAAAAGGCTTACCCGAGTAAGCCTATATTAGTTAGATGTTTTAGTGTCTGCTGTCCTTTTCAGGATTGTCTGTGGCTTCGTTGCCATCAGAGTGTTTATAATTGGAGACTGTCGGGATAAAGTCATCAAGACTGCTGTCAAAATGCGCTTTGTCATTGACATTATATTTATCCACCAGCTCATCATTTCCGCGATGGTCGTAGGAATTATTTGTTCCATCCTGAGCGTTCCTTTCGCCTTCACTGTATCCGCTTCCAGTGGTTGTGTCGCTTTCTATACCTTTTCCCGGTTCTTCGAAAGAGGCGTTTCCGGTATAGTCGCTGCCCATTTTCCGTGGTTCATTACCGTATTCTGCAGATGTTTTTTCGACATCGAAACTATCATCTTCGCTGTATTCCTTATGCGGTTCTTCCATGGTAATTGATATTTGGATTGTTTATATTGATGCGCGGCACCCCATCATTAGATTTTTTCTGCAATGCCGGATGAGGCAGCGAATTTTCTTTTCTGAGTTCGTTCTTAACGATTTCAACAACGCTCTTATATTGGTCACTGAGCGCTATGATCATGTCGCCTTCACCGGCAATAGACATCGCCCGCTTTATCGCTTCAGTTTCTTCAGAAATAATCTCGTGGTTTACGTTCTTACACGATTCAAGGATTCCCTCGAGCAGCAATGCATTGATGTTTTGTTCGGAGCGGCCCCGAAGATCATGTTCCTGCCTGATGATCACATGGTCAAACATCCTGCATGCAATTTGTGCGCAGTGCTTGATGTCTTCGTCCCTTCTGTCACCGATTCCGGAAATAATACCGATTTTTTTATTTGCCTTGACATTCCCCAGATATTCCTCAATGGCAGCATATCCATGCGGATTGTGGGCATAATCAACCAGAACCTTAAACTTCTTGAACTCAAAAAGGTTTAGCCTGCCCGGTGTTTGCTCGAATCCCGGCATGAAAGTCTGCAATGAGTGGCGTATTCCTTCAGTAGAAAATCCCCAAAGGAACCCTGCAAGGGCAGCGGCAAGTGAATTGGCAATCATAAACTTCGCGCTTCCTCCGTAAGTGATCGGTATATTTGAAACGCTTTCTATCCTGATTTGTTCGTTGCCCTGCAAAATTGATATGTATCCGTTTTCATAAATGGCTATTGGGTTTCCTGCCGAAGCCTGCGCACGAACGAATTCATTCTCAGGATTAAGGCTGAACCACGCCACGTTACAGTCAAGTTCTTCCGAAATCTTCCGACAATGCTCATCTTCAGCATTTAAAATTGCCCAGCCATCTTTCTTCACACTTCTGGGAACGACAGCTTTTACATTGGCAAGATCCTCAATTGTATTGATATCGTTCATTCCCAGATGGTCTTCCTTGATGTTGGTGACAATCGCGATGTCGCATTCGTTAAAGCACAGTCCGGATCGCAGGATTCCGCCCCGTGCTGTTTCCAACACTGCAAAATCAATAGTCGGATCGGCAAGTACGAAATTTCCGCTCAGCGGACCTGTGGTATCGCCTTCTTCAATAAGTGCGTCGTTTATATAAATCCCGTCTGTAGTGGTGTAGCCTACTTTGTGTCCGCTGCTTTTGGCCATATGTGCCATTATTCGGGTCGTGGTGGTTTTTCCGTTGGTTCCGGTAATGGCTATCAACGGGATGCGCGATGCCCGTCCCGGAGGATAAAGCATGTCTATTACCGCTGCGCCAACATCCCTTGCCTTTCCTTCTGACGGAGCAAGATGCATGCGGAATCCCGGTGCGGCGTTTACTTCAAGAACAACACCTTTGGTTTCTTTCATGGGTTCCGAGAGATTTTCAGCCATCACGTCTATACCGCAAATATCAAGTCCGATGACTTTCGATATTCTCTCCGCCAGGCGGATGTTATCAGGATGGACATTATCAGTTACATCGGTTGCTGTTCCGCCCGTACTGAGATTTGCCGTCGATTTCAGGTAGATGACCTCATCTTTCGCAGGAACACTCTGCAGCGTGTATTTCATTTTCTGGAGAAGCTCTTCAGTATCGCGGTCTACCGTAATTTTTGTGAGTACATTCTGATGGCCACGGCCGCGCCTAGGGTCAAGATTGACTTCAGCAATCAGTTCGGCAATGGTTGCAGTGCCATTTCCGGTAACGTGTGCGGGAACGCGTTTGGCAGCAGCGACAAATTTGTGATCGATCACCAACATCCGGAAATCATACCCCGTGGCAAACCTCTCGATAAGGATCGTGTTGCTGTATTCTTTGGCATATTTAAAGCCTTTCAGCGCAGCATCCCAGTTGGTGACATTAATTGAGGCGCCTTTTCCCTGGTTGCCGTCCAGTGGTTTAATAACCAGCGGATATCCTATTTTGTTGACAATAATTTTAAAGTCTTCCTCGCTGCGGCAGCTTCCGCCTTCAGGTACTGGAATTTTTGCCTTTGAAAGCATCAGCTTTGTTTCTGCCTTATCGCCTGCCACTTCAACAGCCATCACGCTTGTACGGCAGGTAATTGTTGCCTGGAACTGCATCTGGTTCTTTCCGTAACCAAGCCTGATGGAAGAATTGCTTCCGATGCGTGTCCACGGGATTCCTCTTTTTTCTGCGGCTTCAACCATACTTTTGGTACTTGGCCCCAGATCATATTTTTGGCAGATATCCCGAAGCTTTTCAATATCGGCGGCATAGTCGTATTCCGCTCCTGTGCTTAAGGCTTCCGTGATCCTGAATGCGGCCTGAGCAGCATAAAGTCCGGCTTCCTCAATAGTGTAAGCAAAAACAACGTGATAAATTCCTTTTGTACCTGTTCCGCGTGTTCTTCCATAACCGGCCTGCATGCCAGCGCGGGTCTGGATTTCCAGTGCGATGTGTTCCATCACATGCCCGAGCCATGTTCCCCGCTCTACACGGTCAAAGAAACCGCCGCGAACACCTTCTGAACATTCGTGTTCTATCATTTCGGGAAACATTGCTTCGATTCGCTCTCTGAAGCCGGGGATTTTGTCGGTTGGGAAGTTTTCCATTTCCTCCAGATCAAGCCTGAGCTGGATTAATTTTTTACGGTAATTGCTCCAGATGTTTGGGCCGCGAAGTACCTGAGTTTTAAGGATCTTCATAAAGGTTTTATTGTGATGGTGCCAACGTTTACGGCACAAATCAAAGTTCTCGCATTATGGTACGTGAATGTTTACAGAATTCCCCCAAAAACTTACATTTTAAGGCACAGCATTTTTTGTAAGAATTCTGTAATAAAATATGCAGAACCTGTAAGTAAATAACGCGTTTAGACACTTAGTTTTGTATATTATTAAACCAGCGAAATATGAAAATTAAAGGCAAACTTGTTATTATTGGCGGAGCCGAAGACAAAGGCGATCCCGATTCAAAAAATGGAACTGATCCGTATGATTACACAAAAAGCGGCATCTTGGCCCGAATTATAAAAGAAGCGAAACACAATGGTAATTCCCGTATTGAGATAATTCCGACGGCTTCGACCATCCCAGAAGAAATCGGACAGGATTATATTACGGCGTTTAAGAAACTCAAGGCCGAAAATGTCGATATCCTGGACATACGTACACGGGAAGACGCGGGCGACCCTAAGATACTTACACGGCTCGAAGAAGCTGATGTTGTGTTTTTTACCGGCGGTTCACAAATCAGGATCACTTCGATTATTGGCGGTTCCCCTTTTTTCGACCTGATGTTAAAAAAGCTCGAAACCGATCCGGATTTTATTTATGCAGGAACCTCCGCGGGTGCGGCCGCAGCATCACCGAATATGATTATGGAAGGCTCAAGCACCGACGCGCTGAAAAAAGGGGAAGTAAAAATTTCTGCTGGCCTTGGACTTATCGATGATGTTGTATTTGATACCCACTTTGTGAAACGCGGAAGAATCGGTCGTTTGTTCCAGGTGATCCTGACCAATCCTACCGTACTTGGAATTGGTCTTGAAGAAAATACAGGTTTGCTTTTCACAAACAACAATACAAAAATGGAGGCGATCGGGCCGGGAATGGCAATTATAATCGATGGCCGTTTTATCAGGAACAGTAATCTTCTTGAAATTAAAGAAGGTGTACCGCTTTCAATAGACAATCTTTCACTGCAGGTAATGAGCAAAACAGACATCTACGACTTGCAGACACGGCAAATGACAATCATAACCCCTGATGACTGTAAGATTTAATGGAGCCGGTTTCAGATTTACGACATCAAACATTTCATCGCCCTTTTCCGCTGCCTGACAAACCATGGAAGTATTATCAGGAATGGCATGACGTGTTGTTTTGCCACTGGAAAGTGAAAGCCGAGAAGATAGCAGCGTTGCTTCCTGATTCTGTCACACTAGATACATTTGAAGGCGATGCCTGGGTTTCGATGGTTTCATTCGCCGTGAAGAATCTGCGGATGCGATACTTCCCTCCTTTCACGCCTGTTTCCGACTTTAATGAGGTGAACCTGCGGACATACGTCGTGAAAGATGATAAACCCGGAATCTATTTTTTTTCGATTGAAGCAGATAAAATGCTTTCGGTATTGTTTTCCAGAAGCCTCATCGGCATACGTTATAAAAAAGCTGATATCCGGAAGAAGCTCAACGAACACCTGGTAACAAATCCTGACCAAAAACATTTCTATCTCGCGCAGTTCCTTCCACTGGAGAAGATGAGCAGCAGATCTGCACTTGATTTATGGCTGACTGAGCGGTATGTGCTGTACCAAAAGCAGGGCAACCGACTTTATCGGTATCATATCCATCATATTGAGTGGCCGCTGAAGAATGTAAAGATTAAAAATATGACGATCTATTACCGGAAAGGCGGATTGATACGTGAAAACGAATCGCCTGCCCGTGCACACTATGCCCCGGAACTGCAAGTCCTTACTTGGGGCCGCGAAAAATGTGACTAAATGAGTTGGTTCCGGAAATCGGTTGTTTGGGTTGCCGTAAAACCGTTTTCCATATAATCCCGAAAACCATCAATATCGGCCTGGATCATCTTCTTAAACGATGGCGTAAACAGCCGGGCGATGTTCTCTCCGATCGCACCCATTGGAGCGCGGTATGAAATAACCACATGAAGTCCTGTTACATTTTCATCAAGCTCGATGAATTCTATTTTTCCGGCATTGTCAACAGCCGATCCTTTAACCGATTTCCAACCCAACACTTCATTTTCCTTTTCGTTCACGATGATTGCATTCCAGGTGACAGTTCCCAGTCCGCCCGGAATTTTCGCCTTCCATTCAGAAAGCCCTGCATCAATTTCGGTAACATTTTCGAGATGCTCCATAAACAGCGGGAGGTTTTCGAGTTTGCGCCAGAATTCGTAAACTTCGGCAATAGGCCTGTTAATGGTGAGATGTGTCTGGATGTTGATGTTGTGTTTTTTGAGCTTTTTCTTTCCCATGATGTCATACGCCGGACAATATCCTGACACGCCGCGGGCCATAATCAGTGCGGCAGGAATGGCAGCAGCGAGCATATTCCGGTTCTTCAAGGCTTCATACAAAAGGAACCCGCCGGCAAGGACAGATATTATCCTTTCGGTTGTACCTACGTTGATACGGCCATTTCTGGCATACACGAAGTTTTCCATAATATTAAAATAAAAGAGGCCTCACGGCCTCTTGTCAATAACAATTGAGATATTTTACGGCCTGTTGGTTGATTTTCCTGTGCCGGTTGACGGGCTGTTCTTCTTCATCTTGAGTGAATCGGCAGGCGCAGCTTTTTGTTTTCGGGTTGTTTTGGGATGATCCTGGGTTTTTACCGCATCCATATTTTTCATATCAGAGACCTCTCTCACCTGCTTATTGGTCGTTATGGTATCGCCTTGCATCGTTGCATCCACAGGTTGCTCAGGAACAGGTGTTTTAGCATCTGTTTGTGCCGAAAGAAATCCGGAAATAATCAATGCCGTTAAGAGGATCAGTCTTTTCATGATTAAAGCATGTCGTCGTGAGAATGCAGATAATTCATATAATGAAGACCTCCGAGATCTTCAAAATCGTCGCTTCTGTATTTCCCGCTTTCGTCATAGAAATCAGATACCGGAAATACGGTTTCATCATTCGCAGAACTTGAAATCGGGTGGGTAAAATCCTGGTTCATACTGGAGTTTTGGCTGTCCTGGCCATACATTCCGTAGCTATTAGTTTCCATGACAAATAAATTTAATGATTGCTTATGCGTATTTTTACAAAGCTCACAAATTTGATTGCCATTGCATTACAGTATTTCCACCTTGTATTATATTTTAACCATATTATGGGAATTCACGCTTTCCCTGCCATTGCATAATGCCTCCTGTAAGATTGTTGGTGTGCTTAATTCCTGCATCTTCCATGATATGGCATGCCTGAAGGCTTCTGGCTCCGGCTTTACAATATATATAATAATTCTTCGATTTATCAAGACCGGAAATTCCGTCGATAAATGATGCCGGTTTATATATGTCGAGCATTATCGCACCAGGAATGATTCCGTCGTTCCATTCATCTTCTGTACGTACATCTACAATTACTGCATCGGGATCTTCTTCGATGGCCCTGGCCCATTCTTCCTGTGAGAGATTTTTCATTGTTAAGCTTTAATAGAGCAGCCGATCGCCTTTGTTTCTTTTACTGTAATTTCCTTTGAGTTTAACAAAGCATCAACGGCATCCTCAACATATTTCTGTTTTACTGCGGTTTCATCTTCGTAATTATCGTCAATGGCACCGATATACTTTACTTCATTTCCTTTCGGTGTCTTCAGAAGAAGATAAACATGTGGTGTTTTTGTCGCGCCATACTGCGGATAAATCTTCTGTCCGTCATCAAACAGGTATGGAAAAGTAAACCCCTTTTCTTTCGCACGCACTTTCATAAGTTCATAACTGTCTTCCTTTTGTTTTGCAGGGTTGTTGGGATTGATGGCGATTACCGGAAATCCGGCTTTACTGTATTTTTTATCGAGGGCAATGATCCTGTCCTCGTAAGCTTTGGCGAACGGGCAATGGTTGCAGGTGAAAATTACGATGTAACCTTTTGCGTTTTTGTAATTGACAAGTGATACCATTTTACCGTCGATATTCTTCAGACTGAAATCTGTAGCCATGTCGCCTATTGCGTAACCTCCGGCCGGTTGAGCGACAGTAAACGCTGTGACAATTGTTACAATAATGACTGCCGCAGCAATCGATAGCATTTTTTTCATCTTATTTAAATTTATTAAGTTCGTCGCTGAGGGTTCCGTAGGTAAATTCCTTTTCATAAAAATTCCTTTTGCTGCCCTGATAAATGACAGTTGCCGGAAGCGCACCCGACCATTCGGCGCTGACCTGTGCAATCCAGGCATCGGCATTCGGATCATGAAGGTGAATTACTTTTGACTGCAGTTTTCTTTTCTTTATAAACGGAATCAGGCTGCCTTCGACCTGTTTCGCCATATCGAGGCTGACAAGGATGACTTTTACCTTCTCATTTTTATTATCTGAAGCCACTTTCTCAAAATTTGGAAGTTCCTTGATGCATGGCGCGCACCATGTGGCCCAAAAGTTAATTACATAAATGGTGTCGTTATCTTTCTGAAGAAATGGCTTAAACCGGGCGAAATCATATGATTTTACAGCTATACCATCTTTACGGTAAATTTTTATCGGCTCCGGGTCGGTCTGCGGAAGTGCAAAGAAGATGGCTGCAAGAAGCGCTAAAATGGACAAAATCTTCATGAAATAAAATTACAGCAATCCGCAAATGCCTATTTGGTTTTAACAAAAAAATAACAGGACATTTGTAGATACAATAGTTACAATTGTATACATTTGTACCTACAAATTTCCTCGTGACAAACCATGAAGATAGAAGATGCAATTAAATCCGTTTCTATTCCGCTTGAAAAAAAAGTGGTGCTGAATATTTTGTACACACATAATGCCATCGTAGAGAAATTTCACGAAATCCTGAAGCCATACGATTTATCGGGAGAACAGTTTAATGTATTGCGGATACTCCGCGGACAAAAAGGCTGTCCTGCCAATATGTGTGTGATCCAGGAAAGAATGGTTGCCAAAACCAGCAATACCACAAGGCTTGTGGATAAGTTATTGATCAAAGGGCTTGTAACGCGCGAGGTTTGTCCGGAAAACAGACGCAAAATGGAAGTCCAGATTACCCATAAAGGGCTGGAACTTCTCGCCGAACTGGATCCTAAAGTCGAATCACACGAAAAAAATTTTGCCAGCGGATTGACAGAGACGGAACTCAATAAACTCAATGAACTACTTGAAAAGTTCAGGAATATTACAATAGAAAGAACTTAAATTATTATCAACTTTATAATTATTAAAACCACAAATGAAAAATCTGAAAACAGTTGCAATTGCATTATTGGTAGCTTTCGGTACCGTTACAGCTTCGGCCCAGGAAAAAAAAGTAGATGTGTCGAAAAGCAAGATCACATGGACAGGAAAAAAAGTAACCGGCCAGCATGATGGGACCGTTAATCTGAAAGATGGTTCACTGACCTTCAAAGGAAATAAACTTGTCACCGGAAATTTCACGGTCGACATGAATTCAATTGCTGTAACCGACCTGAAAGCCGGACAAGGGAAAGAGAAACTTGAAGGACACCTCAAAGCCGACGATTTCTTCGGCACTGATAAATTCGCAACTTCTGCCCTTAAATTCAGAACTGTCACGCCGAAATCAGGAAATGTTTACACTGTAGAAGCCGACCTTACCATAAAAGGCATCACAAAACCCGTTACTTTCGAGCTTACAGCAGGAAAAAACACCGCTACAACCTCATTTAAAATTGACAGGACCAAGTATGATATCAAATATGGTTCAGGAAGCTTCTTTGACAATCTCGGAGACAAAGCGATCAATGATGAGTTTGAAGTCAATGTGACCTTGGTATACTAGCCAAACTTCTTCTAATAGTATAAGCCCGGAATTCCCGGGCTTTTTTATTTTTAAACCTTTCAACCTATCTTTACAGGAGCTTAGCCATGAAAAAAATCCTTGTAATAGACAACTACGACAGCTTTACGTATAACCTTGTGCATTATCTTCAGGCGCTTGATTGTGATGTAACTGTTTGGCGCAACGATGGGTTTGATATAGAAGAACCTGAAGCTTTTGACAAAATCCTCCTCTCGCCCGGTCCGGGAATTCCCGACGAGGCAGGTTTGCTAAAAGAAGTAATCCGGAAATACGCTGCCACCAAAAGCATTCTCGGGGTTTGTCTGGGGCAACAGGCCATTGCCGAAGTGTTTGGCGGAAGCGTCACCAACCTCCAGTCGGTTTATCATGGCGTGCCCGCCGAAATTTCCATTGTTGCAAACGATGAACTGCTTTTCAGCAATCTCCCGCCAAGACTACAGGTCGGAAGATACCATTCCTGGTCGGTTTCCAAAAATCTTCCCGACATACTTGAAGCTACATCCATCGACGAAAACGGAGAAATCATGTCGCTGCGGCACAAGCATTATAATGTTCGAGGTGTCCAATTTCATCCCGAAAGCATACTTACGCCAAATGGAAAACAAATGCTGCTGAACTGGCTGAACTGCTAAGGCTGTCGTTAAAATTGTGTTAATCCTAAAATTAAACAATCGTTTAATTTAAACAGATGTTTAATTTTGTGCCGATTTTAATGACATCATGAACACTGCAACAAACGACAAGAAAAACCAGATACTTCAGGTTGCTGAACGCCTCTTTGCTGAAAAAGGTTTTGACGGAACCAGTATCAGGAACATCGCAAAGGAAGCCGGCATCAACATCGCCATGGTTTCTTATTATTTCGGGTCGAAAGAAAAAATGCTTGAGAGTTTGATCATCTCCCGCGCCTCCGACCTGAAGATACAACTTGAAAACCTCCTCAGGGAAGATCTATCACCGTTGGAAAAAATCAACCGTCTGGTGGAGTTATATATCACCCGCATCAGCAAGAACCGCAGCATTTACCAGATCGTCCACCAGGAAATCTCTTCCGGCAGATCTATAAATTTCGGAACTTTCACCGATGTGAAAAAATCCAACCTTGAATCTCTCGAGAAAATTATCAATGAAGGACAGGATAAAGGAATTTTCACGCGGAATGTAAACACCGCACTGATTCCGCCAACCATTATCGGAACTTATTTTCAATTCAACGGCAACAGGCAGTTTTACAAGAATATCCTTGGATTGCCAACAGATGCCGAATTCGAAATATTTGTAGCTAACGATCTCACAAAACATATCCAAAAAACTATAAAAGCCCTGTTATTGCATGAAGACTAGAATCTTTTTATCTGCCACGATCCTGATTTTGTCTCTGTCGGCAGCCGCACAACAAAAAATCCATCTTCCGCTAAAAGAAGCAGTTGCCATGGTACTCGAAAAAAGCGACGAGGTCGGACTCGCAAACGCGCGCGTCAGCACCCGGCAATACGAACTTGAATCGGTTAAAAACAATCGCTATCCTGATGTGAAGATTTCGGGACAGTACCTTCGGCTGACAAATGCCGACATCAACCTGCGCCAGGCAAACACTTCCGAAGATCCAAACGCAGAACCTGCTGCTTCGCCGAAAGTCAACCAGCTTGCACTCGGACAAGCAAATGTGAACATGCCTGTATTTTCAGGTTTCAGACTGAAGAATTCCATCAACGCCTCGAAAAACCTGTATAAATCGGAAACAGCCAACGCCGCTTTTACCAAAGAAGAAACTGCAATGCATGTCATCAGCCTGTATGCCGATCTTTATAAAGTGCAAAAGTCGGTTGAACTCTATCGCGAAAGCCTCAAAAGCGGCAACCAGCGCGTAACCGATTTCAAAGCGATGGAACAAAACGGGATCATCGCCAGGAATGATCTGCTGCAGGCACAACTTCAGGTTTCGAAAATCCAGTTGTCTTTGGACGAAGCCGAAAAAAACGTGCGGCTCATCAACCACTATATCACAACACTGCTGAAACTTCCTGCGGAAACCATGCTGGAAGTCAGCCCTGAAGACATCGACAGCGGATTGTTTTCTCAAACCGTCAAACCTGAATCAGAAGCCCTCGGTAGTCGAAAAGACCTTGAAGCTTTGGAACATGCGGCACATGCCGGCCAGGATAATGTAAAAGTTGCAAAAAGCGGCTACTTCCCCAGCCTGGCGCTAGTTGGAGGTTACACTGCCCTGGATTTGCAAAATTTCGTTACGGTGCGAAATGCGATGAATTTCGGTGTCGGCATATCATACAACCTCAGCTCGTTGTTCAAGAACGGCAAAGAAGTTAAAGTTGCCGAAAGCCGCGTGGAAGAATTACAGCAGAAACAGGCAATACTTACTGACAGGATCAAAACTGAAATTGTTAAAGCACAGGAAGACTATGATCTTTCAAAAAAACAGGATGCCGTGTATAAAGAAGCAATGGAACAGGCAGCCGAAAATTATCGGATCGTAAAAGACAAATATGATAACGGCCTTGCAGATACAAATGATCTTCTTGAAGCAGATGTCGAACAGCTTGGCGCAAACATCAACCTTGCTTACGCAAAAGCCAATGTCGTGCTTAAGTTTTATGAACTGCTCGATGCAACCGGACAACTCACACAATCATTCGATCTTACCAAATAATAAAAAGCCATGGAAAAAAAGAAAAAAACAAATACAAAGTTCCTGATCATTTTCGCCGTCCTTATCATTGTTGGCGGAACTTACGGAATCTACAAATACATGCATTCCCTTGCCCACGAAGAAACCGATGACGCACAGGTCGAAAAGAACATGAGCCCGATCATCCCGCGCGTTACAGGCTACATTACAAAAGTTAACGTAAAAGACAACGACTTCGTAAAAAAAGGCGATACGCTGTTCACTATCGACGACAAAGATTACCGCGTTAAAGTCGAAGAAGCCGCAGCAGCGCTCGCCGCAGCCGAAGGTAGTTATGCAGCGGCCCGCGAAGACATCGGCAGCGCCCAGGCCAATGTTTCTTTTTCCGAAG
This sequence comes from Flavobacterium sp., assembly GCA_036399795.1. GTDB lineage: Bacteria > Bacteroidota > Bacteroidia > Flavobacteriales > Flavobacteriaceae > Flavobacterium. Next base: position 288,971 of record DASWML010000014.1, read on the forward strand.
CCAACATCCGCTCGGCAGCCGGAAATATTGAAACAGCCAGAATCCGCCTTCGCCGCGCCACTAATGATTTTGAGCGTTACAGCAACCTATATAAGAACCACTCGATTACACTTCAGCAATTTGAACAGGCGGAAGCCGCAAAACTGGAAGCCGAATCGCAGCTCCGCATCCTTCAGCAGCAGGAAAAAGCCACCGCCTACCAAAGGTCGATCGCCACTTCAAGATCGGGCGTTACCGGGAAACAATCTGAAGTTGCCGCCGCCAATATCAAAAGGGCACAAGCCGCACTTGAAGCAGCAAAACTGAACTTGCAGTACACGGTTGTCACTGCGGCTATTGACGGACAGGTTTCAAAAATAGGAATTCAGCCGGGACAACTCGTGCAACCGGGACAATCGCTTTTTTATGTCATCAATAACACCGATTCATGGGTAATTGCGAATTTCAAGGAAACACAACTCAACAAAATTGCGATCGGACAAAAAGTTACTGTCAAAGTCGATGCTTTCCCTGATGTGGAATTTCAAGGCGCTGTCGCTTCTTTTTCGCCGGCT
>DASWML010000015.1:0-30840 GCA_036399795.1 Flavobacterium sp.
TAAGCCTTCCGCTGAACAGCTCATTGATCCGCGGCGCGCAAAGCCTTTTTGGTGTTAAAGCACAGTTCCAGTTCGGAAGAACAACAATTACCGGAATATTCTCGGAACAGAAATCCCAAACCCGTACTGTTACAGCACAAGGCGGCGGCACAATTCAGGATTTCGAGCTTTTTGCGCTTGATTATGATTCCGACAGGCACTTTTTCCTGTCGCAGTATTTCAGGAACAACTATGATGAATCATTGCGTAATTATCCCGTAATCGCCAGTCGGGTTCAAATTACGCGCATTGAAGTTTGGGTAACAAATCGGCAAAACCGCGTGAATCCCACGAATAACAACTTAAGGAACGTTATTGCACTTCAGGATTTGGGTGAATCGCATATTTCTGACGTTGAGGATGAAGACGTTGTGGTGATTGAATCTACGCAACCGGGAACGATTCCGGCAGGTTTTTTTAATACACTTCAACCACCTGACCCGAATGACCCGCAAACTGACACTGATTTGCCATCAGACAACGCCAACAACGACTATGATCCGGAATTGATCGGTGCCGGTGGATTGCTTAATGAAAATATCCGCGAAATTGTAACTGCCAATTCAGGTTTCAATACGATCACGCCTGTTGAAGGCCGCGACTATTCAAAACTTGAGAACGCCAGGAAATTATTGGCGAACGAATATACATTTCATCCTCAACTGGGATACATTTCGTTGCAACAGCGGCTTGCAAATGACGAAGTGCTTGCCGTGGCATACCAATATACGATCGGTGACCGTGTTTATCAGGTAGGTGAATTTGGAACCGACGGTGTTGAAGCGACCCAGACCGGTGATACCAATCCTGAGACAGGTAATCCCGAAACCATCATCACGCAAAGCCTGATCCTGAAAATGCTGAAAAGCAACCTGACCAATGTGAACGATCCGGTTTGGGATTTAATGATGAAAAACATCTATCAGATTCCGGGAGCTTTCCAACTTGAGCAGGAAGATTTCAGGTTCAATATTCTTTACACGGATCCTTCGCCATTGAATTATATTGAGCCAGTTGCAGGAACGCCGTTTCCAACACAGCCGCCGCCACTGGGGCCGCTTGAGCAGACGCCTTTATTGAAGGTTTTCAACGTAGACAGACTCAACTACAACAACGATCCGCAGATTGGAGGGGATGGATTCTTTGATTTTATTCCCGGACTTACCGTTGATACGCAGAACGGACGAATCATATTCACGACTGTTGAACCTTTCGGGGAACATTTGTTTGAGCGGCTTCGTTTGAATGGGGAAGAATACGATCAGGAAGCATCATACAACCCGAACCAGCAAAGGTACGTGTACCGCTCAATGTACCAAAGCACCCAGGCCGGGGCATTGCAGGACAGCGATAAAAATAAATTCCAACTGAAAGGCCGTTTCAAATCGACCGGCGGCGACGGTATCCCGATTGGTGCGTTCAATGTTCCGCGTGGATCTGTCGTAGTAACTGCCGGCGGCCGCGTACTTGTCGAAGGTGTTGATTACAGCGTTAACTATCAACTTGGCCGGGTACAGATTCTTGATCCTTCGCTTCAGGCATCCAATACGCCAATCGAGGTTTCTGTGGAAAACAATTCGGTTTTCGGACAACAGACCCGCAGGTTCATGGGAGTAAATGTGGAGCACAAATTTTCTGAAAATTTCCTTTTAGGGGCAACTTTCCTTAAAATGACAGAAAGGCCATTTACCCAAAAATCAAACTATGGCCAGGAATCAGTAAACAACACCATTTTTGGTGTGAATGGAAATTTCTCTACCGAAGTGCCTTTCCTGACAAGGATGGCAAACAAGCTCCCGAATATTGATACCGATGTTCCTTCAAATGTTTCAATTCGTGGTGAAGTGGCTTTTCTGAAGCCCGACACCCCGAAAGCTGACCGTTTCGAAGGTGAATCAACAATTTATGTCGACGATTTTGAAGGATCGCAAACCACAATAGACATGCGTTCGCCTTTCTCCTGGAGCCTTTCCAGCGTTCCGGTATGGAATGCCGACAGCGAATACAGCAATTTTGGTGATGCGGCAAACGATTTGAGCTACAATTTCAGGAGGGCTAAACTTTCCTGGTATAGTATCGATCCAATTTTTTATGCTGATACCCCGGGCGGATTGTCTCCACAAGACCTCGGCTTTAACACAACGCGCCGTATTTATAGCGAAGAACTCTATCCGGTAACCGACATTGCGGCCGGACAAACACAGGTGATCAATACACTCGACCTTTCTTATTATCCTACCGAGCGCGGACCCTTTAACTATAATCCTGCCGTAGCGGGATCAAACGAATTCACCGATCCGCAGAATAACTTCGGAGGAATCATGCGCGCCATCAACTCGACCAATTTTGAACAGGCCAACGTCGAGTATATTCAGTTCTGGCTGCTAGATCCATACAACGATCCAACAAATCCTGATGCGCCGGTCGGGACAAACACGGGAAAAATATTCTTTAACCTTGGCGCTATTTCCGAAGACGTGCTTAAAGACGGAAGAAAGCAATATGAAAACGGACTTGGCCCTGACGAAATTACTGTAAACTCGATATGGGGTAAAGTGCCTGCTTCACAATCCCTTATCTACGCTTTTGATACTGAGGCGGGAAACAGGGACAATCAGGATATTGGATTTGACGGACTTAATGATGCTGAAGAGGCCGGAAAATTTCCCGAATTTGCCGATGATGAAGATCCGTCGCAGGATAATTATCGGTATTTTCTCGATGCCGGCGGCTCTGTTCTTGAAAGATATAAGCAGTACAACGGTACGCAGGGTAATTCACCTGTTGATGTAGGCGAAACAAACCGTGGCTCAACTACAGTGCCCGATGTTGAGGATATCAATCGTGACAATACGATGAATACCATCAACGCATACTATGAATACAGCATCGACCTGCATCCTAACATTGTTGTCGGGGAACAGTATGTGACCGATGTTGTCACAACAGATGCTTCAAACCTTCCGACAGGTGCAAGCCCGACACAAGCACGTTGGATACAGTTCAAAATTCCGGTGTCCCAATTCGAAAATGTCATTGGCGGGATTTCCGACTTCAGGACGGTAAATTTCATGAGGATTTTCATGAGCGGTTTCACCGACGACATTACTGTGCGTTTCGGATCACTTGATCTTGTTCGCGGTGAATGGAGAAGGTATGTCAATACGCTGGACCAGAATGATACAGATCCTGACAACGACAACACAAATTTTGACGTACAGGCCGTAAACATACAGGAAAACGGAAGCAGATGCCCGGTAAATTACGTTTCGCCTCCTGGTGTCGTTCGCGAAGAACTTTACAATAGCAATACGGTCATCCAGCAAAACGAGCAATCACTATCGCTGCGTGCAGCAGGTGACGGACTTGAGCCAGGGGATTCACGCGCTGTATTTAAGAATGTCAGCGTTGATATGCGTCAGTTCAAGAAACTGAAAATGTTCCTTCATGCCGAAGCACTCGTAGGCGATCTGCCGTTACAGGACAACGAAATGATCGGATTCATTCGTTTTGGTAACGACTTTACCCAGAACTTCTACGAAATACAAATACCACTAAAAGTTACGGCTGCCAATACTGCGACCAATGAAAGTACTTGTCCGCCTATTGGCGCAGCAGATGTCTGGCCCGAAGAAAATGAGATTGATCTTTCGCTTGATTTGCTTACCAAGCTGAAAATCCTGGCAATGGGGCCGAACTCACCCGTTGAGGATATCAACGGAATCAAATATATTAATGAAGGCGATCCTTTGATGAACCCTTCGCTTGCCGGAAGACCAAATGAACTTCGTCTCGGAATTAGGGGAAATCCTAATTTCGGACTGGTGCGTACGCTGATGATCGGTATCAGGAACAATACACAAAATCCACAGATTCCGGAAGAAGTTGTCCTGTCTGAAAGGGATATCACCGGTGAAGTTTGGTTCAACGAGCTTCGGCTTTCTGAAATGGACAACAAAGGAGGCTGGGCTGCCGTCTTGAATGTAGATTCAAATGTGGCCGATTTTGCAACGGTTTCCGCAACAGGAAGAATGAGCACAATAGGTTTTGGCGGCCTTGAAGAAGGTCCGAATGAAAGAAGCCGTGAAGATGTTCAGCAGTACAACATTGTGACCAATGTTAACCTGGGCAAACTCCTTCCAAAAAAATGGGGAATCAATCTTCCTTTCAATTATGCTGTGGGTGAAGAAATCATCACTCCTGAGTACGATCCGTACAATCAGGACATCAGGCTTGACCAATTGCTCGACAATACTGTGGGCGAGGCAGAAAAAGCAAACATCCGCGAAAGGGCCATCGATTATACCAAGCGCAAAAGCATCAACTTCATCGGGGTGAGAAAGGAAAGGGCGCCGCAACAAAAGCAGCGCGTTTATGATCCGGAGAACTTCACGCTGTCATATTCATACAACCAGACTGATCATCATGATTTTGAGGTTGAAGATTATATTGACCAGCAGGTAAACACCACGGTGGATTATGCGTATACTTTCCAGCCGAAGACCATCAAGCCTTTTAAGGATACCAAGTTTATGAAGAAGAGCAGTTACTGGAAATTGCTGAGTGACTTCAATTTCAATTACCTGCCGTCGAATATTTCGTTCAACACGAACATCAACAGGCAGTATAACCGTCAGCAGTTCCGCCAGATTGATGTTGCGGGAATTGAAATCGATCCGCTTTACCGGAGGAATTATCTATTCAACTACCAATACGGCATTAATTATAATCTTACAAGCTCGTTAAAGATCAATTATACCGTAGCAACCAGTAATATCGTGCGCAATTACCTCGATGAAAATAATGTTCCTGATAATACTGTAACGGTATGGGATGATTACTTTGACGCAGGTACGGCAAACCAGCACAACCAGCAGATTACGCTGAATTATGAACTGCCGATCAATAAAATCCCGGCGTTGAGCTTTATTAAGTCAAACTATTCTTATACCGGTGATTTCAACTGGCAACGTGCTTCTCTGGCTTTGGCTTCAATATCAGATGAAGGCGTTGATTACAACCTCGGAAATACAATCCAGAACGCCGCATCGCACCGACTCAATACAGTGCTGAACATGGACAGCTTCTATAAGTATATAGGTCTTGGCAAAAAGCCTGCAGCTCCGGCACGTCCTGTTGCAGCGCCAAAGCCTGGTGAGAAAATTGTCAATAATGCGCAGCCCCGTGCACAGGAAAGAGGCGTTTTTATGACCGGACTGATCGGCGTACTGACCAGCGTAAAGAATATCCAGGTCAATTATACAGAAAATCGCGGAACAGTGCTTCCGGGTTATCTTCCTGGTGTTGGATTCTTGGGAACAACAAGGCCGTCCGTTGGATTTGTGCTCGGGATGCAGGATGATATCCGTGAAGATGCAGCAAGGAAAGGCTGGCTGACCAACTATGGTGAGTTTAATCAGAATTATACTGAAGTCACAAACAAGCTCCTGAATTTCACGGCGAACATGGATCTATTCCCGGATTTCAAAATTGATCTGACTGCTGACCGTGCGTATTCCGAGAATTATTCGGAACAATACGATGCCGTCGACAGGAATTATGAATCACGGTCGCCTTATACTTTTGGTAATTTCTCAATTTCGACCGTCATGCTCCGCTCTGCATTTAAAGCGAGTGACGAAACCGGCTCGTCAGCATTTAACGATTTTAGGAACAACAGGCTTATCATTGCCAACAGGCTGGCCGAGGATCATTATGGAGGAGCTACTTATCCGCTCGATGCCGATGGCTTCCCACAAGGGTTCGGAAAGAACAACCAGGCCGTATTGCTTCCGTCATTCCTGGCGGCTTATACAGGATTGTTCAGTACGCCTTCTGCCGACAGGGCCGAGAATGCCTCCACAGGCATCTTCCGTGATATTCCGATTCCTAACTGGACTATCAAATACAGCGGACTGATGCGCTACAAGTTCTTTAAAGACAAGTTTAAGAGGTTCTCGCTCCAGCACAATTACCGCTCGTCGTACACTGTCAATTCATACCGATCGAACTTTGAATACGATGCCACTCCAAATGGTACCGATGCCAGCGGCAATTTCTACAACAAGATTATTGTTTCAAACATCAACCTGGTGGAGCAGTTCAGTCCGCTTTTACGTGTTGATTTTGAAATGAAGAATTCATTCAAAGTACTTGCGGAGATGAAGAAAGACCGTGCCCTTTCACTGAGTTTTGACAATAACCTTCTAACCGAGGTCAAAGGGATCGAATATGTTGTAGGATTCGGGTACAGGCTGAAAGATGTGATTATTTCATCACGTTTGGCCGATAATCCAACCGGAATCATTAAGAGCGACATCAATATCAAGGCTGATTTATCTTACAGGAATAACAAAACGATTGTGCGTAATCTGGATTACAACAACAACCAGCTTGGCGGCGGACAGAACATCTGGTCTGGTAAGCTCACGGCTGATTACGCCTTCAGTAAAAACCTGACTGCGATTTTCTATTACGACCATTCGTTTTCAAAAGCAGTGATCTCAACTTCTTTCCCGATGACGAATATCAGGGCAGGATTTACCCTCAGGTATAACTTCGGGAATTAAATAAAAAACATTTTAATATAAGGCGGCTAAATTTTAACTTTGCCATATAACCAAAAACCATCAAAATGAACATTCCTTCAGAATTGAGATACACAAAAGACCACGAATGGGTGAGCCTTGACGGCGATATTGCAACAGTGGGAATCACAGATTTTGCGCAGAAAGAACTTGGCGATATCGTTTATGTGGAAGTTGAGACCGTGGACCAGACACTGGATCAGGAGGAAGTCTTCGGAACAGTGGAAGCAGTAAAAACGGTCTCTGACCTGTTTCTTCCTCTGGCAGGTGAAATTATAGAATTCAACTCACATCTTGATACCAATCCCGAAACCGTAAATTCCGATCCTTATGGAAAAGGATGGATGATTAAGATGCGCATTTCAGACACTGCAGCCTTTGAAGGATTGCTCTCTGCCGATGCTTATCGCCAACTGATCGGTGGGTAAAAATATTTATCTGTGGCTGGCGCTGGGCTGGACGGCAATGATTGCCATTCTCTGCCTGGCCGGATCAGGTGACGTACCGGGTGTAAAAATGTATCAGGCCGATAAGTTCGTTCATTTTGCCTTTTATTTCGCTTTTACGATCTTCTGGTTCAAGTATTTTATGGCTCGCATGCCTCAAATAAAGTTTTCAGCCCTTTTATTGCGGATGCTCCTTTTTGCATCTGCCTACGGAATCGCAATTGAAGTTTTTCAGATGCTTTTTACCACAACCCGACATGCTGATGTTGATGATGTTCTTGCAAATATCAGCGGTGCTGTTGTCGCTGCAATGGTCCTGGCATTGGCATTCAGGCGCAACGCAAAATAGATATACAAAACAGTCCCGCTTCGGCGGGTTTTTTTTATTTTTATAAAATGAATATCAGACAATATCTCGATTCTACCTATTTGAAGACCGCCGAACAGGCCGGACTTAACGAAGATGAAAATACGGCTGTGGCCGAAGGTTTCATAAGGGAAGCCATCGATGAAGGCTTTAAACTGATTATGATCAGGCCCGATAAAGTTGCGCTGGCAAAGAAAATGATTGCCGAAGCGGATTCAGCAGTCGCTGTCGGGACAGTAATCGATTTTCCCGACGGAAGAAGCCTGCCTGAGCAGAAACTTCAGGAAGCGCAACAAGCCATTGCCGACGGCGCTGACGAATTGGATTTTGTTTGCAACTACACCGCATTTAAAGAAGGCGACACAGAATTGCTCAAAAATGAGATTTTTGAATGCACCCAACTTGGCCTGTCACACCTGAAGGTCGTAAAATGGATCATCGAAGTCGCAGCCCTTGACGAACGCGAAATCGCCCAGCTTTCCTCACTGATAAAAAATGTAGTCCTTACCAACTTCCCGGCAGACAACTATAATTCAGTATATGTGAAATCTTCAACCGGCTTTTTTAAGACTGATGGCGGAAAACCCAATGGAGCTACCATGCATTCTATCATCATAATGCTTGAAAATGCTGCGCCGCTCCAAGTGAAAGCTTCCGGCGGGGTACGTACATACAATGAAGCTGTGGAAATGATCAATCTCGGAGTAAAACGCATCGGCACATCATCAGCAAAAGCAATAGCAGACGGACTTGACGCGCAAGGCGGTTATTAATTAAAACTATGGCAAAGAAATATATATTATCACTCCTGTTTTTTGGCGCTGTCATCACTGCTGCTGCACAGGCCAGTACCGCCCAGGAACAATTTCCGGTCTTTCCTGGCTGTGAGGGAAAGTCAAATGGTGAACTTGAAACATGTTTCTATGGCAAGGTACAGGATTTTGTTTACGGAAATTTTGCAATTCCACCCGGTCAGACAGAAGCGAAAGGCACAATTATCGTGCTTTTTGAAGTGGATGATTCAGGTGCGTTCAAAGCACAATATGTCGATGCGCCAACACCTGAACTTGCCGCCGAAAGCCGCCGCGTTTTTGCGATGTTGCCCAAAGTTGGCCCGCCATTATTTAACGGCAATCCGACTTACGCACGTTATACAATCCGGATTCCGCTTCCGTTGCAGAAACCGGGGGAAGTACAACGGCAATTGGTAAGCGAGAAATCGCCAGCGGCTGCGCCATCCTATTATAAAAACAATAAAGAACTTGCAGAATATGACAGCATCGTTTCCAAAAGGTTTGATAATCCGCAGCTTGAGAGCAACCTGAACATCCCTTTTTCACACAGTTACTACGCATGGTTCGAGGCTGAGGTCAACCAGATCGGCGCCAACAACCACACGGCTTCAAAACCGCTTACCTATGCTGAAGTCGGCAAATATTACGACTTTAAAGCCAACTACGAAAAGATCCGGAAGAATAAGGAAGGCTGGTATGGGCGCAAATTATGGAATGAAAACACTGTACAGTTTCAGGGCGAAGGCTACTGGTTTACCCTGAACCCGATTCTGGATCTTCAGGTTGGAAAAAACACGCCCGGAGAAGTAAAATATACTTATGTAAATACCCGCGGATTGCAGTTTCAGGGCGGGCTCGGGCAGGAGATCAATTTCACGACAAGCATTTACGAGAGCCAGGGGCGATTCGCTGATTACTATAACCAGTATGCAGAATCAATTGCACCTTCAGGCGGCGGGCCGGCAATTATTCCCGGGGTAGGAATCGCCAAACGGTTTAAAGAAGATTCTTATGATTTTCCATTAGCCGAAGCAACACTTTCTTACACGCCAAGCCGGATTTTCAACATGCAGCTGGGTTATGGAAGAAACTTCATAGGCGATGGCTACAGGTCGCTTTTGGAAAGCGATGCCGCAAGTCCGTATCCATATTTCAAGCTGAATACAAGATTCTGGAAAATAAAATATACCAATACGTATATGTGGCTCAAGGATGTCCGCCCGGGAGTCACCGAAGACCGAACGTATGAAACGAAGTACATGGCCAACCATTACCTGAGCCTGAATGTTTCAAAAAGACTGAACATCGGGCTATTTGAATCGGTTGTATGGGCCAATACCAACGGAAGAGGCTTTGATGCAAACTTCATCAATCCGATCATTTTTTACCGTACGGTGGAGTTTTCATCGTCGGCACGAAGCGGAAATGCGTTGCTCGGGCTTACGGCAAAGTACAAAGTCAATAACAGGGTAAGCGCCTACGGGCAATTTCTTTTGGATGAATTCTCGCTGGTAGACATGAAAGGCGGGGAAGGCAGTTGGAAAAATAAGTTCGGTTATCAGGTTGGTGTTAAGTATTTCAACGCATTCGGGATACAAAACCTTTTACTTCAGGCAGAATACAACCACGTGCGGCCTTACGTTTATGCACACAGCGATCCTTTGACAAATTATGCTCACAATAACCAGAGCATGGGACATCAATGGGGTGGAAATTTCCAGGAAGTCATTGGCATTGCACGTTTTCATGCGGGTAGGATTTTTGCTGACGGAAAAATTACTTATGGGGTGCGTGGACTCGATTTTGACACGCCGGAAAACAGCGCCAATTACGGTGGCAACATTTTTAAGGATTATGAAGAAAACAGGCCGTTTGATACCGGTGTTAAGGTTGGACAAGGAAATAAAACCACGGTTTTCATTGCTGACATACGGGCGGGTTATCTTGTAAATCCATCAACAAACCTGAAGTTTTTTGCAAGTGTCATTTATAGGAATTTTGATCCGATGCAGGAAACGCTGACTGCTTTTAAAGACAACACAACCTGGTTCAGCATCGGGCTGCGGAGCGACCTGTTCAATTGGTATTTCGATTATTAGCATACCGTCTAGCCCTGATGGCAGCAGCATCCTTTTTTATTGCTGCGGAACCATCCGGAAGGAAAAAGCCTGCGCAATAAAAAAGATAACGCGTACAGCAGGAACATGCTCCTGAAATTTAACTCCGGCACCGCTAAAATTCGGTTGTTACGGATTCCAGTTTATAAATCAATCCCTATCTTTGCACAGTTTTTCAAACCTGATGCACACTTCATTGGATACTGCCCAAAAGACATTTCCGCTTAAAGCGGCGTTCATAGATTTTAAGGAGATTACCAAGGCCGGGCTGGCGGTTAGCGTACTTTTTTCGTCAATTGCAGGATATCTTCTTGGGTTTGATGACGCGCACCCGTTTCGTTGGGAAGTGCTTGCGATGCTGAGCGTTGGCGGCTATTGTATGGTTGGCGCCTCGAATGCTTTCAACCAGGTTATAGAGAAAGATCTCGATGCTTTGATGGACCGCACCAAAAACCGACCGGTTCCCGCAGGACGCATGTCGCCCAATTTCGCCCTTGTCATTGCAGGATTGCTTACACTGGCCGGACTTACGCTGCTTTACCTGATCAATCCTAAAACAGCGATGTTCGGGGCAATTTCAATTTTTATTTATACAAGTGTTTACACACCTTTAAAAACCGTGACGCCTTTGTCGGTATTCGTTGGGGCATTCCCGGGAGCAATTCCTTTTATGCTTGGATGGGTTGCTGCGACCAATGATTTCGGCATTGAGGCGGGAACATTGTTCCTGATACAGTTTTTCTGGCAGTTTCCGCATTTTTGGGCTATTGGCTGGTTTTTGTATGAAGATTACGAAAAGGCGGGGTTTTTTATGCTGCCAACAGGAAAACGCGATAATTCTACCGCCCTACAAACGATATTATATACGATCTGGCTGATGATTGCGTCATTACTGCCGGCATTGGGTTATACCGGAAAACTTTATCTATCGCCGATTGCCGCCGGATTGGTGTTCCTGCTGGGATTGTGGATGCTGCGCTTTGCGGTGAGGCTTCACAAACAACGGACGGAAAAAGCGGCACGTACGCTGATGTTGGTGAGCGTATCGTACATCACATTACTCCAACTGGTTTACATCGTTGATAAATTTTTAAGATAATGGAAAAAACAATAATGACCGCCGAAGAACATAAGGCACGCACTGCGAGGTCATACAAACTAATATTGGGTTTTGCAATGGTAAGCATGTCGATGATGTTTGCCGGACTTACAAGCGCTTTCGTTATTAGTAAATCACGTGGCGACTGGTTGAAAGATTTCCAGATGCCGAGCGCTTTTTTTGCAAGTACCGCAGTGATCATCTGCTGCAGCATTACTTTCCACCTGGCGAAAGTTTATATAAAAAAAGACAACCGAAATGCAGTGACCGCTGCACTTTTTGGGACTTTATTACTGGGGATTTTGTTTATTGTGCTTCAGTTTGCAGGATTTGGCCAGATCGTGGCGCAGGGTTATTTTTTTACCGGCAGCGAGAGTACAATCACGACAACATTTTTATACGTGGTTACGCTGACGCACCTTGTTCACCTTGCGGGCGGGATCATTTCGCTGCTCATTATAATTTATAATCATTTTAAACAAAAATACAGTTCCAGTCAAACCCTTGGAATAGAGCTGGGTGCGATGTACTGGCACTTTTTGGATTTATTGTGGGTTTATCTGTTTTTATTTTTATATTTCTACAAATAAGAAAAAAACGTAAATTTGGGGACTTTTTAACGACTAACTCTTTATGAAAGCAATTACTGCAGATAGCAACGAAAAGGTTTGGGGCGGCGGCAACGAGCCGATGGGTGCCAGTTACGGCAAACTGATGATGTGGTTTTTCATCGTGTCGGATGCACTGACCTTCTCAGGGTTTCTCGCTGCTTATGGTTTTTCAAGGTTCAAATTCATTGAGACATGGCCATTGCCTGATGAAGTGTTTACACACTTTCCGTTTATGCACGGGGTTTCGGCTCCGATGTATTATGTGGCGCTGATGACATTTATCCTGATTTTCTCCTCTGTAACCATGGTCCTCGCAGTTGATGCTGGACACCAGATGAAACAAAAGAAAGTTGCTTTTTACATGCTTCTTACGATCATCGGAGGCTTAATATTCGTGGGCTCGCAGGCCTGGGAATGGAAAAATTTCATTCAAGGTGAATATGGTGCGGTCGAAACCAAAGGCGGAAGCTTGCTGCAGTTTGTGGATAATACAGGAAAAAGGGTAGCGCTGGCCGATTTTGCCGTGACACTTCCTGAAGAGAGAGATCGTTTGGAAAGAAGCAAAGGTCTTTGGTGGATTGAAGAAAGTGCGCTTCCGACCTATTCTATTGCAGAAGTACAGGCTGGTTTCAAAGCACACCCAAATATTCTGGTAAGAACTGAAAAGATTTACCATGAAGGATCAAAATCGGAGCCAGGACTGCATCCTACACTCAATAAGCAAAAGCATAAAACTATCCTGACAAGGGAAGCTTCACAAGAATTCCTTAACAACGGGGCATTGGTTGTGGAAGGGGCAAACCTTAAAAGGAATGAATACGGCAGCAGGCTGTTTGCCGACTTCTTCTTCTTTATTACAGGTTTCCACGGTTTCCACGTATTTTCGGGTGTTATTATCAATATCATTATATTCTTCAATATCCTTCTTGGTACGTACGAAAAGAGAAGAACATATGAGATGGTGGAGAAAGTTGGTTTATACTGGCACTTTGTGGATCTTGTATGGGTATTCGTATTTACCTTCTTTTATCTGGTTTAATAGTAAAATAAGACATTATCTGTTATGGCACACGAGCACGCTTCAAATACTAAAAGGATATGGTTCGTTTTCGGACTCCTGTCAGTTATAACTACCGTTGAGGTTATTCTTGGAATTATAAAGCCGGAAGCGCTTCATGGCACAAACATGCTGGGCATGAACCTTCTGAACTGGATTTTTATCATCCTCACGCTGGTAAAGGCTTATTATATCGTATGGGCCTTTATGCACATGGAAGGCGAAACGGCGAGTTTGCGTTGGTCGGTAGTATCATCTGTTATTTTTCTGATTCTTTATCTGTTTTTCATACTTCTTGTTGAAGCCAATTATATTTACGAGGTTTTTAGGACTTCGACGATTAAATGGAATTTTTAACAAACATATTAATTCACTAAAGACGGTTTTCACACCGTCTTTTTTTATTTTTGCACCTGAAATTCTGCGCCCTTTGCAAATGAAAAAGAACATCGTACTTTTCGTATTGTTTGTACTTCCCATAGTCGCCTATCTTTTTTTTGCATCAGGTGTAAACAGCTTTACCAAACTCCCTGTCATCACTTCACAAATACCTGATTTTGGGACATGGAAGAGCCTTGACGGAAAAACCACAACGCTTAACGGAAAGATTACGGTTTTGGGCTTCGGAGGCAAAGATCTTCTCAGCCAACGCGGAAACCTCTTCAACCTTAACCAGAAGATCTACCAGCAGTATCATGATTTTAAAGATCTTCAGTTTGTGATGATCTGTCCTGAAGGAACCCAGAAAGATGCGGCATACATCCTCAATGAGTTTTCGAGGATTACAGATGTGAAAGACTGGCACTTTATTTTTGCCCCGCCGCAGGAAATAAAATCATTCCACGACAACCTGAAATTAACCGAGAAGCTCGATGCATCCGCTGGCACGCCGAATGTTTATATTATTGATAAGAATCGCAACCTACGGGGAAGGAAAGACAATAAAGAATATAAAGAAGGCTACAACACCTTTCATCCGTCAGAGCTGAGCAACGAAATGCTCGATGATTTCAAGATCATCCTTTATGAATACCGTGCAGCTTTCCGCAAGAACAACAACGCCGAAAAACAACTTTAATGCTTAAGAATAAATCGTACATCGGCATATCTTTTATCATCCTCATTTTTGGGATATGGGCTGTGCCGAAAATTGTCGCCCGTATCAAAAATGACGATGTGGTGAAGAATGAGCGGCTTGACAAGGCGACCGGGCCAAAAAGCACCGACGCCTCACTTCAGGTGATCGGGCCTGCTCCTAAATTTGATCTCACCGATCAGAACAATAAAAAAATATCCAATAATGATTACAGCGGACAGGTTTATGTCCTGGAGTTCTTCTTTTCGACCTGCCCGAGCATCTGCCCGCGAATGAATCAAAACATGCTTGAGATTGAAAAGACTTTTTTCGGAAATCCTAATTTTGGCATTGCCTCAATCACCATCAATCCTGAACACGATTCACCCGAAGTTTTGAAAAAACATGCCGAAGAGCTAGGCGTTAAATCGTCAAATTGGCACTTTCTTACCGGCGACAAAAACTATATTTTTGATATCGCAAACAAAGGTTTTAATCTCTATGCCGGGCAAAATGATGCTGTGAACGGCGGCTTTGAACATTCAGGGTTGTTCGCGCTGATCGACAAGAATGGCAACATCCGCTGCAGGAAAGATGAATACGGCAATCCGATTTTGTATTATGACGGACTTGAGAAACTGGGTGTCCAGGCCCTGATACAGGATATCAAAATCTTACTAAAAGAATAATGGAAAATACCAATCTCGAGAAGAAGTTCAGCAAACTCATCATCATTCTTTCCGTAGTAATTCCGTTGGTGGTTGCGCTGTTGTTTTCGGTAAAACTAAGGGATCTCGGATTTAATGTGCGCCCGCTTACTTTCCTTCCGCCTATTTATGCTATGATCAATGCTGTCACGGCAGTTGTCCTTGTCCTTGCGGTGAATGCGATCCGTAAAGGCAACAGGAAACGTCATGAAAACCTGATGACACTTGCCATTGGCCTTTCAGTCATTTTCCTTGTAATGTATGTTGCCTATCACATGACATCAGAATCAACAAAGTTCGGCGGCGAAGGCATGATCCGTTATGTATATTTCTTTATCCTGATTTCGCACATCCTTTTATCGATCGCGATCATTCCGCTGGTGCTTGTGAGCTACGTGAGGGCGCTCGCCCAAAGATTTGACCGCCACCGCCGCATCGCGCGCATTACTTATCCGCTGTGGCTTTACGTTGCTGTTACGGGTGTTATTGTTTACCTGATGATTTCCCCATATTATGTCAGTTAATAAAAGGCAAAGCACAAATAATTTTACATCAGCAATACTTGCGGCTGTTTTGCTGTTGGTTTCTTTTTCCGCAAATGCGCAATGTGCCATGTGTCGTGCCGCACTTGAAACTGAGGGCAGCGCTGTAAAATCTGAAGCGATGAATGACGGCATTGTTTATCTGATGGCAATCCCGTACATCCTGGTTGGTGTGATTGGTTACTATATCTACAAAACGCAGATCAGGAAATAAATTATTTCAGTCCGTCAACAGCTACGTTAACATCGCCGGTAACCTTAATGAAAGCAACAACGGCTTTATTGGTGAGCTGGATTTTCTGGAACTGGATGTCATCCATATTTCCGTTGACGTAAACCCCCGGAACAGGCGAATAATTCTTCAGGTATTTCATCATGTTTTGTTTTCCTTCATCCAGATTTGGCTTGATGGAATAACGGCAGGCCTCCCGGATCTTGTTCAGTACGATGCCCTGCGCAAGCCAGTTTGCCGTACGCATCAGTTTGCTTTTGGTTTCAAGGGCATAATCAAGCTGGTCAAAATAGATTTCTTTCGTCTGCGCGTTGTATTGCGGAAAACCCGACAGGTAGATGGTGCCGTTCAGGCTGCCCAAAAGATCTAAAGCAATTACCATTTTCCCTTGTTTGTGCCAGATAGCGACATTTTGAACGGTCACTTTCCTGCTTCCGCTGCCAAATTCCTGTCCGGAAAAATTCTTTGTCATAATTTTGGAAGCATCGTCATACGTAGAAACCGCTACAATATTGGCAGCAATCTTATCGGGCATTTTCGAAACCGGCTTCAGGACAATCTTATTTCGGTCGAATTTATTTTCCGGCTTCTGTCCCAGCAGCGTTTCCATGGTGCATTTCATCCCCATTTCGAGGGTTATGGATTCTTTTCTGAATTCGGCCTCCGTGGTATAAAGTTCCAATGGCACGATGCGTAGCCATGTCTGGTATTCATCGCTCATGGCAAAAGGCTGGCAAACTTTTTCCAGGGCATCGAGTACGTTGGGTTTAAAATCCATGGATTTCGATATCGCATTGTCGATGCTGTTTTCGATTTTCGACCTGAAGATTTTTATTGCAGGATTAATCAGGTAAGTGATCGGGACATTTTTACCCATGACATTCGTGGTCGGACTCTCATTCCAGTCAAGAGATTCGAGTTTGGTCACGGTATTCATTTTCCAGTTGGTGAGGCCAACATCGCTCAATAGCGTGATATTTCCATTGAGGTTGAATTCCCGGGTGTTGTAAAGGTCAACACCAAGCCTGTTTGTTCCGATCCTATATTTTGCGATTACCTTCAGCGGCAGTATCGTCCTGATTTTTCCCTTATCATTCGAGATTTTGATTGGGGAAAGCTTCCAGATTTTCAGTTCGATGTCGTCATCATTAATATTATTATCCTCATAGATCAACCCATTCAGGAACTTGTTAGTCTGGTTCTCAATGTCTTTTAGCTTAATATTCACCGGAAGGTTTATAAAGGATACGGCATTTTCATACACAAGCGGCGAAGCATTGTCAGGCTCCGGTTTCATCGCTTCGATTTTTTTTGTGGTCGAACAACCCGAAACAGCCAGTACGGCAAACAGAAGAAGTATTACTTTTTTCATATACCTTTTTTTGAGAATGCAAATTTATAAAACAGGATGTAAATTGCTGTAACAAAACCACGGGTAAAAAGTCTGATAGGGTTGCCTGTGACATACTATTAACTTTTTTTTATAATTATAATACCAGGCTTGTAGTAATATTGTTTTCAAATTTTCCTTCATGATCGAGATCAAGGATTTACACAAATCATACAGGACAGGAAGTTCTGAACTGCACGTGCTGAAAGGAATCAATTTCAGCGTTAAAGAAGGCGAACTTGTTGTGATCATGGGTTCTTCCGGCTCCGGAAAGTCTACACTGCTTAATATTCTTGGAATACTTGATGAAGCCGACTCCGGAAGCTATACTCTCGACAACGTGCCGATAAAAAAATTGAACGAAACTGTCGCATCAAGATACCGCAACCAGTTTCTTGGCTTTGTATTCCAGTCATTTAATCTCATCAATTATAAAAATGCGCTTGATAACGTTGCGATGCCGCTGTATTATCAGGGGATCAAAAGGAAAGAGCGAAATGAAATTGCAATGAGTTATTTGCAGAAAGTCGGACTCGAATCACACTCGCATCATTTGCCCAACGAACTTTCAGGCGGACAAAAACAACGCGTTGCCATTGCCCGCGCACTCGCTTCCAAACCAAAGGTCCTTTTGGCAGATGAGCCGACAGGCGCGCTAGATACAAAGACATCTTACGAGGTAATGGAACTGATCCAGGGAATCAACGACGAAGGGAAAACAATCCTGATCGTCACCCACGAACCCGACATCGCCGCGATGTGCAAACGTAATGTAGTCCTGAAAGACGGACTCATCATCGACGATAAAGAAATAATCCAGCAAAGGGCTACTGCGTATGTTTAATCTCGAGCGCTGGCAGGAAATATTTCAGGCGATGGCTAAAAACCGGCTGCGGACATTCCTCACGGGAATTTCGGTGGCATCGGGTATTTTTATCCTCGTGATCCTGCTCGGCGTCGGAAGAGGTTTGCAAAACGGAGTTGAAAAGCAATTCGAGCGTGATGCAGCCGGAATTATCGAAGTCTGGACCGGCGTAACCACCAAAGAATACAAAGGACTCAATCCCGGGCGGCAGATCCAGTTTCACAACAGCGATTATGAGTTGTCTGTCCAGAAATACAGCGACAAACTCGACAGGAAGGCCTCTTCATACAACTTCTGGAACGGCAATGTCGCTTTCGGTAAGGAAACTGGAAATTACCAGTATCGCGGCGTATATCCCGATTATCAGTTTATTGAAAATGCGACAATGATCCGCGGCCGGTTCATCAACAGCAGCGATCTCGAACATTTTGAAAAAGTGGCGGTCATCGGACGGAAAGTCAGGAATGATATTTTTAAAGAAACCGATCCGATCGGCCAGCAAATCACCATCAACGGAATTCCTTTTAAAGTGGTCGGAATTTTTACCGATCCGGCCGGGGAAAGGGAAGAGGCGCGGATTTATCTCCCGATTTCAACAACGCAGAAAGTATACGGCATCGGCGACAAGATCAGTAACCTGTTCTTTACGATGAAAAAATATGAGACTTATGACGAAGCGCTGGCCGAATCCTCAAAATTTACAAACGGACTCAAGCAGATGCTCCGCAGTAAAAATGTCGTGGCTCCTGATGATGAAAGTGCCATCGGGCTCTTTAATTCAGTTGAAGAGACAAAGCAGTTTTACGATCTGAACCTTTACATCAGGCTGTTTTTCTGGTGGGTCGGAATCTGTACCATCATCGCGGGAGTGGTTGGTGTGAGCAACATCATGCTGATCGTCGTAAAAGAACGTACAAAAGAAATCGGTATCCGCAAAGCGCTCGGGGCAACGCCGCTTTCGATCATCGGCATGATCATGCATGAATCGATCTTTATCACCACAATCGCCGGATTTACAGGCTTGCTGATGAGTCTTTTGCTGCTTGAAGTGGTCGGTCCGCAAGTTAAGAGTGATTATTTCCTGAATCCGCAGGTCGATTTCAATATTGCACTCACAACGCTGGGACTGCTTATTTTCGCCGGGGCGATGGCAGGCTTTTTTCCGGCCTATCGCGCTGCCAGGATTAAACCAATTGTAGCATTAAGGGACGAATAGTATGTTTGACAGGGACAAGTGGAATGAAATACTTGAAGCGCTGAGCGCAAATACTTTCAGGACAATCCTGACGGCATTTGGCGTGTTCTGGGGAATTTTTATTCTCGTAATTCTGCTTGCTGCGGGAAAAGGACTCGAAAATGGTGTCAAACAAGGTTTTTCCGGTATTGCAACCAATACGATGTTCATGTGGACACAACCTACTTCCAAACCGTATAAAGGGCTTGCTCAGGGAAGGCAGTTTAACTTCAAGAATGATGATGTTCCCGCACTTAAGGAGAAATTTCCCGACCTGCTGTATGTGTCGCCACGAAACCAACTCGGTGGCTTTGAAGGCGCAAATAATGTCACCCGCGGAACATTAACCGGCGCTTATACTATATATGGCGACTATCCGGAGCTGACTTCGCAGGAAGCGATGGACATTATCCGCGGCAGGTTCATCAACCACAGTGATATCGACGGGAAAAGGAAAACTGCTGTAATAGGACAGGGCGTTATTTCAGAATTGTATAAAAAAGGCGAGGATCCGATCGGGACATACATCACCATCAATGGGGTCAATTTTATGGTTGTCGGGGTTTATAAATCCAAAGGCAACAACAACAATGGCGATGCCGAATCGGCGCAAAAAAACATCTTTATTCCCTTCACCACATTCCAGCAAGCCTTTAATTTTGGTGATACTGTAGGATGGATGGCACTAACGGCAAAAGACGGCGCTTCAATCACCGATCTCAAAAAAGGAATAGTCGAGCTAATGAAGTCGCGGCATGATGTGAGTCCGGAAGATGAACGCGCCGTCGGCAATTTTGACCTGTTCGAAGAATACAGCAAGGTCAACGGCTTGTTTATGATCCTAAAGTTTATTGCATATTTCGTGGGAACGCTTGTTTTATTGTCTGGTGTCATCGGAATTTCTAACATTATGCTGATCGTGGTAAAGGAGCGCACAAAGGAAATCGGAATCCGAAGGGCTTTGGGGGCGACACCGGCTGCCATCAGGGGACAAATTTTAACGGAGTCAATCTTTCTGACCATCATCGCGGGAATGGCCGGAATTGCCGTCGCCACCGGAATACTCGCATTGCTCAATAAAATGCTTGATGCCGCTCCGAGTGAAGACCGGATGTTTGCAAATCCGAGTGTCGATCTTGGCGTTGTTTTCATAGCTTTGCTGATATTGATCGGATCAGGGCTTCTCGCAGGGCTGATCCCGGCGCAAATTGCCATTCGCGTAAAACCCGTTGACGCGCTTCGTACAGAATAGAATCATCATCAAAAAACAATCAACGAATGAAGAAAGGAGTTACAATCACCATTTTAATTTTTATCACGATTATCTTTTTCGGGGCGCTTTACTACCTGTACGCAAAAAATCAGGAATCGCCGGTCGTTTACCAAACCGAAAAGCCCGAAACCAAAAGCATCGTAAAAACTACAATCGCAACCGGGAATATTGTTCCTGATGAAGAAGTACTCATCAAGCCGAACATTTCCGGAATTATTGAAGAAATCTTTATCGAAGCCGGCGGGTTTGTCAAAGCCGGCGATATGATCGCCCGAATCCGTGTCGTTCCGAATATTTCCAACCTGAATGCTACCCAAAATCAGGTGCAATCGGCAAAGATCGCACTCGACAATCAGGAAAAATTATACAAACGGCAGAAGACACTTTTCGATAAAGGGGTAATTTCCGCCAATGATTTCGATGCTGCCGAAGTAGCATACAAACAGGCGAAACAGGAATACAACGCCACCCGCCAAAGCTTTGAAATCGTAAAAACCGGAACTACGAAAGGTCTCGGAAATGCTGCAAATACCTTAATTCGTTCCACGGTTACAGGAATGGTACTAGACGTTCCGGTGAAAGTCGGCAACCAGGTCATCGAAAGCAATAACTTCAATGAAGGCACAACAATCGCCAGCCTTGCCGATGTGGATAAAATGATATTTATAGGCAAAGTCGATGAATCTGAAGTTGGCAAAATTAAAGAAAAGCTTCCCATTGAGATCACTGTCGGAGCCATCGAAAAGAAAAAGTTCAACGCTGTCCTTGAATATATCGCCCCTAAAGGTAAAGCCGAAAATGGCGCAATCCAATTTGAAATAAAGGGCAGACTGACCAACCGCGATACAACATTCATTCGTGCCGGCCTCAGCGCCAACGCTTCGATCATTCTTGAAAAAGCCGATAATGTGCTTGCCATCAAAGAATCACTTGTGCAGTTTGACGATAAGACAAAAAAATCGTTTGTCGAAGTTGAGACCGCCAACCAGAAGTTTGAAAAAAGAAATGTGGAACTTGGGGTAAGTGACGGGATTTATGTAGAGATAAAAAGCGGATTGAAGAAAGCCGATAAAATCAAAGTGTGGAATCAGGGTCTGGAAAAACCTGAAGAACCGGCCGGTCACTAAAACATTTTATTCCTTATTTAGTAATTATAGTTAAATTTGCGCCACCGCGCTTCATTCCCTACATAAGATGAAAAAAATATTATATGTTCTGCTGCTCACGGTTTCCCTGGTGACAAGTGCCCAGGTCAAAAAATGGACACTGGCAGAATGTGTGGAATATGCACTCCAAAACAATATTTCCATAAAACAGACAGATCTCGATACGCAGCTCGCCGCTATCGACAAACGCGGCGCGATCGGCAACTTCCTTCCGTCTATTAATGCCAGCGGATCACACTCCTGGAATATCGGGCTCAACCAGAATATCACTACCGGACTTCTGGAAAATCAAACAACGCAGTTTACATCAGCCGGTGTCAATGTCGGTGTTAACATTTATAGCGGACTCCAGAGTCAGAACCGCCTGCGCCGGAGCAATCTTGCTATTCTCGCTGCACAATACCAGTTGGCGAAAATGAAAGATGATGTGTCGCTTAATGTGGCAAATGCATTTCTTCAGATACTTTTCAATAAAGAAAACCTGAAAGTACAGCAGGAACAAATGGCACTCAATCAAAGGCAATTCCAACGCACGACAGAGCTTGTAAACGCAGGATCGATTCCGCGTGGCGACCTGAAAGACATGGAAGCGACCGTTGCACAAAGTGAGCTTGCGATTATTAATGCCGAAAACGCACTTCTGATTTCAAAACTGAGTCTTGCGCAATTGCTTCAGATCCAGGATTTTCAGAATTTTGACATTGCGGATGAGGAATATGAAACAAGCCAAAGCGAAACCATGATGCAATCGGCTGATGCTGTTTTGGAAAAGGCCAAAGAAGGGCGCGTGGAATTGAAGATAGCACGCACAAATCTTGAAATAGCCGAACGCGATGTTAAAATTGCCCGCGGTGCGCTGCAGCCTACACTGCAGGGGTTTTACAGCTTCAGCACGCGTGCCGGTTATTCAGACAGGGTAGTAGGCGTTGCGCCAGATCCTACCAATCCGACAACCGTTGTCGGAACTGTTGAAGGCACGGGTCAAAACGTGGTCCAGCCGAATTTTATTCCGGTTTTAGGAAATGCACTGCCGCTCTTTGACCAGTTTGATGAAAATAAAGGGCATTCTTTCGGAATTCAATTGAATATCCCGATCCTGAACGGATTCCTAGCAAGCAACAATGTCAGCCGCTCCAAAGTTGCGCTCGAAAGGTACAAGATCGCATATTCGCAAACAGAACTTGACCTTGAACGTAATGTTTACACAGCTTTCACCGATGCCAAAGGCGCACTTAACGCATACGAGGCAGCTTCTGTTGTCCTGGAGGCGCGTGAGCAGGCGTTCAATTATGCCAAGGAAAAATATACTGTGGGAATCATGAATGCGTTTGATTACAACCAGTCGCAAACATTACTGGTCAACGCGCAGTCAGATTTGCTTCGTGCAAAATATGATTATATTTTTAAAGTGAAGGTTGTCGAGTTTTACTTCGGCATCCCAATAACACAAACAAGATAACATGTCTAAGAAAACGATTTACATTTTAATTGGCAGCGCGGTACTGATCATTGTGGTTTTAATCGCATTATCTAAATCTGGTGCGCTCGGAGATAAGAATAAAGGTACTGAAGTCGAGGTTGCTGCGGTTGACCAGATCACGATTGTCGAAACTGTTTCCGCAACGGGAAAGATACAGCCTGAGATCGAGGTAAAAATTTCTTCCGAAGTATCCGGAGAAATCATTGCATTGCCGATAAAAGAAGGCCAAATTGTAAAGAAAGGCGACCTTTTGGTAAAGATCAATCCTGATTTGTATACTTCAGGGCTGAACCGTACCATTTCCAACCTTTCAGGAACAAAAGCCGGATTAAGCCAGGCCGACGCGCAGTTTAAAGAAGCCAAGGCAAGTTATGAGCGGAATAAAGGCCTTTATGAAAAGGGGATTATTTCGAAAGCCGATTGGGACCGGGCGATATCTGCCTATGAAGTCGCACAGGCAACCCGCCAATCTGCATATTATAATGTTCAGAGCGCCTCCGCAACGGTCAACGAAGCCAAAGACAACCTTGGACGGACAACCATTTATGCTCCCGCAGACGGAACCATTTCAATGCTGAGTGTTGAATTGGGAGAAAGGGTTCTCGGAACGCAGCAAATGACCGGTACCGAAATTCTTCGTGTGGCTAACCTGAACAACATGGAGGTTGAAGTCGATGTAAATGAAAATGACATTGTAAAGATCAATGTTGGTGATTCGGCAAATGTTGAAGTCGATGCTTACCTGAAGAAGAAATTCAAAGGAATTGTGACAAGTATCTCAAATTCTGCCAGCACTGCGCTTACCGCTGACCAGGTCACAAACTTCAAAGTAAAAATCAGGATTTTAAAAGAATCATACCAGGATTTGCTTGAGGGTAAACCTGAAACGTTTTCGCCATTCAGACCGGGAATGACTGCCACCGTTGATATCATCACTACCCGTAAAGAAAATGTCATCGGTGTACCGATTAGCGCTGTCGTCATCAAAACAGATACAACGGCAACCTCGAAAGCACCTGCAAAAAACAATCCTGAAGATGGGAAACCCAAGGTTAAAAGCGACCAGAAGTTTGAGTGCGTTTTTGTAAAGTCAGGCGACAAGGCCAAGCTCCGTGTGATAAAAACCGGAATACAGGACGATACCAATATTGAAATTACGAGCGGACTCAAAAAAGGCGAAACCGTCATAACTGGGCCATATACAACGGTAACAAAGGAACTCAAGCCGGGCGATGTTGTTCGTGTTGCGGAAAAGGAAAAAGCCGAAAAGGAGAAGAAAAAGTAATGTCTCTCATTCTGAATATTGAAACCGCAACCAAAAATTGCTCTGTTGCTGTGGCCCGCAATGGTCAAACGCTTTGTTTAAAAGAAATTGCAGGTCAAGGCTACTCACATGCTGAGAAACTTCATGTTTTTATAGAGGAATCCCTGCGCGAATCAGGTGTTGGATTTCGCGATCTGGATGCTGTGGCAGTGAGCAAAGGTCCGGGTTCTTATACCGGATTGCGTATTGGTGTCTCTGCCGCAAAAGGATTGTGTTATGCGCTTGATATTCCGTTGATTTCGCTCGATACTCTGGAGGTCCTTGCTTCCAAAGCCAAGGTTGATAAAGGATTGATCGTACCGATGATCGACGCCAGAAGAATGGAAGTCTACAGTGCCATTTTTTCCCATCAGATGGAGATGCAACGCGAAGTTAAAGCCGAAATCCTGACGGAATCTTCCTTCTCAGAAATTGAAGAAGAAGTATATTTTATTGGTGACTGCCTTGAAAAAAGCAGAACCGTACTTCAGAAGTCAAATTTTAATTTTCTTGAAGATATTGTTTATCCTTCTGCCAACGAAATGTCGGCATTGAGTTTTAGGGAATTCACCAAAAAGAATTTCATGGATGTGGCTTATTTCGAGCCTTTTTACCTGAAGGATTTTATGACGACTGCCAAATAACTACTTCGCCAGCTCAACATTGTAGGGCTGGATTGCAATTCCGGCTGTGTCAAACGCGGTTTTGCAATCTTCCAGAGTCTCGGCAACCATCGGCCAAAAATGTTCATAACGTGACCACGGACGAACAGCTATTAAAATCGAGTTCCCCGTCAATTCCTTAACAACGACTTCGGGTGCGGGAGTTTTTAAAACCCTTTCATTGCGGTTAAGCACTTCTTCAATAATTAACTTTGCCTGCTTCAGGTTGGTCTCGTAGGAAACAGCAAACGTCAGGTCGGCACGTCGCAATTCTTCAAGTGAAAAATTGGTGATGGTTCCGTTTGAAAGGCTTCCGTTCGGGATAAAAATCGTCTGGTTGTTCGCCGTGATCAGTTTCGTGACAAAAATCTGGATTTCACTCACGGTTCCGCCAACGCCCTGCGCTTCTATATAATCCCCGACACGGAAAGGCTTGAAAAGAATGATCAGCATTCCGCCGGCAAAATTCGACAACGAACCCTGAAGCGACAAACCAACGGCGAGCCCGGCCGCGCCAAGAATCGCTACAAATGACGATGTTTCAATGCCCAGGCGTGAAATAAAGGTCACAAAAAGCAAGATCCGCAATGCCCAAAGCAGTATATCTGCAAGAAATTTTGACAGCGTAGGATCGAGTTCGCGCCGCAGCATGATTCTTTTTACAAGACGGTTGATGAGACGGATCGCGTACAATCCCACTACCAAAATAACCACAGCCGAGATCAGTTTTGGCGAATACGCAAGAAGTATATTAAAGAAGTTTGAAATATAATCGTCAAGTGTATTGATATAAAGCTGTTGGTTCTTCATGAAATCGGTTTCTGTATTTGAAGTTGCTGCAGGGCTTCTTCCGTATTCTTTGCCGGAAGGCTGCATGTTTTATTCTCGCAAACATAGAAAAGTGTGGCGTTCTCCACAAATCTTTCGCTGAGGAAAGGCAATGTCGATGAAGTTTCAGAGGCAGCGAGGGTGACATGCGGCAGATAATATTTATTGAGTTCCGCAGCATGCTTTTGAGCGCCGCTTCCGCAGATGGCAAGCTCGTTACCGAGGCCTTCAGTATCCAGAAAAACATTCAGCCAGTTTGAAAAAGCCGATGGATAATCGATCAGCGGAATGACATGTTCCAACATTTTCATGCACGTGCTTTCATATCCGGAGTTACCGAAGAAAATGCTTAAACGGTAAAGATTTTCTGCCATAACCGAATTTGATGCGGGAATAACATTGTCTTCCAATTCAAAATGAGGCGCAATCAGGGCTTCATCGCGTGTTGAGGTAAACCTGAAAAATCCTGAAGTGTCATCGTAGAAATATTCGAAACAATAATCGGCGAGCTGCCTGGACTTTTGCAGCCATTTTTCATCAAGTGTTACTTCATAAAGTGAAATAAACGCTGCGATGACATGAGCATAATCCTCTAAATATCCGTTGATGGAACTTTTTCCGTTTTTATAGCTCCGGAACAAATTTCCTTCTGCCGACCATAATTTATTTTCAATAAAGGCTGCATTTGCAAGTGCGGCTTTGAGGTATTCATCTTTTGAAAGCGCTTTAAAGGCATCACAAAAACCTTTTAACATGATGGCGTTCCACGATGTCAGGCATTTGTCATCGAGCCGTGGCCGGCTGCGTTTTTCCCTGATGTCAAATAACTTAGATTCCCATTTTTCTTTCATGGATTGCAGCCTTTCTGGTTCGATTTTGTGTTTATTGGCAATCACATCAAGCGGGCGGTTCCGGATCAGGACATAATTGCCGTGTTCCCAGTGACCGAAATCATCAATGTTGAAGACGTCGCAGAAGATATCGAATTCGTCTCCGGTTATAGATTTCAGCTCCTCTTCGGTCCAGACATAAAAAGCGCCTTCTTCGAGTTTGCCTTCTTCGTTAAGGCTGTCGGCATCGAGTGCCGAATAAAATCCTCCTTCATTGTTGGTCAGTTCCCTACTGATGAATGAAAGTGTCTTTTCGACAGTTTCCTTATAAAGCGGGTCTTTTGTGAGCTTGAAAGCATCGGCATACAGGGAAACAAGCTGTCCGTTGTCGTAAAGCATTTTTTCAAAATGGGGAACGTGCCACTTCATATCGACAGAATAACGTGAAAATCCGCCGCCAACCGTATCGAAAAGTCCGCCCCACGCCATCCGGGTCAGTGTAAGGTTCACATGATCGGGAATATCTTTGTCGCCGGTTTGCCAGCCGTAACGCATCAAGAATTTATAGGTGTTTGGCATCATGAATTTCGGGGCGCGTTCATAGCCGCCGAATTCGCTGTCGAAGCTTTTCTTCCATTTTTTGATCAAAGGAGGAAGAAGTTTTTTGGATAAAGTTTTTTTGTTGTCGGACGAACCAATTATGCTGATTGAATTGATGCCTGCATGAAGTTTTTCGGCATATTCAAGCACCTTATTCCTGTCGGTTTGATATAAGTCGGCAAGATATTCAAGTGAATTGATCCATTCATTTTTCCGGAAGTAAGTTCCGCCCCAAACCGGGCGTCCGTCGGGAAGGCAAACCACGTTCATGGGCCATCCGCCGCGGCCTGTCATGAGTTGTACGGCTTTCATATAAGTGGCATCGATATCCGGCCGTTCCTCACGGTCGACTTTTATGCTGATGAAATGGCGGTTCATTGTTTGGGCAACTTCCTCGTCTTCAAAACTTTCGTGTTCCATAACGTGGCACCAATGACAGGCTGAGTAGCCGGTGCTCACGATTATGAGTTTATCGGTTTCGCGCGCGACAGCCAGTGAACGGCTGTTCCATGCTTTCCAATGAACCGGGTTTGAGGCGTGCTGCAGCAGGTATGGACTGGTTTCGGAAGATAGTTCGTTCATGATGTGAAGGTTTTTAGCCCTGATGGCAGCGGCATCCTTTTGCGTGCTTCAGCAGCAAAAGATACAGCGGACAGCAGGAAATTGCTCCAGAAAAAAACTGTTATGCGTTTAGGGCTTCGACTTTGATGTCATCGTCTTTGAGCATGTCCTTGAGCATGTTCTCGATGCCGCTTTTCAGCGTAAAAGTCGACGAAGGGCAGCCGTTGCAAGCGCCCTGGAGGACAACTTTGACGCGCTTGTCGGTTTCGTCATAGGAATCGAATACGATATTACCGCCATCGGCAGCAACTGCGGGCTTGACATACTCTTCAAGGATATTGATAATGCGTTGTGAAACAGGATCGAGGTTATCGAAGTCGCGTTCTTTTTGCTCCTCTTTTATTGAATTTGTCTGAATGAGACTTTCGTCGATGACCGGTCCGCCGTTCTGGATATAGTTTTTAATAAAGCTGCGCAATTCCTGGGTAATGTCGTTCCATTCGTAGCTGTCGTATTTTGTAATGGATACGTAATTTTCATCGATAAAAATTTCGCGTACGTAAGGAAAATTGAACAATTGTTTTGCCAGTGGCGACGAAGCTGCCTGGTCAATATTTTTATATTCAACCGGAATTCGCGTGAGCAAAATAGAAGCAACGAACTTCAATGCAGACGGATTGGGGGTGATTTCACCGTAAACTTCAACGGCTTTTTTCGCTGCATGTTCTTTTGGTGCGACGATGAGTTTTCCGCTGTTGAAATATTCTTCGATCTGCTCTGCCACGGCTTCTTGTACATCTTCCCATTCGACTATATTATATCTTTCGATCGCAATGAAATTCCCTGAAATATATACGGTTTTTACAAACGGAAGATAAAATAACTGTTGGGCAAGAGGAGAAGCTGAGGCCTCGTCAATATTTTTAAATTCGTAATTGTCAGTGCCTGCGATAAAATCAGGAAATTCGAATTTAATGATTGCTGGATTCTGCGTATTTTTTATGTTGATTTTTGACATTATAGTATTATTTTCGGCAAATTTAACAAACTAATTCTCGGGCTTTAAGTATATTTGGGAATTAAACAATTAATTAACAATTGATAAGGTGTTTGCTATGCGCCTTCTTAATATATTTTATATGAAAAAATTATTACTTCTCACCATGTTGTTCGCCTTCAGCTTGTTATCTCATGCGCAACTGACGGTTACCAACAACCAGACACCGGCTCAATTGGTACAAAATGTACTATTGGGAAGTGGAATTTCTGTGACCAATATTAAGTTTAACGGGGTCGCTGTTAATGCCAGTTTTGTGCGCGACCAAGTCGGATTTTTTAATAATGGTGCGTCGACGAATCTAGGCATCAACCAAGGCGTGGTCATGGCGACAGGAAAAGTCGTAATCCCGCTTCCGCCTGGTCCTTTTGATGCCATACCGATTGCCAGTGCGAATAATGCGGGTAGTGCTACAAATCCAACCAGCAGCCCTGGATATGTTGATGGTGATTTAGCGAGTATTGCCGGACCGCAAGGCGTGAATACTTCGGCAGTCATCGAATTCGATTTTGTGCCGACCGGGGAGGATCTATCGTTTAATTATGTATTTGGATCAGAGGAATATCCAGAATGGGTAGGTACTACTTTTAATGATGTTTTTGGATTTTTTCTCAGTGGCCCCGGAATATCAGGCCCGTTCAGTAACGGGGGAATCAACATAGCAATAGTTCCCGGGACGGCTAATACGCCGGTTTCCATCAATAACCTGAATAATGGAAATCCTAACGGATCCGACTGTGTTAACTGTGCCTACTATGTGAACAATGGTACGGGAACTACGCCGGGAGTCAATACTACGATCCAGCTTGACGGGTTTACGACTGTGCTGACGGCAAGTGCGACAGTGCAATGCGGAGAAACGTATCATATAAAACTTGCCATTGCCAATGTTGGGGATAATGGCTTGGACTCGGCGGTCTTTCTTCAGGCAAACAGTTTCAATTCTACACCACTTGAATTGCCTGATGATTACCTTGTTTCAAACGGATTCGCTGTTTGTTACGGCCAAACTACGGAAATATGCACAGGGCTAGGCGATGGTATAGTGCATGAATGGTTCCATGATGGAGAATTGATAAATGGGGTAACGGGAGAGTGTTATACTATTACTGAGCCAGGGGAATATTGTGTTACTGCTTATCCATTCGGGGCGGCTTGTCCGGTTAATGATTGTATGACTATCGAGTATCAACAGGAAATTCCCGTTGTTGAAGATCCGGGTGGGTTGTGCGAGGAAGACCTTATTTTTGATTTAACAGACATTGAGCCCGAAGTATTGGGTTCAATTAATCCATCTGACCTTGCCAACATCAGTTATCATAATTCATTTGCCGATGCGGAGGTTATATTTAATCCGATCATTTCAAATCTTAATAATTATCCGGGTACTGTTGGTGAGCAAATTTATATTAGGGTTGAGAATTTTACCGGATGTTATGTGATTGTCGCTTTTACTTTGAGTGATGACTGCGGCAGCGCAACAACGCCACCTGACATGGTAGTATGTGATGATCCATCAAATAATGGAACCGCAATTTTTGACCTTACTACACAAACGCCATTGGTGCTGGATGAGAATCTTCCGGCAGAGTGGACTGTCACATATCACCTTAATCAGGCAGATGCCGATGCAGATGCTGCTGCGATCAGCCCTGCAGATAATTTTGTGGGAACTAATGGCCAAACGATCTACGTAAGGATGGAAGATAATGCCGATCCCGGTAATTTTGATGTTGTATTCTTTCAGTTGATTGTTAATCCGCTTCCAGTGGTTACAATCTCGGGCAGCACCACCATCTGTTCCGGTAATACGGGTACAATAACTTTTACGGGTACTCCTTTATCTACTGTAACTTATACTATTGACGCTGGAGCCAATCAGACAGTTGTTCTTAATGCGGCAGGCACTGCCATTGTC
>DASWML010000016.1:0-24580 GCA_036399795.1 Flavobacterium sp.
GACAATGGCAGTGCCTGCCGCATTAAGAACAACTGTCTGATTGGCTCCAGCGTCAATAGTATAAGTTACAGTAGATAAAGGAGTACCCGTAAAAGTTATTGTACCCGTATTACCGGAACAGATGGTGGTGCTGCCCGAGATCGTGGCAGTAGGTAACTCATTTACAACCACTATAATTTCCTTGTACGGACGACAATTTGGTTCAAGAGGAGTTGGATTGGCTATCGCGTAAACATAATAAGTACCTGCCACATTAGGCAGTGACCCAGTATTTCCTAAGATCGGCGGATCATATGATGCAAAAGTTGCACCGTTCGGGGTAGCACTTCCAAGTAACGCACCGCCAGAATACATAGCCGTTCCTGTTTGCGGTGTTGTAAAATATACAAAAGATATTGCGTCGGTTCCCGTAAATTCAGTGTCAACACCAAGCAGCCCAGGATCACCCCCTAAACATACCGCCTGGGCAGAAGAAGGATCTGTAATCGAAGGACATGAACAGTCATCTAAAATGAGCTGAAAATCCTTCACCACAATACAAGGCGAATTGAAATTGATGATACTGGCATATATTGTCTGACCAGAGCCGGTGCTGACATAAGTTTCAGGATTCCCAATTGGATTAGCTGCATTTGCTGCATCTGCATAATTGAGATGGTAATAAACCTCATATAAGCTTGGATCTTCGACCCCGATAATCACCGGGGTGTTTTCGGTAAGGTCATAAAGATTTTCACATTCAATAAGATCCTGGGGTTCCTGAGAAAAGTCTTCAATTACCTCTACAGTAATCTCTTTTTTTATCTCGACAGGAGCTACACCACAAACATCATACTGTGCCACTGCTGTATAAGTCGTTGTTTCAGTGGGGCAAACTGTAATTGTCGTATCTGAACTATAAAAATCATCGCCGGCCAGCCACTGGAAAGTTACAGCAGATGGTCCGTTTGGTGTAAAACGCCAAGCTTCATTAAAAGCAGACCAGGAACCTGTGTTGCGCCCAGGCGGGGTATAACCTAATGAACCGGTGGTATTCTGAATACCAATGACACCATTTCCATTATTCCAACCAGTACAAGGTACACGGCGTTCAACATATATTTCAATAATATTTGAAATCTCATACAATACAATCTGTGACGTTTGCAAGCCCACACTGTTTAGGCATGAGAACTGCGGCACGTTTGTAAAATTAACAATAAGTTTCCGGCAAGGATATACACCCATTATCTTGTAGCCTATATGTATCGCTGCAGGAGGTGTTGGCGTGACGTTGGGATCAATATCCTGATACACCCCATAAATTGCATTAAGTATAGGAAACGCGGGGCTTGGTACTGATGCATTATAATTCCACGGGCATCCTTCGCCTTCTAAATGTGAGTTGAATGTTACAACACCGTTGGATCCCACGTTTGCAGAAGTATAAGACTGACCGAAAAAACAAAAAACAAAACCTTGAGGCAAGGGTATATCACCAGACCATACATCATCTGTATCAACCGACACCGGTACAAAGGAAGGATCCGTAAAAGAAGCCTGTGGACAATAAGGTATAGAGCTTACCGCGTATTGAGTCGTAGTTCCAAGGTCAACATACTCGGCGCTGAGTTGGCGGCATTCCCCTGCATTACATATTGGCGGAACATTACTTGACAAATCGAGGTTACCGGCAACTACCGAAGCACAACCATTAATATTTATTGATATGGTTACTGATCCAGGAACGCTTTGATTGGTACATCCAGGCGGAGTTGTCTGAACGCTATTTATAGTAAATACCGTTTCCTGATTAATTGGCGGAGTCGTAAAAGTTGCAGTACCTGCAGCATTTAATGATACAGTGCTGTATGCACCTGTACTGGCATAAAGCACAACTGTTGCATTCGGAGTACCGGTTACTGAGATAGGGGCAGTAGTTCCCGGACAAACACTGGTACTGCCGCTTAGGCTAGCCGTAGGAATATTGGCAATATTAATCGTGACGCTTGAGGTCAATATCGGTGTACAGCCCGGCGTTCCCGGAGAAGATACGCCTATAAGATTGTAAACAAAAGCTCCTGCAACTGCCGATGAAACCGGCAATGAAATACTGTTTCCTGTAATCGTTGTAATGGTTTGGCTTGCACCTCCGCCGATATTGTAGGTAAAAGTATAAGGTGCCGTTCCGTTTGACCCTATAAAAGTTACCTGGGCTGATGAAGCGCCTACACATGACGAAGTGCCTGTTATTGTAGCGCTCGGCGAAGCAAGCACTGTGATGGTCGCAGTTCCCGTTTGGGCTTGAGAACAACCCGCCGTCGGACAGGAAACACTAACAAGGTTATAATTGAAGACTCCGACCACATTGGTAGGTGCGGCAACTGTCACGCTATTGCCTGAAGTGGTTACAACCGTAAGATTGGGACCGCCGTTAATGTTGTAGGTAAAAGTATATGGGCCGGTCTCGTCGCTACCTGTAAAAGTAATCAACGGCTGTGGCGCATTTCTGCACACAGTAGCCGTACCACTAATGGTGGCAGTAGGCAAAACGGCCTCATTAATTTTAATAGTCTCAATTGGGCTGCTTAAAGCGCCGTTTGAAAAAATTAAGTTATTAAAACACAGGCACGTTACAGATAAAAAGAGTAATGATTTCCACTTCATGTCAAATGGTATTTATAAGGGTGCGAAATTTAATAAATTTAAGGGAATTTTATATAAATCTTAGCAGAAATTTTAAAATTAACACCCTAACATAATAGTATTATATTTATTTATCTTTGCATCCAAAGGAAACAAGGAATATAAATTATACCCTAACGCAAGCATGAGCAACATGGATTTTCCGGACGATACCGGCGATGACCACATATTTACTAACGCAGTTAACCCCTTGCGGGACGGTGCTTTTGCAATACCTGATGAACAAAAAATCGAGCTGATAAAAAAGGACGTGGAACACATTCTCCATACCCTTGGAATGGACCTTAATGACGACAGCATCAAAGGCACACCAAACCGCGTGGCCAAAATGTTTGTAAAGGAAATTTTCGGCGGACTCAATCCTGATAAAAAACCCAAACCTTCCACATTTGTAAATCATTATAAGTACGGGGAAATGCTTGTCGAAAAAAACATTACGCTTTACTCCACCTGCGAACACCACCTGCTGCCGATAGTAGGCCGTGCCCACGTAGCATACATTTCCAATGGAACGGTAATCGGTTTATCTAAAATGAACAGGATCGTAGAATATTATGCAAAAAGGCCGCAGGTGCAGGAACGCCTGACCATGCAGATCGTACAGGAACTTCAACAGATACTAAAGACTGAAGATGTTGCCTGTGTAATCGATGCCAAACATCTTTGCGTCAACTCCCGCGGTATCTCAGATATTGAAAGCAGCACCGTGACAGCCGAATTCGGAGGAAAATTCAAGGAACTCCAGACACGCCGTGAATTTCTTGATTATATTAAACTCGAAACAAAATTCTAAGCTCCGTTCAGGCAACTGCCCTAGCCCTGATAGCAGCGGCATCCTTTTTTGTTGTTCGGATGCTGAAGACACAACAGGAACTTCCACAAAAAAGATATAGCGCATAGCAGGAACAGCTTCAAAAAAACACAATGGCACTGTACAGATCACAACAGCTCAGGATTTATAATTCACTCACCGGGGAGAAGGAGATTTTTGTTCCAATCCACGAAGGACACATCGGAATGTATGTCTGCGGCCCAACCGTTTACAGCAATGTGCATTTGGGCAATGTGCGGACGTTTATGTCATTTGACATCATTTTCCGGTACCTGACCCATCTGGGATATAAAGTACGGTATGTGCGCAATATCACCGATGCCGGACATCTGGAAAACGATGCCGATTCAGGTGAAGACCGCATTGCCAAAAAAGCCCGGCTGGAAGAGCTTGAGCCGATGGAAATCGTGCAACGTTATACGGTTGATTTTCATGACGTGCTTAATGCTTATAATTTTCTGCCACCAAGCATTGAGCCTACAGCAACCGGACATATTATTGAACAAATCGAGATCATCAAAAAGATTATCGATAATGGCTATGCGTATGTGGCAAACGGATCTGTTTATTTTGATGTCGTAAAATTCAACGAAACCAACCACTACGGGAAACTCAGCGGCCGGAATATCGAAGACATGCTTTCCAATACACGCGATCTTGACGGCCAGACCGATAAAAAGAACCCGCAGGATTTTGCCTTGTGGAAACGGGCCGAACCGCAACACATCATGCGCTGGCCTTCCCCGTGGAGCGATGGCTTTCCGGGATGGCATTTGGAATGTACGGCGATGAGCACCAAATACCTCGGCAATCATTTTGACATCCATGGCGGCGGGATGGACTTGAAATTCCCGCATCATGAATGTGAGATTGCGCAAAATGAAGCCAGTACGGGGCAATCGCCGGTCAATTACTGGATGCATGCCAACATGCTTACCCTCAACGGGAAGAAGATGGCGAAATCCACAGGAAACCATATTCTTCCTTCCGAAATCTATACCGGCGAAAACAACATCCTGAGCAAGGCTTATTCACCTGCCGTGGTGCGTTTTTTCATGCTTCAGGCACATTACAGGAGTATTCTTGATTTTTCGGATGAAGCACTCGGCGCCGCAGAAAAAGGATTCTTGAGGCTGATGGAAGCCATCGAGAGACTTGATGAGATTACTGCATCGGGCGTGTCTACGATCGACATTGATCACTGGAGCCAATCGTGCTATGAGGCAATGAATGACGATTTTAATTGCCCTATCCTTATTGCGCAGCTTTTTGAAGGCGTACGGTTTATAAACCTGCTGAAAGAAAACAGGGAGACATTATCGTTGGCCGACCTGAAATTGTTTGCAAAAACGATGAAAGCTTTTGTCTTTGATGTACTCGGACTCGAGAAAAACAATGCATCGGGCCAGAATGACGATAAATTGGAAAATGTCGTTAAAATACTGGTGGACATTCGAAACAGGGCAAGGGCAAACAAGGATTTTCCTCTTTCTGACCAGATACGGGATCAGCTTTCTGCGGCAGGTATTGAACTTAAAGATGGAAAAGACGGCACTTCTTTTTCGCTGTGACAGCCTTTAGTTTGAAAAGAATAATCACATTTCCGTTCATAATGCTCGTACGGTTTTACCAGATTGTGCTGTCTCCTTTATTACCGGCATCGTGCAGGTTTGAACCTACATGTTCACAATACATGATTGAAGCATTGAAGTTTCATGGACTGTTTTATGGCGGTTATCTCGGTATTAAACGTATCCTGAGCTGCCATCCGTGGGGACGAAGCGGTTATGACCCTGTTCCGAAGCAAAGGTGCCGTCATAAATAATTACCTGATTTTATATTATAGTAAAATATCTATATTTACGATTCTTATCCTTATTATGACACACGCACTGCACATAGTCTGGGATCCTTCCGAAGGCATCGATCTTGGCTTTTTTGTTATTAGATACTACAGCCTGATGTTTGTTGTGGCTTTTGCTTTGGGCTGGTACATTATGAAAAAGATTTTTGACCGCGAACACGAGCCGGTTGAAAAACTGGACTCTCTTTTTATCTGGACCGTTGTTGCAACACTGCTTGGGGCAAGGCTCGGTCACGTCTTTTTTTACGATTGGGAATATTACCGGAATCATCTGGACGAAATCCTGCTCCCCTTCAAGTTCACGCCAACATTCGCTTTTACCGGTTTTCAGGGACTGGCAAGCCATGGCGCAGCCATTGCCATTATTATAGCCATGTACTTCTTCAGCAAAAAAGTGATGAAACGACCTTTATTATGGGTACTTGACCGCGTGGTTATCCCGGTGGCAAGCGGCGCTATTTTCGTAAGGATCGGAAACTTCTTTAATTCAGAAATTATTGGAAAAGAAACAGATTCCCCGTTAGGAATTAAGTTTGTTCATGACCATTTCAGTTCCGGTGACGCGGTTGCCGCAACAAATATTGCCACACCAAAAGAGGCATACCGCGCGATTTCCGAAAATCCACAATTCGCATCACTGCTCCAGCAGGTTCCTGTACGCCATCCGGCTCAATTGTATGAAGCTGCTGGTTATGTTATCGTATTTGCGATCCTGTTCCTGCTGTACTGGAAAACAAGCGTCCGCGAAAGGTTGGGATATATTTTCGGAATGTTCCTCATTCTCTTGTGGTCGGTGCGTTTTCTGGTAGAATTCATCAAGGAAAGCCAGGGCGGATTTGAAAGTTATCTCGGACTGTTTTCGACCGGACAATGGCTCAGCATTCCTTTTATTCTTGTAGGCCTTTACATGGTGTTGAATTCAGAGAAACCAATTGAGGTATAACTTCTAACGTTATTTCATAAACTAAAGTTAAATTCGTTTACGGTTTTCCGTAAAAACGTCATGCCTCTTTATTTTTGTAAAACAACCCCAAGATTTATGTTACGATACTATCCTTCCGAAGAATTTCGGGAAATTTCCTTTGAAATAAAAGCTACTTCGCGTTATGCCATTTCAAATTACGGACGGCTGTTGCGCTTCAAAGATGACATCTCCGATGGCGAACTTTTCAATATCAGGATAAGCAACGGCTACAGGTATATCAATTACTACATTGTTAACGGAAAAGGCAAAAGGAAATCGTTGCCTGTTTACAAACTTGTTGCACAATATTTTATTCCGCGTACGTCAGATGAACAGATCCACGTGCTGCATCTGGACCACAACAGGTCAAACGACCACGTCAGCAACCTTAAATGGGCTACAAGGCAGGAAATGCTCGCTCACACCCAAACGAGCCCAAGAGTGATCGCAGCGAAGAAAAACCGTCCTTTCATTGTGATAAATAATGGCGACGGAAAAAAGCTCACTTCAACCCAGGTAATCCGGTTAAAGAAGCGTCTCCTCGACCCGAACAGGAAAACCCGCATCAAGATGCTTGCAAAAGAATTCGGCGTAAGCGAGATGCAGATTCACCGCATTAAAACCGGTGAAAACTGGGGTCATATTAAGGTATGATTTGCATTTAAGATAAGACTTGAGATTTTAGATAACCGGTGATTACTCACCGGTTTTTTTATTGAGCTAACTAATGTGTTTTTTGCTTCACATATTCTTTGATGGCCGGTTGATGGTTTATTCAGTAGTTCCCGTGTAATAATGATCTTGCTTAATGAAAATCTTGCATATAAAAAAACCGATGATCGCTCATCGGTTCTTATTGAATATATTTTATATTAAGCCCTGTTGTGCTCCTCTTCTATTCTTTTGTGTTCTGCATCTGAAATTGTATCAACCAATACCGGTGTAGCAATAAACAGTGATGAATACGTGCCGACAACGATACCTACTAGCATCGCGAAGATAAATCCGCGGATCGATTCACCGCCGAAGATAAACATGATCAACAACACGAGGATCATCGTCAGTGATGTATTGATGGTTCTTGACATCGTTGAGTTGATTGACTGGTTTACGATCTGGTTAAAGTTACCTTTCACCTTTCCGCCAAGGTATTCACGAACCCTGTCGAATACGATCACGGTATCGTTCATTGAATATCCGATAACGGTCAGGATCGCAGCGATGAAGTGCTGGTCGATTTCCATTCCGAACGGCATATACTTCCATAGCAGCGAGTAGATTCCTAAAACAAAAATAACGTCGTGTGCGATTGCAGCGATAGCGCCAAGGCTGTATTGCCACTTCCTGAAGCTTATCATCAGGTAAAGGAACACAATAGCCATTGCACCTAGAACTGCCCAGTACGAGTTTGTTTTAATATCGTCAGCCACGGTCGGACCTACTTTTGAAGCCTGAAGAATGCCAAGCTCTTTCCCGTCATAGCTGTTTACGAATCTTTCGTAAGTCATCCCGGCACCATAATGCTTTTTCAGGTTGTCAAACAGAATCCTGTTGACCGCTGCATCAGCTTCGTTTCCGTGATCTTCAACCCTGTATTTAGTTGTAATCTTAAGCTGATTGTTGGCTCCGAAGATTTTAGCCTCCGCGCTTCCACCCAATACCGGGGCAAGTTCCGATTTAACTTCTTCAGCACTCACAGGCTTTTCGAAACGCACCTGGAATGTCCTTCCCCCTACAAAGTCAACACCTTGGTTGAGTCCGTGTGTTGCCAGTGAAATCACGCTCACGATAACAACAATTGCAGAGAATATATAAGTATATTTCTTGATTCCAAGGAAGTCAAAATGGAAATTCGTAAAGAAGTTCTTTGAAAATCCGGTTGTAAAAGAAAGTTTGTTTCCTCTGGCGACACTCCAGTCAAGCAACATTCTGGTAATGAAGATTGATGTAAACAATGATGTCGCAATACCGATCAATAGTGTAGTCGCAAATCCTTGGATTGGTCCTGTACCGAAAATC
Organism: Flavobacterium sp.; assembly: GCA_036399795.1. GTDB lineage: Bacteria > Bacteroidota > Bacteroidia > Flavobacteriales > Flavobacteriaceae > Flavobacterium. The sequence continues at coordinate 8,365 of DASWML010000016.1, forward strand.
AACAGTACCGCACCGGTCAGTACGTGTGTCACGTTTGCATCGACAATCGAACGCATTGCACCTTTCCATCCGAAGGAGTTCTTAACAGCTTCTTCCTGCGTTTTTCCGGCGCGAAGCTCTTCCTTCGCACGCTCATAGATAATAATATTCGCATCGACGGCCGTACCCATTGTAAGAACGATACCCGCAATACCCGGCAAGGTAAGAACAGCGCCAAGGCTTGCAAGGATTCCGAAAAGGAACAGCAGGTTCACAGCAAGCGCAACGTTTGCATACCAGCCGGCTTTTCCGTAGTAGATGATCATCCACAGGGAAACGATCAGCAATCCGATGATGGCTGAATTCGTTCCGTTATCGATAGCTTCCTGTCCGAGTGACGGACCAACAACTTCCGATTGTACAATTTCTGCTGCTGCAGGAAGTTTACCTGCGCGGAGTACGTTCGCTAAATCTTTTGTTTCAGTTACATCGAATACTCCGGAAATTTCAGAACGTCCTCCTGAAATCGGGCCTGTAGAAACGCCCGGGGCAGAATAAACGACATCATCAAGTACGATCGCGATATATCCTTTATCTGTATATGCTTTTCCTGTAAGTTCTTCCCATTGTTTAGCGCCCTGTCCGTTCATTTGCATGGTCACGGAAGGCTTGCCTAACTGGTCGAACGAATCACGTGCATCGGTCACCACGCCGCCGCCCATTGAAGCCTGGTTGTCACGGTTGCCTTTCAGCGCATAAAGCTCAACGGCTTCTACATCGGCTGATTTATCATCCTGGACCGTAGTGGCTTTTCCCCATACAAATTTAGCATAACGCTTATCTGCAGGAAGCAGGTTTTTAATTTCGGGCCTTCTGAGGTATTTATTGATCGCAGCAGTATCTTTCGGAGCCACGATAGCAAGTACCGGTCCGCCGCCCTGGGCGACAAATTTGTCAAGAAGCGGGTTGTTTCCTTTTTTCACGGCAGCAGAATCAGATGCCTTATCAGTAAGCAATGAATCAAGTCCGGTTGTCTTAGTTTCAGTAACCGCAACATCGGCCTTTTCAGTAGCTTTCAAAGCTTCATTGGCAGACAGAAGGAAATTTCCGAGTTCTTCAATTTTATAAGTTTCCCAAAATTCGAGTTGCGCGGTGCTTTGCAACAGGTTTTTGATACGGTCTACGTCTTTGGCTCCCGGAAGCTCAACAAGAATTCTTCCTGATTGGCCTAAACGCTGAATATTGGGTTGTACAACACCGAACTTATCGATACGCTTGTTCAATACCTCGAATGCGCTGGAAATGGATTCATCTACTTTTCTGCGGATAACCCTTTCTACTTCGTCATCGCTCATTTTGAAGTTTACTTCATCGCCAAGGATTTTGTTTGCGAAAATATCCGGGGAAGCAAGCTTTGTTGTTCCGTTTGAAGCCCTGTCAAATTCATTAAAGAACGCATCCAGATAATCTTCATTACCCTGCTTATTTTTCGTAGCCTCATCAAGAGCTTTGTTAAAAACAGGATCATTTGAATTATTTGCAAGACCTTTAAGGATGTCTTTAACCGAAATCTGAAGCTGTACATTGATACCGCCTTCCAGGTCAAGTCCTTTATTGATCTTCTTGTCTCTCACCTCATTGTAGGTGAAATCAGTAAAACCCAGATTAAATACTTTTTCCTTGCCTATGGAATCAAGGTACTTCACTTCGCGTTGTGAATCTCCTTTGGCGTAGCTCTTGGCATCACTTTCTATCTTTTGAGCCACGAAGGTGAAAGAAAGCTGGTAAATGCTTACCAATGCAAATAAAATTGCGAAAAATTTGACTAATCCTCTATTCTGCATTATTACTAAAATTAATTAACTCTTGTTCTGTTCAGGTTGGTTTTTTGGTTTCTGTTCATACCTTAATATAGTATGCCCAATTTTTGAAACCGTGCAAATATATAATTAACAGTAAGACTAACCAATTTTATTTATTGGTTAATCTCAAAAAAAAGACTGCAGGATTTGCAGTCTTTTTTGCTGTGTTTGATGTTTAGGCCAGGACCGACTTCAGGTCGGAATTCATGTTCCTCACCGCATCGGCACTTTTTGCAAGCAAGCCTTTTTCAACGTCATCCAGCTTGATCTCAAGGATTTCCTCGATTCCGTTTTTCCCGATAATGCAGGGAACGCCGATACAAATATCATTCAACCCATACTCGCCTTCCAGCATTACCGAGCAGGCAATCATCTTCTTTTGATCGTTCAGAATGCTGTCTACAAGATACGCTACCGAAGCTCCCGGCGCATACCATGCCGAAGTTCCGAGCAAGCCTGTAAGCGTTGCGCCGCCAACCATCGTATCAGCTGCGACTTTATCAAGCTGTTCCTGCGAAAGGAATTCCGATACCGGAATACCGTTGTATGAGGCCAGCCTTGTAAGCGGAATCATCGTCGTATCGCCATGACCTCCGATAACCATCGCCGAAACATCGCCAATTGGCTTATCCAGTGCTTTTGACAAATAATATTTAAAACGGGAGCTGTCAAGCGCGCCGCCCATTCCTATAATCCTGTTTTTTGGAAGACCCGTAGCTTTAAGCGCGAGGTAAGTCATCGTATCCATCGGATTTGAAACAACCACAACAATCGTCTCAGGTGAATGTTTCAGCACGTTCTCAACTACGCCTTTTACAATACCGGCATTGATCCCAATCAGTTCCTCACGTGTCATCCCCGGTTTTCTGGGAATCCCCGAAGTAATGACCACAACGTCGCTTTCGGCGGTTTTTGAATAATCATTGGTAACACCCGATACTCTGGTATTCCATCCTGAATTGGCGGCGCACTGACTGATGTCCATCGCTTTTCCCTCAGCAAATCCTTCCTTGATATCCAGTAAAACGATTTCCGATGCAATCCCGCGATAAGCGATAACGTCTGCGCAGGTCGCGCCTACATTTCCGGCGCCAACTATTGTAACTTTCATTTTATATGAGATTTTGTTTGTTGTTCGTTTGAAGCATAAACCTGCTGTCCGCTATATCTTTTGCTTGCTTACGCTCTTCGCTGACGCTCGCGTCGTTGCACTTCGCAAAAGGATGCCGCTGCCATCAGGGCTAGGCTGTTGCCTACGCATCAATATTGGCGTAAACCGCATTTTTTTCAATAAATTCCCTTCTCGGCGGAACTTCATCGCCCATCAGCATAGAGAAAATCCTGTCGGCTTCCGCAAGGCTGTCGATCGTAACCTGGCGCAACGTCCGGTATGACGGATCCATTGTCGTTTCCCAAAGCTGCTCGGCGTTCATCTCGCCAAGACCTTTATAACGCTGGATTGCGGCACTTCCGCCCATGCGCTCATTGGCCTGGTCGCGTTGTACATCATTCCACGCATATTCTTTCTTATTCCCTTTTTTTACAAGGTATAATGGCGGCGCCGCGATATAAACATGGCCTTCCTCGATCAGCTCTTTCATGAAACGGAAGAAGAATGTCAGGATCAATGTCGAAATGTGGCTTCCGTCAACGTCGGCATCACACATAATGATGACTTTATGATAACGGAGTTTTTCAAGGTTCAGCGCCTTGCTGTCTTCGGCAGTACCAATGGTGACACCGAGTGCTGTAAAGATATTCCTGATTTCTTCATTTTCAAAAACCTTGTGGTGCATGGCTTTCTCCACATTCAGGATTTTACCCCTTAATGGAAGTATCGCTTGAAATGCCCTGTCGCGCCCTTGTTTGGCCGTTCCGCCCGCCGAGTCACCCTCGACAAGATAAACTTCGCATTTTGCCGGATCCTGTTCAGAACAATCAGAAAGCTTTCCCGGAAGTCCGCCGCCGCCCATCACGGTCTTGCGCTGCACCATCTCGCGCGCCTTCTTCGCCGCATGGCGTGCCTGCGCCGCAAGGATCACTTTCTGGACAATTGTCCTGGCATCGTTCGGATTTTCCTCAAGGTAATTTTCAAGCATTTCGGCCACAGCCTGGCTCACGGGAGAAACAACTTCCCTGTTTCCGAGTTTGGTCTTGGTTTGTCCTTCAAATTGCGGTTCGGCAACTTTAACCGATACAATTGCGGTTAATCCTTCACGGAAATCATCACCGGTGATCTCAAACTTCAGTTTTTCCAAAAGTCCGGATGCATCGGCATATTTTTTAAGTGTACGGGTAAGTCCGCTACGGAAACCCTGAAGGTGCGTTCCGCCTTCGTGCGTATTGATATTGTTTACATAGGAGAAAATATTCTCGGTATAGCTTGTATTGTAGATCAGCGCAACTTCGACAGGAATCTCGCCTTTCTCGTTTTCCATGCTGATCACATGGGTAATGATCGGCTCACGGTTCCCGTCAAGGTATCGGATATATTCTTTAAGCCCTTCTGTGGAATGATATGTTTCGGAAAGATAATTTCCGTCTTCAGCCTGCGATCTTTTATCGGTAAATGTAATCGTGATGCCTTTGTTCAGGAACGAAAGTTCACGCATACGCGCAGAAAGGGTATCGAAGCTGAACTCGGTTGTCTGGGTAAAAATGGTTTCGTCAGGCCAAAAGGTTTGCCTTGTTCCCCTTTTTTCGGTTTCTCCGATTTGTTTTACCGGATAAATCGACTTTCCCCTTTCGTATTCCTGTTCCCAAATTTTTCCATCGCGGAAAACGGTCGATTTCATGTGACGCGAAAGCGCGTTTACCACAGAAACACCGACACCGTGCAAACCGCCGGAAACTTTATATGAATCTTTATCGAATTTACCTCCGGCACCGATTTTTGTCATAACGACCTCGAGTGCGGAAACACCTTCTTTTTTATGAAGATCTACAGGGATTCCACGCCCGTTATCTTCTACGGTAACTGAATTGTCTTCGTTTATGACAACGGAGATTGTGTCGCAATGGCCGCCCATCGCTTCGTCAATCGAGTTGTCAACTACTTCATAAACAAGATGATGCAATCCGCGAACGCCAATATCCCCGATATACATGGAAGGACGCATTCTTACGTGCTCCATTCCTTCTAATGCCTGAATACTGTCTGCGGAATAGTTATTCTTTTTACCTTCTTCGCTCATATAATTTACTCTCTAAAATGTAATTTTTGACTAACAGGCAAATATAAGAAAACACACCTGATTTTAGTACGCAGGCGTTCGATAAGGGTGTGAAGTTATTAACATTTTGTTGATTAAAAAGCCAATATTTCGGCGCCTGTCCCATAACGGTCAGCATATTGGATTTCGCCTTGTGAAAAGCTGACACCTGATGCAATATCTGAAGCCAAAAGCATCGCTCCGTCTGCGTCAAGATAGTCCAGAAGCGGCGCAATTTGTGCCAGTGCTGAAATGCCGACAGTAGATTCGGTCATACAGCCAGCCATTACGGACAGATTCAGTTTCCTTGCCGTTTCAATCATGTTGAGTGCGGGCGTAATGCCGCCACATTTCATCAATTTTATATTGATCCCGTGAAATAACCCTGAACATGCTTTCACATCGTCGGACCGCTGACAGCTTTCGTCGGCAATCAGCGGAAGTTCCGACTCAAACTTTACTTTTCTCATGGCTTCGATATCAATTGCGGGAAGCGGCTGCTCGATAAATTCGACATTCAGTTGCTTCAGCTCTTTTGAATAAAAAATCGCCTGTTCGGCAGACCACGCTGCATTGGCATCAACACGGAACATTGCATCGGTGACTTTACGCAGCGATTCTACTATTTCAATATCTTTATTTGTACCAAGCTTAATTTTATATAGCGGCCACGGCGTTTCCAATATTTTTGCTGCCATTGCCCCGATCGTATCAATGCCAATTGTGTAAGATGTGATTGGTGTTCTTTCCGAAGAAGAAAAAAAGCTTCTCAGCGTCCGGCCATGCTTTCTGGCGTAGTAGTCCCAAAACGCGATGTCAATGGCGCACAATGCAAAGTAATCGTTCTGAAGACAGGGCTCAATGAGGTTCCAGAAATCACGCGGATGCATCTCTTCTGCGGAAGCGCAAAAAACAGAAACCTTATCTACGCTGGCGGCCAATTTCTCAACCGTGCTGTTGTAATACGGATTTGCGGTCGCCTCACCATATCCGGAAATTTCCCCGTCGCTGATGCATGCCACAATGGTTTTCTGTGCCGTAACTGTGTAACGCGAAATAGTGAACGGATGCCGCAGCGGGAGTTCGTAGGTTTTGTAAGTGAGTGTTAATGCCATAAAAAAGCGTCAGTAGCCGCGCTTAAAAATAACAAAATATATGATACCGGCCGATCAGGAAATATCAGTAACGAGATAAGTTGTCGTGCCAATACTGAAGGAATGGCCTGCTTCCTGGCCCAATAAATTCATTCCAAGCGGAGACTGGGGCGACAGTGCGATGATATTTTTCCCGTCAATCGTGATTTTCGGAAGCGCCGCCGACAAATAAAGATAAATTCCATTGGCAATCACAAGGCTGCCCTGTATGGCCTTTGATGAAGAAGCCGAAGGATCGATGCGCTCAAGAACAGCCTTCTGGTCGACAAATTCCTGTAGTTTCCTGGTAAGTTTTTCCTGCTCGATATGCATCATCGAAAGCGCGGTTTCATGCTTATCCCCTGCGGAACCTTTGGCATCATTTCGTGAATCTTCGCTCATTGCAGCAATCATATCACGGAACGCATCAATTTTATCCTGTACAGTCTGCAGGTATCGTTCGTGGATTTGTTGCTTGAGTGTCATCTGAAGTATCAGAAATCAAATTTGTAGCTCGCGCCCAAAATGACCTGGAAACCCTGTACCGGATAGTTCAGCCACCTTTGGTAATCCTGGTTTGCGATGTTGTTGAAACGCAAAAATCCGGTCAGTCTTTCATTGTGCTTGTAACCTACATGAGCGTTGGCATCGAAATAACTTTCAAGTGTTTGTACAGGCTCCGTTTCGGCGGTATCAAGATTGTCCTGGACATCTTTGCGCTCACCGACGAAGAAAACATTTGCTCCGGCATACCATTTTTTAGTGATGTTGACATCGAGCGAAGAACCGACTTTTATAGCCGGAAGATTCCATGCTTCCTCCTGGATATCGGTACTGTAGCTGCTGAACGTTCCGTTGACGCCGAAGGAAACATTTTTAGAAAAATCAGCTTTAAGTTCTCCGAAAAAACTAATGGTTTTCATGTCATCATAAACCACGCTGAATGAGTTTCCGAAAGCAAATTCTTCATTGAAGGCATTTTCTGTGTAATCGTTGCTCCTGAAAAGCGCCCTGTTCCTTTCATTGATATATGATCCGCGCAGGTTATAACTCACGCTGTTGGCAAGCTTTCCTTTGAGTCCGGCGAAAATGTCAAACTGCCGGTCTGTTGGCGTGATGTAAAGCGTTGGTGACACATAAGGGTTTTCATTGGTGAAGTCGCGGTAAGTGTTTTGTTCCATCGTACCTTCGGCCCCGGCGTAAAAAATCATCAGATCACCAATAAGTTTGTAGGAAGCATTCACCTGCGGATAAATAAAGAACTTGTTGTCGCTGGTCTCAAGGTCAAAGCTCAGGAATGTTGCCGCGCCAAAATTAACCGACCAGTCGTCGCGAACCCAGTTGAAGCTCGGATGAATACCGATATTGGTGTAGCCGTATTTGATAGATTCGCCGGTGAAGAAGTAATCGTTGTCGAATGAACCTCCAACATAATCAACGATCAGCTTCACGTTGATGTTGGTTTCAGCCACTTCAAAATTCAGCTCCGGCTTCACAAAAAACCTGTTTTCCTCAGAACCGTAAGAATCCCAGAAACGGTTGTATTTCGCGCTCACGCTGCTGAACATCATTTCGTTAAAATCAAACTTTGTCGAAGCATAAGCATTGTGGTAAAAATGCTGCGGCTCCACGGCGTTGACCAGGTCTTCCCTTTCCTCAGGAATTAATGTCGACCCGAAACCTTCCGGCAGTCCGTACCAATTATAACCCTGGTTTTGATAACCCAGGTCAAAATTCCATGAAAGCTCACGCTGCTTGTTTCCGTAGGTCAAATCGATCGATGAATCGCTGAAACCGTCTTCAAGTTCTACATTATCTATCCCGCCTGCAGACGAAAGGTGGCGAAGCATTCCGGCGACAAATCCATTATCGCCCACTTCTTCGGTCACAAAAAGCTCTGCATTCGCCGTTCCGTAAAGCCCGAGTCCGACCGTTGCAAAATTCTTATACAATCTTTCCCTTGCTTCCTTGTCAACATTAGCCGCGCGTCCTTTCGACGGGGTAAAGGTCGAGGCTACAGGGAATGAAAAGATGTTGTATTTGATGTCGTTTTTTTTGGTGTTGTCCTCATCCTCGAGCGGCGGTGTCTCCTTCACTTTAAAAGCATCAGAAATTGTCGGCGTATATGGCTTCACCACATTAACGACTTCTGTCCCGATATTCTCGTCTTTCTTTTGTGCGACGACGCCTTGTATTCCGAAAAGAAAAATAAAAAAAGCTGACCTGAAGGTGAATTTCATATTTGATATTTTGTCAGAAGATAGAAAAAACTACCTCTTATTTAGTTAGTTATTGAAGAGTTGGTTTTGGCTTCCTGTGCTTTTATGGCATCGAGTTCGGTTTGCGCTTCTGTGATTACATCAGCATACTGCGTAAAGTTCTTGATTACGCTTTCGAGGATGTAAGTTGCCTGAAAACTGTCTTTCAGTGCGTAAAAATTCCGCGCCATTACGATAAGCCCTTTCGCGCCGAAATATTTATAGCCGGAATAGCTTTTCGTCAGTTTCTGCACGGCGGCATTGGAAGGCTCGTATTTTCCGTCTTTATTTTTAAAATAAGCGTCGTAATACAATGCTTCGGCCGCGAGTTCACCGCTGGCAATGGTAAGCAGTTTTGTGTATGCAGCGCGCGCTTTTGTTTCATCGCCCGATTTTATTGCTGAACGGGCTACGATGATTTGCGCATCCGACTTGACTTTGTCGTCGGTTTTAGGATTGGCAAGCACTTTATCGGCATACGTCACCGCATTTGGATAATCTTCCTTCTCGTAATAGGTCTTCATCAGGTTTGCCTGTGCAAAAGTCACATTCTGCGGGAAATCAGCTTCGGTCTCAAGACGTTTTAAAACAGTGATCGTCTTTGCAGCGTCGTTTTTCTTGAGGTAGATTTCTGCCAGGCGGGCAAGTGACTGCTCAGTAAATTCATTTCTCGGTTTTGAGATGACAAACTCATAACTGGCAACTGCGTTATTGGGCTGTCCTTCCGAAAAATGAGCCTGCGCCAGATAAAAGTTGGCTTTGATTGCATGGATTCCGTTTGGAAATTTACCCACGTAAGAGCTAAATCCGGAAATGGCCTGCTTCATATTATTTTGAAGGTATTGCTTTTCGGCAGCCTCATAAGTATCATTTTCCAGTTCCGCATCCGAAACCTCGACGAAATCAAGCGTTTTTACCCAAGTTGCGTATTCGTCGACCTTTCCGCTGTCGACATAAATAAGGCGGGCCGTTGAAACAGCTTCGAGCGCTTCCGGTGTACGCGGAAAATCGGCAGCGACCTTCTTCAGCTTACCGAGCGCGAGTTGGTCGCGGTCGCTGTTGTAGTAGATCAACCCCTGGCGGAGAATGGCTTTCGCTGCGTAAGAACCGTTTTTAGATTCGGAAATCAACTGGTCGTAAGTGCGGATGGCGAGATCTGTCTTGTTTTCGGCAACGTATGTGTTTGCGAGTTCGAACAAGGCATCATCACGATATTGCGATTTGGGAAAGGCCTGAAGGAACTTGGTGAAATCATCAATTTTTTTATCGTTCTTCTGTACAAATCCGTAGCTGATGGCCTTTTGGAAAGCTGCATAATCGGCATCGATGCTTTTAAGTTCAATGGCTTTGTTATAAGCATCCATCGCCGGCCAGTATTTTGCCGTCACGAAACGGCTGTCGCCAAGCCTGAGGTAGGAATCGTTGAGGCGGACCTTATCATCTTTCACAGCATCTATATGGCTTTGGAAATAAGTCGCCGCCTGATCGTACTCTTTTTGCTTGAAATATGTGTAAGCAATGTTGTAATTGATGTTTTTATATTCGGGTGTTTTTTTGGCTTCAGGTGAATTCAGGAATTGCTTCAGGCTGAGCAGCGCCTCGTTGAAGTTGTCCAGCACGTATTCGGTTTCACCTCTCCAGAAAGTTGCACGGGCCGTAAATTTCGCGTCACGGGGTTCGGCAATCGATTTTTTAAACATAGAAAGCGCGTCCTGGTAATTCCCATCGGTGTATAATTCGAGCCCGCGGTAAAATGTCACCTTCTGGTAAGCAGCGCGGTTGGCATTTTTATTTTTTTCGAGCAAAGCCAGTGCGCCAACGTAATTTTTTGAAGTGATGTAAGAATCAATCAGCAATCCTTCGACTTCTGTCCTGTTTGGCGACTCGGGATATTTTTCCACAAATCCGGCGAGGACATCCGGAACCGGCTGGTAAGAGTTTCCGATATCATAGCTGAGCTTGGCATAATTCAGCATCGCATCTTCCTGGATCTTAGCATCAAATTCCATTTCTGAAGCATTTTTAAATGCGTTGAGCGCCTGCTGTTTGCGATTTGTTTTCAGGTAACTTTCACCGAGATGATAATAAGCATTCTGGGCTACGAAATCATTTCCTGAAATGATCTTGTTGAATTGCGTGATGGCATTTTCATAGTCATTTTGCTTGTAGTAAGCGTAACCAAGCTGGTAATAATCAGTATTGCTCCATTTCCCTTTTTTCCCTTTGTATTGCGTCAGGTACGGGATTGCCTTGTCGTATTGCTTGAGGTTAAAGTAGCTTTCGCCGATAATCTTGTTGAGTTCGGATTTTTCAAGCGCGTTTGATTTCGGCATTGCTACAAGCCCGAGGTCAATTGCTTTCTGGAAATTTCCAAGCTTGAAGTTCATGTCGGCCTGAAAATATGACAGTTTTTCCTTATATTTTTCTTCCCCTGAAACCTCATCAAAATATTTCGTGGCTTCTTTGTAATCATCGCCTTCGTAGGCCATGAATCCCAAATAATACTTTGCCTGAGAGCCGTATTCCTGCGAGTTCACGACTTTGTTGAAGTATGGCGTGGCTTCTTTTTTCTTTTTCGCAGTGAAATAACTGTAGCCTTTCTGGAAGTTAAATTTATCTGATTCTGCACGGCTCAGCGTACTTTCGTCAACCTTGTCAAACCATTCAAGCGCCTGTGGATAACGGCCCTGACTGAAATGGTAATGCGCAACCTCTATATATGCCTGGTTTTGTTTGGAGCTTGTGGGATAATTTTGGACAAACTGCTCCATTCGCACATCGGCATCGGGCTGTTCAAGCCTGACAGCACAATTGGCGCTGTAATAAGCACAATCCGCCTCGACATCCATATTGGTTGTTTCAGCACGGACTTTATCGAAAAGCACCTGTGCCGATTGGTATTGCTGGTTATTGTAAAGGTAAAGTGCCCTGTTGAAATCGCTGGAGCCGTTGTTGTATATTTCGGATTTTTGCGCGGAAACCGGAATGATCACCGTAAAAAAAAGCATTAAGAACAGCCGGAATATTTTGTGCATTTCTGATTGGTTTAAGATTCAAATTTACCGCTTAATCAATTTTATAACGGCGTATTTTCTGCATTTATTATGAACATGGTTTTTAACATTGCCGCCTCAAAAATAAATACGGCTGCTGCCAATTTAAATTTTGATATCGATAATGAAACTTACTACTTTTACCGGATAAACCAACCAACATGTCGCAGCCTGTATTATATCTGAGGAATGTTACTGTCCACCAGGACGATCGCTCCATTATGACGAATGTCAATCTTGAAGTCAACCACGGAGAATTTATCTACATCATCGGCAAAACGGGTTCAGGAAAAAGCAGCCTGATGAAGACACTTTATGCCGACCTCCCGATGACAGAAGGACAGGGAAGCATTGTGGGCTTTGACCTTACCAGCCTTAAAGAGAGCAACATCCCGTTCCTGAGAAGAAAAATCGGGATCGTATTCCAGGATTTCAAACTGCTGCCTGACAGAAGCATAAACGACAACATGCTTTTTGTGTTAAAAGCAACCGGATGGACCGACAAACATCAAATGCAGGAAAAAATAGACGAAGTTCTTGACAAGGTCGACCTGCGTACATTCGCCAAAAAAATGCCGCACCAGCTTTCGGGCGGTGAACAGCAGCGCGTTGCCATCGCACGTGCCTTGCTGAACGACCCGGAATTGATCCTTGCCGATGAGCCGACAGGTAACCTCGATCCGCAAACCAGTGTAGAGATCATGGAAGTGCTGCGGAAAATCAATGCCAACGGAAAAACGATCCTCATGGCCACGCACGATTACGCGCTGATCATGAAATTCCCTTCAAAAACGCTAAAGGTCGAAAAGGGGACTTTGTTTGAAGTTGTGCAGCGGACGGTTTAATGCCTTATAGAAAGCTTATCCGCTAAAAATTTTCCGAGCAGAAGAATCACCATCGGATAAATCACGATATGGAACCTGTCGCCTTGGTCTGAGGAAACTCCGCTAATGCCGATTATATAGAGGTTTATAAGTGCAATCGCCGCAAAAAAGCCTCCGTAAGTGCGGAATCTGAAAAGAAAAAACAGCGAAAGGAAAATCCCGGCTGCGCTGAGCATGACAATCTGGATTTTTGCCATTACTTTAAAAATAAACTTCAGGCCGTTGTGATATTTCACGTCATTAACGTTCTGCGCATCAGAAACTGCCGCGCTTCCATGCGTGGAATTGATCCAAATATTGGTGAGGTAAGCCCCGAAAAGATTTCCTGTATTATTAAAAAGCTGCGATTTGGCATCTGCAGCGGCAATTTCCTTTTGCTGTGACGGCGAAAATTTCAAAAAATAATCATACCGGTTGTTGTCGCACTGTCGAAATTCGGTTCCCTCTTTGAAACAGTCGGCACGCGTTCCCAGATAGTTAAAGTAGGTGAATGAATCGATATACGTCAGGGTGAAATTTCCGTAATGTTTCTTCATCAATGCCATCTGAAACACGACAAACGACAGTGACAAAAGCAGCAGCAGGTTACTTTTACTGAAAAAGTTCCGTATGATCTTTCCCCCGAACAAAACCATTGCAATGATGACGAGGAATTTTCCCGCAGGTTTCACCAACAGGCTTAACAACAAAACCGAGATGGCAGAAGCCAGGTAAATATACTTTCCATAACGATGGTATCCGCGAAGAAGAAAAACCGACAGGAACAGGAAAAATGTAAAAACTGAATCGGCCAGCAGATGGAATGTCACCATTGCAGATCCGACACAAAAAACATACAGCAGCGACATCATAAATGCAAAAGTGACATTCATGAAGTCGCGCAATATCCTGAACAGCATCAGGACGACGCCAACCCATGACCCAATATTGACTCCAATGCTCCATGAAAAAACCGCATCATCCGCAAAGCCGAACAGGTAAGGAATCCCATTTATTGCAGCGAGCAGCATGGTTCGTGTATCATTAGGCTCAAACGATTCATAGAATTGCCGGGCGGCCTGCAGATAAGTCGTACTGTCGGGATAAATAAAATTCTGTGAGAAAACCTGTAAAACTACGGCAAGGATCGCAAGCCAGCCAAGGCTGATGCCGGTAAGTAATGCATAATACTTTTGATCTTCCGTAAACAATATTCAAAGTTTCGGCAAATGTAGGAATTAATGCAATTTAAAATAAAAATGTAGTTTTGCCGCAATCGCACCTAAATGACAAAACTTTCCATCATTATTCCGGTTTACAACGAAGGCCCGACAATACACCTGATATTGGACAAGATCATAAACGCGCACCTGCAGAATAACATTTCGAAGGAAATTATCATTGTGAACGACTGCTCGACAGACAATACTTCGAATGCAATTTCAAGATATATTCAAAAGAATCCTGAGGTGTCGATCCGTGTGATCGAACATTCTAAAAATCATGGAAAAGGAGCTGCGATCCATACAGGCATTTTGCATGTTACAGGAGATTTTACGGTCATTCAGGATGCCGATCTGGAATATGACCCGAACGAATACAGAATTCTTCTCCAACCTGTGATCGACGGCTTTGCCGATGTGGTTTACGGTTCACGATTTATGGGTGGAAATGCGCACCGGGTGTTGTTCTATTGGCATACGATCGGGAACAAATTCCTGACAAATCTGTCGAACATGTTCACCAACCTGAACCTGACCGATATGGAAACCTGCTATAAACTGTTTAATACCAAAATGCTCCAATCATTGACACTGAAGGAGAAGCGCTTTGGATTTGAACCTGAAGTCACCTCGAAAATCGCACGGATCCCAAAAGTCAGGATATATGAAGTAGGCATTTCTTATTATGGGCGGACTTATGATGAAGGCAAAAAAATCAGTTGGAAAGACGGCTTCCGCGCAATCTGGTGCGTCATCCGCTATGGAGTTACAGGCTAATGCCTACATTTGTACAAGCCTAAGCATTTCTTTTGAAACCAAACCAAAAAACAATTGTAATCTCGGGGATCAATATGAACCAAAGCGGGATATTGACCATTCTTCATGATTGCCTGTTTTTTCTGTCGCAGTATGCCAAAGCCAACAACATCCGGATCATTGCGCTGGTACCATCGGCTTCACTGATCAACATTCCGGGTATCGAATACCATGAATTTCCAAAATCGAAGAGATCATGGTTTTTGCGACTATATTACGAATTTTATTTCTTCAGGAAACTTTCGCAACAAATCAGGCCCGATGTGTGGCTGTCACTTCACGACATTACTCCCAATGTAACAGCACCGCGAAAGTTCGTATATTGGCATAATCCGACGCCTTTTTTTCACCCAAAGCTGAAAGACTGGCGCTTCGGATTCAAAATATGTGTTTTTTCAATGCTTTATAAATATGTTTACCGGATTCATGCCGAATCGAACACCGCCATCATTGTTCAGCAAAAGTGGATCAAAGACGCCTTCCGGAAAATGTACGGGTTAAACAATATTGTCACCGCAGCGCCTGAAGTCCATCATATTTCTTCGGAATTAAAACTGAATCTCGACCAAAACAAAATCCATTTTTTCTATCCTGCGTATCCGCGTACTTTTAAAAATTTCGAGACGGTTTGTAAAGCCGTTGAAATGCTTCCGATGGAAATCCGCAGCAGGATCATGATTCACCTGACATTGAAAGATGAGAATAGCTACGCGAGGCATATTTACAGTTCTTATCAGCATTTGCCTGAAATCGTTTTTACCGGCGTGCTCACCCGTGCTGAAGTTGCCGCCTATTATAATTCATGCGATGCTTTGGTTTTTGCCTCACGGCTTGAAACATGGGGATTGCCTTTAAGCGAGATCCAGCATTATGAAAAGCCGGTTTTTGCGTCTGATCTGCCGTATGCGCACGAATCGCTCTCCGGGTATGACAAAATGTGGTTTTTTGCAGCGGAACAACCTGAAGAACTTGCCGGATTGATAACAAAATACGTCAACAGTACATTACCAACAAGCATTAAGTCTGAACGTATCGGCAGTGATTTCCTGACCTGGAATTCGATGTTCAATTATATTTTTTCCGAATAACATGCCTTACTTCTCGGTCATTATTCCGCTTTACAACAAGGAAAACTTTATCGGCAAAACGATTGAAAGCGTGCTGGCACAAACTTTTGCCGACTTCGAAATAATCATTGTTGATGATTGTTCAACCGATAACAGCCTTGCAAAAGCAAAGGAATATATTTCTGAAAAAATCCGGATTGTCCACCATGAATCCAACAAAGGCCTTTCGGCAAGCAGGAACACCGGAATAAAAAATGCTGCCACCGAATTCATAACGTTCCTCGATGCTGACGATTTATGGAAACCGACTTTTCTCGAGAAAATCCGCGAGCTCACGCTTAAATTTCCGCAGGCGGATTTATTTGCAACAAGCTATATGGAACTTTATCCCGGCAACCTTGAAATCGCACCCAGCGTAAATAAAAGCGACATTCCGCCAGGCGACATGGTTCTGGTAAATGACTTCTTCCGTAAAAACCTACGCCAGCCGATCTACAATCATTCGAGCGTTTGCATCAGAAGAACCCTTTTTGAACAAGTGGGAAATTACGATGAGCGGATAAACTTTTCAGAAGATGTCGATTTCAATATCCGCGCTAATGCTGAAGGACTGCTCGCTTTTTATAATTCAGTTGAATCATATTACGTGGTTTATTCTGAAAACCAGATCACGACTTCAGGAATAATCAATAAGACGATCCCGATGCTTGACGGCTTCTCCCGCCTTGAAAATGAGAATCCGGATATTAA
>DASWML010000017.1:0-24856 GCA_036399795.1 Flavobacterium sp.
AGGGGTGGTAACAGGCACAAGAGGATCGATAACGCTCCCTCCACCGTTAGGCCCGCCTGAGGAAGCATAGAACGTATTGTTGGCAGACAACGTCGGAAGCGTATAACTATCGCACCTGATAACATCTGCGAAATCGTCGGCATTTGCGCCTCCGGCACCTGTAACTGTAACCGTAAACATTTCCTCATCAGAACATGTTCCGTTAGCCTGATAGATATAGATGTTCTGAGTTGTGCTGATCACCGTTTCATCAGGAATTAAGGCGCCCGTACCTGTTGGACCTCCGGTAGCGGTATAATAATCTCCTTCTGTCAGAATCGGAAGTGTATAATTATCACAAACAATTACATCATCAACTTCGGCCAATTGCGGCGTTTCATTAATTGTAATCGTAAATGACCTCTCATCTGAACAGACTGCATTTTCTGCAAAAACATACAAGGTCATTGAATCATAAATCACATCATCTGCATTCATCATTTGACCATCACCGTTTGGTTCAATGTAGTAATTCCCTACCGCCAGTGCAGGCAATGTATAACTATCACACGCATTGACGTTATTAATAAACGGAATTGCAGGCGCTTGAATAATTTCAACCTGAGTAGTAGTAGTAAAGGCCGGACATCCACCAGATGCAGCAATAGTATAAGTCACTGTATAAATCCCAGGAGTACTTAATCCAGGGATAATATTACCATTAACGGCATTGATAAACAACCCGCTACTTGAAGAATATGTTCCTCCCGAAGTTCCGGTAAGCGTCACTGCCTGTGCCGTATCGATACTGTTGCAATATGGCGTGGTACCATAAGATACTGCGGCATCTGGAACGGCTGTGATCGTCACGCTCCGGATGGTTGTGATATTAGGAATCGAAGGGCATATTCCGCCCGTGGTAGGTACAGTCGTGCTGGTTACAATATAATTTCCTGGCGTACTGGCAGCAAGGTTAATTACACCTGTCACGGAGTCAATGACCAATCCAGGAGACGAAGAAGTATACGTTCCCGCAACAGCACCGGCTACGAGAATCGGAGTAGGGTTTGCTGCATTTTGGCAATAGGAGTTTGCTGAATAGTTGAATGTATTATACGGATAACAAATGGTCGTTCCTCCGCCTGTCGTGTTTGTTTGCTGGAAAGTGATAAATCCTGGATCATCCGAGAAGTTTGTAATCATCACAACATAAATTTGACATAGTTGTGCGTTTGCTATACTGAAATTTTCAGTAGGTGCAGCAGAATAACTACATGAAAGTGGATTGTCGTTAGGAATCACTGCACAAGCAGCAGCATTGTCGGTGAAAGGTCCCCAAAGTGCATAATCCACGTCAAGATTAGGAGCGCCGCCCGGTGTTGTACTCTGCGTCATCAGATAATTCAATTGACCCGCGTTATTAACCTGAAGGAAAAAGAACGCCGGGTTTGGTGATGAACCAAGACATCCTAATGAGCCAAGACCCGGAAGTATACCTGTTGCATTTGGATAAGTAAGAACCTGTCCTGTACAGAATGGCGTTGCCGTAGCACAAGGAACAGTACTGATACAAAGATTAAAGTTATTTACAAAAACAGGAGTTGCAGCGGTGCTATAAACCCTGATAAAATAAGTCGTTCCTACTGTTAATCCGGTAATGGTTTCGCTGTTTTCATCAGCACATGCAACCTGAGTTAACCCGGAGCAACCACCTGAATATACGCCGTAAGAAAGCTGGGCAGCACTGTTATTAAACGATATGATGTGAGCGCTTGCGAGTGCAGTAAAGCTAAACCATACATCGTCATTCGCTGCGCCGGGACAAGCCGGTGCAGGATTTGATCCGGTAGCACCTATAATAGTTCCCGAAACGGTTTGAACGCAACTTAAATCCTGATTAACAGGTGCAAATATGGCATTTGCGCACTCATCATTAATTGGCGGAGTAGCAAAATTATAAACAGTTGACCAGTTACTCACATCTGTAGCAGAACATATGGCACGAACATAAACGGTGTAGGCTGTTCCGGCTGTAAGTCCGGTGACAAGATATGGGTTGTTTGTTGCAATTCCGGCAGAAGTTGGTGCTGGCGAGCCGAAAGGCAGAACCCATATTTCCCATGCAGTTGCTGATCCTGCCTCTGTCCAGCTAATGGAAGCTGAAGTCTGGGTAATGCTTGTCGCAACAACCTGAACGGGTTTAGGACAAGTTACCGGAATACAGGTAACGGTTCCGGAAAACAATTGCGTGTTTTGACTTCCGCTGCCAGGGTTTTTGACATAGATCGTCTGACCTGTAGAATTTACAATTGAAACTCCAACCTCATTGGCAAATGCACCTCCTGAGTTCCAGAATAATTGAAATGGAATTCCATTACATAATGACACGGTCTGAGAGACTGGATTCGTATCATCGGCATTGGTCGGTCCGGTCAGTGTAGCTACTAAAATACCGTTTTGCGAAATGTTCATCGTATTTCCATTCCAACTGTCGCCAAATGAATCAACCATTACAAAAGTATATTCACAAAGGTTGCTAGGAGCACAAATCTGTGTATTGAATTGTGCGCCGGTGCTCCAGAAGCTGCTGTCGGTCGAAGAACATACCGATCTTACATATACTTTATAGTTTGTTGCAGCAGTAAGTCCGGTTAAGATATATGGATTTGTAGTAACATTTGTCCATCCTGTCGCTGTAGGCAACGGTGCCGGAGCGTTTGCAGGAAGCACTATAATATCCCATGAAGATGCGTTTGGAGAGTTATTTTCTACCCACGAAACTGAGGCTGTCGTCAGCCCGATCGCAGTCACAGTGACATTTGTAGGCTTAACGCAGGTTGGCGCAATACATTCTCCTGTTCCGGAGTAGAGTGTTGTTCCCTGTGTTCCGGTACCCGGTGTATATGTAAAGATATTTTCCCCGAGGAAGCTGGTAATTGATACGCCAACTTCATTGGCAAAAGCACCTCCGGTATTCCAAACCAGTGAGAAAGCTACACCATGGCAAAGAGGAACCTGAACGATTACCGGGCCAACTCCTGTTGTAAATGTTGAGCCGATTGTGGCCACAGTTACGCCATTCTGAATGATTGACATAGTGTTTCCGTTCCATCCGTCACCAAATGTGTCGGTCATTGTAAAAGTATAAAGACACTGGTTGACCGGGTCACATACAGTGGTATTAAAATTATAGGGTCCTGCCCATGTGCTGATATCTGAATCACTGCAGACCGCCCTTACATAATAATCATATGAAGTTCCCGAAGTAAGGTTCGTCACCACAAAAGGATTGGTTCCCGCAGTAACCCATCCCGTACTACCCGCTGTAGGCGCTGGTGATCCCGCTGGTAAAACAAGTACCTGCCATGAAGCTTCGCCTGAACCATTGGTCCATTGCAAACTTGCGGTAGTTTGTGTAATTAATGTCGCCGTTAATGCCGTCGGTTTAGGACAAGTTGGTAATGTTGTAAAATCCGGTGAAGCTGCTGACCAAGGGTTGGTTCCTCCTCCGCTACAAATTGCCCGTACATAATATGTATACTCTGTATCGGCAAGCAAGCCACCGATGGTGAACGGACTTCCTGTTGCTGTCGCTGTAGGGGTATCCGTTGGAAGTGGTGGTGGCAAATTAGACGGAATTGCATATATTTCCCAAGAAGTCACTGTTTGCCCCGGCGTTGGCGTCCAAGTCAAAGTTGCTCCAAATGTTGTGATGTTTGATACCTGAAGGTTTGAAGGTGGCAGGCACAGTGGAGCTGAACAATCAACCGTTCCTTCAAACAACAATGAGTTTTGCGCTCCTTCTCCCGGATCTTTAACATAGATTACCTGACCGAAAGAGTTTGTTACTGTAACGCCGACTTCCCCTGCAAATGCTCCTCCTGCATTCCAGAACAACTGGAACGGCCCGTTACATAAAGGCACAGAAACAATAATTGGCCCTTCGCCTTCGGTAAAGTTACCTCCGATTGTTGCGATGGTGAAACCGTCCTGAATAACATTCATTGTATTCCCATTCCATCCGTCACCAAACGTATCGGTCATGGTAAATGTTACATTACATCCGAGGGAACAAGCTGTTGTGTTGAAAACATAAGGACCAGCCCACGGACTAAATGTTCCGTCGCCGCAATCAGATCTTACCCAATATTGATAGCTCGTCCCAAGTACCAATTGAGTTGAGGTTCCGGTAAGTGTTGTTACGCCGAAGTTTGTGCTTGTAGTGGCTGTCTGGCCTGCTGTAGCCGGAACTGGCGATCCTGCTGTCTGCACAAACACTTCCCACGATGTCGCGGTTCCGCCGTTCCATGAAAGGTTGGCGCTGTTCGGGCCTGTACCATTTGCCGAAAGTGCCGTTGGCGGTGCGCAATTTAAAGTTTGAATTACCAATGTGTAGTCAACAGTTTGTGGCGACGCATTAGTTGAAATAACAATGATATACTCCTGGCCGGCCGTAACGGCAAGGCTAGGAATATCCCTGATGCCGGTACTGCTGTTACCAACTCCTGCAAGACACGATACGCCTACGTTAGCGCAGCCTTGATATACAAATATACCCGACCATGTTCCTGTTGGGGTCATCTGGATGCTTATCGCTCCTGAAGTTGCCGGTGTGTAAGAATAAAAGACATCATTACCAGTCATAAAGTTTCCGGTAGCACCACAACCTGCAGGCTGTGTTGCGTCTGTAGTATCACCGTAGTTTGCCGTAGAATCTGTCGTACTATAAGGTGTTGACCCTATAATTATCGGAGATGCGCAGGTTAGACCCGGTGATTGCGTACTGAATGTAAAAGGTCCAACCCATTGGCTGGTGACGTTTTCTGCACATATTGCCTGTACGTAAAAATCATATTGTGTTGTTGGTGTAAAAGGCACTCCTCCGGGAACCGTTGTTGTCGCTACATAAGAAGTTCCTGTTACGATTGTTCCGTTTCCGGTTGGTGTTTGTCCAAAGGGAACAACCTCAACTTCAAACTGTGTGGCTCCAGAAGGATTCGCCCAACCGAGCGTTGCAGAAGTTTGAGAAATAGATCCAGCAGTGAGGTTTGTAGGATTCACGCACTGTGGCACAACCCGTACATTATCAACAAGCCACCGGTCGCCTTCTAATCCGCCTGTTTCCTGGGTATTCTCCATTACAAAGGCTACATATACCTCTTGACCGGCATAGGCATCAAGGTCAACAACCTTTTCTTCATAGATGTTGTATACTGCATTGAGTTCCAATTCTGTAAATTGTGTTACAAGCGTATAAGCAGACGGATCATTTTGTACCGGTGATGTAGATACCATTATCTTATAGATAGTACCGTTGTCGCTGACTACTGTAGTTCTTGTAAAAAAGCGAAGCTGCCCGTTGGCAGGAATGGTTATCCTGGGAGTGGCGAGATAATCGCGTGAAGTATTTCCGGCCCCGACGAATTCCCTATTAACATAGGCAGCGTTGAGTCCTTCATATACATTGCCCGCACCCGAGTTTGTCATCCAGTTCTGAACTGTTCCGACACCGTTGTCAAACACGCCCCAAATACCGTTTGAGCCTAAGCCGGTACTTCCGAGATCCCACTGATCTGTGACCAGATCGGGTCCTGTCGTGTCTTCAAATCCTTCGGTAAATTGCGAGTATCCGTGCAAGGAAAGGAAAAACACAAAAATTAAAAAGATAATTTTTTTCATAAAATGAAAATTAGTTGTTATAGAAGTGTATGCTAAAAATTTTGAGTTCCAAATTTAACAAAAATTACGAAAGGTGTAAGAAATTATTAATATTTAACTAAAGCTTTTCGCTCAAAAGATAACAGATTGTTAAGCATCAGCCGGAAAGAATAAATTATCATAAATTTGTTCCTTTACTATTATATGCTAGACAAAGAAATAATCGATCTTGAACGCACCATTCTGGTGGGTATCATTACACAGAATCAGCCTGAGGATAAACTCACTGAATATCTGGATGAGCTTGAATTCCTGACATTTACCGCTGGCGGAACAGTCATCAAGCGGTTTTCACAGAAGATGGAACGCCCGAACCCAAAGACATTCGTAGGTACGGGCAAAATGGAAGAAATTGAAAATTACATCAAAGAAAATAACATTTCTACAGTAATTTTTGATGACGAACTCTCGCCGTCTCAGCAGAAAAACATCACCCGGATATTAAATTGCAAAGTCCTTGACCGGACAAACCTCATCCTTGATATTTTCGCCCAACGGGCTGAAACCTCATACGCACGAACACAGGTCGAACTCGCACAATACCAATACTTACTGCCGCGGCTTACCGGAATGTGGACGCACCTTGAAAGACAAAAAGGTGGTATCGGGCTTCGCGGACCTGGTGAAACCGAAATCGAAACCGACCGCCGGATAGTTCGCGACCGCATATCGTTGCTAAAAGAAAAGATCAAGACGATCGACAAACAAATGTCTGTACAACGGGGCAACCGTGGCGCAATGGTACGCGCGGCCTTGATCGGCTACACCAATGTGGGCAAATCAACATTAATGAATGCAGTTAGTAAAAGCGAGGTGTTTGTTGAAAATAAATTATTTGCAACACTTGACACTACGGTCCGGAAGGTCGTAATTAAAAACCTTCCGTTTCTTTTGTCGGATACTGTTGGGTTTATCAGGAAATTGCCAACACAACTCATTGAATCTTTCAAAGGAACACTTGATGAAGTGCGTGAAGCCGACTTATTATTGCATGTAGTCGATATTTCGCATCCGGAATTTGAAGAACATATAGAATCGGTAAATAATATTCTTGCAGATATTAAAAGTGAAAACAAACCGACCATCATGGTCTTCAATAAAATCGATTCTTATCGTCCGCTCACGATTGAAGACGACGATCTGATGACCGAAAAAACAAAAAGACACAACACGCTTCAGGAATGGCAATCCACCTGGATGAACCGCGTGGGAGAGAAGAATGCGTTGTTTATCTCCGCAAAGAATAAGGAAAATTTTGAGGAATTCCGTGAGCGCGTTTATGAAACGGTACGGCAAATCCATATCTCACGGTTTCCTTACAACAACTTCTTGTATCCTGATTATAAAGATGCTGTCGAAAAAGACGAAGAGGCGGCAGATTAAAATCCGTAGTTTGCCCCAACACCAAAAACCTGGCGGATCTGGAATCCTTCAAAGGCATTGTCATCATATATAGCCTGGAAGCTGATGTTTGTGGTCAGGAAGCGGTTGATTTTCATGACAATATTCAACTGGTAGTCAATATCCACATTCTGCGGATCCTCGAGATAATTGGAGTAAAGGTTGAGGATATTTTCAAAAGCAACATTGGCAACAACGCCAAATCTGTAATACGCTGAAGCATTGAACCCGAGTTCATAACGCATCGATTCCCCTTCTTCAACTCCAAAATAGGCTTCGTCAGGCAACGTGAAATCGGCATCAACGAAAGTAAATTTCGACGTGGCGGGAGCAAGGTTCACTTTAAGGTTGTCATCTTTTTTCCAAAGTACTCCCGGACCAACTAGCAAGTAGGCCGGAGAAAAGAAATGTGTGTATTGTGTGCGCATTTCTGCACCATTCTCGTCAGTATCATAATTGTACCCTTTGGCAAACTGTGTCCTGAAATTCAGGAACGCAGAATAATACCAGTTGCTTCCGCTTTTGGTCTTCTTGCCAAGAAGTGAGTTGAGTTCCAGCCTGTCATCGGTTTTTTTCGCAAAGGCACTTGTCCTGGTTTTTACGATTCCGTATGAAGCCAGTATCTTATTGTCCCACGTCCAATCGGCTTTCGCATAATTGATGTCATAATTCAAGCCTACGTTACCGGAAATATTATTTTCCCCTCCGGCAAGCCAGTTATCAAAAGTTGACTGGTTAAAAAGGAATGATGCGTTGCCTTTGGCCGTCCAGTGTTTTATGGTATCGGTCACAACCATTGTTGTGTCCTGTGCACTTGTTGCCGATGCGGCGAGAATAAAAAATGCAAAAATGGCTTTTCTCATGTTCTTCCGTTTGCGCAAATATAAGATGATTTTTAAAGCTGCCTTCTTTTATACAGCGGAACTGCTGAACACGCCTCGCCATACATGATGCTTTTGGCAAACGGCTGAAGGTATTGTGCCGCCAGCAGATAGGCATTTACCGGTACAGGTTTTCGGGCACAACCTTTTATAATTACCGGTTTGTCCTGATAAACAGTATAATCAAGCCCGGCCAGCAACTCATTATATAAAACCGAATCAATGTCGGAAAGTTTGCCGCTTATGATCTTTTTCGCATGCGGCGCTGCGTACAATGCGACAAGCATTTCGGCCCAGGCAGGAATAATAGCGTCGGTGCTGCAGAATACGGCAAGATAAACGCCCTGATATTGCTGCCAGTCATGGTCTTTTAAGAAGCCCCTGAACTCTTTTTCCTTCAGTAGGATTCCTTCTGTAAGCCATTGTGCAATATCTAGCTCCATGCGTTGACCGGCGGGATAATAATCTTCCAGGTCAAAAACATCAAGCTGACTGTCGGCTACGCGGTTTACGATCTCATCCATTTTAAAGCATTCCGAGTTCAAGCTTTGCCTCTTCACTCATAAGGTCTTTGCTCCATGGCGGATCAAAAGTTATTTCCACCTCAACATCTTTGACGTTGTCGATTTTCTTCACCTTTTCTTCAACTTCGCGCGGAAGCGATTCGGCTACCGGGCAATTCGGAGATGTCAGCGTCATGAGAATCTTTACTTCATAGTCAGTATTGACCATGACATCGTAAATCAGCCCCAATTCATAAATATCCACAGGGATTTCGGGATCATAGATTCCTTTAAGGGCTTTTACTATTTCCTCTCCCAGTAAGCTTGTATCAATTTCCTGTTCCATTTTTTAATTTTTTGAGGCAAAAGCCAGAGCGTAAATTTTAATTTGTTTGATCATCGACACCAATCCGTTTGCACGTGTAGGCGAAAGGTGCTCCTTTAATCCGATTTTTTCTATAAAACCGGTGTCGGAATTGAGAATATCTTCCGGTTTCTGATTTGAAAAGACCCGTATCAGTATTGCTATAATTCCTTTTGTAATGATGGCATCGCTATCGGCGGTGAAATTAATCCTGCCTTCATCCTGTTCGGCATGAAGCCATACTTTTGACTGGCAGCCTTTGATTGTATTGTCATCGGTCTTGAACCTGTCATCAATCAGCGGAAGGCTTTTCCCAAGGTCGATCACATACTGGAACCGCTCATCCCAATCATCAAACATCGAGAACTCATCGACAATCTCTTCCTGTATTTCCTTTATTGTCATTTCGTTGAAAATGCTGTTATCTTATTAACCAGTTTTTCGATTCCCGCCGGCGGATGCCCGTGGTCGAAAGTCTGAGACTGGTAAACTTTATCGTTATATGTTATTTTCAGGTCGGCCATTGCGGCGCCATCGTAAAAGCGTTTTTCGGTCGGCGCTTTCATGTTTGCAACCTCATCAAGGTTTACTGCCGTAAAAGCTTCGGTCAGCGCCCTCCAGTCGGCATCAGAAATTTTAACCGGCGTGGATTTGTCTTCACCGCTGCGGTCTTTTGATATTGTTGCTTCCTGGTTCCTGATCGTGATTTTTTCATAAAATCCGCGTGTATTGCGCGTATATTCCAGAATGGTGTTCTGGGTGGCGATCTGGGTTTCTTCTTCGCAGCCTTTGCCCATAAACAGGGTCAGGATCAGCATTGTCAGGATTTTCATGATGATGTTTTTTATCGGTTTTAACCGAGAGATTCAATGCCCGAAGTTAATCATTTGGCGACAGATAAACTACGAAAGCATGATTTTGGCTTTTTCCAGTGCCGATGCAAGCCGGTCAATTTCCTCCTTTGTGTTATAAAACGAAAACGATGCGCGAATCGTACCGACGATCTTGCAAAAGTTCATGATCGGTTGTGCGCAATGATGCCCGGTGCGGACAGCGATTCCCATTTTATCGACGATGGTCCCGATATCGTACGGATGAATATCACCAATATTAAAAGATATCACCGAAGCTTTCTGTAGTGAAGTTCCCCAGATCCTTAATCCATCGATTTCGAGAAGCCGTTGTGTTCCGTAGTCTAGCAGTTCATTTTCATATTGCATGATGTTGTCGAACCCGATGTTGTTCAGATAGTCAATTGCGGTTCCGAAGGCAATTCCGTCAGCAATGTTCGGCGTTCCGGCCTCAAATTTATGGGGAAGATCGGCGTATGTCGAAACTTCAAAAGAAACCTCTTTTATCATTTCGCCTCCGCCTTGGTACGGCGGTAGCTTTTCGAGCCATTCTTCTTTTCCGTAAAGAATTCCGACGCCTGTCGGGCCGCACATTTTATGTGCAGAAAAGGCATAGAAATCACAATCCAGTGCCTGAACATCGGGTTTTAGGTGCGGCGTTGCCTGAGCGCCGTCGATCAGTATTGCGGCTCCGGCTTCGTGCGCCTTATCGATCATGAACTTGATCGGGTTGATGGTTCCGAGCGCGTTTGAAATATGGTTTACGGCAACGATTTTTGTTTTTTCCGAAAGCAGGCGGACGTACTCATCCATATCAAGCACGCCATCAAGGTTCATTGGGACCGCTTTTAATGTCGCTCCGGTACGCTGACAAAGGAATTGCCACGGGACAATGTTCGAATGATGCTCCAGCGCCGAAACCAGGACTTCGTCACCCGGTTTTAGAAACTGAGTAAATGAAGAAGCTACAAGATTGATCGCATGTGTCGTTCCGGAAGTAAAAATTACTTCGTGGGATTTTGCCGCGTTGATGTGTTTCTGGATTTTTATCCGCGACTGTTCGTACGCATCGGTTGCGATCTGGCTCAATGTATGGACGCCGCGATGAATGTTTGCATTGATCTCGCGGTAATATTCTGATATTTCATTGATCACGGCCAATGGCTTCTGGGAAGTCGCGCCGTTATCGAAATACACGAGCGGCTTTCCATTGATTTCCCGGGAAAGTATCGGGAAGTCTTTGCGGATGTCGTTTACGTTGAAGTTCATTGTTTGTTGGCGGCCCTAGCCCCGATCGCAGCGGCATCCTTTTGCGTTTTGAACTACTGGGCCTGTCGAAGCACAAAGCCGCAAAAGATAGAGCGGAGAGCGGGAAAAAGCTCCTTAAAATTTATAAATCAAAACCAAGGTTTACCCCGAGTTTCGTTGCGATGATCTTGGTGATGCGCGCTTTCAGTTCGGGAATGCGGATACTTTCGATGACTTCGTTTGAAAACGCGTACATCAACAGCGCTTTGGCTTCCTTTTTCGGAATTCCGCGCGATTGCATGTAAAACATGGCGCGGTCGTCCAATTGTCCGATTGTACAGCCGTGGGAACATTTTACGTCGTCGGCAAAAATCTCAAGCTGCGGCTTTGCGTTGATGGTGGCTTTGTCGCTGAGCAAAATATTGTTGTTTTGCTGGAACGCATCGGTTTTCTGGGCTTCTTTTTCGACGAAAATCTTTCCGTTGAAAACCCCGGTGGCGCGGTCGGCGTAAATTCCTTTGTAATTCTGGTGGCTTTCGCAGTTCGGCTGCGCGTGCTGCACAAGCGTATGATGGTCTACGTGCTGCTTCTCGCCGATGATCGTGATTCCTTTTAGTGTCGAATCGACACGCTCGCCCTGATGGTAAAAATTCAGGTTGTTTCTCGTGATGTTCCCACCGAAGGAAAACGTGTGGACCGAAGCGCGGCTTTCGCCTTTTTGGGCGATGTATGTGTTGTCGATCAGCGAGGCTTCAGTAAAGTCGTTTTGGATTTTATAATAATCGCAGATGGCCCGCTTTTCAGTAAAAATTTCAGTAACCGAATTCGTCAGCACCGGATTGTTGTTCAGGCTTTGGTGGCGTTCAATGATCTGGACGTGCGCGTTTTCGCCAACAATGACGAGATTCCGCGGCTGAACCATGAGCGCTGATTCGCTTCCGGTAGAGAAATACATGATCTCGATAGGCTTGTCGGCAACTTTATTTTTTGGAATGTTGATATATGCGCCTTCGATTGCAAACGCGGTATTGAGCGACGTCATGCTTTCTTCGCGGCTTGCGATCCTGTTGAAATAAGCATCAATTATTTCTTTGTACTTCGGCTTTGTCAGTGCTGAAGACATCAGGCAAACGTCGATTCCGTCGTGTGTTGTCGATGACAGGAACGAGCTGAAAATCCCGTCCACAAAAACGGCCTTATATGTATCGATTTCATGCAGGAAATATTTCTTTACATCGGCGAAGTCGATTGTACTTTCTGCTTTGGGGAATACGGTGAAGTCATTTTTAAGTACTGAATTCAGCGACGTATACTTCCAGGCTTCATCGCGTTTGGACGGAAATCCTTTGGATTCGAAGTTTTGTATTGCGGCAGTGCGCACGTCGTGAAGTTCTGAATGAACATCGACGCGTTCTTCGAATGCCATGAAAGATGCTATGAGTTTTTCTTTTAGATCCATTTTGTTGTAAAGTCAAAGGTCGAATGTCGAATGTCGAATGTCGAATGTCGAATGTCAAATGTCGAATGTCGAATGTCAAATGTCAAATGTCGAATGTCAAAGGTCGAATGTCGAATGTCAAAGGTCGAATGTTTGAATAAAAAGTCCGACATTACTTTAAGTATTTTATTAGGCCACTAATCAGCCTGGATATATCTGATACTTCATTGATTAATGTATTAAACTTTTCTGTTGACAGGTAGTTTAGATCATGTGCGAGATAAAGCTGCGATCTTACTTCTCCTGCGGAAGCTTTGGCAACATATAAAAAGAACTTGAATTCTTTATCGGTATTTCGCTCAAAACCTTCAGCAATATTTGAAGAAATGGACACAGAAGCGCGCCTTATCTGTCGTGCCAAATCCAAATCTTGGGCAAACTCTGCCTCTTGCGTTAGCAGATAAAGCCTCTTATTAAATTCCCTCGCTTTTTGCCACGAAGTAATTTCCTCGAAAGAATTAAACCTTCCCATAAATATGTTTTTCTGTATGGCGTATAATGGCAGCGATTTAAGTCAGCTGTCAAGACTTTAGTCATTCCGACTTTACTCTTTCAGACTAGTGTATTTTCGTTCTTAATCCAGTCGTAGCCTTTTTCTTCAAGTTCGTACGCGAGTTCTTTGCCCCCTGATTTCACAATTTTTCCGTTATAAAGAACATGGACAAAATCGGGAACGATATAATCAAGAAGCCTTTGGTAGTGTGTGATTACAACTACGGCATTCTTGTCGCTCTTGAGTTTATTGACGCCGTTCGCTACGATACGAAGCGCATCGATATCAAGTCCGGAATCGGTTTCATCAAGAATGGCAAGTTTTGGTTCGAGCATCGCCATCTGGAAGATTTCATTACGCTTTTTCTCGCCGCCGGAAAATCCTTCGTTGAGTGAGCGCGACATGAATTTGCGGTCGATTTCCAGCAATTCCGATTTTTCGCGGAGCAATTTCAGCATTTCATTGGCCGGCATTTCTTCAAGTCCTTTTGCTTTGCGGCTTTCGTTGATGGCGGTTTTCATGAAATTGGTTACTGAAACACCCGGAATTTCAACCGGATATTGAAAGGAAAGGAAAATGCCTTTGTGCGCACGCTCTTCCGGGGCGAGTTCTGAAAGGTCGTCACCGTCAAGGTAGATTTCGCCTGCGGTGACTTCGTAATTTTCATTTCCTGCGATTACTGCTGACAGCGTGCTTTTTCCGGAGCCGTTCGGGCCCATGATTGCGTGGACTTCACCGGCTTTGACTTCAAGATCGATTCCTTTCAGGATGTCTTTGCCTTCGATGCCGGCGTGGAGATTTTTGATTGATAACATTAAGCTTTTATTTTAAACCATTAAGGTGTTTAAGTTCATTCGATTAACCTACAGATCCTTCTAGGGAAATTTCCAGTAGTTTCTGGGCTTCAACAGCAAATTCCATCGGGAGTTTGTTCAGGACTTCTTTGGAAAATCCGTTTACGATGAGCGCAATTGCTTTTTCAGTCGGGATTCCGCGTTGGTTGCAATAGAAAACCTGGTCCTCGCCTATTTTGCTTGTCGTGGCTTCGTGCTCGATCTTGGCCGAAGGATTTTTGGATTCTATGTATGGAAAAGTATGCGCGCCGCAGTTGTTTCCCATCAACAGTGAGTCGCATTGTGAAAAGTTCCGCGCATTTTCGGCACGGGCACCAATCTGTACGAGCCCGCGGTAGCTGTTTTGCGATTTTCCTGCAGAAATACCTTTTGAGATGATCGTTGACTTTGTGTTTTTTCCGAGGTGGATCATTTTTGTCCCTGTATCGGCCTGCTGAAAATTGTTGGTTACGGCAATCGAATAAAATTCGCCTACCGAATTATCGCCCTTCAGGATGCACGAAGGATATTTCCAAGTAACCGCGGAACCGGTTTCAACCTGCGTCCATGAGATCTTCGCGCCTTTTTCGCAGATTCCGCGCTTGGTGACGAAATTATAAACACCGCCTTTTCCTTCCTTGTTTCCGGGATACCAGTTCTGGACGGTAGAATATTTAATTTCGGCATCATCGAGTGCGACAAGTTCGACAACGGCCGCATGCAATTGATTTTCATCACGGCTTGGCGCGGTACAGCCTTCGAGATATGACACATAACTTCCGGCATCGGCGACAACGAGTGTGCGCTCGAACTGGCCTGTTCCGGCCTGGTTGATGCGGAAATAGGTTGAAAGTTCCATCGGGCAGCGAACGCCTTTGGGAATGTAGCAGAACGATCCGTCGGAAAAAACGGCCGCATTCAGCGCAGCATAAAAATTATCGCGCTGCGGAACTACGGTTCCGAGATATTTCCTGATAAGCTCAGGATGTTCCTGGATCGCTTCTGAGATGGAACAGAAAATAATTCCCTTTTCGGCAAGTGTTTTCTTGAAAGTCGTCGCAACAGAAACCGAATCGACCACGATATCCATTGCAACTCCGGAAAGTTTCTTTTGTTCGTCTATCGAAATTCCGAGCTTTTTGAAGGTTTCCAAAAGTTCCGGATCCACTTCGTCAAGGCTGGCGTATTTGTCTTTTTTCTTCGGCGCGGAGTAATATGAAATGGCCTGGAAATCGGGTTTTTCATAATTGACGTTTGCCCATGAGGGCTCGCCCATTTCTTTCCATGCGCGGAAGGCTTCGAGGCGCCAGTCGGTCATCCACTCAGGTTCTTCCTTTTTATGTGAGATGGCGCGCACGATATCTTCGTTGAGTCCGACAGGAAAAGTCTCAGATTCTATATCAGTATAGAAACCGTACTCATACTCCTTGGTCTCGAGTTCTATTTTTAATTCTTCTTCTGTGTATTTTGACATGTCTTTGTAGTTAGAAAGTCGTAAGGTGGCAAGTTGCAATGTCATGAAACATCACAACATTCAACTTTACAAACTAAATGATTCGCCGCATCCGCAGGTCCTGTTTGCGTTGGGATTGTTGAAGACAAAGCCTTTTCCGTTGAGCCCGCCAGAAAATTCAAGTATTGTTCCGGCCAGGTAAAGGAAGCTTTTCTTTTCTACTGCTATTTTGATGTCGTTATCAATAAATATTTTGTCGGTATCGGTAGTCAGTTTGTCGAATTTCAATTCGTATGACAAACCCGAACATCCGCCGCTCTTCACTCCTACCCGCACGTAATCTTGCTGTGCATCAAAACCTTCGTCCTGCATCAGGCCGATGATCTTTCTTTTGGCAGTATCTGAAACCTTGATCATTGTTATATAGATTTTGTCTAAATTAACGGCAAAGATATTACAATAATATGCGAAAGCGAAAATGGGTAACATATTTATAACGAATTGCGGGATAGTGTTTGACTATCCCGCGTGATTGTTCCTGTTTATCTGTGTTCAATATTGTTTCAGTGCCTCTTCTGAGATTCCCGAAGGTTGAAACAGCCTAAACGATCCTTTGTTCCCTGAACGCTTTCCATTCTACAAGCAAATCGATGAGTTCCTGTAAGGGCATTTCAAGGCTTGGCTCAAGCTCAGGATGGTTGCTTATAAAATAGACGGTGTCTTTATCGCACTCAAGTTCCCCGGCATCATACGCTATGGCAATAATTCCATATTTTTCCTCGAAGACTTCCTCAAAGGTTTTCTCGCCGCTCTGTACGATCCTGAACTCGTCTATTGTTGTTTGGATATGGTCGATTGAAGTGTGTTCTTCGATAAAGTACGACAAAAGAATGTAATTGTTATTAACTGCCTCTACACTCAGTACGCCCATTATATCTGTATAAAAAATTACTTTTTTCATTATTTAAATATTATGTATGCTGTCTTAATTATTCTAGTTTCTAGATCAACTCTAAATTCAATTTTTATCCCTTCGGAAGTTATCCCCCTGTATCGGGTACCCTTTTTTTCATAAATATTTAATGCTGCTTCTATTACAACTTTTTCAATTTTTTCTTCAGACCAGCTTTTTGGGAAAAATGTTGAAGCAAAACGTTTTACTTTCCATGCCTTCCATTCCTTAATATAAAATGATACAAATGCTTCATAAACCTCTTCTCCTGTTGGGAGCCGGCCTTTTAATTTGAGTTCGAAGATGAGCTTTACATCGCTGTTTAAATTGTTGAGGTTATGCATGCCCCCGACTTTAACCTCATAATTGTATTGCCGCAACCCTGATTTTCCTTTTTTGGGAATGTATGTATATTTTTCAAGTATCGCTTCCTTACCTTTGGGTAATTTGGGGTCGATTCTTCTTATTGTTATTTCGCCGTAATTAATGTGGCTCAGGGTTTTTCTAGGAAGAACCAATAACAACTCGGTCACATTATTAACAATGGCGAATTTATTGAGGAAATTCTTTTCCTTCGCGAGCAACCAGTCGGCGATCTTCTTCCAAATGTTTTCAAAAAGCTCGGCAATGCCCTTCCTGCCCTTTGCCAATACAGCGAGAATCTCATCAAGGAACCCCAATGCGGTTTTCGCGGCTTTCTCAGAACCTGTTAAAACAAATTTACCGCTTTTCCCGATACTTTCCATCAGTTCCACAGGCACAAGCGATTCCTTTAGCTTATTCAGCAGCGAAAGGCCATCTGCGAAAGCGCCAAAGGGAATAAAAAACGTACCGATAAACGATGCTGCAAAACCGCTGCAATAAGCCACTTTATCCCAATTGATATCGGTTCGGCCTTTCTCCTTAAAATATATTTTTATGTTGGCATACACTTTTTTAAATTCTTCCTTGAAATCCTGACTGATGTGTTTAAGGGCATCGCAAAAACTGTCAACCCGTTCCAGGATTGCATCAAAATTTCCAGCCAGATCATAGCTTGCCTGTGCCATTTTTCCTATAAATGCAATAAGGCCGCCGATAAAATCAACCAACCCATTCCATACTCCGCAAAACAGGGCAATCTTTTCGGAAATTTGGTACTGGATGTCGGCCGCAAATACGCCAGAAGCATTTTCTTCATACATTTCGTTAATGCTTTCTGTAAGGTGCCTATTATAGGCAGCAAGAAACGATTCGATGGCGTTTAAGAAAACAACGGTATACTTTGAGATCAGCCCGGGAATAAAATCAATAACCTGCGCGTTTTCAGGATCAGGTTTTTGGAGGGAATTTCGCAACACCTGCAGCTTCTCGGTATTGATCGTCATAGAGCGTATAACATTTTCCTTATCGAGAAAATATTCAGGGCCATGGCTGTTCCACGCACTTTCCGGTACCGAAAGTGATGAAATTATAAATTCTCCCACTAATTCGCAAATCCATCCCACACCTTTAGAAGCTGCGCTTATTGCTTTCAAAAAAAAGCACATTCCATTTATAAGAGATTTGATCGAAAACGAATCATCCTCAACATAGCCTTTCGTTATGAGTTCTTTAATTTTGTCATCATTGAGTCCGGGAATTTTCTTGAGGAAAGACTTTATTTCTCCAGTGCCGTCAAGATTCAGCAGGATATCCTTTTCTACTTTGGCACCAAAGGATGTAAACATTTTGACGCTGCTTAAATCACCTGTATTGTCTTCTATGAAAAAAAGCGCTTCATTTGCTTCGGGCTTGCATTCAAAATGGGCCTGTTTTATTTTTTCACCTTGTTTACTGATGAAAATCTTAACGATATATAGAAACTGGTCATCGTTTCTCTGATATCCTTGTTTTTTTCCACTCTCGCGATAGATGATGAAATCTTCATGCTCAAACGCGCAGTTGCATCCTTTCTCCTGAACAAGTGTGACAAAGCCAAATCTTTCCGGTGTCCCGAGATTGAAAAATAAATCTTCCAACTCGCCAGAAGACCGCTTGATATATTGCCATTTCATTTCACTCAATGGGTTCCTTCCTGTATCGAGACTTTCCATTGAGCCATACCTGCCCTTGTTACCGAACATATTCCCCAGAAGAGCGTCATCCGATTGTTTATTCCAAATTATTGGTATTCCATTTATTTTGTCCATAATATTTACAGTTACATACTTCTGCAAATATAAGACTATTTTCTAAATAGAATAAGATAAGGGTATTTTTTTCTACGTGTTCGCCGTGAAGTGCGGATAGCAAAGATTAATTGAGTTTATTTCGATGGGCGACTGTGTGAATATAATCTAATGCAGCATAAGTTTTCGCGTTTCGCACCGGGAAATACATTGCTTTGGCCTAAATTCGATACGCTTCTTAAAATCTCATCCGAATAGGTCAGAGAGAAAAGCCTTTATCTGTAAATGCACCCCCGCTTTTAAAAAATTCGGATGTCTTTTTCGCTGAAGCAAGCTGAGCGTTATGTTGCTTCACAGCAATAAAAAAGACCGTACGGCCTTTTTATCAGTTCTTATTTCAGCTTTTCAACTTCTGTCGAGATTATTGCCGCCCAATCGCGCAGCTTTTGTTTGTTTTCTTCGGTGGCTTCGCTTAAGAGGATTAAGGAAATGTCGTCGAATTTACTAATCTCAAGCTTGAAATCAATGCCGTCTTTAGAGACTTTTGAATCACTTTCTGTATGATGCCAGCCAACGGATTTTATTTCCTCTGTCATTAAATCCGGCGAGAGCCTGGATTTGATTATTTTGTTCAAATCCTCTCGCCAATAGCCGCCCGAAAATTTAGTAAATAATATTCCGAATTTATTATCGTTGTTTAAAAAATCATGTAGCATAATTCCAGGATGTAATTTACAATGCCGTAGTTACGTTTATTTTTCTTTCCATTGCTTTAAAGCCTCTTTTACGATAATTGCTGCCCATTCGCGAAGCTTTCCTTTATATTCTTCTATGGGCTCTTCCAATAAAATTAGCGAAATATCATCCCATTTGTCTATCTCAAGCATAAACTGGATTCCTTCTTTTAAAATAATGAAGCTTACTTCACTATAATCCCAATTAATCTCCTTATCAATTCTTTCAAATTTTTCTGGTTTGAGATTGGACTTAATTATTTTCTCTAAATCGTTATCCCAACCGCCTCCCGAGATTTCCGGGGGAAAGGCAATTCCAAATTTTATTTCATCATAACTAAATTCGTGTAGCATAATTTAATATTTTATTTTAAATAAATCGTCGATTTTTTCTCTCCCCATTAATGATTTTTTAATGATTGTTTTAAAATAGCTTTCAGGATACTTTTCCTTCATGACAGACAAAAACTCTTCCCATGTTCGATTTTTTTCTACTTCCTTTAAATATTCTGCCCATTTTACATCTTTCATATAAATTCTAGTCGCACTACGGTACTCGTTACGAAGCTCAAATGCCTTTCGAGCCTTGTCTTCGAGCTTAGGAATGCGTTTGATGAGCGTTTCGATTTGGCTTTTCTTCCATGAATACCAAATGCGAGCCTGGTAATTGGTAAGCGACTGTGGTTCCGGGATTTCTTTAATTTGGAATTTCCTGATAAGCTGCTGAACAGTAAACCCTTCCCGGACTTCTTTAACAGATAAAAGCAGGCTTTCACAAAGGTCTCTTCTTCCGCCAGTCAGGTTGATCAGCCATTTGAAATCACCAGAAACTTTCAACTTTGGGTTCTGATGAACTTTTGCAAATATTCTTCATCAATTATTTCCGATGTGATTTTGCCTAAACTTTTTAGCTTCGCAAAAACCTCATCAAAATCCTTAATATCTCATCGGTTCCTTTTTTAAGAAAATCGAATATCCAATCAAAGCCTTTGAGCAGCGATGCCACTGTCTTTTCGCCAACGGTGTACAGGTGACTCTCTCAATTACATACACTATCCATACACTATCTATGCCTTTGACAGGGCTTTGATATATGGCAAGGTCTAAAAAAGCCGTCGCGGCTTATAATGAAACTCCATTATTTTTGAAAAGCGTTATTTTAATGCTTCCTTAATAAAATCATTTATGCAGATGCTAAAAGAATTGTCAGTTTTTTTAAAAAAGACCCTATTGCCGCTTTCATCCTTAATAATTTTCTCAGCCGCAAAATTATAAACCGGTGGATCGTCGCCTTCATCAAGAAAGAAAAAAAGGCTGGAATCGGCATCGCAATATTCTGCAAAGCACCAAAAAGGCCGCATCTGTAATCCTACACCTTTAAAAGCGTCCGCCGCGTATTCCTGGATGAATTCCAGATCATCAAACTCACTGTTCCAGTCTCCAATGATATTATCTCTCCTCCCTGCCAAAAATAAAAACTCCCTGTACGCCTGAGGCAGTTTTACACCCAAGTCCGTTTCAAGTTTTTCAATTTCACTTTCGGCAACACCAATCCTGCTTATCTTTATATTATTACTATAAAAATCTTCGAGGTTTTTTAAATATTTAATTTCCATATCATTTCTTTTTAGGGTTTTTAACGTTAAACTTTGGATATAATTCTTTAAACTTTTCACCTTTTTTCGCTCCACTGGAATACACTTTTATTTTTGTATTGTATAATTGCTGGAACCGCTGCATTTGTCCCTGGCAAACATTACAGGGATCAAGAATGGTTTGAAGCGTCACTTCAATATGCAGCTCATCGGCATTTTTGGCGCCCAGTTCCTTCATGATATGCTTGAGGTGGAGGTCTTCGAATTTCAAGTGTGTAAAGAATGAAGCCGCTAAGTGCGGCTTCAATAAATCAGGATTTCTATGTTTGGCACTGCCTTATTTAATGTTATTTAATCATCCGGATTATCTGAAAGACCATCCATAAATTCTTCAAACGATTCCGCCAACAGTTCTATAGCTTCTTCCTCAGTTTCCTGATCGAGTCGGTAAAAATATATTTTCCCATATTCTTCACCTTGTTTTAAGTCAATACAAAACAGCCAGCCGCCTGGATCGTGGGCAAATGGAAAAAAATTATTTGGAATAATCCTTTTCATCGTTTCAATTGTTTTCTCAATTGGATTTTTACCATATTTTATTGAATTAAAAATGACCCATTTTCCTTTAAAATAATCTTTTTCGGGAGCGCCTCCATTATATTCTTGAATAAGCTTTGTATATGAGTCGGGTAATTTCATATTTAATTGCTGCTCAAATCCTCTCAATTCTTCTCGCGTTAATTTCTGTTTGCTGTATAAAAATTTTATTTTATTTGTATTTAACATTTATAACTTTGTTTAATTGTCCACAAGATCCGATGTGCCTCATCGTGGCTTCATGTGCTTCCGTTTCAACCAATTGCAAGTAGATTCCAGATTCTCATTTAGATCATCTAGATGATGCCATGTAAATTCTTCTTCATGGAGAATTCTATACATCTCATTTTTATTTAATATGCCCATTTTTTCAAAGGCTCTTTCAAAATCTAATGCCCGATTTCCTGTCAAACGAATTTTCACAATACTTTTATCGTTATAAAGATAAGGCGTTCCGGAAAAATCTGGCGCTAATCCATTTTTGCTTTTGGGGACGTTAAATCCTTTTGCATTTGCGTTGCCGGGTTGTAGCGCGCTTTACTTAGTCGCAATTGCCGTGTTGCCTGGGTTATTTTAAAGGCGCTTTTGGGTCACTGACAATTTAAGGAAATCAAATAATTTTCCGAGGTCGTTGGGTTCTAATCTAAAAAAGAGTTGCCCTCCGAATTCAACGATGTCTATAGTCTTCAAGTTGATTTTAAGCTGAAGCTTTAGCTGTCTCATAAGTGCTGAACTGCCATTTCCAAGAGCAAGTGCCTCGTCTAGGGGTATGATCCCCTTTTGGGTTAAGGATTCAAGCCGTAAAGCTATTTTTGCTTGTTGCCCCTAGCAATCGTGATATCATTAAAAAGCAACGTCCAGGTGCTGCCGCCTTTCTCAACGCGCAGCCCCATACGGTATGCTAATAGCAGGTTATTGTTTTTGAGTACGGAGACTGCGGAACGTGTCACGGAAACCACTGTTCCAATCGCCCAGTATATCATCAAACTTTCCTGCCAGATACAGGAATTCTTTGTAAGCCTGCGGAAGCTTTACTGACAACTTTTCTTCCAGTTGCTGTATTTCCGTTTCTGATGCGCCTTCCATCTCAAATCCGCCAGTTTTTGGTGCGTCTTTTAATTTGTTTAAATGTTTGATTTCCACTTAAGCATTTATTATTCTGTCCTTAGGTAGTACTGCGGTAACGAGAGCTTTAATTGATTTGTGAGTATCAATAGTCGGGGTCGTCTGAAAGTTCGTTGATAAAATCTTCAAAAGAATTGCAGACTAGTTCGGCTTCACCGCCTTCATCAACCCAATAAATTCTCTCAGAATTTTCTCCATCTTCAAGTGATAAGCATAATGATGTTCCGGCATATTCCGCAAACGGAAGGAGATTTTAGGAAAGTAGTCACGAGTATTCTTTATATTCATATCCAACGTGTACTCACCATATTTAATTGGCAGAAAATAAACCATTCCCCCCTTAAAATATTCCTTTACTGGGTAGCCACCGTTATACTCTGAAATCAATTTCTTATAGTTATGTGGTAGCTTTAACTTCATTGCCTTTTCAAAATCATTATTTCTTCGGGCGTTAATTGTTGATTGCTGTGCGTTAATTCCATTCTCCTAGGTTTTATTTTAATCGAATGTTTTGATGACTTCTTAATCCAGTGCGGTTCGTTTTGGGCAACGATTAAGACAAGTTGCATAGTTGATTCCGAGTTTTCGCTCAGATCATCAAAATGTAATGCCAATACTTCTCATAACCTGTTCAGGATTAGGTTTACATTAAACGGGAAGGTAATCTAATCCGGTGTATTCCCGGCCTCAATTTCTTTGATACATTCATCAATAATTTCGTCACAAAGCGCAATGATTTGTTGCAAGTAAGACTTCATGTGCAACAACGAATTAATCCCGAAATTTTTATTGATCAGGCTTTCGTCGTAAGGAAGAAAGTTCAGCATGTATGAAAAGTTTGTCAAATCGGCCTCTAGCACTTTATCATCTTTATATATGTAAATAGATGTAAATGGAGAGGATTTTACAATTCGGATATTTATAACAAAACGGTATGCGCCATATTGTCTTTCGATCATATAGTTGCTTCCGATATCATACTTTACCTTATGGCCCAACTCTCGGAACAATGACATGATATCATTCTTTTTAAAGCTGATGAGGGTTCCGTCTCCTTTGAATTTACCTCTGATCGTGAGGTATTTCTTCGTAAAATTCATCTTAATTAAAAGGTTTTTTTCGAAATTTCGTATCATAGTGGCGGCTTGTTATTATTATTCGTCTATAAATCTCAATTCAATTATATACTTGTCCTGCCAGAGCCTGAAATTCAGGAAACCGTTTGGATGTTTTATTACTCAAAGGTACTTCAATACATATTCTCAATGAAAAAGCCACTCAATATAGAATGGCTTTTTGAAAGTACGTCTTCAGAGAGGTTGAGTCAATCCGCGAACTGTGGGCTGATTTCTTTACGCCTAAAGCTGAATCGGCTTATATGCCAATGCTTTGTCTACTACTTCCGCGACTGTGGGATTATAATGTGCCAAGTCTTTACGTGCATTATAATTCTCCGGGTAAAAGAATAGGTTTGCGCCATTAGGATGGGGAACATGTTTATTAAAAAGGGTGTATAATTTATCAAACTCTTCTTCGCTTGCATTTTTTCCAACTATTTTTTCTCCTAATTCAATTAATTCTTCTCGTGTCATCATTTCTATAATTAATATATCCATAGGGAAAAGCGGACGCTCAATTCGTTGTGGATTTTTGGAGTTCTAATATCCATCTTCTCACCTCTTCTTTAATCAGAGCATTAAATAGAACTTGTTCCCATTTCTTCAAGGTACGCATTTACGAAATCATCAAAAATAGAAATCATGCGTTGTATATAATCTTTTAAATGGATCAAGGAATTTAAGCCAAAGCTTTCATTAATCAACGTTTTGTCGAAAGGAAGAAAATTCAACATGTATGAAAAATGACCAAGGCCCGTGTCTAACAAGTCATTATCATTATAAATATTCAGGTATATTAATGGGATGTTCTTTTTAATATCAAATAAAAGTTCAAACACCATCATGCCTGATTTTCGCCGGATCTTGTACATACCTCCCGGAATATATTCGCTGCTATAGCCAAGCTCACGAAAGACCCTTAATATATCGGCTTTTTTAAAGGTTGGGGTGTCACTGCCATCTTTTATAAATTTCTGTTCTTCTTTTAAATAGACGTTGGCAAAA
The DNA here is from genome assembly GCA_036399795.1 of Flavobacterium sp. Classification (GTDB taxonomy): domain Bacteria; phylum Bacteroidota; class Bacteroidia; order Flavobacteriales; family Flavobacteriaceae; genus Flavobacterium. Next base: position 24,499 of record DASWML010000017.1, read on the forward strand.
TCTATTTTTTGTAATATTTTTTTTTCGAAGTCTCGTATCATTGTTGAAAGATTTAAAGTCTATTCAGGAGAATTCCCGGCTTCAATTTCCTTGATATATTCATCAATAATTTCGTCACAAAGCGCAATGATTTGCTGCAAGTAGGACTTCAGGTGCAACAACGAATTAATCCCGAAATTTTTAGGGATCAGGCTTTCGTCGTAAGGAAGAAAGTTCAGCATGTATGAAAAGTTTGTCAAATCGGCATCTAGCACTTTATCATCTTTATATATGTAAATAGATGTAAATGGAGAGGATTTTACAATTCGGATATTTATAACAAAACGGTATGCGCCATATTGTCTTTCGATCAGATAGT
>DASWML010000018.1:0-8679 GCA_036399795.1 Flavobacterium sp.
CAAATCAGTTCGACAGGCAATGGATGGGACGGCACCTTCAACGGACAGCCGCTGCCCTCAACCGATTACTGGTTTACCGTTCAATACTCTGAACAAGGCGTAGCTAAGGAATTTAAAGCGCATTTCTCATTAAAACGATAACCCCCATGAATCTAAAAAAAAGGTATCTACCATTACTTTTATTATTATTATCGCAACTATCATTTTCTCAAGAAGGCATTGCCGTATATTCTGATTACTTAACCGACAATTATTATTTAATTCATCCATCAATGGCTGGTGCAGCCAATTGCGCAAAAGTTCGTCTTACGGGACGGCAACAATGGTTTGGGCAAGAAGATGCTCCAAGTTTGCAGACTCTGAGCTTTAATGGAAGCCTCGGTGAGCGTTCTGGTGCAGGTGTGATTGTCTTTAATGACAGGAACGGTTATCACTCTCAAAGAGGGGTAAAATTAACCTATGCGCACCACATCATGTTTTCACGGGATCGGGTAGATCTGAATCAATTATCTTTCGGTATTAGTGCGGGGTTTGTACAAAGTCTGCTTGATGAAACAGAATTTATAAATTCAGGGGATTACGATCCAAATGTTGACGGAACTATAGTTCAAAAAGATGCATATTTTAATGTGGATATTGGAGCGTCATATAACTATCTTGATTTTTACGCACACTTTACAGTAAAGAATGCTTTAGCCAATCGACGTGAAATATATTCCGAAATAGAAAGCGATAATTTGCGAAAATTTTTAGTTAGCGCGGGTTATACTTTTGGAGATAAAGAATCAATCACCTGGGAACCTTCTGTTTTGTTTCAATTGATTAGCCAGACCAAGGAGAAGTCAATTGATATCAACCTTAAGGCATATAAAGAGCTGGATTTTGGTACACTCTGGGGCGGTGTCTCATACAGAAGAAGTTTTGATGGTGCGCAATACGTAAATGGAAACAGTGTAGAGGATCAAAAGCTTCAATATATTACACCATTGGTTGGTCTCAATTATAAGAATTTTATGATTGCCTATACATATTCAGCCTTGCTTGGTGATGTGAAATTTGACAATGGTGGCTTTCATCAAATTACTCTTGGCGTAAACCTCTTCTGCAGACAAGAGAAGTACGAGTGTAATTGCCCGGCGATTAATTAAACATCAGGTCCCGCTATCGGGACTTTTTTTATTATTATGATTATTAAAGCGATAAATGGCAAGAGCCCACACATTCCCGACGATTGTTATATAGCAGATAATGCTACTGTTGTTGGGGATGTTACTTTAGGGTCGTTGTGTAGTGTGTGGTTCAATGCTGTAATTAGAGGTGATGTTCACTACATAAGGATAGGTAATGCGGTGAACATTCAGGATGGTGCCATTATTCATTGCACTTATCAAAAGCACCCGACATCAATCGGAGACAACGTTTCAATTGGGCACAATGCCATTATTCATGGTTGCACAATACATTCCAATGTATTAATAGGAATGGGTGCTATTGTTATGGATAATTGTATAATTGAAAGTAATTCGATAATCGCTGCCGGAGCTGTGGTCACCCAAAATACTCGTGTGGAATCGGGTTCTATATATGCGGGCATACCTGCAAAAAAGGTTAAGGATATAGATAAGTCGGCCTTTTCCGGGGAGATTGAAAGAATATCCAAGAATTACATTATGTACTCCGGCTGGCTGAAGGATACAGACTAAAATTCCCTTTCTATAACCGAATACTCTTTTCCTAATAAACACTTTAATGTGTCCGGAGAACTATTTGTATAAAAGACTGCCCTTCCTTTTTTCAGTTCTGCCAAGCCATTTCTTTGTTGTAATATATGATGTGTTTGACGTGCAACAGCCTCGCCTGAATCAATAATTTTGATGTGCGGCGGAAGTATTGTTTTTATTTGTGGAACCAAGTACGGATAATGGCTGCAGCCTAAAACTAAGTAGTCAATGTTTTCCCTTATCATTGGTGTCAGATAACGGACGAGCAACTCATGAATTTCTACAGAATCAGTTTTTCCATCTTCGATCAATTCCACAAGCCCGTTTCCAACCTGTTCAATAATTCTTGTATTATGATAAGTTTCAACTGCTTTACTAAACAGTTCGCTTGATAATGTTCCCTTAGTCGCCAAAATACCTATAATCTGTGTGGCTGAATTATTCGCCGCCGGTTTGATTGCCGGTTCTATTCCTATAAACGGAACTTTATAAAGCGCCCTGAGCTCTTTAATAGCATTAGTGGTTGCGGTATTGCAGGCTACAACGACTATTTTGCAATTCAGGCTAAGAAGCAATTCAGTATTCTTGATGCTAAGCGCGAGGATTTCATCTCTGGACTTCTCCCCATATGGTGCGTTCATACTGTCTGCAAGGTAAATCGTATCCTCATAGGGCAGCAAAGCGTGTATTTCCTTCCAGATGGAAGTTCCGCCCACGCCTGAGTCAAAAAGTCCTATAGGAGCGTTTTTATCCATTGTACAAAAATAAAAAACTGCCGGGATCGCCGGCAGTTTTAAAAAATTTAAAATATTATTTTAGAAACCAAGATCCTTTTTTACATCAGCGGTCAAATCCGGGCCTTCAGCAAGCAAAAGTTCTGCTGAATTCAGGATGTACTGATATCCTTTAGCTTTTCCGATTTTTTGGATAGAAGCTTTTACCTTCTCGATAATTGGCTTGGTCAAGTCTTGTTCCTTTTTTTGCAACTCTTTCTGTGCATTGTCGCGGAAGTCAACGATGCGTTTTTGCATGTCCTGAACTTCCTTTGAGCGATCTTCATTTATTTTATCAGTAACAGTTGTTGCCTCCTGCTCGTATTTTTTTATTTTATTTTGATATTCTTCCACCATCGTCTTATAGTCGGTATCATAAGTGCCACTCAGCTTTTCCAATTGCTTCTGGGCATCAAGCATTGCTGGCATTTTCATCATTAGTTCACTAACATCAACATGTGCAGTTTTCGCTTGTGCAGAGGCGGAGTAATTAGCTCCAACTATAAAAACGGCAGCTATTAGTAAAGATTTCAGTTGTTTCATCATTATCAATATTAATTATTTATTTGTTATTCTTCTTTGTTTTCTTTTTGTTTATCTTCTTCCTTAGCTTTTTTCGCGGCCTCGCGATCAGCAGCAGCTTTGGCTTTCCTTTCTTCGGCAGCCTGCTTTCTTTCGGCTAATTTACGAGCTCTTTCTTCAGCAGCGTTTTTTCTAGGATCAGCCGTAGCAGTTGAATCGGCAGCTCTTTCCGTAGTTTCAGTTGTTCCCTCCGGATTTTCGGTGGGTTGGGTTACTGAAGCAGTGCCATTCTTTTTAGCCTCTTTATCGGCAACAGCTTGCTTCTTTTTATCTTCAGAAGCTTTTTTCTTTTCGGCGGCTGCAGTTTTCCTGTCAGCGATTAATTTCTCCCTTGCCGCTTTCCTTTCATCCAATTGTTTTTGTCTTTCGGCCATTGCAGGATTTTCATCAACCATATCCTCCAGCGCTTCTTTTGTCTCTTCCTCTTTCAGTTGTTTTTTTGTAAGCTGGTCTCTTTTCGATGCACGGGTGAGCGCCCGGATTACCTGGTCACTGATATCATGTCTTTTGGCAGCGAAAAGCATTGTGAGGTCAGAGGATTTATCGAAAATGAAGTCATACTTTTTAGCTTCAGAAATATCCTGGACAGCCGTAAAAACCTGATCTTGGATAGGTTTAATAAGAACCGCCTTTTGTACGACCAGATCGCCATTTGGCCCAAAACGCTTTTGCTGAAAGTCTGAGAGCTCTGATTCCTGAAAGCGGATTTCTTCTTCCCGCTCTTCAACAAGTTCTTTTGTAAGTAAGACTTTTTCGGTGTTTAATGCCTCTTTCAGTCTTCCGATCTCATTCTTTTTAGTTTCAGCTTCTTGCTTCCATTTCTGGGCTTTTTGCTCAAGCTGATTTTTTGCTTCGGTATAATCAGGAACATTCTGAAGTATATATTCCATGTCGATATACCCGATTTTAACACCTCTTGTCTGGGCGGTGGCTGTGAGAGACACAACCAAAAGCAGGATTAAAAAATGTCTTTTCATATTTCAAAAATGCGTTAGAAAATATCGTGCCAACTTAAAACTGCTGACCAATTATAAAATGCGTTTCCCATCCGTTCGGTTTGGTCATTCCTTGTATAGGAAGGGCATCAAACCCGTAGCCGAAGTCAATTCCCAACAATCCGAAGGCAGGCATAAATACCCTTAAACCAAATCCGGCTGATCTTTGTAAAACAAACGGATTGTATTCCTTGAACGTATTGTATGCCGCTCCACCTTCAGCAAAAGTCAATGCATAGATCGATGCGGCCCCTTTCAATGTGATCGGATAACGAAGTTCCAAAGAGAATTTATTATAAACCGTGGCTCCGTTTTGAACGTTGTTATTATTCCGATCATATGGTGTCAGGGATTGGTTAGGATAACCTCTTAAACCAATAACTTCTCTTCCATCAAATGCGTAATTTGCCAACCCATCGCCCCCGAGGTAAAACCTTTCAAATGGAACGATGCCCCTTTCCTGGTTGTAAGCCCCTAAGAATCCGAATTCTCCCATTGAGCGGAGGACCAATTTACCATAAATTTTTGTAAACCAATCAGCCTTGAATTTAATTTTGTAATATTCAAGCCAGTTGAATTTCTTCTGGTCAACTTTAGATTGATCCACAGCAGCGTATTCAAAGTCTTCGACGCTATTCCCTCCAGGCGCATCGATTAAATCACCATTATCGACATAATTACCATTCGGGCCAAAATATCCTTCTCCTGAATTGCGAAGCTTGTACTCCTCAAGATTCCCAAGGTTTCCGTAATCGATCTTATTGAAGAGGGAATATGGCGGTGTGATTTTTGCCGATACACTGAATTCTGATCCATAAGTTGGGAAAATCGGGTTGAAACCTTTGTTGTTCCTGCTTAATCCAATTGTATAGGCGAAATTTCTTGAAGATCCGTTACCGAAGGTGAACAACCCTGTATTATAATTATGAAGGTCATAATACTGGAAGCTTAATGAGTTCGAGAATATAAAGTTATCATCAGGAACAGTAAGTTTTTTAGCCAATCCAACAGACAAAGTGATGATGTTAAAGCTTCTGCTTCTGTCTACATCATTGGTCGAGAAATTATTCAAAAACTGTTTGCTGTAAGATAACGAGGTGCTGAATTGTACCGGCTTCTTTCCTCCAAACCACGGCTCAGAAAATGAAAGGCTGTAGGTCTGGAAATACGAACTTCCCTGAAGCCTTAGCGATACCTTTTGCCCGTCGCCCATCGGAAGCGGTTTATAAGCCTCTTTGTTGAATAAGTTCCGCATTGAGAAATTGTTGAACGACAAACCGAGTGTTCCGATAAAGCCGCCACCGCCGTAGCCGCCCTGAAGCTCGATCTGACTCGATCCCTTTTCAACAAGATTGTATTCAATGTCGACAGTTCCTGCCGCAGCATCGACGTTTTTAAATTTAGGATCAATGGCCTCAGGATCAAAAAATCCTAACTGGCCAATTTCGCGGATTGTACGTACAAGATCTTCCTTACTATATTTTGCTCCCGGCTTGGTACGCAATTCACGATAAATAACTTCATCATGTGTCTTGTCATTTCCAACAACCGTGATTTTATTGAAATAAGCAACTGGGCCTTCAACAATCCGGATCTCGAAATCAATTGTATCATTTTCAGTCTTTACCTCGACGGCGTTGATGTTTGAGAAAAGATAACCGTTGTTCTGGTAGAGGTTTGTGATATCTTCACCATCGGGTTTGGTCTTGTCTGCAATTCTTTTTTCAAGAAGCACACCGTTATAGACATCACCTCTTTTTATTCCCAACATTCGTTGAAGATCCTGATCGGAATATACGGAGTTGCCTAAAAACTTGATGTCTCCGAAATAGTATTTCCGTCCTTCCTCAAGGTTGATTTTAATTGCTAGTTTTTTGCGATTTTTATCAAACAAAACCGAATCAGAAACAATCCGGGCATCGCGATAGCCATTTTCCTTGTATTTGTCGGTGACGCTTGTAAGATCGGTTTCATAATCCGCTTTAATGAATTTAGATGATTTGAAAATACGGATAAAGTTTTTCTGCTTTGTATTCTTCATAGTGCGGCGCAGCTTGGCATCGGTGTAGACTTCGTTTCCGGTGAAATCAATTTCACTGATCTTTATCTTTTTGCCTTTGTCGATACTGACTACCATTTTCACCAGGTTTCCGGCAGTGGTATCCGGAATGGTGTTTATGTTGACTTTCGTGTTATAAAAGCCGTCTTTCCGGTACTTGTTTTCGATATAATTCCGTGAAGTGGTAATGAGATTCTCATTAACGACTTTTCCTTTTGCAAGGCCGGTTTCCTTTATAAGCGCTTCTACCTTGCCTTTCTTGACACCGGTAAATTTTACGTCGCTCAATTTGGGAAGCTCATTGATATGAAGTTCCAGCCAAATACTGTCCGAAGCAATTCTTGTAACGTAAAAATCAATATCACTAAAAAGGCCAAGTTTGCCTAATTTTTTAATTGCGGTGCTGATTTCTTCACCAGGAACGGTGATCAGTTGCCCCTTTTCGAGGCCTGCAAAGGTGACTACAGTCTGTTTGTTGAAGCTAATTTTGCCCGTCACGTCGACGTCGGCTAAAATATATTTATTACCTTGGTCAAAAGAAAGTCTCTCTTGAGCCGTTGATTGAAAGATGTTCCCGATTAGTAATATTCCCAGGAATATCTTTATGCATGTATTAAACACTAAATACTTATTTAAGTTGTTCACTCGTTTTTCCAAATCTGCGTTCTCTTTTTTGATAATCTGCCAGGGCTTTGTATAAATCTTCTTCCCTGAAATCAGGCCACAATACATCGGTGAAATAAAGCTCGGCATAAGCGATCTGCCACAGTAGGAAATTGCTGATGCGATGTTCCCCACTTGTCCTTATCAAAAGATCTACGTCAGGTAAATTTCGCGTGTAAAGATGCTGATTAATAATTAATTCATCAATATCGTGTATTGATATTATATTATTTTTAACTTTAGAAGTTATTGCCTTTACAGCGCTCACAATTTCTTCCCGAGAACCATAGCTGAGGGCCAGTGTTACCGTGAGCCGGTTGTTATTTGCCGTCTTATCAACGACCTGCTGAAGCTGCTTTTGGGCTGATAAAGGAAGCTTTTCCAGATTGCCGATTGTGCACAGCCTGATGTTGTTTTCCATGAGGCTTCCGATTTCTTTTTTCAGCGAACTGATCAGCAGTTTCATCAGTGTATCCACTTCTGTTTTTGGCCGGTTCCAGTTTTCTGTAGAAAAAGCATAAAGAGTAAGATTTTCAATGCCGAGCCTTGCACAGGCTTCGACAGTTTCCCTGACCGATTTTGCCCCATTCTCATGTCCGAAAACGCGGAGCATTCCTTTCTGCTTTGCCCAACGTCCGTTTCCATCCATAATTATGGCGACGTGCTTGGGCAGGTTGTCTAAGTTCAGCGTATCTTTTAATTCCATATCAGTCGGCGCAGAAGCAAGGTTTTTCACCAAATGTGTAGGTGAGTGTGAAGCCTGTAAAAACATACCAGTCTTTGCTGTTGATATTCCCGAACCTGACAGGTTCCAGATTTTCGTTTTTAGGATTGCTTCCGTCAATATTATCGGTAAAAGTATATCGCGCGCCCACTTCAAGTCCGAGGACAAGGTTCGTTGTGATATTTGTCTTTACGCCCACGGTCATTGGTATTGCCAGGGAAGTGGCAGTATAATCTTTTTCAGTATCACCGTCTACGACAAACAATTCATCATAAATAAAATAAGAGACACCAGAATATACATAAGGTGTGAATTGCCGTTCCATTTCATGCAAATTGAAGTCAAAGAAATTAAATTCAAGCCCGGCAGAAAATTCCCTGACCGTATTTGCAAAATCGTAACCCCTGAGATTCCTTCCGGGAACTTCCGAATCAATATCGCGCGCGGTAATTTTTGACTGGGTATAAGAAAACCTATAGGAGTGGCGCGGACTCCGGTTCCATTTATAAACAACTCCAAATGCCGGCTCATTCGGTGCAATATAATTCGTTGGACCTACATCGCCAATATAATTGCTTCCGCCCAGAAATACACCCAGTTCATGTATCTGGGCACTCATCGGCGACAGGCAAAAGAATAATATGACCATGACAAAGAATCGGTTCATCGGCTTAAAATAGCGTGCAAATATAATGATTATGGGTGCCAATCGATAAATAACATTTAGAATTTACGATAGCATAAATGCTTCCCGAAAGCAAACGGAGATTTCCCCGAGTGTAGTATAAGCGCCAAAAAAAAGTTTAGTTGCGTTTGTCTTCACCCCAAAGAAGTTTACTGCGGAGGGTTTTTACAAAAGTTTCATCCGGAATTTCGACCATTTTTATGGTAAAGGGTGTTTTAGTAATGGTAAGCGTAGATTCATTTGCGATGCTTGCGATGCGTGAATCCATGGACACCAGGTATTGCTGTTCCCGTCCGGTAACGCGAAGGCGGATTTCGGTATTATCAGGAATTACAAGTGGTCGTGCGTTAAGGTTGTGCGGAGCGATCGGCGTAATCACGAGGCTCTGCACATTAGGTGTAAGTACCGGGCCGCCGCAGCTCAATGAGTAGCCTGTTGATCCGGTAGGAGTTGCAATGATGAGGCCGTCAGCCCAAT
>DASWML010000019.1:0-187388 GCA_036399795.1 Flavobacterium sp.
AGGGGTGGTAACAGGCACAAGAGGATCGATAACGCTCCCTCCACCGTTAGGCCCGCCTGAGGAAGCATAGAACGTATTGTTGGCAGACAACGTCGGAAGCGTATAACTATCGCACCTGATAACATCTGCGAAATCGTCGGCCTCAATTGTACCTAAAGTCACAATAAAACTTGACTCATCGGTACATGAACCATTAGAAGCATAGATATAGATGGTAGTCTGATCTGTATTAATAAACGTCCCCGCAGGTATTTCCGGCCCTTGCCCACCCGGCAAGCTATAATATGCATTGCCCGGTGACAGCCCTGGAAGCTGAAATTGATCACATCCAAAAACATTGCCTGGATTGTCAGCTACGACACCGTTGATGTTAACTGTAAAGCTTTCTTCATCTGAACAAACATTATCAGATGCATATATATATACGACCTGTGTCTGGGATATACATGTACCTACAGCAAGTGGCCCTTGTCCTCCTGGTGCCGAAAAATAATTTCCAACTGAAGTCAGAGCCGGAAGCACATAACATGAGCATTCTGTTTGATCGCCTGGACTAACAATTTCAGGGCCTTCTACTACCGTAACATTTACCGCAGAAGTAGAAGTACAACCCATGTGGTTTATGGTAACTTCGTATGATCCGCTTACCGTTACAGGAATACTGCTGGAAGTACCAGCAACCGGACCATCATTGATTGTCCAACTAAAAGTAGCGTTTCCAAGATTGAAATTTACGGGCGTCACTGAGACGGTTTCATCTGCTCCGCTACAAATTGAAAAATCCTGAGGAAGCGTAAACTGCGGTGTAAGATCCTGAAGGATCAGATCAAAAGCTGTTATACTGAAGCATCCACTGAAATCATTAACAACACGAACAAAAATAGTCTGTGGATTAGATATATTGGTATAAGCTGTTGGAATAGCAATAGCACCAACGTTATTAACCGCGTCTGCTTGTGATGTAAAGTAGCTTACGCTATAACCTCCTGTGAATGGAGCCAAAATCGGACTCTGATTCTGCGTAAGGTTGAATTCTCCTGAATCTAAAGCGCTGCACAGATACAAATCAGCTGCTACTCCCGGAACAATAGGATCGTAGAATTCTACAATCACCTGGTCTTCCCCGAAACAGGTGGTTCCAATGTGAGTGGCCTGCAAAGTATAAGTACCTTCTTCAGTAACGGTAATCGAACTCTGTGTTTCACCTTGAATTATCCCGTCTCCATTTAACCATTGGAAGGTATATAATGCAGGGTCCAATGCGGTAGTAATCGTTGCGCTTCCGCCGCTACACACAGCATTACCGGTAGATTCAAGCAGGTTTTCGCCCAATTCAATATTTCCAATACCAAAGCTTCCTCCTTCAAGGAATACAGCAGAGTCAAACGCAGTATCGTTAAAATCTGCAATGGCAAGTTTAATGTGATATTGTGTACCTGGTACAACCGTCGCGGAAGCAGTCAGGGGTACTGTCATTCCATTAAAGTTGATTGGTGCTGAAAGCGGACTCTGTCCCTCCGGTAATTGAAAGAACGTATCGAAATATTCCGGGTTTACCGAAGGACAGCCATTATTATAAGCAGCATCCCTGATCGTGAATACAGATATCGGTGTTGTAGTGTTCGGAACAATTGCAAGATTCGTGGTAACGTTAGTTACAGTATTTGTCAAAAGAAATGCAAACACATCTGAGAATCCGCACTGGAACACACCGTACTCTTCTGATGCAAAAATGAAATTGAAACTGATACTGTCGATCAGCGGCACAAAGTCAAATTCCAATACCGTAGCATTGTTTAATGTGCCTCCAACCCCTTGATCTGTCAGCACCTGCAACAAATCAGGATCGCCCGGCCAGCCCCCGAAACCGTCACTAAGGGTAACATTGTTTGGCCCAGGTGCGCTGTTTGCATTTCCTGTGGTAAGTACAATTCCATCCTGGAAAGGGAATGAAGATCCATTTTGTGTAAAATAACCAATTCCATTCTCTGCAAGTCCGAAATCAATTCCCGTAGAAGAAGTCACATTTGTAACACTCGCACAAGTGGTATTCAAAAGAATATCTTCTATGAGCTGCGTATTGGTGTACTGTGTTGTGTTAGAAGCAATCGGCGGAGGAATAGTTCCGATACAAACATTGAAAGTCGATGTCTGGTTCGGCGTATCTGTCCAGGTATAAACCTGAATAAAATAGGTTTGTCCAGGTGTGAGGTTGTTGGCAATGCTTTCTTCAAAGTCGCTGCAATACAACTGTGTCATCGTACCACAGGAATTACCTTGGTATACAACATGAAATAAGTCAGAAGTTGAACCGCCGAAATCGCTGAAGTTGATAGTATGAACTGTGCCTGTAGCTGTAAAAGTGAACCATACGTCATCATCTGGAGTACCGCCGCACGTATTCGGCTGGTTTGAAGGCGTTGCCCCTATAACGGTGCCGGAAACTGTCTGTGCGCATGATTGGTCACCGTTTACCGGAACTACTATGGCCGTGCTGCACTCATCATTTGTAATAAGAGTTGCAAAAGGTACAGGTCCGGACCAGTTGCTGATATCTGTTTCGGAACACAAAGCCCTCACATAAAATACGTAGGAAGTTCCAGAATCAAGATTCGTAACTGTCATAGGATTGGTAGCAGGAATTCCGGAAGTTGCATTCGTCGGAGGAAGCGAGCCTGCCGGGAGAATAATTATTTCCCAAGCCGTTGCCGTCCCGGATTCTGTCCAACTGAAAGTCGCACCTGTTTCTGTTAAATCATCTACATCAAGCTGAACCGGCTTCGGACACGTAGCAGGGATACAATTAACTGTTCCTGAAAACAATTCAGTTCCCTGGGCGCCAGTTCCCGCGGGATGGGTAAATACAACATCTCCTGTTTGGTTATATATGGTAATCATAACTTCATTTTCAAAGAAGCCGCCATTGTTCCAGAACAATTCAAAAGGAATATCATTACATAATGACAGTACCTGTATCACCGGGTTTTGATCATCTGCAGGGGTTGGCCCAGTTAGTGTTGTAATAAGAATGCCATTTTGTGTCACATTCATTGTATTTCCGTTCCATCCGTCTCCGAACGAATCCTGCATCACGAAAGTATAATCGCAAAGGTTGCTCGGAAGACAGATTTGTGTGTTAAAAGGTGTGCCAACACTCCAGAAGCTGCTGTCGGTAGCAGAACACACAGACCTTACATATACTTTATAGCTTGTGGCACTTGTAAGGCCTGTTACCGTATAAGGATTCGTAGTTACATTGGTCCATCCTGTTGATGTCGGTGTGGGAGCGGGAGAAGATGCCGGAAGCACGATGATATCCCATGAACCCACAGGAGGTGTATTATTTTCAGTCCACGATACAGTTACCGAATCAAGAGTAAAGCCGTCAATGGTAACGTCTGTAGGTTTGATACACGTTGGGGTTATACATTCGCCTGTACCCGAAAATAATGTGGTGCCTTGGTTGCCTGTACCCGGTATAAGGGTATAAAGCGCTTCACCGAGGAAACTTGTGATGCTGACACCTACTTCGTTTGCAAAAGCACCGCCGTTGTTCCAGAAAAGCTCAAATGCAATGCCGTGGCATAACGGAACCTGCACCGTTACAGGACCTTCACCGGTCGTGAATGTTGAACCGATTGTTGCGACCGTAATCCCGTTTTGCATGACGGCCATAGTGTTTCCGTTCCAGCCATCACCAAAAGTATCGGTCATGGTAAATGTAAACAGACATTGATCGGCTGGAGGACAAATTGTAGTATTGAAATTCAGAGGTCCGCCCCATGAACTTAAATCATCAGCGTCGCAAACTGCACGGATATAAAAGTCATATGATGTTCCTGACTCAAGTCCTGTTAATATAAACGGACTCGATGGCGCAGCAGTCCAACCTGTAGCATTATTCGCAGGAGCAGGAGAACCTGCCGGCACTGCAATCACCTGCCATGCTGTTTCGTCTCCACCCGGAGACCATGTGAATTGCGCTGACTCCATTGTAGGGCTGCTCACTGATAGGTTTGTCGGTGGCATACAAAGCGGTTCATTACAATCCACCGTGCCTATGAACAGTGAGGTATTTTGAACTTCGGTTCCTGGCTCCATGGTATAAAGAACCTGTCCGAATGAATTTGTAACTGTTACACCAATCTCATTGGCGAAAGACCCGCCAGCATTCCAGAAAAGCTCAAAAGGCCCATCGCACAAAGGAACTGATACCGTAACCGGGCCTTCACCAACGGTAAACGTTGATCCAATTGTTGCTATGGTCAAACCATCCTGAATAACTGCCATTGTATTGCCGTTCCAGCCATCACCAAAGGTATCGGTCATGCTGAATATAAAATTACAACCGCTTGAGCATGAAGTAGTGTTGAAAAGATACGGACCTGCCCATGGGCTGAATGTTCCGTCTCCACAATCATTTCTTACCCAATACTGATAAGGCGTCCCGAGCTGTAGCTGGGTTGCGGTCCCGGTAAGGGTTGTGACAGGATAATTTGTATTGATGTTAGTTTGTTGTCCTGCGCCTGAAGGAATCGGCGAACCTGCAGTTTGTACAAAAACTTCCCATGAAGTCGCTGTTCCGCCATTCCATGATAAATTGGCACTATTAGGGCCGGTTCCCGTTGCGTTTAAATTTGATGGTGGGGCACAATTCAGTGTTTGTACAACAAGGGTATAATCTACTGTTTGCGGACCCGCGAAAGAATTAGAGGATATAACAATTATATATTGCTGGCCTGCGGTAACATTGACACTTGGAATATCCCTGACGCCGCTGCCGTTGTTACCAACACCGGCAAGACAAACATCGCCTACATTCCCACATCCTTCATATACAAATATTCCGGAAGCATTTGAAGTTGGCGTCATGGTGATGCTTATTGCGCCGGTTTCTGTCGGAGTGTAGGAATAAAAAACATCGTTCCCAAGCATGAAGTTATCTCCGGCTGCACATGATGCAGGCTGACTCTCATCAGTACTGTCTCCATAATTAGCCGTGCTGTCGACGGTACTGTAAGGTGTTGACCCGATCACAATTGGAGCATTACATGTGAGTCCCGGCGAAGAAGTCATAAACACAAAAGGCCCGACCCAATCACTCGGAGTGTTATTCTCACAGATTGCGCGAACATAATATTGATACTGTGTCGTCGGTGTAAACAACGTACCCGGAGCAGGGGTAGTCGTCTGGGTGGCATTAAATGAATTTGTATTTACAATTATTCCTGCGCCTGTAGGATCTACTGCGAAAGGCATGATTTCTACTTCAAACTGCGCCGCTCCACCTGGATTATCCCAGTTGAGCTGCGCACTGGTTTGCGTGATTAAATCAGCGCCAAGATTGGTGGGTTCAAGGCACTTTTCAACAATACGCACCTCATCCAACAACCACCTGTCACTAATCAATGAAGATGTTTCCTGAAAAAGTTCCATTACAAATGCGACATATACATTCGTGTTGGCATACGCCGATAAGTCTATTACTTTCTCTTCATAAATGTTAAATACGGTGGAGAGCTCTTCTTCTGTATAAGCCTGCACCAGGGTAAAGCTTGCCGCATCAGTCTGACTGGTTGTGGAAACCATGACTTTATATACAGTCCCCTGCGGACCATTTTGCGTAGATCTTGACCAAAAGCGCAACTGCCCGTTTGCCGGGATCAATACTTGTGGCGTAACCAGATAATCAAGGGCCGTATTTCCTGGCCCTACATTTTCCCTGTTCATAAAAGCTGCGTTCGTACCCGCAAACACAAGCGGTGGCGTCTGAACTGAATTGCTTATTGTCCAGCTTTGGTTAATTCCTACACCATTATCATAAACAGCCCAGATTCCTGAACCAAGTGCCCATTGATCTGTGCCAAGGTCAGGACCCGCAGTATTTTCAAAACCTTCCTGTAACACCTGTGAAAAGGAAGGAAATGAGAATAAAAACAATAAAATCAAAAAAGTAATTTTTTTCATAAAATGAAAATTTAAATTGGTAAAAAGTTGTGTTTTTTGTAGGGGGATTCCAAATATAGCGAAATTCTTAATTAATTAATAAAAAAAATTGTAATCGCTCTGTGAAGTGCAAATTATTCCGTTAATCTGCAAATGTGTATCTTTGCAGGGAAATAATCCTCAATGAAATTCCCAAATAACAAGAAAATCTTCTTTGCGTCTGATCAGCACCTTGGCGCACCTTCACCCGAAATGAGCCTTCCCCGGGAAAAGCGTTTTGTAAAATGGCTGGATGAAATAAAGAATGATGCAGAAGAAATATTCCTGTTGGGCGATCTTTTTGATTTCTGGTTCGAATACAAGACTGTGGTACCGCGTGGATTTGTGCGCGTTCTCGGAAAGCTGGCCGAATTGCGCGACATGGGCATTACAATACATTTTTTTACCGGCAACCACGACTTGTGGATGGATGATTATTTCAAAAAAGAACTGGATATTCCGGTATACCATTCCAACAAAGAGTTTATCCTTGGCGAAAGCAAATTCCTGATTGGCCACGGTGACGGCCTCGGCCCCGGCGACAAAGGCTATAAGCGGATGAAGAAAGTTTTTCGCGCCCCCATTTCCCAATGGCTTTACCGATGGCTTCACCCTGATATCGGAGTGCGGCTTGCACAATATCTCTCGGTGAAAAACAAATTGATTTCGGGGGCTGAGGATGTGAAGTTCCTCGGTGAAGAAAACGAATGGCTCGTGCAATACGCAAAGCGAAAGCTTGAAACGAAACATTATGATTATTTCATTTTCGGGCACCGCCATCTTCCGATGCAGATCAGGGTTGGCCAAAACTCAATTTATGTAAACTTAGGCGACTGGATCGGGTATTTTACCTACGGTGTTTTTGATGGCGAAGATTTTGAATTGAAGGAATACAAGCTACCGGCTGGTTAAACCACTGCGTGAGGGATGGAAGCGGCATCCTTTTGTCGCGCAGCAGCAAAAGATACAGCGGACAGCCCGGCCCGCAGGGACACGCGCTAACGAATATCCTTAATCCTGAGTTGCAATGATACTGCGCCATTCCACTCATTTTCATCAATGCAATACGCAGCTTCAAATTTTTTCGTGTTGGCCACGGCTTCGATTTTTTTTCCCAATCCGAAACCGATAGCCGGAATACCGTCTGACCCGTTTTGCTTTACAAAAAGCTTCAGATGGCAGTTGTCTTCCCCAATCGTTTTGGCATAACCTGTATCTAATAATTCCCTTGTGGCGAAAACAGGTGTCATGTTTCCTGGGCCGAATGGCTCGAATTGCTTGAGTATCCGCATGAATTTAGGATTGATATCGGAAAAATCTAGTTCGCAATCAATCAGCACTTCGGGCGTACGCAGATCGGGATGCATGGTTTCACGTACACATTTTTCGAAAGCATCCTTGAACAGCGGATAATTTTCTTCTTTGATCGTCATCCCGGCAGCATACATGTGCCCGCCAAACTGCTCGAGGTGTTCCGAACACGATTCCAGCGCATTGTAAATATCGAAATCCTTTACAGACCGCGCCGACGCTGCAAGCTTGTCACCACTTTTAGTGAAAACCAATGTCGGCCGATAGTATGTTTCGATCAGCCTCGAAGCCACAATTCCGATTACGCCTTTGTGCCAGTTTTCGGCATATACAACAGTCGAATAGCATTCGTGTTCCAGGTTTTCCTCGATTTGGCGAAGCGCTTCGACGGTAATTTGCTTGTCAAGGTCTTTCCTGTCGGAATTGTATTTTTCAATTTCAGAAGCAAACTGCTGCGCCTGTTCAAAGTTTAATTCCGTCAGGAGTTCCACTGCATGGTTGCCGTGTTTGATCCGGCCGGCGGCATTGATCCTCGGCGCGATGATGAAAACTACATCGGTAATATCGAGGGATTGTTTGTTGACTTGCCAAACCAGCGCTTTTATCCCTGGCCGTGGATTTGAATTGATTACTTCGAGGCCGAATTTTGCCAGAATGCGGTTCTCGCCCGTGATCGGAACAATATCGGCGGCAATGGCAGTCGCGACAAGGTCAAGATAACCCACAACATCTTCAATGGTTTCGCCTTTTTTCATCCCGATGGCCTGAATCAGCTTAAAGCCGACACCGCAACCACAGAGTTCATCGTAAGGATAAGGGCAATCGGCACGCTTTGGGTCGAGAACTGCCACGGCATCCGGAAGTTCGTTGCCCGGGCGGTGGTGATCACAAATAATGAAATCGATGTTCTTCCCTTTTGCATAGGCAACGTGATCAACAGATTTGATCCCGCAGTCAAGCGCAATAATCAGTGAAATTCCATTATCGTCGGCATAGTCGATCCCTTTGTATGAGATTCCGTAACCTTCGTCGTAGCGGTCGGGAATGTAAGTCGCTACATTTGGATAAAATGATTTTATATAAGAGGAAACCAATGAAACTGCAGTGGTTCCGTCAACATCATAATCACCAAAAATAAGAATGTTTTCGCCTGCATCAACTGCCTTTTGGATTCTCGCTACTGCTTTGTCCATGTCCTTCATCAGGTACGGGTCGTGAAGATCGTCCAGCGATGGCCGGAAGAACTTTTTCGCGTCCTCGAATGTTTCCACGCCCCGCTGTATCAGCAGATTCGCAATACATTCGCTGATATTAAGGCTTTCGGATAGTTCTTTGGATTTCCGGGGATCGGGGGAAGGTTTGATTGTCCAGCGCATATACGTAATTTGAATGGTGTGTAAGTGGTATCGATTTTCAAATGTAAATAAAATTTCCGCACGGCGATGTGACGGTGAAACACAGATTTCTGAACCCATTCACTGATTATTGTAATTAAACTTTTCCGGTTGCATAAATATTTTTAATTTGGCGCGCCGGGCTGGACCGGCATTTATACACAACATTCTATGAACCGGAACATTTCATTTCTAATTTTTACAATTTTTAGCATGACTGCCGCATCCGCCCAAAACGTACTGACACCTGAGACTTTATGGAAACTTGGCCGGGTCACTGCCCTTGGGATTTCCAATGACGCGAAGCATATTATTTATAAGGTTGCGACACCATCCGTAGAAGAAAACACATCTGCTACAAAATATTATACAATGCCTGTAGGCGGAGGAAATCCGGTAGAAATCGCCGATACCAAAACGGTTCTGGCAGATAAAAACATTTCTCCCGACGGAAAGTACCTCGTGTACACGGAAGAGGTAAAACTTGAGCCCGTTCACGGAAAAGATTACTATCCGGAACTTAAAAAATCGGACGTCCAGATTTATAACGCACTTGACTATCGCCATTGGGATACCTGGAACGAAGGGAAATACAATCACGTTTTCTTCAAACGGATTGCGGAGCCCGGGCAAGATTCAAAAAAAATCGCCGCGGTCGATATCATGAAAGGCGAACCTTACGACTCTCCGCAGAAACCATTCGGCGGCGATGAGGATTACATCTGGTCGCCCGACAGCAAAAGCATCATCTATGTCACCAAGAAGAAAAAAGGTACTGAATATGCCGTGAGTACCGACACGGATATTTTTGAATACAACCTCGAAACAGGAAAAACCATCAACCGCTCAGAAGGCAATCCGGGATATGATACTGCGCCGCAGTTTTCACCTGGCGGATACCTGACATGGCTTCAGATGGCGCGTGATGGCTATGAAGCCGATAAGAATGATATTATTGTCGCTGTGGAAAACATGAAGATGAACCTCACATCTGCCTGGGACGGGACGGTCGACAGTTTCATGTGGAGCAAAGACGGTAAAAAAATCTATTTTATTGCGCCTGTTGATGGAACCAAACAACTCTTTGAAGTTAACTTCCCGGGATTGAGTAAAAAAGCGATCCAGGTTAATCAAGTGACTAAAGGCGATTTCGACATTAATGACATTGTCGGTTTTTCCGGATCTTCAGTAATTGTGACACGGACGGATATGAACCACGCGCCCGAACTGTATTCTTACGACTCTAAGAAGAAATCATGGAAACAACTCTCAAATGTAAACAAGACTACTTACGATTCCCTCAGCTTGAGCAAAATTGAAAAAAGGTATGTGAACACTACCGACGGCAAGAAAATGCTCGTATGGGTAATCCTTCCGCCAAATTTCGACCCGAACAAGAAATATCCAACGTTGCTCTACTGTCAGGGCGGGCCGCAGTCACCACTCACGCAGAGCTATTCCTTCAGGTGGAATTTTTCCCTGATGTCGGCACAAGGCTATGTGGTTGTGGCGCCAAACCGCCGCGGAATGCATGGCCATGGCGTGGAATGGAACGAGCAGATTTCAAAAGATTGGGGCGGACAGGTGATGAATGATTATTTGTCGGCAATTGACGACGTTTCAAAAGAGAAATATGTAGATAAAGACCGTTTGGGATGCGTAGGCGCGAGTTATGGCGGATACTCGGTATTCTATCTTGCCGGAATCCACAACAACAGGTTCAAGAGCTTTATCGCGCATGATGGCGTTTTCAATTTGCAGAGCATGTATGGAACCACCGAGGAAGTGTTCTTTACAAATTGGGATTCAGGCGGGCCATATTGGGAAAAAGATAATGCCGCTGCGCAGAAAACTTATAAAGAATTCAATCCGATCGACATGGTCGGGAAATGGAACACGCCGATTATGATCATCCAGGGCGGAAAAGATTTTCGCGTACCGATCGGACAGGGACAGGAAGCTTTCCAGGCTGCGCAGTTGCGCGGAATCAAGAGCCGTTTCCTTTATTTTCCCGAAGAAAACCACTGGGTGCTGAAACCTCAGAATGCGATGGTATGGCAACGGGAATTTTATAAATGGCTGCAGGAAACGCTGTAGCAAATCGTCGATTCCGCTTCTGATTAAATTATGCTTTGCGTGAGGGATGGAAGCGGCAGCCTTGGCGGCGGAGCGCAGCGGAGCCGGCAAGCTACAGCGGACAGCCCGGCGGCGCTTGCGGAAACATCCGGCTGCAGAAAAATACTGTAGCGCCGGCACGCCAAATAAGATATGAGAAGTGAGATTGGAGTAATAAGTCGGGCAAACAGATTCTAAAATCTTGATCTCACATCTTAATAATTAAAAAGCCCCACTTTCGTGAGGCTTTTTTTATTGTGGATCGTTCATTTTAAAGGATTCCATAAATTTTGTCGTATAATTTCCTTCGACATACGCAGGATCGTCCATGAGTTGTCTGTGGAACGGAATGGTGGTTTTTACGCCCTCAATATAGAATTCGTCGAGTGCGCGCTTCATTTTATTGATTGCTTCCTCACGGGTTTGCGCGGTGGTGATCAGTTTGGCAATCATCGAGTCGTAATTCGGCGGAATCGTATACCCTGCATAAACGTGCGTATCAAGACGAACGCCGTGCCCTCCGGGAGAATGCAACACCGTAATCTTACCTGGTGATGGTCGAAAATCGTTATACGGATCTTCGGCATTTATACGGCATTCGATCGAGTGCAACTGCGGAAGATAATTTTTTCCCGAAATGGGGATTCCGGCCGCAACCATAATCTGCTCTCTGATCAAATCGTAATCGATAACCTGTTCCGTAATCGGATGTTCCACCTGGATACGCGTGTTCATTTCCATGAAGTAGAAATTCCGGTGCTTGTCGACCAGGAATTCAACAGTTCCCGCGCCTTCATATTTGATGAACTCGGCTGCTTTCACTGCTGCAAGCCCCATTTTTTCACGAAGTTCATCGGTCATAAATGGTGAAGGTGTTTCCTCAGTGAGTTTCTGGTGGCGGCGTTGTACCGAGCAATCCCTTTCCGAAAGGTGACAGGCTTTTCCGTAAGCATCGCCTACAACCTGGATTTCGATATGGCGTGGTTCTTCGATCAGCTTTTCAAGGTACATTCCGTCGTTTCCGAAAGCTGCAGCAGCTTCCTGGCGGGCGCTTTCCCATGCTTTTAGCAGGTCGGCTTCTTTCCAGACGGCGCGCATTCCTTTTCCTCCGCCTCCGGCAGTTGCCTTTAGCATCACAGGGTAACCGAAATCATTGGCCAGCTTTTTTGCCTCTTCGAATGATTCGAGGATTCCATCGGAGCCCGGAACACAAGGAACACCGGCAGCTTTCATGGTAGCTTTGGCGGAAGCCTTGTCTCCCATTTTATCGATCATTTCTGGGGAAGCGCCAATAAATTTGATTTTATGTTCCTGGCAGATTTTTGAAAATTTAGCATTTTCCGAAAGGAAGCCATATCCAGGATGTATTGCATCGGCATTGGTGATTTCAGCCGCAGCAATAATGTTTGACATTTTTAGGTATGACAGGTTGCTTGGCGGCGGACCGATACAAACAGCCTCATCGGCAAACTTCACGTGAAGGCTTTCGGCATCGGCAGTAGAATAAACGGCAACGGTCTTGATTCCCATTTCCTTGCACGTCCTGATGACACGAAGCGCAATCTCGCCCCTGTTTGCAACAAGTATTTTTTTGAACATGTTGTGAAATTTTAGTTATGACTTAAATCTTAAATCATGATGAAGATCACTTCATCGCGATTTAAGATTTATGACGGATCGATCAGGAACAGCGGCTGGTCAAATTCTACCGGCGACATATCGTCAACAAGTATTTTAACGATTTTTCCTGAATATTCCGACTCAATTTCGTTGAACAGCTTCATAGCCTCGATTACACAAAGAACATCTCCTTTGGAAACGGTAGTGCCAACCTCGACGAAAACAGGTTTGTCAGGAGAAGGTTTCCTATAAAATGTTCCGATCATAGGGGATTTTATTGTGATGTACTTCGAGGTTTCATCTGAAGCCGGAGCTGCTGCCGGAGCTGATTGCTGCGGAGCTGCGGCCTGTTGCGGAGCAGACTGGGGCATTTGCGACATGGCTGCAGGAGCCTGTTGCAAATAGGTAATTTCCGGAGTGTGTGCATCAGTTGTGGTCCTGATGGTGATTTTAAAATCGTCCATCTCCAGTTTTACCTCCGTAGCACCGGATCGTGCCACGAATTTGATTAGGTTCTGAATTTCTCTGATATCCATAGTTTGAGATTTGTTTGTTATTTTCTATCGTAAGCCCATTTCAGGTAAATGGCTCCCCAAGTGAATCCGCCGCCAAAAGCCGCGAAAATTAGGTTGTCGCCTTTCTTGAATTTATCTTCGAAGTCGCTCAGCAGCAATGGCAATGTTGCAGAAGTGGTATTTCCATAGCGTTCGATATTTACCAGTACTTTGTTTTCGTCAAGCTCCATTCTCGAAGCCGTTGCGTCAATAATGCGCTTGTTCGCCTGGTGTGCGATCAGCCAGTCGACATCTTCCCTTGTAAGGTTGTTGCGCTGCATGATTTTCTCGCTTACATCGGCCATTCCGGTAACCGCATATTTAAAGACCGTTTTTCCGTCCTGGAACACGTAATGCTGCCGGTTCCCGACAGTTTCCAGTGAAGCGGGAAGTAAAGATCCGCCAGCGTCTATTTTCAGGTATTCGCGTCCGATTCCATCAGAACGCAGAAACTCATCCTGCAATCCTAATCCTTCAGTATTCGGCTCAAACAAGACTGCGCCGGCACCGTCGCCAAAGATGATGCATGTGGCACGATCTGTATAATCTATGATCGACGACATTTTATCGGCACCTATTAAAAGTATTTTTTTATACCTGCCGCTTTCGATGTAGGCAGCAGCGGTCGACATTCCGTAAAGAAAACTTGAACACGCTGCCTGAAGATCGTATGCGAAAGCATTGACAGCGCCAACTTGGGTTGCCACATAAACTGCGGTCGCGGCAACCGGCATATCAGGAGTTGTGGTGGCTACAAGTACCATATCGATTTCGGCAGGATTTACATTGCCTTTCGCAATCAGGTCGCGGGCCGCCTGAATGGCAAGATATGATGTCCCTTTTCCCTTTTCTTTCAGTATTCTTCTCTCCTTTATCCCAGTACGGGAAGTGATCCATTCGTCATTGGTTTCGACCATGGTTTCCAGGAGTTCATTGGTAAGTACGAAATCCGGTACGTAAGCGCCAACTGCTGTAATTGCGGCTGTTGTTTTATTCATAGAAATCGATTGTTTCCTTATCGGATGCCCTGTTTCAATAAGGGGTGGAAATTACAAAAAAAAATCTAAACCAGTTGTTTCAAAGGGCTTATTTAGCCGGAAAGTTTCAGGCAATAAAAAAAACTCCCACAGCGTGAGAGTTTGATTTTTTATCTGATAAAAGTCTTATGCAACAGCAACCTGCTTGTCAATAACAACCTGTCCTCTGTAGTACATTTTACCTTCATGCCAGTAAGCCCTGTGGTATAAATGTGCCTCTCCGGTTACAGGGCATGTTGCGATTTGGGCAACGGTAGCCTTGTAATGTGTTCTTCTCTTATCTCTTCTGGTCTTGGAGACTTTTCTCTTAGGATGTGCCATTTTGCAGTATTATTTGTCCGTTAATAGTTTTTTGAGTGTATCCCATCGGGGATCAATTTCTTTTTCTTCTTCGTTTTTTAGCTTGTCTTCTTTAACTGCCAGTTCGTTGAGTTTTTTGAGGGCTTCACTGTCAAGTGTTCCGTCTTTAACCCCGGGATGAATCCGTTTTAGCGGAACCGAAAGCACAATCATCTCATAGATATATTGTGAAATATCGACCTGATGCTCGCCGTGAGGCAAAATCAGCAATTCATCGCTATCGTCATTGTAGCTATCCCCGAACTGAACAACCAGCCTGAACTTCCCTTTTATAGGCAGATCAAACATTTCATTCGTAAGGTCGCATGGTACCTTAATGGTGCCTTTATGTTTAAAGTTGAGCTCCAGCATGCTGGACTTCTTCTCTAAAACGACGTTTACTTTTATATCCGAATCTTCATATTCGTCATATTCAAAGTAATCAAAGAACGTTTTATTTATCTGGTATTCAAACTGGTGTTTTCCAAGCTTTAACCCCACGAAAGGGATTAAAAATTCATTTAGCTTTTTCATTTCACCAACAATTTGAGCGCGCAAAGATAGAAAATATCCACAATACTAAAAGCCTTCGCCGATATTTTTTTTTACAATGGCTTTTCTTTTATTTTCAAGGGCTTAGCACTGATTTCCAAGTACTGGTTGCGGGAGTTATAAACATCGATCGCAAGATAGACCGCTTCTGTAAACGAATTATGGTCGGCAATACCTTTTCCTGCAATGTCATAAGCGGTCCCATGATCTGGTGAAGTCCTGATTTTATTGAGCCCGGCAGTATAATTTACGCCCTTTCCAAAAGAAAGCGTCTTGAATGGGATCAATCCCTGGTCATGATAAGTGGCAATAACCGCATCATAACGGTCGTAATGCCCGCTTCCGAAGAAACCATCTGCAGGGAATGGACCAAATACGAGCGTTCCGCTTTCAAACATCTTCTTTATTGCCGGCCGCAATATCTCGTTGTCTTCTTTTCCGATGACACCGTTGTCACCCGCATGCGGATTGAGGCCGAGTACAGCGATTTTAGGTTTATTGATACTGAAATCCTGGATGAGCGACTTCTTGATCGTTTCCACCTTTTGCCTCACGAGTGATTCTGTCAGTTGAGCAGCGACTTCATTTACCGGAACATGATCTGTAAGCAAGCCGACCCGAAGATTGTCCTGCACCATCAGCATCAGCGCATTGCCTTCAAGCTCCCGGGCGAGATAATCGGTATGTCCGGGGAATTTAAAATTTTCCGACTGGACATTGTATTTATTGATTGGCGCAGTAACAAGAACATCGATATCACCGTTTTTTAATGCATTTGTAGCCGCAATAAACGAATCGACCGCAAGCTGCCCGATGGCGGGATCAGTTTCTCCAGGGCGAATATCCACATGATCACGCCACACATTCAACACATTTATCTTTCCGGGAACAAGTTGCTCCAGCCTGTCAATGCCATGCAGGTTCGATGCCGACTCAAAGCTCTTCTTTATAAAAGAAAGCGCCTTGACATTTCCGAAAAACACCGGAGTACAAAGTTCGAGCATTCGGGAATCCTCAAAAGTTTTAAGGGCAACCTCCGGGCCAATGCCATTCAGGTCCCCGACTGAAATTCCGACGATTATATTTTCTGCTCTTCTGACCATCTGCGGTTATTTATCGTATTTTTGATGAGCAAATTTAGTAAAATAAACCAATGTTCACGGGAATAATAGAAACCCTCGGCACCGTCACGAAAATTGAAAGGGAGAAAGACAATCTTCACCTTACCGTTGCCTCAGAAATAACACAGGAACTCAAAATTGACCAAAGCGTTTCACACAATGGGATTTGCCTCACGGTGACATCTGTAAACGGAAATGAATATACATCGACAGCCATTCGGGAAACTATAGAAAAAACAAATATCGGAACCTGGAAAGAAGGCGATATAGTGAACCTTGAACGCGGGATGCGGCTGGGCGACAGGCTGGACGGACATATTGTTCAGGGTCATGTGGACACCACGGGAACCTGCATTTCAATAGAGGAAGCCGGCGGAAGCCACTATTTTACTTTCAGGTACGACTCCGGCGCAGATAACATTACTATCGAAAAAGGGTCGATAACTGTTAACGGCGTAAGCCTTACGGTAGTGGATTCAAAAGAAAGTGAATTCAGCGTTGCTATTATTCCATACACCCTGGAACACACCAATTTTAAACACTTCGCGATCGGGACGCAGATCAATCTCGAATTTGATGTTATCGGCAAATATGTGGCACGGCTGTATGGACACAGAAAATAATAGATAAAAAAAACTCCGGTATTATACCGGAGTTTTTTTTATCCTAAATTTATATACTTTATATAAACCGTACATTATCGCTACGCACAACAGCACCACAATGCCATTATCGAGCGGTAGGCCCGGCGGCGGCGGCGGCGTAGGCGGCGGCGGATCATTTGGCGCTGCGAAACATTCTGCAAGCGGAAAAAGCATAGCAAGCAGAATTAAGAATCTCATTGGGACAATTTTCATAGGGTGTAAAAGTAAAGAAAAAATCTTTTTGACAAAATATTTTGGCAAATAAAAGAAATTTGTAGGAATGTTTAAAGAAATAGCCATTAACTGCATCTTTTTACCGACCAAGTCATCTAAAGTTTTATTTATCAGCATCATATAAACCAAACGCAAAAACCAAGTTAAAGAATTTCACAAACTTCATGTCGGTTTGTACTAACGTACTTTTATTTCAATTAGTTTTAATATACTTTAATTTCCTCGTTTTTTAACATTGTTTGCGCCCTATAACTGTGTGTTTCACGTTAGCTTTATAAGCTAAAAATATAACTATGTCGGACCGGATCCGCGAGAAGCTCACAATACTTGCCGACGCTGCGAAATACGATGTTTCCTGCTCTTCAAGCGGCAGCAATCGAAAGAATATCAACAAAGGACTCGGCGACACAGGCGCAGGAATCTGTCATAGCTATACCGAAGACGGAAGGTGCGTTTCACTGCTCAAGATTCTTCTTACAAACCATTGCATTTATGATTGTGCTTTTTGTGTTTCACGAAAAAGCAACGATGTAAAGCGTGCGGCGTTTACAGTCGATGAAGTCGTCGAACTCACCATGAGCTTCTACCGCAGGAACTATATCGAAGGCCTTTTTCTAAGTTCCGGAATTTTCAACAATGCCGATTACACAATGGAACGGCTTGTGAGAATTGCAAAAAAACTGCGGCTGGAAAATAATTTCAACGGATATATACATCTGAAGACGATTCCCGGAGCGAGTGAGGAACTGCTGACGGAAGCCGGACTTTACGCCGACCGGATGAGCATCAATCTTGAAATGCCTACGGAAGCCGGACTGAAACTTCTCGCGCCCGAAAAATCGCATGACGATGTAAAGAAACCGCTGGGTTTTATTAAAAACAGCATCATTCAGCTTAAGGACGAAAAGAAATTCATTAAACATGTCCCAAAATTTGTCCCCGCCGGACAAAGCACACAAATGGTGATCGGTGCGACTCCTGAAACCGACATGGAAATTATGTACAGCGCCGATGAATATTACAAAACTTTCGATCTGAAAAGAGTTTATTATTCCGGATATATTCCCATCAGCCATGACAGCCGGATGCCTTCCATCGGGAGCCAGCCGCCGCTTTTGCGTGAAAACAGATTGTACCAAACCGATTGGCTGATGCGATTTTACGGATTTAATGTAAAGGAAATCCTCAACGCGAAAAACCCGCACCTTGATGTCGATATCGATCCGAAACTAAGCTGGGCGCTTCGAAATATGGATCAGTTTCCTGTGGATATCAATACTGCCGATTACAATATGATCCTGCGCATTCCCGGAATCGGCGTAGGTTCTGCAAAAAAAATATGGCAGGCCCGAAAATTTGGCAAACTGCGTTCTGATCAGTTGAAGAAAATCGGTATTGCATGGAACCGCGCCAAACACTTTATCCGTTGTGCCGACAGCGTTCTACAGCTCAATGACCCCGAGGCTTTTCGTATTAAAGGGCTTATCCTTTCCGAGAGCAACAGCAAATATCTAAAAACACCGCAAAACCAACTCACGCTTTTCTAATGGAAACTTATGTTTTCGATGGAACTTTCGACGGACTCCTGACGGCTGTCTTCGAATTTTACGAGCGAAAGCCTGCCGATGTCGCTCTTGTTGCTGTGCAGGTTTTTCAGCCCGGGCTGCTTGACGAACATCTCGAGGTTGTGGCTGACCCGGCAAAGTCAAAACGGGTATGGGACGGACTCAGGAAGAAGCTCACACCCGATTGGCAAAAGCGTTTCTACACGGCTTTTCTCGCTGAAACCCCGGAAATTTATCAGCATTTGTTCGATTTTACCCGCTATATATTTGACAATCCCGCGGGTGCACAAAACAATTTCGGACATCCTGCTGTTATCGCGATCTCCAAAGCTGAAAGAAGCGTGAGCCGGGAAAGTCACCGCATGAAGGCTTTCATCCGGTTTCAGGAAACCGCTGACGGAATCTTTTACGCGCCTATAGAACCCGATTTTAACGTACTTCCACTTATCGCAGGCTTCTTTAAAAACCGTTATGCCGATCAAAAATGGATCATCTATGACCTGAAACGGAAATATGGACTGTATTTCGACCTGGAAAAAGTTGAGGAAGTAACTTTTGATTTTATTCCTGAAGTCAAATCGGCGGTCAATCTTCCGGAAGATTCGCTTCATGAAAAAGAAGGCCTTTATTCGTTGCTGTGGCATGATTACTTCCGCAGCACGAACATTCCGGCGCGTAAAAACATGAAACTTCATATTCAGCACGTACCGAAACGCTACTGGAAATACCTCGGGGAGAAACAGGATCCGGAAGTCCTTCACTTTATCGCCATCATTCCGCCAAAAGAAATCGCAGCCGAAATTACCTCAATAAAACAGGATTTTTCCAATTGTTATGACAGTCATCGTGCGTTGAAAGTGATGCCGCATATCACACTAAAAAGTCCTTTTAAATTTCGCGAAGCCGACAAGGATATGGTGGTGAAATGGTTTGATAATTTACGTCTCACATCGGCTCCGTTTATAATTTTACTCAATAATTTTGGTTCCTTTGCGAATAAAAAAGCACCCGTAATTTACATTAAACCGGAAGTCTCCGAACCGCTTAAGTTGCTGCAACGTGACTTGATCACCGGGTTTTCGGAAGCTTTTCCAAATTTGAAGAGCGAAAACACTGATGATGCATTCACGCCGCACATGACCGTTGCCTATCGGGATCTCACGCCCGAAAATTTCAATATTGCATGGAAGAAATACCAGCATGAATCATATCAAAGGGAATTTATGGTACATGAAATACACTTGTTGCGTCACGATGGAACGAAATGGAATATCATCCGATCCAGGCAACTTGGCTAAAGCACTTGTATCGTAAGGTGAGCAACCGACGAAAAAGCAGTCTATTAATGTTTGTGTATGAACTCGCCGTAAGTAGGATTAAACTTTTTCCAGTCTATAGATAATGTATGACTGATGGCGTTAACGAGTTTGTTGATTTCAGTGGGTTTTGTAATAAAATAATTCGCCCCAAGCTCGCGGCATTTGGTCACACTGCGGTGGTCGCTTGCGGTTGAAAAAACAACAATAGGGGTTTCGGTATATCCGGATTGGCGAATTTCCTGAATGAGTTCATATCCCGATTTGACCGGCATGTTCAGGTCGATAAACACGAGCGCGGGACTTGGCGGTTCCTTCATTGATTTCAGTAAATCATCCCCTTGGGCAAAGCCTTTTACTTCAACATCAAGCGACTCGGCGGCCTCCTTAAAAAAAGCGAGATCGTCGTGGTCGTCATCAGCGTAAAAAACCGTTGGGATTGCCTTCTCCATAGATAAAATCTGACATTTGCAGAAGATTCAAAATTACGCATTATCCTCGGATACGACAATAAAAAAGCAGTAATAAACAGCTTCGACAGATAGAAATTTTATTAACTCTGATGAAGGAATTCTTCTCTGCACGCACGCCACGAAGACCAGTCTTTATCCAACGCATGTTGAATGGATTCACGGACTTCCTTAATTGTACAAGCTTTGGGAAGAAAATAATTGGCACCAAGCTCAAAACACTTCGACACACACTTTTCGTCACATTTAGCCGAATAAATCACAACAGGTACATCATGAAGTTTTGGCGAAGATTTAATTTCTCTGAGGATTTCAAAGCCGTCAACCTGCGGAAGGCAAACATCAAGAAAAATAACGTCGGGCCTTTGGGTATGGGTAGAAATATAAGAAAACATATCGCTTCCTGAACAGAATGATTGGGGATAGTGACCTATTGACAATATGATTTCCTGCATCATCTGAAGATCATCCTGATCATCATCAATAACAAAAATTAATTTGTTGTGAACACTTGACATAACAAAATAAAATTAAACAACCCAAATTTCGGTTGAATGGTATTATCTTAAAAATGAACAATTGTTAATTTTCCAAACAAGCATACATTCTAATACGCCTTTTTTTATAAAAAAACCCCGATAAATTATCAGGGTTATTCGTGGTCCCACTTGGGCTCGAACCAAGGACCACCTGATTATGAGTCAGGTGCTCTAACCAACTGAGCTATAGGACCGGTTAGGGCTGCAATATTACTACTATTTTTTCTGAGCAGCAAGCGTAAAACCTGATTTTTAGAATTTTTGGATCCGCGGTTTCAATAGCGGCGCTGAGCGATATCGTAACAGCCTAATTATCTTTACGATTTACCTGATTTCCTGGCAAAGTTCCACCAAAACCCCATGGGTTCCTTTCGGATGAAGGAATGCAACAAGCTTGTTGTCGGCGCCTTTTTTGGGAGTTTCATTCAGAATTATAAACCCTTCGCCTTTCAGTCTTTCCATTTCAGCCACAATATCGTCTACATCAAAAGCGATGTGATGAATGCCTTCACCGCGCTTTTCGATAAATTTTGCAATCGGGCTCTCGGGATTGGTCGCTTCCAGCAGCTCGATCTTATTCGGCCCATTCAAAAAAAATGAAGTGCTCACGCCTTCCGATTCCACAGTTTCGGCTTTGTATGGCCGTGTTCCGAAAAGCTTTCCGAAAATTTCATTTGCCTGTTCGAGATTTTTCACCGCAATGCCAATGTGTTCTATTTTATTCATTTGAAGGGTTGATTAGTCGGATATCTTTCAGAGGATTCCGAACAAATATAAAAACTGCCGCCCAACTCTGTAACTTTTTGCACTTTAAAATTGCGTATTTTTGCAGCTATGGAAACGAACAGACAAAAGAAAATTGGCGCGCTGCTGCAAAAGGACCTCGTTGATATCCTTCAGGGCGAAATACGCAAAAACAATATCCCGAACCTCGTAATCTCGGTTTCTAAAGTCATGGTAACCTCCGATCTTTCCATTGCATCGGTCTACCTCAGCATATTTCCACAGGAAAAAGCTGCAGAAACACTCGCCGCAATTAAGACAAACGGCCCACTTATCAAGCACGACCTTGCCCAGCGCGTACGGCTGCAGCTTCGAAAAGTCCCAAACCTCATTTTCCGTATCGATGACTCACTTGATTACATCGAAAAAATCGACAATGCCCTTTCCGGAAAGGAAAATCCCATCGTGAACCGCGACCTGCTGGAGCGGCGTAAAAAATCCTGAAGTTGAATTTTCCGTTTTACATAGCGCGTCGCTACCTGTTCAGCCTGAGCAAGAACAACGCGATCAATATTATAACGGGAATTGCATCGGTTGGCATTATTGCCGGTGCCATGGCGCTTTTTGTGGTGCTTTCGGTTTTCAGCGGCCTGAAAGACTTTAGTCTGTCTTTTAGTAATGATTTTGACCCCGACCTGAAACTGTTTCCAACCACCGGCAAGTCGTTTGTCATCTCACCCGCACAGGAAAAAGCGCTGCTTACAACTTACGGCGTAGAAGCCAATTCAAAAATTATTGAGGAACGCGTTCTTTTTGTCTTTAACGGAAAGGAACTTGTCACCTATATTAAAGGTGTCGACAGCCTGTTCAGCGATGTTAACGATGTGCAGAAATCACTTTTTAACGGACAATGGGTTGCACCCGATACTTATCAGGCCGTTATCGGATATGGAATTTCCCAAAAACTGTCCATCGGATTGTTTGATTTCAACAACCGGCTCGATGTTTACGTACCCAAACCCGGAAAAGGCACCATTGAAACTGCAGAACAGGCATTCAATAAATCGGAACTCATTCCCCTGGGTATTTACGCCATCAGCGAAGAACTTGATGATAAATATGTCTTTGCCGATCTCGGCCTTGTCCAGGAACTGTTGCAGTACAAACCCAATCAGGTTTCCGGGATAGAAATAAAACTTGTCCCCGGAGCCGATGAAGACAAAGCCATTGCAGGATTGCAGAAAATCTTCGGCGAAAATCTCATCATAAAAAACCGTGAGCAGCTCAACGATTCGCTTTATCGCATGCTCAATACCGAAAATATTGCGGTTTACCTCATCTTCACGCTGGTGATCATCGTTGCACTTTTCAACCTTATCGGCGCGCTCATCATGATGATACTCGACAAAAAAGCAAATCTGAAAACCTTGCTGAACCTGGGAACAGAAATAAAGGCTTTGCGCAAAATATTCCTGCTTCAGGGAACATTGCTCAGCATTGTCGGCGGTATCATCGGACTCCTGATCGGCATCGTGATCGTGCTCATCCAACAAAAATTTAAACTCGTAATGATCACGCCATCGTTGCCTTATCCGGTTCTTTTCGACATGAAAAACGTGCTCGTTGTTATGACAACAATCATTTCGCTGGGCTTTATTGCCTCACTTATTGCCTCATCGCGCGTCAGGAAAAGTTTATTGGAGTAGTTGGGCGTTGCCCGTTACAAATTCTAAGAATTCCAGGAGCTTTAAACCAACGGGCCGGGCTGTCCGCAGTGCGCGGCACTTCGCTCCCATCCCTAACGCGGCAAACCGGATGTTTATCTCATTACACATACTTATCAGGCAAATTGATAATCCGCATAAGCCCGTCTTATCTCATCAAGGGTTTTGAAGATTTCATCGGCATGATCGGTTGTTACAAGCCTTGTCCGGTATTCCTTAAAATTATGGATGCCTTTAAAGTAATTCGTATAATGCCGGCGCATTTCAACAATGCCAACACGTTCACCTTTCCATTCCATTGCCCATTTCAGGTGGTTCCGTGCCGCTTCAGTCCTGTCGGCAATGGTAGGTTTTGGTAAGTTTTGACCGGTTTTAAAATAATGCTTGATTTCATCAAAAATCCATGGATAACCGATTGCGGCGCGGCCTATCATAATCCCGTCGATTCCATATCGGTTTTTGTATTCAAGGGCTTTTTCGGGTGAATCGACATCGCCGTTTCCAAAAATTGGTATTGTAATCCTCTGGTTATTTTTCACACGTGCAATATGTGACCAGTCGGCTTCGCCCT
The DNA here is from genome assembly GCA_036399795.1 of Flavobacterium sp. Classification (GTDB taxonomy): domain Bacteria; phylum Bacteroidota; class Bacteroidia; order Flavobacteriales; family Flavobacteriaceae; genus Flavobacterium. The sequence continues at coordinate 23,815 of DASWML010000019.1, forward strand.
TGTAAAGCTGCGCGCGCGTCCTGGCGTGGATCGACAGCGCCTGAACACCAATATCCTGCAGCCTTTCGGCAACCTCATCAATATTGATCATGTCATCGTCCCAGCCGAGTCGTGTTTTTACGGTAACCGGAAGGCTTGTGCTGTTGATCACGGCTTTTGTGAGCCTTACCATGAGATCGACATCTTTCAAAACTGCCGCCCCGGCGCCTTTGCAGACCACTTTTTTCACCGGACAGCCAAAATTGATATCAATCAGATCGGGGTTTACGGTTTCGACAATACGTGCCGACATTCCCATCGCCTCTTCGTCGCCGCCAAAAATCTGGATGCCTACAGGTCGTTCATAATCGAAAATATCGAGCTTCATGCGGCTTTTGATCGCGTCGCGTATCAATCCTTCCGAAGAAATGAATTCGCTGAACATCAAGTCTGCACCATGCGCCTTGCAAAGCCTTCGAAACGGCGGATCGCTCACGTCTTCCATCGGGGCGAGCAAAAGCGGGAATTCAGGCAGTTCTATTTTACCGATCTTAACCATGTCGCAAAATTACAATTTTTAGCCGAGAAGCGGTGCTTAGAGGTTTCCGGAAGTCCGTTTGTCAAAAAAATGGATCGGCTTGCGGCTCATTGGGTTATAGATCAGCGGGTATAAAACCGTTTTGGAAGTAAATTCAATTTTTGGCGTAACACGCAACTTAGCCCTGAAGTGGTCTTTAATCTCCCGCAGGAAGTCATCTGATTGTTCCCTGACGGCGAGTTTTATACAGATTTCATCCATACCGAGTTCGTTGGTAGAAATTACAATAATGTAGCTTTCGATGTTCTCGAAGTCATTGAGCACATCATTCATCGCCGGCGGATACAAAGTAGTTCCCTTGTACTTGATCATCTGCTGTTTCCTTCCAATTACTGGCCCGACGCGAAGGGTTTTCCTGCCACACTCACAATGGTCACGGTGAAGCTGTACGATGTCGCCAGTCTTGAAACGTATGAGTGGCATGGCTTCTATACCTAAAGTTGTAAATGTCAGCTCTCCGGGTTCGCCATCGGCAACGGGATTGCCATCGTCATCAAGCGCTTCCACAATGATCAGCTCAGGATGATGGTGGCCACCTTTTCCATGGCTGCATTCCGTGAAAGCAGTACTCATTTCGGTAGAAGCGTACGTCGAGAATAATTTAATGTTCCACTTCTCAGTGATTTTCCTTCCGAGCGTATTATTGGAAAAATCTTCATTGCGCAGGGCTTCTCCGATACAGATGGCGCCTTTTATACCTGAATTGTTGTAGTCAATATTGTGGGCTTCGGCATATTCGATAAGTTTCAGCAAAAACGATGGAACGGCGATAAGGTATGTCGGGCGGTGTTTCAGGATCGAATCCCATTGCAGTTCCGGAATACCGGCGCCAACTCGGATCATGCCGACTTTCATCTTGCGTAATCCCAGGAAATAAGCCATTCCCGCCATAAATCTACGATCGATGGTTGTCATCAACTGAACGGTGTCGCCTTCCTTTATTCCTGCACAATCAAAAGAAATTGCTTCGTTATAAGCCAGCCTTTCAAGATCGGCATCTGTGAGTCCGAAAGTCACAGGCTCGCCCAATGTTCCCGATGTAGCGGCGTAATCTATGATTTTGTTGTTGGGAACGCAAATAAAGTCATCATTGTACTTTTGCAGGTCTTCCTTTGTCGTGAGCGGAAGCTTATGGAGATCGGCAAGGGTGCGGATTTCCGAAATATCGACATTCTTTTCAGTAAAAAATCGTTTGTAGAAGGGCGAATTCTCCCAGACATAAGCCAGCGTTTCCAAAAGCTTTTGCTCCTGGAAGGCGGTGATTTCTTCGGAAGAAGCCAGCTCTATTTGTGGAATCATCTGAGTTTTCGGTTGATTTTCTTCAGATACTTTTGAATTTCTTTTCGTTCGGGCAATGTTGTGATTTCCTTCTCCAATGCTTTTTTAAAATGCACTTTAGCGGAGGCGTACTTTTTTTGCCTGTACAAAGATAATCCTGTTTTATAATAAACTGCCCAATATTGCGGATTAAGTGACTGATAGTTTGCAATGAAACCGGCCTGTAGCGCTTCATTTTTTTCCAGAAAAGCATCCATTTTCCTGTCTTCTACGCGGAATTTTTCATAATTTCTGTAAGCATCCGTGTGCACAAACGGATCCTCCGGAATGTTCAGCGCCGGCTTTTCTGCGGAAGCGGCCGAAGCTTTTCCAAAAATCTGATTCAGGTCGTAACACACGAATTCGCCCAATTGATACGGACTTGCGGAAACCCAAACAAGACGCTGTTCCGGCTTGAAAATAATTCCGTGATGCGCAAGGAGCTGGTTCAGGGCTTTCTCATTTCCATAGCCTAGCGGCAGGTCGTTCAGCCCTTCTTTATTGCGAAGGATTCCCGCCGCTATTTCCGGTGTGAGTTTGGGATTCTCATCCAGCAATTCAGTCAGCCGGTCATAACGGTATTGTGAATGGCTGTTTTCGATCTGGTATAAGTTTCTGTCGCCGTTCCTGAGTTGCGGGCTCTGGAAATGGTTAGAACAAATCAACTGGTTGCTGTTCGGAACTTCATAAATGCCGAAATTGTTTGGCGAAACTTCAATCAGGACGGCTTTCCCGTCGTTGGCGCTTCCCACCATGATAGATTCAGATACAAAAACTTTCCGCTTTCTTGCAATCGCAATGGCTTCATCAATATTCTTGGCATATTGCAGGATTTCCCGTGTAAGAATTGAGATCGGGGTTTTGGCAATCAATGGGATTTTTGATTTGCCGGCGTTGATTGTCACAGTCAGGCCTTGGTTGTTCATCCCCGAAACTGCGCCTGTCATTCCGGCCCAGGTTACCATCATAAACGGAATTCCGCTGTCGGGTTTGATAAAGGCAATGATCTTGTCTTTGGCGAATTCGTCTCCGGCATAAAAGTCAAAATTCCGGCCCAGGATCAGCTTTCCATCAGCCGATTTATCGTTCCAGGCCGCAAATGACGAACATCCGACAAGGGCAAGATCCTGAAGTGCGTGGCCAATATCATGCGCACCATGAAGATAGAGGCTTCGCAGGTAAGGCGGCGCAATGTTGTCGTATTCGTGTGAAGAGTAGCGCGACAGTCCGTAGATTTCGGTCTTATACTCTTCGGGAACGTTCAGGTAAAGCTTTCGGTTGTACCATTTCAGGAAAGAGCGCAACAGGTTTTGCTTTGTCTTTGACGGAATCATTTCCTGGATTTTCCCAAAAAAAACACGTTCCTGTTTCTTCAGTAATGAGTCCGTAAGCGCTCCGGTTACGAGTCCGCGTTCGAGCGGATCGCCTTCAGCATAAAGCTCCCAAAGACCTTGTTTATTTTTTCTGAGGAAATTATCTCCGGAAATAAAAGAAGAATCTGAAAGTTTTGTCACCTGTGGAGCCGCACCATTATAACCAGAAAGAACCGGCTGGTGGTGCAATGAACCTGAAGTTCCGCAGGAAGCCAGGAACAACAGGAAAAAGAACATCGTAAGGACGTGCTTCTTCATTCTAATCGGTTTCTGCGTTGATCTTATTTACAAGATATTCCTTTCCGACAATCTCAGAACAGGTTACAACCGCGCCAATGGTAACGCCTAAAACCCCATGCATATTGATGCTTTGGCCGGTCAGGTACAGGTTGTCGAGTTTTGTTTTTGGGGCAATGAATGTTTTCATAGGATTGTTAGAATCCTTGACATATCCATACATGTTGCCATTATATCCGCCAATGTAATCACGATAAGAAAGCGGCGTTGAAGTATGCACCGATTTAATGCAGTCGCGGATCCCGGGGAATTTCGCTTCAATCGCCTGCAGGAATTTTTCAGCCTTTCTGGCTTTGTATTCTTCGTATGTTTCCCCGCGGTCATTCTTTTCGGCAGTTGTGTTGTAGGTATCGTGCCACGGGTTCATTTCATCATATTTCATGTAAGTGATGAATGTCATCCCATCGGCCCAGTCAATCCCTTTTTTAGGCGCCGTCATTGATGCCATAAACGCAAGTGGCCAATTTTCATCGGTGTATTCATGCGCGGTCCAAACATCTTCCCAGTTCTTGAAATGGTAAAAGTTGTGGTTGATGTATTTAAAAGTTTCGGGTTTGAAAACAAGATAAAGGCTGAATGCAGAAATTCCGCCCTCAAGGCTTTGGATGCGGCTGTAAAAGGATTTTCGGAACATGTGTTCGCCAACCATCTTCAATGTGGTTTTCGGATCAATATTCGAAATGAAATAATCCGCAGCGACACGCGAACCATCTTTCATGACGGCAGCAGTAACGCGGTTTTCTTCCGAATCGAATTTAACTACATCTTTATATTTATAGGTTTCCCCACCGTATTTCTTGAGCTGCTTGATGAGTTGTTTGGTAATCTGGCTTCCGCCGTTGACACACCGCCACGAACTTTGTATATAGGAATTCACTGAAAGGGCGTGGACATAAAACGGGGATTTTTCATCGATTCCGGCATAAAGGAAATTGGTACCGGCAAGCACGGCGCGAAGTTTTTTATTGGTGGTAACCGAATCAATCAATTCTTTTGCGTTGACTGATAATATTTCGGTATCATATTTCCCGCCGATTTTCAGGTTGTACAACGGGAATGAATCACAGGTAGAAATTACTTCAGCACAATATTTTCTGATGTTTTCTTCTTCTTCCGGAAAATGCGCAGCGAGATTTTTGATGAAATTTTCGTAGCCCTGCGCATGCGGAAATTCTTCATCGGAATCTTCAAAAGAAATGATATCGAAACCGTCTTCATCCATTTTCCGAAGCTCAAGTTCATCAATAATACCGATATATTTAAAATAACGATACAGGTTTTCCCCTTCGCCAAGTCCGCCGATGTAATGAATTCCCGTATCGAATATCGTTTTATCGCGCACGAACGTCTGCAGGTTTCCGCCAAACTGGTTGTTTTTCTCGAGTACGCATACGCTGAAACCTTCCTTAGCAAGGATAATGGCTGAAACGAGTCCGCCCAAGCCGCTTCCGGCCACTACAACATCATATCTTTCTTTCATTGCGTGCAAAAGTAATGATTCCTTTTTCTTCGCTAAAAGTTTCATAGCCTGCAGCTTCGAACATTTCTTTCAGGTGAGGATGATTCAGCAGGATAACAGTATCCGGAAGACTCGTTTGAGAGACGATAAACGGAATATTTCCCGATGAAATCAGCATAACATCATAAGAAACATTTTCCACTTCAGAAATAGCATCAATATATGTGATTCTCCGTCTTTTTAGGATATAATTCGTCCGGGCGACGCCTCTTTTTGCTTCATCGGCAATGAATGTCATGATTTTCCGCTGCGGTTCCTGAACAGCAAGCAAAACATCGAGTTCCCCAAAATCATCTGCTATATGGATAATGTTTGCGTTTGTCGCCAGTTTTTTACCCAACCTGTAATAAATATCAGCATTATCTTTCAGGTTTCGCTTTACAGGCACGAGTACTTCATCTTCCTTATAGTCGAAGCTGTTGAGCACCATTTTCATAAAATAATGCGGACCTTCAATTTCATTACGCAGTCTTCTGTATTCCGATTTGAAATAAGAGCCGAGCTTTTTTGTACGCGCTGCGTAATCTATACCAAAGGTTTTATCATCGGGTGTGATGCGCGGCAGGATCTCGACAGTTGTAGTTCCGCCATTGATCATAAAGTCACCTTTCGGAAGCACTTCAGAATAACCGTGAATAACTACCGGAACAATATCAAGCTGGAACTGCTCGGCGAGATAAAAAGCGCCTTTGTGAAAACGCTTGATGTGGTTGTCTTCTGATCGTGTTCCTTCCGGAAACACCATCAGCGAAAAACCTTGTTCGACTTTCTGGCGAAGGTGTTCAACACCACTGTCAAGCCCGGAAGAAACCGGATAGAAACCAGCCAGCTTTACGCCACGGCCAAAAATCGGTGAGTTGTAAACCCAGTCGCTGACGAGGAAAATGATTTTCGGACTGAGCATCCCGACCGCGAGAATATCAAGGAATGATGTGTGGTTGGCGATAATTACAGCCGGCTTATCGAATTTTTCATTGCTTTTATTGACAATTTTCTTCCGGTTTGAAGGATATGAGAGCAAGACCGAATGCATAAATTTCGACATGATATAGTGGAATGCCTTCAGCTTCGACTTCCTGGAAAACGGAAGCACTTTTACAAAAAAAGCACCTGTCAGTGAAAGCAAAAATCCGCCCAGGCCGTAGTATATGAACGAAAGCACCGAATGGACGAGCCTGCGGATTTCGTATGGTGGTTTGCCTTTTTGTACGCGCGACGTGACAAAGAAGTTGAACACCAGCGGCTGGAGCACGAATGTGACCAAAAGCGTACACATGATGCCAATAAGCGCAATCAATGCAATCGATTTCAGCGCGGGATGTTTTGCAAAAATCAATACACCAACGCCAAGAATTGTTGTTGCGACCGAAAGCAGAATTGAAGTTCGATATGTTGGCAGTTCCAGCTTCCCTGTGGTGTGCTGTTTCTGCAGCGCTGAAGTCATAAATATGCTGTAATCGACTCCTATTCCGAAAATCAGCGTACAGACTATAATGTTGATGATGTTGAATTCCATTCCGGTTGCGCCCATCACTCCGGTAGTAAAAATCCAGCTTGCCATGACGGGAATAATACTCACAATCACCAGCTCGATGCGGCGAAGCGATACAAATAGGATGAGCATTATCGCAATCAGCGAATAATTCAACAGGTCGCGAAATGTGGTTTTGAGCGCGCCAAGGAAAGTTTCGTTGGTTTGCTGGCGATCTATAACGACAAGTTCGGGTTGTTTTTTAATACGGCTAACGAAGCTGTCACGGTTTTCGGCAGGAACTTTAACAAGGGTTGAAATCGTGATAAAACCGTCTTTTTCAGATATAAATTCATCTAAAAAGAGGGTTTTAGCCTTTGAGAATTCAGCTACCGAAACAGGTTTGAATTCTTTATCCAATGTCGCATAAAAATCTTGAAACGTATTTTCTTTAAATCCGACGGCACTTCCTGAAGCAATAAGGGCCAGCTTTAGCCGGGCTTTCTTTCCGCTCCAGAAGTTGTTCCAGTTCGCAATTTTTTGCTGTTGTACATTTTCAGGGAGAACAATTCCGCCAATAGAACTAAAATTTACAATTGACCCTGTTTGCTTTTCGCTTTCGAGTGTTTTAAAGAGAAGGTTGTTATTCTTAAGCACGTTCTCATGACTGCTTCCGTAAGTTGCAAGATAAATAGAGCGTGCTCCGGCATTACCGATGCTGTCAAGATGCATTTCGGCTTTCCGGAGCTCGGCCGGGACAAAATTCAAGGCTGAAAGGTCGTTGTTGAAACCCACATTCTGGAAGGTAAAAAGCGACAGCAGTAAAACCACCACGGTGATGATAACAAGGATCTTATTCTTGTGATACTGATGGTCGCCAAGCTTGTCCAGCAGATTTAATTTTGGTGTATAAATCTTCCGGGTTCCCGGTGCATAGAGAAGCGGGATTAACAAAAGGGAAAAGACGGCTGTTGAAATTACACTGAGCGCGGCGAATATTCCCAAATCTTTCAGTGCCTCGCTTTTTACAAAAAGCAGACACATAAAAGTGATTGCCGTTGTTACACCGCAAAGAATCAAAGGCTTCGAAATGTCTTTAAATGTGAGGCGGATATTGCGATTGTTTCGGATGTGTGTCAACACATAGATTGAATAATCCGTTGTCTCACCCAAAAGTACCGAGCTTATTCCGAGTGCGATCACCGAAACCGAACCTTTCAAGAAATATAATGCCGCCATTGAAAAAGCAGCCCCGAATATCGATGGGACAAAAATCAGGAACGGGATCGAAAGGCTCCGGTAAAAATATGCCAGCAGCAATATCAGCGTTATGGTTGCGAAAAGTGAGGTAAAATGGACATCCGATTTTATCTGCGTTGCGTTTGCCACTGCGACTGGCGTAGCACCAAAATAGGACATTGTTGCCTTTCCTTTAAAAGAGGTATTCAGGCTTTTCCGGATGCTTTCGAGTTGCGCTATAAAAGCCGTGTTCTTATCAGTTTCATTTGCGGCGAGTTTCGGTGTGATGAACAGCAGCAGGTTCTTCCGGTCTTTGGTAAGCACAAAACCATCAGCAAGTTCAAAATCATCACCAACACTTAACTGGCGCAGCTTGTCGAGCGCAAGAAAAGTAATGCCTGCCGGGTCGCGAAGTATAAAATCGCGCGAAACAATACCCGTAGGCGACATTAAGTTTTTATAACTTCCTTCAACAATTCCGGGAATGCTGTCGGGACTGATTTTGCGGTCGATTTTCCGGTAATCTTCCGCATCAAGAAAAATGGGAAGATTGTCATAAACAAAGTCAAGGGTTTCAGCGAGATTATCTTCATCCATTCTTCCCTGCACTTTCCCGACATAAGGTTTGCATTTCACTTCTACACTGTCAAGAAATTGAGACGCATAGGCGGTGATATCTTCAGTTCCGCCATTTTTTCCTGAGGAGATGATGATGCTGATCTTATCGGCAAAATTTACCTGGCCCAGAACTTTTGTGGTGATATCCGATTTGTCGTTTGAGGGAATAAGCTGCGTGATGTTTTCCTGAAAAGATACTTTAAGCGCAAAATAGCCCATCCCGAGCAGCAATACCAAAGCTATGACAGCGGAAGGCCATTTCCGTGCGTTTGCAAAAGTGTAGATTTTGTAGAAAAAATTATGCATTGGCAGGTGATTTCCCCGTACTGAAGCGCCTCATCAGCATATAAGCCGAAATACCGAACACCGAAGCCGTTAAGGTCGCTAAAATAAGGCTTCCAACAATATATTGCAGTATGTTTTGGCTGATATCGTCCAAAGTGAAGTCGGCATCAAAAAGCCCAGCGCCGCCCTTTCCTGTCACAATCCCGCCGATCAGCAGTGAAGCGTACACGATTATAGGAATCATTGGCGGAATGCTGATGTTCGAAAATGTAAAAGCTATTGTCCTGTTCAGCCTGAGCAGCGCGGCTAAAAAAAGAACGATTACGGTTTGCAGGCCCCAAAGCGGCGCGATTCCGATAAAAACACCCAATGCGACCGAACACGCTTTTTTAGCATGGGAGTCGTTGCTGGAGATGATGTTTTCAAGAAAGAACTTCTTCAGCCCTTTTTCCCTCAGTTTGAGAAAGAAATTACGTGGTGCGATATATATTAAGAGGTTCAGCACCAATATGGTATTCAACACGCTGATCCGTGAAAAGTCGCGAAACGGGCGGAAATGCGAAACCCTTTCCGAAGGATCATATTTCACCTGGACCGGAATATTTTTTACCAGAACGCCATTCCATGCCGTACGGACGATCACTTCAATCTCGAATTCGAATTTTCGGGTATAGAATTTCTTCGGGATAAGATGCAGCGGGTATAACCTGTAGCCAGATTGCGTATCCTGGAGTTTAATGCCCGTTTCAAACCAAAACCAGAAATTGGAGAACTTGTTCCCGAAACTGCTCTTTTTCGGAACACCTTCCTGGGTCATGTTGCGGCTTCCGATCAGCAGTGCATCGCCATCCTGTTGAAGCGCCTTGAGAAAAATCGGGATATCTGCGGGGAAATGCTGCCCGTCGGAATCGATCGTAATGGCATAATCAAAACCAAGTTCCAGCGCTTTTTGAAAACCCGCCCGCAAAGCCATCCCTTTTCCGGAATTCCGGGCAAAAGTGATTGTAGTGACTTGCGGAAATCCGGCAAGAATCTCAGGGGTTTTGTCGGTAGATCCGTCGTTAACAATAATGAGGTCGGAAACTATTTCGAGAACGGATCTAACAACCCGTTGAAGCGTTCTGCCGTTGTTGTACGTAGGCACAATAACACATACTTTTTTTTCACGGGCAAAGCCGGCAGCATGTATTGTTCCTTCCATACGGGTGGTTATTTTGCGGCAAGCTTCTGTGCTTTCGAAAAGCTTTTCGACTGCAGGATAAAGTTCTTGACGTATTCGCGCAGGTCGCCTGGCAGGTTTTTGTAATTATTTACGATAAAGGCTTTGTCTTCGTCGATATTCCTTTTGTATCCTACAATTGCAGGGACGTTTTCCTGAATGCTGAGGCGGATCATACGAATTTCTACATTGGAAGGTTCTGCAGCCACAGCGCTTTCGACGATTTTAGCGCCATCTTTTACAAAGCCGATTTTATCGGGAATTGATTTTGCAAATTTTGCCTTTAGCGTCAGCACGGCACCTTTATAAGCCAGGAGCGTTTTATCGCCCGAATCGGAAACTCCTTCAAGCTTTGCGGCAAGTTCTTTTGTTGCGTCTTCGGATGAAGCAGCCTGTGGATAGATTTTCCTGATTTCGCCCAAATCGGCAGTGCGAAATAATCCCGTAACGAATAGTAAAGAAATAAGTAGTTTCATCAGTTTTGCCTTTTGTATACGCTGCTGAGTTTAAGTGCAGTCGTATCGTTGAACATCGTAGTGTTTTTTACCTTAACCAGTTCATCGTCAGCAACAATATCAAGTTCAATCCGCAATTCAGGCGTCACATCAGGATTGATGAGCGCCATAAACTTGACGTTTGAAAGGGACTGCATCACAAGCTTTCGGCTGGTGATTTTTTCCGTCAGCTCCTTGATGATCTGCATCATGCAAACACCGGGCATAACAGGATTTCCGGGAAAATGGCCCTTAAAAACATCATGTGCCGGATTGACTTCAATTACGGCTGTGTGCTTCTGGTTATCGGCCTGATCCAGTGAAACGACTTTATAAAAATTTTCTAAAAGCATAAGGTGCGGTTTCAAGAGCAGGCTGAATGTTAAAATTAGTCCAGCGCTGCCGTGAAAGTGTTATATGACTGTGTAGGAATTGTTATATAATTCCATGTACTATTTGATATCGAAAGTATAGGTTGCGCCTACGGAAAGTACAACATTAGTATGATATTCGCCTGTGTCAATTACAGGAATAATCCCTTTCTTGATACGCGCTTCAAGTCCGATATTGTTCGTGAAATTATATCCTGCCCCGATAGCAAAACCAAAGTCAACATCTGATTCCAGCTCAACATTGTCAGGACGCTCGACCACAAAATCCAGAGTTGGCCCAAGATGAACGTTAAACTTCTCACCGAAAGTAAATTTGTTGATGATTACAACTGACAGATATGAAACGTCAATCTTTATGTCTTCCGGCATATCCACGCCATTTGCGAAATCAATATTTGAACCTTGACGTGAGTAGTTGATTTCCGGCTGAAGTGTATAAAATCTAGATAATTTGAGCGCGCCGTAAAAACCGATATAAAAATCAGTTTTTGCATTAAATTCGGCATCCGACTCAAAGCCGTCATCATCAAAACTGTCTCCTTCGGTAAAGTAAGCAAAGTTTGCTCCTGCCCTGATTCCCGGACGAAAAGTAACCTGAGCATTGATTTGTGCCGCAGCGAATAATGTAAAAACCGAAACGAGTAGTAATTTCTTCATTCTGTAGGGATTTTAAAGTGATTAAATTCTATCCTTAACTTCATGTCGTTGTGAAGGATAATTATCTTGTCGGCAAAAGTATTGTTTTCCGAAATATATGTGATATTTAATTTCTCTTTTCTTACAGATGTCTGGATGATTTTATTGAGTTTTTTTCCATCTTGTGAAAGGTACAGATAGTTGAAACGGTCACCGTCAGCGCTTTTCAACACTGTGATACCGTCTTTTTTATAAGCTTCCGCGACTTCAAATTCATCACGGAGCAGCAGTTGAAAATCGTTCTTTAAGGTCTTGATCAGGATTTTTCGATTGAGTTCCTCGACAATATAGTTGACTTTAAAATCGGTATCCGAAATCTCAAAATCAAGAAGCTTATTCCCGAATTCAGTGGTAAAAACCACGCGGTGAACACCGTCACGGATCTTTTTGGCGACAAAAATTCCAGAAAGGTCATGCCCATAAACGGTGATATTAGTTTTGTAGACATAATCGGTTTCAGGATTGGAAAAATACGGCGTTTTAAAAACCGGATTTTCTACCGGAACAGAAGTATAGCCTGCAGTGAAGTTGGTCGCGCAGGAAGAAATTGCAAATGCAACGAGAATATTAATTAGAAAAAGCCGAGTCGTCAATTTTCGCATTCAGTATCCTGTTTTTAAAAACGATCCGGGTATAATCTTCAGACGATTCCACCAACCGAACCTGCTCTACCATCGCATCTTCCTTATTGAATGTAAGCTCGATCTGCTTGATATATTTTTTAAGTGCGGCATCTTTTGGAACCAGTCTCGCGATATTGTTGGATTTCGTCTTAAAATAGGAAATCGTGAACTCTTTGTCGTCAAACATGTCGCCACTTACGCTTCCGGCAATCAGCTTGTTGAGTTTGCCGAAAATCTTGCTGCTTCCGGCATCCATTGCACTTTTCTTTCCTTCATCGTTAATCAGGATTTTCCCGTTCTTGAATACAATGCTGTAGTTGTAAGGCTTTTTATACTGCCATTGCAGGAGGTTCGGCTGTTTGAAAGCCATTTTTCCGGAACTTTCGATATCCTTCGCAAGAAAATCCATGTGCTTGTACTGAATAAAATCTGTTGTAAGCGATTTTGTTTTTGAAGAAATCGCCGACACGCTTTGGCGGAAAGCTTTCATTTCGGCATCAGACATTTTCTGCTCCTGGGCAAAAGCAGCCGTGCAAATGATCAGCAGTAAGAAGGTAAGCAGGTTATTTTTCATATTCAGGTTGCAAAAGTTCTTCTAACGGAACCACGCGGTATTTATTGTCTGCCAAGAACTTAAGCAGTTCTTCCAAAGCTTCCGCGGTATGTTCCGAAGTATCGTGCAAAAGTACAATTCCGCCCGGAGTTATCATTGATTTGATTCGCATTAATAAAGTCTCACGGTCTTTGATCAAGGTGTCAAGCGACCTGATATTCCATCCGATGACTTTATGTTTTGTTTCAGCAACTGCGCGGCGTATCGACGGGTTTGTCACTCCGTAGGGCGGACGAAAATAAATATTTCTCTTGCCGGAAAACTGTTCCAGAAGCGCGTCCGTCTTTTTCAGCTCGTCAACCACGCGATTTTTTCGGTAGAAATCGAATGTTCGCGTATGGCTGTAGGAATGGTTTCCGATAGTATGACCTTCGGCAACAATGCGGCGCATGATTTCAGGATATTCTTCTATGTTCTTTCCGATGCAGAAGAAAGCCGCTTTGGCATTATGTTGTTTCAGGACATCGAGAATTGTCATGGTTACCGGATGCGGACCATCGTCAAATGTAATGGCGACAACTTTTTCTTTTGTCGATCCGCTGCAAATCGCCTTTAAATGATATCCTGACGATATAATTGAAGATCCGTAGGCAACGACCACCATGTAAACCGCGATCACCGCCACAAAATACCAGGCGCTTATAGATGCAAAAAGACTCAGAAGAGCTAGCAGTATAAGAAGTGAATAAAATGTTATGGTGATAATCCTATGCTTCAAACGGCGGAAATTAGCGTGAAACTATGGTCGATTCCTTTGTATTGATTGTAGAGTAAAATGTTCTTAAATGAAGTTTTTCCGGCCGAATTTACTTTGATAACATCCGGAACCGCTTGAGTTTTCAAAACTTTCGCACCAACCCAAAGTCCGAATGCCGATGCCGTATTGTATTCTCCCGACAAATGTTTGTAATAAAGCTGCTGCTTCCCTTTAAACACTCCATCAGACAAAACTTTGTAATACTGATCTGTTTCAGCATCGCCGTTCAACCCCAGGATTATGGCATCGATATCTTCAGCCGCGAAGCCATTTTTCGAAAGAAAAGTGCTTGCTTTTTCAGCAACTTCTTCCTTGTTCATCTCATTGCAGATCTCAACATCCACAATTTCTGCGTACGTCTTATTTGTTATTTTATCTTCAATAACGAAAAAAGCAGCGCCTTCACCGTAAACAACGCCGGTAGATTTTGACTCCAGAATGTTATATGGCGCTTCATCTTCTTTTTTGATCATGCCGGAAAGCTTGTAAAGCGACATGGTATAATCGGCAGTTTCATCGATTCCACCTATTAAAATCGAGGTAGCTTCGCCTTCGGCAATGGTCAGTTGCGCATCGAGCAGCGCCGATTCGAAAGAAACCGCCCCGTTAACATACGTAAAATTATAGGCTTTGCACTGCATCCCGAGCGCGACCTGCGCCCCAACGGTATTATGTGTCGATTGTATAAAAGATGTCGGCGTAAGGTGTTGTTCGTTGTTGTCGAGAATTCCTTCGAGGAAAGTTTCAGAATCTTCGATGCAGCCCATTCCGGTTCCGGTAATGATCGCGTCGACAGTTTCAACATTTGCATCACGCATTGCCATTGCAGAAGCGACAATACCGTTCTTCACGCCTTTTGCCATTCTGCGGATGGCAGCCGGGGAAATAAAATCTTTATAAACCGGCGCTTGTATCGCAAGGACATTTTCAGTTTCATTGGCCACCGCTTCTTCAAGAAAGCCTTCTGAGGTATTCTGTACCGAAACACAGCCCATTCCGTTGATGTACGTCTTTTTCATCAGCTTTCGGAAAAGATTAATGCCGAACAATTGCCGCCAAATCCGAAGGAATTCGACAGCACATGGCTGATTTTTTTATGTTTTGCCTCTGTTTGCGGCAGAAGGTTGAATTCTGCCATTGGCGTGGTAAAGTTCAGGTTTGGAAAAATAACCCCATTGTTTATTGCAAGTACGCTGTAAACGGCTTCAATCGCTGCAGCGGCCGCAAGTGTGTGTCCTGTAAACGGTTTTGTCGAACTGAATTCAGGCACGTTTCCTTCAGTATAAACGCGGAGCAATGCGCGCCCTTCCGAAAGGTCGTTATTTGGTGTTGCTGTTCCGTGAACATTGATGTAATCGATATCTTCAGGCTTGAGTCCCGAAACTTTAAACGCCTGCTCCATCGCCAGGAAAGCGCCATCCCCATTTTCGGAAGAAGCGGTTTGGTGAAAAGCATCGTTTGCATTTCCGTAACCTGAAACACGGGCGTAAACTTTTTTATTGTCTTTTTCAACAAGTTCATCCGACTCGAGTATCAGGAAAGCAGCAGCTTCGCCAAGATTTAAGCCTTTCCGGTTGTTGTCGAATGGCGAATTATAAGTATCCGACAAGATCATCAGCGTCTTGAATCCGTTGATGGTAAACTTTGCAAGTCCGTCGGTTCCACCAACGATAACGCGGTCAAGTTTTCCGGCTTTTATCAGCCTAGCGCCAAGCATAATGGAATTTGCTGCCGATGAACACGCCGTACTGATTGTGGTTACAAGTCCTTTCAATCCTAGCTCTTCCGCAATTTTCTGGGAAACATCGCCGGCTTCATGGCTGCTGATGTATTTCTGAACCGCTTCGTCCTTGAAATATTCGTAGTAATGCCTTTCGGTCATGTCCATTCCGCCTACTGATGTTGCAGAAATCAATCCTGTCCTGTATTGGTTAACATCAGTAATTCCGGCATCTTCCAGCGCCTGTTTCGCGGCAATAACGCCAAGCATGGCTGTACGCGGAAAATTATTATCAGGTGAAAGTCCGAGCTCCTGTTCAAGCTCGCTGTTGGTTTTTTTGATTTCGCCCACCATCATCACATCTTTGTGTATGGTGTCGATATTTTCGATGCGGGTAATTCCGGGCTTCTGATTTATAAGCGACTGAAAATTTTCCTCCACCGTATTACCAATGGCGGAAATAATTCCCATTCCTGTTATCGCGACGCCTTTCCCCACTGCTTTGAACTATTTTGTCCTGTGTTGGGTGATGTAATCAGCCATGGTGTCGATCGATTGGAAAATGGCTTTTCCTTCTTTCGGGTCGCTGAGTTTGATTCCGTAGTCTTTGTCAAGCATTACAATCAGCTCAAGCGCATCGATAGAATCGAGTCCGAGGCCTTCGCCAAATAGTGCATCTTCGTTGCTGATATCTTCCGGAGTCATGTCCTCAAAATTAAGGACAGCGATGATTTTTTCTTTTAATTCTTGTTTTAAAGCTTCCATTCCTGATATAAATAATTAATATGTTCTTTTTCATTGTCCTTCCGCACCTACCAAGTACAGGAAAGCCTCGTAATCATCATTTAGGTAATCGACCCAGCCGCACAGCACTTTTTCAGCTTTTCCCGTCTCTATGAGCACTTTGGAATACGAAAAAAGGAATTCGCGGTTGAAGGCCGCAAATATAAAGAAAGAATTCTCACTTTTAAGTTGGTGCCTGATACTAATTTCACCCATGCAGATATTGGCCAATGTATATACGAAAACAGCCGGACTCGGATAATAATTTTCGCGGTCGCTGATGGAATCCTGGTGCCTGATATCGGTGTCGAGGCTTGAGGAACGATTGGAGAAAACAAGCGCAATGTCGTTTTCGGAATCAGGTTTAACTTCATCCTTCAGCAATAGTTCGGCACCGAGAAACGCGAGCTTGCTCAGGCTGTCCATCCGGAAGAATTTTGGATATTCCATTCCGAAATGCTTGTATGCCTTTTTGGAGAAATCTGAAAAAAACGGTGATTCTGATGAAAAAGCCGGCTTATCGTTTAAGATGATTTCCCCGTTTCGAATGCTACAGGATGATATGACTTTTACCTGTTCCATCAATCAATTTTTTCAAAAACCACGGCAGTATTGCAGCCGCCGAAGCCCGAAGCAGTTTTGAGGAAATAGCGAATGTCCTTATCCTGATGCTCTGAGATGACATTTATAGGTTGCGAAACGCCGCATTCGTCATAACCAAGTGAAACGAACAGCTTGCTCTTTTTGACCGACTCCAATCCGATCACTGTTTCAAGCAATCCTGATGCGCCAAGCGTGTGCCCGTAAAATCCTTTTAAGCTGTTTACGTGAACATTTTCGAGCCGGAGTCGATTGAGCGCAATAGCCTCCATTTCATCGTTATATGGCGTTGCCGTGCCGTGTGCGGAAATAAAATCGATTTGCGCCGACTCAACTTTGGCCTCCGTCATTGCACTTTTAATACTGCGGAAAAGCCCTTCGCCGGTTCTTGACGGCCCGGAAATATGGTTTGCATCGTTAACCGATCCGTCGCCAAGAATTTGTATTGAAGCGTCGCCTTTATCCGAAGTGACAAGTACAGCCGCTGCAGCTTCGCCTAAAGTAACGCCGTTGCGGAATTTGGAATACGGCTTGCACGGCCCGTCGCTCATCGCCTGGAAGGAGTTGAAGCCGGAAAGTACGAATTCGGAGATTTCATCCCCGGCAACAATGAATGCGTTGTCATACATCCCGCCCTGAATCATCCTTTTGGCTACCGAAACTGCAAGAATTCCCGAAACGCAGGCATTTGAAACAACGACAGGTTCAGCCTTTATTCCAAAAAATCCGGCAATAGAATTGGCCAAATCGTGAAGATGGGCTTTTTCAATATTTTCTGCGGAAGATTTTAATGATGTGATGTTTCCCTTGGTTGTCGAAAGAATAAATCCGGTACGACCGCTTCCGCCCAAACCTGATTTTAAAACAATCGGCTGCAGCGCGAGGATCATCATTTTCTCGAGACGTGTATATTTTGTTTCGGATGATATTGCCGAAAATGCTTCATCAAGACTGGCATCCTCAATAATTGAAGCGAAAAAAGGCTGCGGCATTAAGTCTGAACGTTCATGCCTTTTTATTCCGGAAATACCGTTTAGGATCGAATCCACGTTGGAATCAACATCAAAGCCAAGCGGCGTGATACAATTGGTATCGGATATGAAAACTTCTTTCAGCATTATTTGATCAGTCCGGTTTTGCGTTTCCATTCTTCATAAAACGGCGGGTTAGTCAGCATAAGTTCGCCCTTTCCATCCATAAATACCTGAATGGTTTCGCCGGTACAGGCAATTTCGTTCTTCGCATCGTAAATTTTGTAGCGGAAAATCATTTTTGCGGCCGGGGTGTTTACAATCGTAGTTTCAATCCTTGCCACATCGCCATAACGAAGCGACAATTTATGCTCGCAAACCGATTTTACGATCGGCGTGGTGAAGCCGTGCTCATGAACATCAAGATATGAAAGCCCGTGTTTACGCCCGAAAGCTTCCCTTCCATCTTCAAAGTATGTGATATAATAGCCGTGCCACACAATTCCCAGCGGATCGGTTTCATTGAAACGCACGCGAATATCCTGCGAAACGGTGAGTTCCGTGGCTTCGTCATACTGATCTTTTCTTCTTGTCATACAACAGGGCAATGGTTACGGTTATCAGGAAAAACAGAAACAGCAGCGAAATTTCGGGAAGAATTTCAGAAATCCGCGCATTCCGCAAAAGTACGTCATAAAAAGCATTCAGTCCCCAATTCATTGGTGAGCTTCGGGCAACAACCTGCATTACTTCCGGCATGGCAAAGACCGGAACCCAGACACCGCCGATTGCCGCGAGGATAATTGCCGATGTTGCCCCAAAAGGCGCCGATTGTTCCTGAGTCTTGGCAACAGTTCCAAGCAAAATGCCGAAACCGATCGCTGCAAATCCCGAAAACAATGCAACAAGGCTCATCAGTGCAAGTTTTCCCTCGACATTGAGCGACGGCAGGTTAAGGTGCGGAAAAATGTAAACCGCAACAGCGATCATCATATAGAACTGGATCATGCAGATGATCAGGTAAGTGATGGTTTTCCCAGCCATCAAAATATGCCTTGAGCCTGGACTTGTGCGGGAGCGGATGAAAGTTCCCTGGTTTTTTTCCTTGACGATGTTGATCGAAAGCGGAATTACAATAAAGAATATGGCGAAAAGCGTCCAAGCCGGAACATTGTGCTGAACCGAATTCGGCCGGACGACTTCATTGTTGATCTTTGGGATTATTTCCTTGAAAGAAATGAAATTTTCCTGTTCGAAAGCTGCATTTTCTTCGCCAAGCTGATCCTGGAAAGCTTTGTATATCGATTGTGTCTCGATTTGTGAGATCATCTTGTCGACCGAGGTCATCACGCCATTTTTAAAACCTACCTGAACTGCTGGATCGAAATACAGCCTGACTTCTTTTTTCTTCGGAACCGAGACGGGTTTTGCAGCAGTTGAATCGGTCAGGCCGAAATTGCTGAGGATTTTAGCGACATTTCCATCGATTTTCTTCTGAAGGTCGGAACTAAGGTTTTCGGGAATGACAATCGCCAGTTGGTAATCGCCTTTGAGGACTGATTCCCGCGCCTGGGCTTCCGTCAGTGGTTTTCCATCGAAATTTGTGACGACCAAAAAAGCTTCACTTCCGTTAAGATTATCAAATACTTTTGCGGAAACCTCGCCTTTATCATTGTTCACGACAAGTACGGGAATTTTTGATTGTACCGATTTGAAGGCGTTGTCCTGGATCAGCGTAACGGTTATGATCAGGATCAGCGGCATCACGAAAAGGATGATGACTCCGCCCAAGTCGCGTTTCAGGAGCAAAAATTCCTTTAAAACCGACATCCTGATTTTATATAACATCGCGCAGTTCTTTTCCGGTTAATGAAATATAAACGTCTTCGAGGTTTCTCGCGCCCGTCGTAGATGCGATCAGGTTTTTTGGCGAGCCTTGTGCGAAAATTTTTCCGTGGTCGAGAATCGCGATATCGGTGCAAAAATCCTGCGCTTCGGTGAGGTGATGTGATGTATAAATGATGGTCGTTCCGCTCTGGTTAATCTGCCGAAGGTATTCAATGATGGCGTTTTTAGATTGAACATCAACACCAACAGTCGGCTCATCAAGAAATAAAACTTTCGGGTTGTGGAGAATCCCAGCGATCAGGTTTACACGGCGCTTCATCCCGCCTGAATATGTTTCGACACGTTTATCGGCAAATTTGGTCAAGCCCAAAAACTCGAGGCTTTCGCCGACTTTATTTTTTAGGTTTTTACCTTTCAGACCGCTCATGCTTCCGAAATACATCAGGTTCTCCCGCGCCGTCAGCGTTGGATATAATGCATATTCCTGCGGCACAACGCCAATAATTCTCTTAATTGCGTACGCATTATCAGCATATGAAAACCCATTGATGGTAAAATGTCCGGAAGTTGGACTTACGAGTCCGCACAATATCGATATCAAGGTTGTTTTTCCCGCTCCATTTGGCCCGAGCATCCCAAAAATGCTTCCTTCGGCAACAGCCATGGAAAGGTTGTCTAAAGACAGGATGTCGGCATCTTTATACTTTTTCGTCAGCGCTGATATTTCAATGATCGCATTCAATCAGGCAATTGCTTTTTTTAGTTTTTTGAAGAAATCGGCTTCTTTGTTTGCAATCTCAAGAAGTTGTGCCGATAGCGTATTGTAAACATCGGCTTTCGTACTCCGGTTTTTGTATACGCGCGACGCATCAACAGCGAAATCACGCCATAGGTCACCAATTTTTGTCATTTCCATCGACAATTCGCGAAGCCTGTCATTTTGCAAAATTACGGAGGCTTCCTGAAGGAATGCGGCATAAATAAAACGGAAGCCGCCGCCGCCTGTCCCGATTTCTTCCTGCATACGAACCATTTGTGCGAGGTAGTGGTTGGCTTTTTTGGTTCCGTGCTTCAGTGGCCATTTCTGGATTTGCTTTGCGACATACTTGATTCCGCTGACACCGATAAGCGGCATCGGCGCAAGCATATTGCGGCACGTATTTTTTATTCCTTTGATGATCGCGCTTTTCAGGTCGACCTCTTTCGGAATTTCAACCGGATAATACATTTGTCCGCGCGGAGCGAATGCGCCTTTTGCAAACCGCACTTTATTCAGTTCGGCCGGCGTAAGCGTGGTCACGGTTTCCATGACGGGATCGCTGATCATGTAGCCGTTGTCGTCTTTCCCGTAAACAACCAGGTTGTGCGCGTTGAAATGAAAACGGTATTCGTCAGGGAAATACGTGAGGTTATAAACACCTACCTGTAGCCCGGTGGGAATATTTTTCTTGAGGTTTTCATCAAGCGCTTGGTTGGCGTTGATGGCATCTGAAAATTTAATTCTCTTGATTTTCAGGTTAAGGCGTTTCGCAAGTTTATTGAAAATTTGCCCGGGAAGCGGCCGGTAACTGATGGCAGGAGCGTAATTTACTTTTACAAATGGAAGATAAACAAAAAACAATCCCGATCCGATACCGAAAACCATCGGCTCACTGATGTTTAGTCCGTGATGGCGAAGCAGGTTCGAAGCCACGCCGTTTTCGCAATGTGCAGACTGGTGGTGTTTAAATCCTGTATCCATTATTATTCGGGCTTGTAATTTTTTAATTGGCTGACCGGGACTTCGAAGGCATCGGCGTATTTCTGCAAAATCTTGTCATTCAAACCCTTAAAAACATCAGGCTTGAAGTGTCTTTTAATGCGCCATTTCCACATTCCGACATAGCCGGAAAGGATCGTGAGGTCCATTTTGCTGACTTCCATAAAATACAGCAGCGGACTCGCCTGACCGTTCCTTACCTGTTCGCGTGCATCGGAAATGCGCTGGTTGATTTCGTCGATAGAATTTGAAAGTGCGATGGTTTTTGGTTCCCAGCCTGAACTCAGTGCAGTCGTGTAATTGCCTTTATCGTCTACAGCGTAAACCAGCTCCTTAAGATTGCTGTCGGAGAGGTTGCCTTTATCCTGCGGTACTTCATCTTGTTTCATCACCTTTTCATTTAAATCCGGCAGTGCAAAAGCACTAAATATTTTCTGTCTCGGCCTCGGCTTGTGGAATTTCCTGTATAAACAGGTTGATTTCGCCTTCAAGCAGCAGTTCGTCACCATTAAAAGTGCTGCAGCTCATGGTGCAAAGGGTATAATCGTCGGTGGCGAATTTGGAAATAAGCACCGATTTACTATTGATCGTGCTACCGACAGATGGCAGGGAATGGATTTTCAGGACTTTCAGCGCACTGATGAATCCCATGACCGCTACGCCTTCCCGATCCTGATTATTTTCATCTACACAATAACCCTTACCAACAATTGAGGAACAGGTTTGAGCGGCATTTTCAATCAGGCCCGATTCGCAGAAGATACCATTTTCAACAAAAATATTGTCGCTCTTGATCGTAAAAATAGTTTCGACCTGTTGGTTATCGAGCACCAGAATCCAGTCGACCATGAGCATCGGCGCACGGTGCGGAAGGTAATTCTTTATGTCGATTGGTTCAGCCATTTTTTGCAAGTACCGTTTTCATTTGACCGCTTGCGATATGCTCTCCGTTGAGCGAAGTGGTAATATCGACAAGCGTGATCCCGCCGAATTCGTGCAGGATATTTACTTCGGTTGTTATACTATCGCCGGTTTTCGGCAGCTTCTTGATTTCGATTTCCTTGATGGATCCGATGTAACCCGTTGGCGCCGGCTCCTGCTTCAGATAAAACTGGTAGCCTGTGTGCAGGGCAACGGTTTGCGCCATGTGTTCTATAAGTCCGGATTCTATCAGCTTTCCTTCAGAACAGAAAATATTTTCTTCGTTTACGGTCAATCCGGATACGACGGACGTTTCGGTATATGAATACATTTTGTCGACCATGACAAAAGGAGCTTTCTGTGGAATAAGATTTCCCACAAAGTCCTTTTCAAACATTGCCGTTTTTGCTTCCATCAATGTACGGTTAAGTATGCGTATGCGAATGAAAAACGTCCACTTTCAGGAACAGACAACAAAACATGATCGCCTTTTTTCAGTTTTCCTGAATTGAAAAGCTCGTCAAGGGCAAGATATATCGATGCTGAGCCTACATTTCCAACACGTGAAAGGTTCATGAACCATTTCTCGTCGGAAGGATTGATGCCATTTTCGGAAAGCGACTTTTTTAAGCCTTCAACAAAATAATGCGACGAAACATGCGGAAGGAAATAATCTATTTCCTCACAGCTCACATGATGCTTGTTGAGCGCGGCCCGCATACTTTCGGCTCCTTTTACCAAAATGAATTCATCCAGGAGTTTCACGTCCTGTTTTATGGAAAATATCGATTCTTTCGACCATTCTTCCGTGGAATATTCACTCCACGATTTGATCGTGCCGTCAGCTTGCTTGTCGCCGCCTGCATACATACAGGCTTCAAGTTCATGTGCGTATGAAAAAGCTTCCATCCATTCAATCTTCAGTGAAATCTCTCCTTTCGGCTGATTCTCGAGAAGAAAAGCGCCGGCTCCGTCAGAAAGCATCCAACGAAGGAAATCTTTCTTGAAAGCAATGATCGGCTGTTCCTCAAGGTTTTTCAGGTTTTCGACTTCAGCTTCATATTTGTCAGATCTTGTCCAGGTAGAAACCCTTTCAGAACCCGTACAAACGGCATTATTCGTATTTCCTGCTTTTACTGAAAGATAGCCGTATTTAAGGGAGTTCATTCCCGCGCAGCAGATTCCGGTAGACGAATTCAATTCTACCGACCTGTTTTTCAAAAGCCCGTGAACCATCGCCGCGTGTGACGGCAAAAAACTGTCGGGCGTGGCGGTTCCGCAAGAAAGCAGTTCCATATCGTTAGCCGTGAAGTTGCTGTCGAAAAGATTCTCGATCGCATTTTTCGTCAGTAGTGCATTGTTATGCGTGGCATTTCCATCTTTGTCCATCGCATAATAGCGGCTGACAATCCGGTTGTTCCTCAATACAATCCTTCTGGCTTTTGATACGGTATCGTTAATTCGTCCGAGGTAATCTTCCATTTCGTCATTTGAAATGGCTGTGTTTGGCAAAAACTTTCCGGTCTTGGTTATATAAACGTCATGCATGGCAATAATCATCCTCACTAAACCCCTGAATAATAAAGGGTTTCTTTCTTTATTTTGTTAATCTTAAATACGTAGGTAAAGGCGTGCAAGATATACACAATTGGCGAAACTACCCAAATTGCAACCAATAAATAATAATTGAAAACTTTGAGCAGTGTTTTCCTTGACCGGTTTTTCCGCAAGATCAAAGTGGACCACTTTTGGAATATTTTATTTGCCGTTCTATCAACTGTCACAAGATATGGATGGATTTTCACCGCATCATTTGCGACCAGCTCCGCCTGAAGTTTTTCAAGGCTTTCCTGCTGAAGGTTTTTTTTGATTATTTCTCCGAAACGTGACGAATCATTTATGTCTTCATCAGAAACCCCGGCTTTTGGGAAGATTCCCAGATAGCGGTCTTTTTTTCCCGTAAACATCCATTGGACGATGGTGACAACGCTGACCAGGTTTCCGGCCCGGTCAACTAAAGCAATGTTTCCCTTGAGTGAAGCCCCGCAATCCCTGAGCAGCGATTTTACTTTTTCCTGCGCCATGATCCACATATTGCGTGATCCGCTGATGGTAACTACAGGCGTTCCCGCAAGCAGTTTTTTGGCTTCGGTACTTTTAAGGAAAGAATTTATCGGAATGGATGGCGACAGATACCAAACCTGGTAAAAAAGCAATATAAGATCATACTTTTTGTGCATGATTTCGGCGGGAACAGGCTCAAGTGCGGCCGGAATCTGCTGGAACGATTCTGGAAAAGCATCAAAAAAGGCTTCTTTCGCCCACGGAAACGGAAAAGGTTTTACCGGTTTAATCTCATGATAGGTTACTGTCATTTCACCGTCGGATGTCAGCGGTTTTACCACCTGTGACACAATTTCAGCGAGCTGTCCCGACTGGGTATAGTAAACTACAAGAACGTTTTTCATCAGATTGGGGGTGATTCTTAAACGGGTGCGAAATTATGCAATTTCTTTAAATGTGCGCTTCTTATCAGACCTTTTAACATGTATCCATTCGGGCCAAGCTGATTCATCCTCAGCATCATATACCCGCAGGCGCTGATTTTCATCAGCGATCAATAAGTCATCATTGTTACAGCCGAGTATGGCTGAAGCGGCCGAAATCCCGGAAAATGTAGCGCCACCGACACCGTGCGATAACGTACTGGCACCGCAGAGAAAGAGGTTTTCGATCTCGGTTTTATTTTTATAGGAAAACGGGCCGACCTGGTTTAAGGTTTTCTCG
This sequence comes from Flavobacterium sp., assembly GCA_036399795.1. GTDB lineage: Bacteria > Bacteroidota > Bacteroidia > Flavobacteriales > Flavobacteriaceae > Flavobacterium. Next base: position 48,694 of record DASWML010000019.1, read on the forward strand.
GTTCCATAGACGTTTCCGTTGGTGGAGTTGATGTAAAACTGATTTGTTTTTGGTGTTCCTAATTCGGCCTGTACAATATTCTGCCTCGCACCCGGAATAACTTTCTCAATGTTGTTGAGCAGCTTGTTCATGACTTTTTCCTTGAAAGTGTCATAATCCACGCCGTGGTGATCGGTCTCGCCTGCAAAATCGGGAACATTGTCGTAATTGACATAGGTAACGACTTCAAAATTATGATAACGTCCATTGAAACTCACCGGATCTTTAAGTGTCGTACAACTAATGAACACGGCCGGAAAAGCATCGCCTTCGGTCAGGTCGCGTTCCATCAGGTCTTTGAAATTAGCATCAATATCTTCGTCTTTCACCATCCAGATGTTTCCGGAATCTATACCGAATTGCGTCACATCCATATCAAGCGTCAGGAAAAGAATCATCGAGGTGACTGAATATTTCGTCTTCTCCAGTTTCTTCTGCAATTTTCCGCTCAGATGTTCCCGACCTACCAGATTCAGGTATGTCGCCGTCGGATCGGCATTTGAAACGACCCTTTTTGAAAATATTTCGGTACCGTCTTCGAGCTGGACACCATAAGCTTTTTTATTGCTGACAAGGATTTTGGCTACATTTTGCTTTACCCTTACCTGTCCGCCGTATTTTTTCACACCGTTGGTCATTGCCTTTATGATTCCGCCGCCGCCGCCCATAGGATAGTAGCCGCCTTCGAAATAATGGCTCATTACCGAGCAATGTACGGGGAAGCAGGCGCGCGACGGAGGAAGTCCGTGGTCGCCACACTGAATATTGAGGACAGCTTTGAGCATCGGGTCTTTGATATGCCAGCCGATGACTTTCTTTAGCGGAAACAGTGCATATTTCCCAAAATTTGGTGTCCGGAACGGCACGGTGATCTGTTGCCACCAACCTTTCAGTTTCGGCATAAGCTGGATTTCAAGATTCGTGTTCCGGACTAGCGCCAGGTATTTTTTAATATTTTTTTTCTCGTGCGGAAATTTCTCAAAAAGGAAGTTGGAGAGGTTTTCAAAACCTGCCGGAAGATTAAAATAACGATTGTTTATCAGGCAGCGCTCGTAGCCTTTAGGATTCATTCTGAAGAATACCAGATCATTGGCAATGCCCAAACCGCGATACATTTCGTGGGTCGAGTCGCCTTCGCCCATGAGTCCGACATAATGAACGCCCGGGCTGAAACGCTGTCCGTTCAGGGTGAAGCTGTGGCTCCAGCCTCCGGGAACATAATGCTGTTCAAGGACAAGCACTTTCTGGCCTTCGCGTGCGAGACAAATCGCTGCTGCGAGTCCGCCGACTCCTGAACCGATAATTATTGTATCAAATTCTTCCATATCAGTAATTTATCTAAAATACAAAATACGGCAGGAGATTGTAGTTTAAACGCTTGTTAAATATTAAAGCTTATTCCAGAAATCAAAATAATTGAACCATTGCAGCGGATATTTCGCAAGTGTCGATTCAACACTGGCAATGTATGCCCTGAGCAATCCCTTTTCGTCGCGGTGCTTAACTTCAGCTTCCCGCGCATATAGATGATAATGAAGTTTTGGTTCTTTCATAACATACACAAAAACAACGGGTACTTTCAGCCGCGATGCGATCAGGAACGGGCCGGCCGGAAATGTTGCCTGCTCTCCGAGAAATTCTTCCGAAAGCGCTTTTACCCCTTCAAAATAACGGTCTCCGGTGAAGCACACCAGTTCGTTTCGGGCGAGTGCGGCGTTGATTTCGAAGATATGCGACAAATCGTCACGGATGATTATAAACCTGATTCCCGACTTTTTGGTGATGCGCTCGAGGTAATCTTTTATTGCCGAATGTTCAAGGTCGGTAGTGACAAGGTTGATGCGGAAATCCAGATCGAGTTCGCCGAAGAAATGCTCTGCGATTTCAAAATTCCCGACATGCGCGCTGATGAGTACGCCGCCTTTTCTTTCAACGAGAAGTCTTTTGAGGATGTCGACGCCGTCAAATTCGTACGTAAACCTGTTGCGCATTCCTGCGGAAATGGAAATCTTGTCGATAATGGTCTGCCCGAAAGTATAATAGCTGCAAAAAACCATTTTCCTGGCTTTCAGTCGCGAATAGCCAAGCCGGCTGCGGAAGTAATAATACATCGCCCTGTTGCTCTTCGTAAGAAAAACAAAGTAGTAGAGGGCGACAAAATATAAGATAAAATAAGCCGACTGGATGCCGACTTTCTTTATAAAAAAAACGAATATTTTGTAGCCTAAGACTGTTCCCTTGGATTTGCCATCCCAGCGGCTCATTTACTGTTTGGCTTTAATCTTATTCTCGATAAGGTCGTAGAAACTCTGGAAAGATGCAATCCCGACAAAATCAGCTTCAACCAACTTTACGCCGAAATTGGATTCTATAGAAACCACCAGGTCAACATAATCAAGGCTGTCAAGCCCAAGTGTATCTTTGAGGTTCGCATCAGGCTGGATATCATCGGCATCAACCTCAAATTCCTCGCTTAAAAAACCGTTTATCTTTTCAACTATTTCTTCTTTATTCATCACTAAACTTTTTTACTACCAATGCGGAATTCGTACCTCCGAATCCAAAGGAATTCGACAAAAATATGTCAATTTTTTTATTCAGGGTGGTTTTCACCAAATTTAATTTGGCGGAATCCTCGTCGGGATTTTCAAGATTAATGTTCGGGGCCACAAATGAATGCTGCATCATCAGCACCGAATAAATGACCTCACTTGCGCCGGCCATCCAGCATTCATGGCCTGTCATCGACTTTGTCGAACTCACTGGAGGATTGCTTTCGCCAAAAACGCCGAAGATCGCTTTTGCTTCATTTGCATCGCCAACGGGAGTCGACGTGGCATGTGCGTTTATATAATCGACTTGTGAAGGTTTAATTCCCGCATCATTGAGTGCGCGTTGCATCGCGAGCGACGGGCCGTCAACATTCGGAGTGGAAATATGGCCTCCGTTTGATGAAAATCCGTAGCCGGAAACTTCGGCAAGAATTGTTGCGCCTCTTTTTACAGCCGATTCATAACTTTCGAGGATAAGCGTTGCGCCGCCGCCGCTTGGCACGAGTCCGTCACGGCTGGAATCAAAAGGGCGGGAAGCTTTTGCAGGCTCGTCTTCACGGGGAGAGAACACGCCAAGGCCGTCAAAACTGCTCATTGCATATTTGTTGATTTCCTGTGCGCCTCCGCAGATGATGATATCCTGGAAACCGTTCTTAATAAGGAAGTAAGCCATTCCGATAGAATGCGAACCGCTGGCACATGCAGCGCTTACGGTCATATTTACACCACGAAGGCGGAATATTGTCGCAAGGTTCATGGTTACGGTTGAATTCATTGATTTGAATATCGCTCCCGAACCAATCAACGCCGTGTCTTTCTTGTCGCGGATAACATCTGTGGCCTCAATGATCGCTTTTGAAACAGAATCGTTGCCATACATGATACCGACTTCATTCCCGTCGAAAAAGGCATCGTCGATTCCGGCATTTTTCAATGCTTCGATGGTTGCCATGTAAGCGTATTCTGTTTCTTCGCCGATGCTGATGCGCTGGCGGCGGTTGAGCAGGTTTTTCAGGTCGGGACGCGGCACCAGGCCTGTCAATGCCGACCTGAAGCCGAATTCCTTCCGCTCAGGATCGATCTGGATTCCCGATTTCCCGTTGTACAACGATTCTTTAACTTCCTCCAACGAGGTTCCGATGCAGGAATAAATTCCCATGCCGGTGATAACGACCCTTCTTCCCATTTTCTCTCTCTGTTATCTAGGAATAAATTCCTCCATTTATATTGATGACTTCGCCGGTGATGTATGACGATTTCTTCGATACGAGAAAACTTACCAGGTCGGCAACTTCCTCAACTTCTCCAAAACGGTTCACCGGTATAAGTTTCGCGAGTTCTTTCTCGTCGAGCGCTGCAGTCATGTCTGACCGAATAAATCCCGGCGCGACAGCATTCACTGTAATATTTCTTTTGGCAACTTCCTGCGCCAGCGCTTTTGTGGCAGCGACAAGTGCGCCTTTGGCTGCGGAATAATTGGTTTGTCCCGGTGTTCCTTTTACGCCCGAAACCGAAACCATATTCACGATGCGGCCATATTTATTGCGTAACATCTTCTGGATGAAGAAATTTGTCACATTGAAGAAACCGTTAAGGCTTGTATTGATGACATTTGACCAGTCGTCGTGGCTCATCCACATAAACAGCCCGTCTTTTGTGATTCCGGCATTGTTGACTATCACTTCCACGATGGCCTGCGGATTTTCATCCTGCCATTTCGTGAGCGCTTCCTTTACCGAATCTGCATCAGCGACATTGAACGAGATCATTTCCCCCGTTTTGCCTGCGGCTTTTACGGCTTCCAGCGTTTCTTCTGCGGCAGCGCTATTCGACTGATAATTAATAAGGATGTGATAATCTGTTTCGGCGGCGAGTTTCTGGCAGATTGCCCGCCCGATTCCCCTGGAACCGCCTGTCACCAATGCACACTTCATACTTTATTTATTTGGAGAATAATTCGGCGTTATCAAACCACTGGTTACCCAGTACTTTTCCTTCTTTGGTGATATAGCCCCATTTTTTTTCGTTTTTTACACGTGCGATCCCGTCTATGAAACCTTTTTCATCATCACGGAATAATGCAAAAACACCTCCGGCGGAAATTCCGTATTGCGTTGGAATGACAACTTTGCCATCATCATTGATGAAGCCCCAGTTTTCTTCCCGTACAGGAGCAAGGCCTTCATTGAAAACTTCTGCATCGTTGAATTTAGGCTCGATGACGAAAGCGCCTTTGGTATCGATATAACCCCATTTCTTTCCGATGGCGACAGGCGCAAGATTTCCTGAAAATGCGCGTGCTTTATCGAATTTTGGCTCGATTACCCAATTTCCTTTAAGGTCGATGAATCCGACACGGTCTTTCTTCCTGGCGTATGTAAGATCCTGTTTTCCGAAATCCCATATTTTGTCGACACCGTCAATGGCGATGAATTTTCCGTTGCTCACAAGCCCGAACGATGCGCCGTTTTTAGCCCAGGTTGTATTCTTATGAAAATTTCCAACCTCATCATAAATAACTTCGACAACAACTTTTCCGTTCTTGTCGATGATTCCCCAACGGTCATTATTTTTCACTTTGGCGTAACCGTCTTCAAAAGATTTGATCACTTCATATTTCGGTTCAAGGACAACGTCCATTTTTGAATTCATAAAGCCAATCTTGTCGCCGATTTTGATAAAAGCAATCCCATTCTCAAAATCAAAAACTTTATCGCTTGCAGGCGCGGTTACGGTTTCGCCTTTTTTGTTGATGTAGAACCATCTCTTGTCTTTAGCGACCACGCAGAATCCACTGTCAAAATATTTTGCATCATCGAAAGTTGCGGGAATCGCCCAGTCGCCTTTGGTGTTTATGAAGCCCCATTTCCCGTTGTCTTCCACAGCTGCAAGTCCGTCAGAAAAGTTCTTTGCCGTCTTATATTTCGGCTGGATTACGAATTCGCCCGACTTATTGATGTAGCCGAACCTGCCATCTTTCTTAACCAAAGCCAGTTGCTGTGCTCCTGCAAGCTGAACCATCAATACCAATAAAAAGAATAATTGTTTTCTCATGATTATAATGTTTGAATATTCTAGTTATTTATCAGGTGGTCTTTTACCTTTTGGACGAAAGGATACATGACCATATCATTTTTGAATTCAGGAACAATTGCCCTGATTTCATCATACATTTTTCTTGTTACTGAAGACACTTTATCTTTTTGCTGTAGTGCATCAATAGCCTGAACAATGGTAATAATTTCAACACTCATCACCTCAAAAGCATTTTCTATGACTTTTGCCGCCATGACCGCTGCATTTGTTCCCATGCTTACGATATCCTGATTGTCGTTATTATTAGGGATACTGTGAATGTACATCGGGTTGGAAAGTGTCTGGTTTTCGGCGGTTGTCGATGTTGCGACAAATTGCACGCCCTGCATCCCAAAGTTGAATCCAAGCGTTCCAAGATTCACAAACGGCGGCAGGATTTCGTTGATTCGTGCGTTCAGCAGGTAGTTGAGCTGTCTTTCGGCAAGCATCGTCAGTTTGGTGATGACAATTTTCAGTTTGTCCATTTCGAGCGCAACGTAATCTCCGTGGAAGTTACCGCCATGGTAAACATGCTTGTTCTTTACATCGATCACAGGATTGTCGTTAACCGAATTGAATTCTTCCTCGAGGATTGCCGATACGCTGTTGATGGTATCCAATACCGGGCCCAGGATCTGCGGAACGCAACGCAGGGAATAATATTCCTGTACTTTTTCCTTGAAGATATTTTCGGTATTGGCACCGGAATATAAATGGTCTTCTCGTTTGCGTATTAAAGAACTGTCAGCAAGATTGGCACGCATCATTGCTGCAACTTCCCGCTGCCCTTTGTGGCGCTTGGCATTATTTAATTCTTCCGAGAAATGATCGTCGTAAGCCTGGACTATCTCGTTGATGGCACAAGAAATTTTGACTGCCCAATCCAGAAGTTTGTTTGCATAATGTACATTGACAACACCGATTCCGGTCATGACCGAAGTACCGTTCATCAAGGCAAGCCCTTCGCGGATCTCAACGTTTATCGGCTGCAGGTTTTCCATCCGGAATACCTCGGCAGTTGCCATTCTTTCCCCTTTATAAAACACTTCGCCTTCCCCAATCAGTACCAGTGCAAGATGCGCCAGTTGTACAAGATCGCCGCTTGCGCCAACGCCGCCATGTTCGAAAATCAGCGGAGTGATATCGCGGTTGATCAATTCCTTCATCAGGCTGATCACCGACGGATGTACACCCGAGCTCCCGATGGCCAATGTGTTCAAACGTGCCAGGATTGCTGCTTTTGCGCAAAGCGGACTCAACGGCTTTCCCGTTCCCGATGAATGGCTGCGTATCAGGTTAAATTGCAACTGAATGCGGTCTTCATCCTTGATGCGGTATTGCGCCATCGGGCCAAAGCCGGTATTAACACCGTAAATGACTTTATTTTCGGAAAAATCCTTAAGAAACCTGAAGCTTTCGTCGACCCTGTCGAGAACTGCCTGGCTTATATCTACTTTGTTGTTCCTGAATATGATGGATACGAATTCCTCCAGGCTTAAATACTCATTAATCATGCTCATTCGACCCCTGTTTTATTTACCAAATTAGTTTTTTATATTAAAATTAATTGTAGTTAATTTGACGCGGCAATATTAATCAATAATATTTTAATTTATGTTAAAGGAGTATGTGGATGTTCTAATCATTGGTGCGGGCCCGTCGGGATGTGTTTCCGGCGCACACCTTCACAACAACAATGTTAAGATAAAAATGGTCGAGAAGACAAAGTTTCCAAGGCTTGTTGTAGGCGAAAGCCTTATCCCGCGGGTTATGGATCATTTTGACGAAGCGGGATTGTTTCCGGCGCTTGATGCAATGAATTTCGAGAAGAAGCTTGGCGCCCGTTTTATCCGTGGTGAAGAAATATGCGTCTTCGACTTCAGCGACAAATACGGTAAAGGCTGGGATTGGACCTGGCAGGTGCCGCGTGCCGATTTTGATAATACGATGGCCCAGGAATGTATCCGGAAAGGAATTGACCTCGAATTTGAGTCGGAAGTAACGGCCGTGGAATTTGAAGGCAAAAATTCAATCACAACAATAAAAGATAAAGACGGAAACATGAAGCAGGTTCATGCGAAGTTCATTATCGACTCTTCGGGTTACGGTCGCGTACTGCCAAGGCTGCTTGACCTTGATACGCCTTCGAAACTTGATCCGCACTCATCCATTTTTACACACGTACTCGATATAAACCGTCCGGAAGGCGAAGAAGGAACACTTATTTCATTTGATGTATTGAATACTGAAGTTTGGCTCTGGGTAATTCCGTTTTCTAATGGAAACACCAGCCTTGGCGTTGTAGGACCGACTAGTTTTATCAACTCGTTATCGGAAAACAAAGACAATCGGGAAGCACTCAACAATGCGATCAAGCTTTCTGATTATTATATAAAACGCTTTGCAGGGGTTGACTTCCTGTTTGAGCCGGTAAAACTGGAAAATTATTCGCGTTCTGTGAAAAGTATGTACGGCGATGGGTTTGCCCTTACGGGTAACAGCTCGGAATTCCTTGACCCGGTATTTTCTTCGGGTGTTGCTTTTGCGACAGAATCAGGAATGCTGGCTGCCAAACTTTTCCTGAAGGAACAGCAAGGCATCGAAGTGGACTGGGAAGAAGACTTTACAGGATACATGCGCCGCGGTATCGGGGTGTTTACCACTTATGTGAAAGAATGGTATACCGGAAACCTTCAAACGCTGTTCTTCCACCAGCCTGAAAATCCAGATGTAAAAAAGAAGATTTGTGCCGTACTGGCGGGTTATGTTTGGGATGAAACCAATCCGTTCGTAAAAAAACACGACAATGTAATCAAGAACATGGCATATATGCTGCAGAATGAGAAGGAAATGGCCGATAAGAAAGCTGCTGAGAACTCTGCGATGTAATAAATAATATCCATATATATAAAAGCCCGATTCGTTCGGGTTTTTTTTATGGAGCTATTTCCCGCTGTCTGCTCTAGTCCTCGCTGCGCTGCGGGCTGCCGCGCCCATCGGGGCTAGAGCTTTTTCATTCATAGTGAAGCGGCGCTAACTGAATATTAATTGAACCGTTTTATCTGCATGACCATGTTCTTCGCCAGCTTTTCATAGGCGCCGGCGATACGGTAGCCCTGATCGAAATCGAATTGACCTTGTTCAAGTCCGACAGACTTCGGGAATTCCATCGTGAGCAGGACTTGTTGTGGATTGGCGGTTTCTGAGACCGTAATTATTGCATTGATCTTTGCAGGCTCATCTCCTACTCCGACATTATATCCGGGATAAATCCAAACAGTTTTGACAGTCATTGTATATTTCGCAGACGGATTTCGCGTGGCTTTGATCTTTCCGTCTTCAAACCGGTTATTAAAGTATTCGATAAACTTCGGCTCATATTTATTGGCGCGGTCTTCATACCAGTTCTTCTCGAACTCCTCGGCTTTCCCTTCTTTCTCTTTCCGCTTTTCGAGCTTTTCTTTGAGAAACGCCTCTTCCGAGTCAAATCCAAGTACGGTCATCCCTGAATAATCGAATACCATATTGTATTCACTGATACCTTTAAGGTTATCGGGCTTTCCGTTCAGGATGTTAAAGCGCTGTGCCGACAGAACCGATGTAAAAAGCAGTAAGATTAAGATTTTTTTCATAGTTTATTGAATATCGGAATGAACCGTTGCATTTATATTTATGAACTCGTAATTATTCGAAGTATCGTTACTTTGCTGTTTTTCCGCCCACAACCACTACAATTTCCCCTTTCACAGTTTTTTCAGCAAAATAAGCCATGACTTCTTTTACGCTGCCCCGAACATTTTCCTCATGAATTTTTGAAAGTTCCCGCGATACGCAAACAGCGCGGTCTTCACCGAAATAAGTGGCAAATTCCGCCAATGTCTTAACTAACTTATGCGGCGATACATAAAAGATCATTGTCCGGGTTTCTTCTGCCAAGGCTAGGAAACGCGTCTGTCTTCCTTTTTTCTCCGGAAGGAAACCCTCAAAAACAAAACGGTCATTCGGAAGCCCGCTGTTCACAAGCGCCGGAACAAAAGCCGTTGCCCCGGGAAGGCATTCCACAACAATATTGTTTTCAACGCAGGCGCGGGTGAGTAAAAAACCTGGATCAGAAATCGCAGGCGTTCCCGCATCTGATATAAGCGCAATGGTTTCACCGCCTTTAAGTCGGGACACAAGGTTTTCAATGGTCTTGTGCTCATTGTGCATGTGGTGACTGTACATGTGCGTCGAAATCTCGAAATGCTTCAGCAGTTTGCCGCTTGTGCGGGTATCTTCAGCCAGGATCAGGTCGGCTTCCTTCAGCACGCGGATCGCACGCAAAGTCATGTCCTCAAGATTGCCGATCGGCGTAGGAACGATGAACAGCTTCCCCATTTAGGAGAATTTTTTCTCGACAACTTCCATAAAGCGTTGGGCATATTCATCCTTGCCGTTCCAATTGTTGTAATCAGGCTTTACCATCTGATCGATGAACTCCTGAGCTTCTGCATAAGAATTGAAAGTCAGGAGCTGCGACAATACACGGTTGTAATCTTCGTTACTGCCGTCGAAAAGGTTGTTTACAAAGGCGATCCTGTCATTGAGTCCGACCGTAATGCCTTTAGAAAGCCTGTCGTTCAGGGATACTGCCTTATCAGCAATGTCTGAATTATTCATTTTGAAAACCGGTACTTTATCAGAAAGCCTCGTAATCGGGATCACGTTATTGCCTTGGTCTGCAGCTTCAGCGGCTTTTTCCCTTGCCAGGTCTTCAGGCTTTACAAACACCGGGTCTTTATAGCTTGGTCCAAGCAGGTCGTCAAAGGCAAATTGCCCTGTAGGTTTCACGTCTTCTTTCGGTTCTTCCTTTATGGGCTCTTTTATCTCTTCTTTCGGTTCAAAAGCCCATTCGAAAGCCGGTGTAAAAAGTTCATCTTCAAGTTTGGCAGGCTCGATGGTATTTTCTTCAGCCGGGATTGTGGCTTCCTGTTCAGCGGCTTCTTCTTCCGCTTCAGCGACAACCTCATCGACTTCTTTTTCCTCTATAATATCTTCAACAGGCGCCGGAATCTCATTTGCAGCTTCTTCTTCGGGTTCCGCAACAGTTTCGGCAGGAATTTCCTCTTCGGGCGTTTGCTCTTCTTCAGCAGTTTCTGCTATAACCGGTTCAGGTTCGGCCGGGGCTTCAATTGCTGCAAGCGGTTGGGTTTCGGCGGCAGGCGCTTCGGGCTGATTCAGGTAATCGAGATCGGCATCAAGCTTTTCCTCTATTTCGGCACGTCCTATCGTGGGCTTTGCTTCGCTGAAGTTTTCCTCCGCAAACCGCAGGATTGAAATCTTTTCGTAAAGTTTCCGGGCTTCTTCATGGAGCTGCACCACATCCGATTTATTCTTCATTTTAAGTATCCGGTGTGCGATGCTTATCAGTTCGGCTTCAAGCTTTCTTTTCATGACGTTTCAATTAGGGCGCTTAGTGATTTTCAATTTTTATTTAACCAAAATCGGAAATGAAGGTTGATAAATTTTTCTATTTTTGGTTCGGGGTTAAAATTATGCAAATTCCCGCTCAGAATCCCACACAAAATAAAAAAATCTAAACCTTCCGGCGGAAGGATATTTATAAAATGTTTCTCGAAAATACTGTAAATCATAAGGAACAGTTCGGGTGGATAGAGGTGATCTGCGGCTCGATGTTTTCGGGAAAAACCGAAGAGCTTATCCGACGGCTCAAACGCGCAAAGTTTGCCCGCCAAAAGGTAGAAATCTTCAAGCCGGCCATCGATACGCGATATCACGACGAAATGGTTGTGTCGCATGATTCCAATGAAATCCGCTCTACTCCGGTTCCTGCCGCAGCCAATATCCGCATTCTTGCCCAGGGCTGCGATGTCGTTGGCATCGACGAAGCACAATTTTTCGATGACGAGATCATTTCGGTATGCAACGACCTTGCGAACTCGGGAATACGCGTGATTGTTGCCGGACTCGATATGGACTTTAAAGGAAACCCTTTCGGGCCGATGCCTGCGCTGATGGCCACGGCAGAATATGTGACGAAAGTTCACGCTGTTTGCACCCGGACCGGAAACCTAGCCAATTACAGCTTCCGCAAAACCGACAACAACAACCTTGTCCTGTTGGGCGAAACCGAAGAATACGAACCATTGAGCCGCGCCGCTTATTATCACGCCATGCGGCAGATGCAGGAAAATGAAGAGCGGTATTTTTCAAAAAAACCAAGCCCGGAAAAGAAAATCATCAAACCTGACTTTTGAATTTGACGATCGAAAATATCATTCCGATACTGAGCGCTGATTTTTCGGGAATTCATTCCAATGCTGTGATCGACAACATCTCGATCGACAGCCGTTCACTCCAGAACAACGAAAAAACTTTATTTTTTGCACTGTCCGGACCCAATAACGATGCACACCGTTTTATCCCCGAACTGATTTCAAAAGGTGTCAGCAATTTTGTTGTGACCACAATTCCCGCTGAAGGCAATGCAAATTTCCTGTGTGTTGAAAATACGCTTGAAGCCCTGCAAAACCTCGCGTCGGCGCATCGGAAACAATTCAGCTTTCCCATTATCGGGATCACCGGAAGCAATGGCAAAACCATCGTAAAGGAATGGCTGAATTTCCTGCTCAGCCCCGACTACAACATCATCCGAAGCCCGAAAAGCTACAATTCACAAGTTGGTGTGCCGCTTTCAGTTCTCGGGATCAACGAACGCCACAACCTTGGGATTTTCGAGGCGGGAATTTCGCAGCCGCACGAAATGCAGAAGCTGCAGGGAATTATAAAGCCTACGATCGGCATACTCACCAACATTGGTCCGGCGCACGATGAAGGTTTTGCTTCCGCAGATGAAAAAATCGTTGAAAAACTTCAGCTTTTTGCAAATTCGGATGTTGTGATTTATCGCAAAAATGCGGCAGTCGACCAACATCTGAAAAATAACAAAACATATTCGTGGAGTGTTGATGACGCTTCCGCAGATGTTGATATCACCATCGAAAGAACATCTGTCACGACATTGCTGAAGGTTTCAAACCCATTAAATTTTACGGCTGTGATTCCGTTTGCCGATGACGCTTCCATAGAAAATGCCATCACTTGTCTGATGGTGATGCTGTACCTGAAATACAACTCCGAAACCATCCGAAACAGGATGCACGATCTTTATCCGGTAGAAATGCGGCTCAAGATCAAGAACGGCATCAACAATACTACGGTTATCGACGATAGTTACAGTTCCGATTTCCAGTCGCTTCGCATCGCATTGGATTTTCTCGAAAGCCAAAAACACCACAAGAAAAAAACGGTGATTCTTTCGGATATTTTCCAAAGCGGACTTCCGGTTAATGAGCTTTATAAAAAAGTCGCCGAATTGCTTTCGTCAAACAAAATCGATCGCATCATCGGGATCGGGAAAACAATTTCGGAACATGCTGCTGCTTTTCGGAGCATCACAACATACGCTTCAACGCAGGAATTCATTTCCACTTTCAACGAACATGATTTTTCCGGTGAAACCATACTCGTCAAAGGCGCGCGGCAGTTCAGCTTTGAAAATATCGTGACACTGCTCGAGGAGAAAACACATGAAACCGTTTTGGAGATCAACCTCAACGCCATCAGCCACAACCTGAATTTTTTCCGCACGAAACTGATGCCGGAAACCAAACTGATGGTTATGGTGAAGGCTTTCGGCTACGGAAACGGCGGTTTCGAAATTGCAAAACTTCTTGAACACCATAAAACCGATTATTTAGGCGTGGCTTTCGCCGACGAGGGAATTTCACTCAAAAATGCCGGCATCACGTTACCGATCATGGTGCTGAACCCCGAAACGACGAGCTTTGCGTCGATCATACAGCATAATCTTGAACCGGAAATCTACAGCATCAAAGGGCTGAAGGCGTTTATAAAAACCGCTTCCGATAAGAATCTTGCCGATTATCCTGTTCATATTAAGCTCGACACGGGAATGCATCGTCTGGGTTTTGAGCAAGAACAAATCCCGGAGCTTATCCATATCGTGAAAAGCAACAAAAGCATCCGCGTTGCGAGCATCCTTTCGCACATGGCGACCAGTGATGATTTAAAACACCACAAATTTGCGCTGGAGCAGATCGCCCTTTTTGAAAAGCTTTCCTCACAGTTGATGGAACAGCTCAGAATCAAGCCAATCCGCCACATACTGAACACCTCGGGAATCTCAAACTATCCGCAGGCGCAATACGATATGGTGCGGCTCGGCATCGGGTTATATGGCGTATCAAACGATCCTGACGAGCAGAAATACCTGGAGAATGTCGGCACGCTTAAATCCGTGATCTCCCAACTCCGCACCATCGACAAAGGGGAAAGCGTTGGTTATGGACGGCGGTTTATCGCTGAAGAAACAGCTTCGGTCGCCACCATTCCAATCGGCTACGCTGACGGAATCCCGAGAAGCTGGGGAAATAACATCGGCTATGTCACGATCAACAACAAAAAAGCGCCCATTGTCGGAAGTGTTTGCATGGACATGCTGATGGCAGACTGCACCGGGATTGACTGCCGCGAAGGAGATGCTGTGATCATCTTCGGCGAAAGCCCGACCGTAACTGAGATTGCCGAAAAGCTGAATACTATTTCGTATGAAATCCTTACCGGAATTTCACAGCGTGTAAAAAGGATCTTCTTCCGGGAATAACAATATCGCCACGAGATTTTTTCCTACATTAGCTTTCATAAAAACCGAAATTATGGGAATGATTAAGGAATTCCGGGAGTTTGCCATGAAAGGAAACGTGGTCGACCTCGCCATTGGGGTGATCATCGGCGCGGCCTTTGGAAAAATCGTCACCTCGCTGATCGAAGATGTCATCACGCCACTTGTGCTCAAACCCGCGCTTGAAGCCGCGCATCTTTCGAGGATTGAAGAACTCACGATTTTTGGTTCGGTGAAATACGGAATGTTCCTTTCTGCCGTTATCAATTTTATCATCGTGGCCTTCGTGCTGTTCCTGGTTATCAAGGGAATAAACGCATCGAGGAAGAAAGATGCCGATGTGCCTGCCGTTCCTCCGGCGCCGTCAAATGAGGAAAAGCTGCTGATGGAGATCAGGGACGCTTTGAAAAATAAAAACTGAAACAGTTCCGCTACACTACATATTTATTAACCAAACCGCCCGCACCCTTGGGCGGTTTTTCTTTGCATAATCTGCAGATGTTTTGCTTACTTTTGCACAAACTATTTACCTATGAAAGTTGCAGTTGTTGGCGCTACCGGAATGGTTGGCGAAGTGATGCTGAAAGTGCTTGCTGAAAGGAATTTCCCGGTGACGGAACTTATACCCGTGGCTTCGGAAAAATCGGTTGGGAAAGAGATTGAATTCCGCGGCACTAAGTATAAAGTGGTCGGGCTCGAAGAAGCTGTAAACATGAAAGCTGACATCGCGCTATTTTCTGCCGGAGGCGAAACATCGCTGGAATGGGCGCCGAAATTCGCTGAGGCCGGAACAACCGTTATCGATAATTCTTCTGCATGGCGGATGGATGCGACCAAAAAACTTGTGGTTCCCGAAATCAATGCCTCGCAGCTCACCATTGAAGACAAGATCATCGCTAACCCGAACTGCTCGACCATTCAAATGGTACTTGTGCTCGCGCCGCTCCACAAGAAATACAACATCAAACGCGTAATCGTTTCCACGTACCAATCAATTACCGGGACCGGCGTCAAAGCCGTAAAGCAGCTTGAAAATGAATATGCAGGAGTTCCGGGGGAAATGGCTTATAAATATCCGATCCACCGCAACGCAATCCCGCAATGCGACAGCTTTGAGGACAACGGCTACACCAAAGAAGAAATGAAACTGGTTCGCGAAACGCAAAAGATCCTGAGTGACAATACCATCAAAGTTACTGCAACCGCCATTCGTGTTCCGGTTGTCGGAGGCCACAGCGAAGCCGTGAATGTTGAGTTTGCAAATAATTTTGATGTGAGCGACATCAGAAGGCTGCTTCATGAAACCCCGGGCGTTACAGTTCAGGATAACATCGACACTTTCACTTACCCGATGCCTTTGTATGCCGAAGGAAAGGATGATGTTTTCGTGGGACGGATCCGCCGCGATGAAAGCCAGCCCAACGCATTAAACATGTGGATCGTTGCTGATAATCTCCGCAAAGGCGCTGCGACCAATGCCGTCCAGATTGCAGAATATCTTGTGGCAAACAACCTCGTATAAATGAAAAACAGGATTGCCAAAATCCGATTGTTCCTGGGAAGTATCCTGCTGTTTGCGATACTGTTCCAATCGTGGCATTCCGCCGTCCATCTTGCCGAAAGCATTTCCGAAAAGCATTGCAGCCACAAATACGCTGAAGGCAAAAACGAAGTCGGCCACAGCCACCACGATTTTGAAAAGTGCTTTTCGTGTGAATTCACTTTCAGCCAGTTTACAACTTCCGAAACTTTATCTTTCCTTTCTGCCAGACCTATTTACCAGGCAACGGCCGCTTTCGCTTCACCTGAAGCAAATATTGCTTTTTTCCGCGGCAGCCTTTTTTGCCTTCGCGGCCCGCCTTCATCTGTTGTTTAAAAAATTAGCCATTTTTATTAATCAACAGAGATTTCATGAAAAACCTATTCATTGGCCTGTTCCTGGCCTTTGCTGCCATGTCGCATGCGCAGCATAAACTTTTGGGAACAATTTCCGATACGGCTCAGCTTCCTGTTGCGGGTGTTTCGGTTTACCTGCCTGACTTGCACAAAGGCACTGTGACCGATGCGAACGGAAGGTACGAATTCAATAATCTGCCCGAAGGAACTGTCTCCATTGTCGTTTCATCTGTCGGATTTATAACCCGGAACAAGAACGTTTCAATTTCCGGAGAGACGACTTTTGATATAACCCTTGAAGAAAATGTCCATCAAATGGATGAAGTCATCGTTTCGACAGCCTTTAACCGGCTGCAGTCTCAGAATGTGATGAAAGTCGAACACGTCGGGATCAAATCCATGCACAACAAAGGCGTATCAACACTGGCGGAAGGCCTTGCCACGATTCCCGGGGTAAAACAGCTTTCTACCGGAACATCTATTGGGAAGCCGGTCATCCGCGGACTCACAGGCAACCGCGTGCTTGTATATTCGCAAGGCGTCCGGATGGAAAACCAGCAGTTTGGTGAGGAACACGGCCTCGGGCTGAGCGATTCCGGAATTGAAAGCGCCGAAGTGATAAAAGGCCCGGCATCACTCCTCTACGGATCGGATGCGCTTGGCGGCGTGCTTTACCTCAACCCGGAGAAATTTGCCGATGCGAATGCTGTCAAGGCCGATTTCAGCGAACGGCTGTTCTCGAATACGCTCGGCAGCATTACTTCAATTGGCGCGAAAGGATCCACAGAAAACTGGAAATTCCTCACCCGCGGAAGTTTCGCCACGCATTCCGATTATAAAATCCCTGATGGCCGGCGTGTTACCAACTCGCGATACAACGAAACCGATTTTAAATCCGGGATAGGTTATGGCAACACTGGTTTTTCCGGTGTGTTTCGGTATAATTTCAACAGGCTTGACCTTGGCCTTCCGGAAGCGATCGGATTACAGTCGGCCAGCAAAAACCCGCTGTACCCGAAGCAAGGCGTCGACAATCACATCCTGAGCCTTCACAGCAACATTTTTATGGGAAATTCCACGCTCGATGGCGATATTGGCTATATCCTGAACGACCGCCGTGAATTCGAGGACAGTGAAACTCCGGTACTGCACATGAAACTGCGTACGATCAATTATGATTTGAAGTACCATTTCCCGAAGTCGGAAAAGATGGCCATCATCGCCGGCGTTCAGGGAATGCATCAGGAAAATACAAATTATGGTGAAGAACTGCTGATTCCGGATGCGCTTGTGACTGATTTTGGTATTTTCGGAACAATGAGTTATGACTGGCGGAAGAATGCCCTGCAGGCGGGATTGCGTTATGATTACAGAACGATCACATCGGAAGCCCACGGTGCGGCGGGCGATGAAGGCTCTTTTGATGCGGTCGATAAGAATTTCAGCAGTATCAATGCTTCGGTCGGGTTAAAAACTGTTCCGGTTGAAAACCTCTCGCTCCGGATCAATCTTGCTTCAGGCTTCCGTGCGCCGAACCTTGCCGAACTCACTTCAAACGGGGTCCATGAAGGCAGCAACAGGTATGAGATCGGCAATGCGAATCTGGAAACCGAGCAGAATTTCCAGGCGGATGTCAATGCCGAGTACAAAAGCAGCCATTTTGAGTTTTTCGCCAATGGCTTCTACAACCACATCAGCAACTATATTTACCTTTTGCCTACAGGCGAAGTGATCAATGATGCGCCGGCTTACATTTATGTACAGGACAATGCCATGCTTTTTGGCGGCGAGGCGGGAATCCACTTTCATCCGCATCCGCTGGACATGCTGCATTTTGAATCGGCTTTTGAAACCGTTACCGGAAAACGGAGCGACGGCAGCCATCTGCCGCTGATTCCGGCGAATTCGTGGAGCAACACACTGCGCGGCGAATTCAATCTCGGGAATTGGTTTGCAGACGGTTACGCAAGGCTGAACGCAGTAACTACATTCCGACAGAGGAATATCAGTGCGTTTGAAACACCTTCTGCGGGCTATACCATCTTCAACCTTGGAATTGGCGGAAAAGTGAATTTCTACGGAAGTAAATTCGAGGCGAGCCTCAATGCCAACAACCTTTTCAATAAAGAATACATCCCGCACCTGTCGCGCCTGAAACCTGCCGGCATTCCCGACATTGGCCGCAATGTCGTGCTTTCGATCAATTTCAACCTGTAATAAAAAACCCTGAAATAGTTCAGGGTTTTTATTTTAGAATCTGTTGTCGCCATCGATCATCCGTCCGAGGCCGCCGAGAAGGCTTCCCTCGTCACGCCCGTTTCCGCCCGATCTTGGCGCCGAGGCAATGATACGATCGGCCAGGCGGCTGAATGGCAGCGACTGAATGTAGACAATTCCGGGTCCGCGTAATGTTGCATAGAACAATCCTTCCCCACCGAAGAGCGAATTCTTTATCCCGCCTATAAACTCGATATCATAATCAACGGTTTGTGAAAACCCGACGATGCATCCTGTGTCGACTTTAAGCACTTCCCCGGGTTGGAGCTCACGCCTTGCAAGCGTTCCGCCCGAGTGGACGAAAGCCATGCCGTCGCCTTCGAGTTTCTGCATAATAAAGCCCTCGCCACCGAAGAGTCCGCGGCCAAGCTTGCGTGAAAATTCAATCCCGACAGACACGCCTTTTGCCGCGCATAAGAACGAATCTTTCTGGCAGATGAATTTTCCCTGGTATTGGGTAAGATCGATCGGGACGATTTTTCCGGGATAAGGCGATGCAAAGCTGACCTTGCTTTTTCCGGAATTCTGGTTCAGATAGGCCGTCATGAAAAGGCTTTCGCCTGTGAGCATCCGTTTTCCTGCGGAGAGCAGTTTTCCGAACAATCCTGACTGTTGACCCGAGCCGTCGCCAAAGATCGTTTCCATTGTGATGCCGTTGTCCATCATCATGAAGCTTCCCGCTTCCGCGACGACAATTTCCTGCGGATCGAGTTCAATTTCGACGTATTGCATTTCCTCGCCGAATATCTGGTAATCTATTTCGTGTGCCTGCATAATTAATGGGTTTGGTTAATATTCAAGTTTGCCAACGTAGCGCATGTGCCGTAAGATGCGGGTTTTTCTTCTTTGTATGTACGGACCCGAATTGGTCGCTTTGTATTTTCGAGGGTTTGGAAGGATGGCTGCAATTGAAGCGGCCTGTTGCGGTGTGAGTGTGGCGGCGTTCCGAAGATAATAATGGTAGGCCGCAGCTTCGGCGCCGTATACATTTTTACCCATTTCGATGCTGTTCAGGTAAACTTCCATGATGCGTTCCTTGCCCCATATAATTTCGATCAGGACGGTGAAGTAAGCTTCGAGCGCTTTGCGGAAGTAACTTCTTCCCTGCCACAGGAAAACATTCTTGGCGGTTTGCTGTGAAATCGTGCTTCCGCCTTTAAGGCGCTTGCCTTTCCTGTTGCTTTCCATCGCCTTCTTCATGGCCTTGAAATCAAAACCGTAATGTTCCATAAAACCGGCATCTTCACTGGCGATGACCGCTTTCTGCATGTTAGGGGAAATGTTGTCGATTGATTCCCAGTCGTGACTGAACTCGAGTCCGTTGCCGTTGCCGATGTTCTCGATTGCGCGTGACACCATCAGCGGAGTGAACGGCACAGGGACGAACTTAAATAAGATCACAAGGAAAACCGAGAGCGCGATGAGCCAGAGGAAAACCTTCTTCAGGAACCGCAGTATATTCTTAAGCATAATTTCAGATTAAATCGGCTGTTTCCTTCCCGACGATACTTCCGATGGCGACACCCATTCCGCCAAGCCGCACACCGCAATATACATGTTGGGAAAGCTGTTTTACGATCGGGTTCTTTTGCAGGCCCATGCCCATGATTCCGCTCCAGCGGTGTTCGATCTCAAAATCCCGTTCAGGCAAAATTACGTCTTTTAGTAATTTCAGGAGCCGCTCCTGGATTAAATGTGTCTGTCCGAATTCGTGTGTGGTTTCGCCTAAAATATCCAGGTTACGGCCCCCGCCGAATAGAATCCTGTCGCCGATATTCCTGAAATAATAATATCCTTTGTCGAGATGGAAAGTTCCTTTGATCTTCAGGCCGGGAATTGGCTTTGTGATGACAACCTGAGCACGGGCAGGCCTGACATCGGCAGGGATAAGCTGGGCGGCAAAACCGTTTGTGGTGATGAGGAGCTTTTTAGTATGGAATGACGTACTTTCAAGAAACACCTCAACACCTGAATCCGTTTCTGAGAACGATTTGACCGTTTGGCGGTTCAGGATCAGGATGTCATTGGCAACAGCCTGTTTCAGCAGCACCTGCATAAGGTTTCCGGTATCGACCTGTGCTTCAAAAGGATTGTAGAATATCTTGCCGTTGATCCCGCCGAAGCCGAAACTATCATCTTGCATCCGAAAGACATCTTCATTAAAGACCGGCCTCAGCAATTCGTTTACCTCGCGCATTCCGGCTTTGCATTCTTCAAAAACTTCAGTATCGCCAACGGGGAAGAGTTCGTAGCCGCCGTACATTTTAAGATCCATGGCTGAATCGCCGATCCTGCTGCGGAGCAACTGCAGGCCGTGCCATCGTTTCCTGACCAGCCCGACAACCTCTTCAGGGGAATGCGACTTTAGGTCCTCGAGGATTTCCGAAAGGCTGCCAAAGCATGCAAAACCGGCATTCTTGGTACTCGCGCCCTGCGGAAGAACACCTTTTTCCAGCACCAGGATCTTTGCTGACGGAAAACGTTCGCGAAGCCTCAATGCGGTATGCAGCCCGACAATTCCACTGCCGACGACAGTGTGGTCGACGCCTGTAAACCAGTTCTTCAATTCCCAATAACTTAATTCCATCCGGCAAAAATAATGCTTTTGCATCCGCGGAAAAAAAAGGATCTGGAATAAAATAAAGAATATTTATAAAACAATTCCTATTATTATTGATTATTCAGAAGTGAAAGAAGTTACTTATCGATTTTACAGTTAAATTCTTTAAATCCTGAATTATCAGAAACTTAATTTTTTATATTTGATAGTATACTATAATCTAAACCAGAATTTTTTATGAAGAAGACTCTACTCTCGATTGTGATGATTGCCGCCAGCGGGTTTTCATTCGCACAAGGAGGTTTGTGGAAGGCTGCTGTTAAAAAAAGTGATGCTGTCACTTTCGAGAACAAGCGTGTGATCCAGAATCCCCGGCTTTTCGAACTGGATGTCAATGCACTGCGCCAGTCGGTTTCGCAAAGTCCGCAGCGCTTTTCAGGCAAACAGTCCAATGTCATTGTTTCTTTTCCGGATGCGGATGGAAAGATGGCCCAATTCCGTGTTTACGAACATTCAAATATGGATCCCGAGCTGGCCTCAAGATATCCAGATATCAAAGCTTATGTCGGACAAGGCACCGCAGATCCATCGGCAACAGTTTATTTCAGCATCTCACCACTGGGCCTCCAGACGATGACACTTTACGCCGACCGTTCGGCCGTATTCATTGAACCATATACCACAGATCTTGGCACTTATGCTGTTTACCGCAAGTCGGATAAAGCCGCTGCACTCAATGCGTTCGAATGTAAAGTTGCCGCCGTGGCGCAGGAAAATAGCGACGTGGCGATGGCAAGGCCGAATGCGGACGATGCGTTCCTGCGGACTTTCCGCCTTGCCATGTCGGTTACCGGGGAATACACTGCGTATTTCGGAGGGACAAAAGCACTGGCACTGGCAGCGATCAACAATTCAATGACCCGGGTTAACGGTGTTTTTGAAAAGGATTTTGCAGCCCGGATGGTGCTGATCTCAAATACCGATGCCGTGATCTATACCAGCGCTTCGACAGATCCGTACTCAGCAGCTTCAACAGGAGCCGGCGGTGCCTGGAATGGTGAATTGCAAAATACATTGACCTCTGTAATCGGAGAAGCCAATTATGATGTAGGCCACTTGTTTGGCGCATCGGGCGGCGGCGGAAATGCCGGATGTATCGGATGTGTTTGCGTCAACGGGCAGAAAGGCAGCGGATATACTTCGCCGGGTGACGGGATTCCGCAGGGCGACAACTTCGATATTGATTATGTAGCGCATGAACTCGGCCACCAGTTCGGTGCAAACCATACTTTTACCCATGGAAACGAAGGCACAGGCGTGCAGATGGAGCCGGGCAGCGGATCTACGATCATGGGCTATGCGGGAATCACGACCAAAGACGTGCAGCCGCATTCGGATGCGTACTTTCATGCGGTGAGCATCCAGCAGGTTACCAATAACATCAAAGCTAAAACATGTCCGGTGAAAACAGCGACAGGAAACTCGATTCCTACTGCCAATGCCGGACTTGACTATACCGTTCCGAAGAGCACGCCCTTTATGCTTACAGGCGCCGGAACCGATGCCAACGGCGATGCGCTGACGTACAACTGGGAGCAGATGAACTCAGGAACATCGACTACAACCACACCGAACGCCACGAAAACGTCCGGGCCAAACTTCAGGTCATACAATTCTACCGTTTCACCGGTGCGGTATTTCCCTAAAATGTCTTCAGTGCTTGCAGGTTCGACCACTACGGCAGGCACAGAAGTGACGCAGGAGGCGTTGCCTTCAGTTGCACGGACTTTGAACTTCAGGGTTACGGTTCGCGACAACAGGCCGGGCGGTGCAGGAAACAATAGTGACGATATGGTTGTTACCGTAAATGCTACGGCCGGGCCATTCGCGGTAAGCGCACCAAATACAGCCGTTTCATGGGTTGGCGGATCGACACAAACCGTGACATGGAGCGTTGCCGGAACCACAGCAAACGGCGTAAACTGCGCGAATGTGGATATCCTGCATTCGGCAGATGGCGGAAATACATGGAACACGATCCTTGCCGCAACGCCTAACGATGGTACACAGGCGATTACAGTTCCCAATACTGCGGGAACCCAGAACAGGATCATGGTAAAAGGAACCAACCACATTTTCTTTGATGTGTCGAATGCCAACTTTACCATCACCGGCGGTTCTACCGATACTGTTGCACCTTCTTCGCCGACACTTTCGGCATCGGGAACCACGCAAACGAGCACGAACCTCTCCTGGACAGCCTCAACCGATAATGTTGGCGTGACCGGATATGATATATACCAGAATTCGGTATATAAAACTACTGTTTCCGGAACTGCATACACTGTAACCGGGCTGACAGCTTCCACGGCGTATTCATTCTTTGTACGTGCGAAAGATGCTGCCGGAAACGCATCGGTTGCGAGCAACACCGTCAATGTTACCACGCTTGCCCCGGCGGCCGATACTACAGCGCCATCAGCACCGCTCAACCTTGCCGCTTCAGGAACGACATCGACCGCGACAAACCTTTCGTGGACGGCTTCTACAGACAATGTTGGCGTTACCGGATATGATGTTTACCAGAACGGGGCATACAAGGCTACGATTTCCGGAACAACTTCCGGCGTGACAGGCCTTACCCCTGCAACTGCTTATACATTTTATGTGGTTGCTAAAGATGCGGCAGGCAATGCTTCTGCGGCAAGCAATACCGTTACTGTGACAACGCTTTCCACAACACTTACGTACTGCGCTTCGCAAGGCAACAGTGTGGCTGATGAAAAAATCGGGCGTGTACAATTTAATACGATCAACAACCCATCGACGGGAGGCACAGGTTATACCAACTTTACTTCTGTTTCGACAACCGTAACAAGAGGTTCGGCCTATACGATCACGATTACGCCACAATGGACCAGCACTGTTTACAGTGAAGGCTATGCAGTGTGGATCGACTACAACCAGGATGGTGATTTTACCGATGCCGGCGAAACTGCTTATACGAAAGCCACCTCTACAGCCACTACAGCCACCGGAACGATAACCATTCCAGCGGGTGCAACACTGGGTTCGACAAGGATGCGGGTTTCTATGAAGTACAACGGTACCCCAACGGCCTGTGAGACTTTCTCGTACGGACAGGTTGAGGATTACACCGTGAATATTGCTGCAGCAAGGGAGAATGAAACCCTGGCATTCCAGATCTTCCCGAACCCGGTTTCAGGTGATGAACTGAACGTTTCTTCCATAGAAAACAATTCGCCTTACCGTATCGTCAATATGCTCGGGCAGGAAATCGGAAGAGGAAAGGTGCTGAACGGGACTGTTCCTGTTTCGGGAATTGCTTCAGGAACTTATCTGCTTGAAGTGACTTCAGAAGGACAAACCGCAGTGAAGCGCTTTATAAGAAAATAAAAAGGTATCTTTTAATCAAAGCCATCCATCTTGATGGCTTTTTTTATGCCATACACCCTGATCCTGAACCATAACCTTATCAACAACTTGAACAACTTTTCCACTTTCCGTTAACGGTAATACAATTTCTGTACATTTGCTTGCGATAGTTAAATTCCCTGCAATGTCCAAGAAAATCAGCATCATAATTGTCGATGACCACCCTTTTATCATCGAAGGCTACAAAAATGCCATAAACAGCTATAGCGCGTCCTATGAGTTCACGATCACGCAGGCCAACAACTGCCGGTCTGCCTACGACATTATCACCGCGCCCGATGCCGAATCTTTTGACATTGCATTCTTCGACATCAGCATGCCGCCTTATGAAGAAAAGAACATCCTTTCGGGTGAAGACCTTGCGAGGCTCGTCAAGGATGTGATGCCGGCGTGTAAAGTCATCCTGCTCACGATGCACACCGAGCTGCTTAAGATCAACAGCATCATCAGGGGCATCAATCCGAACGGACTTGTTATCAAGAACGACCTTACTTTTGATGAACTCCTTGTTGCTTTCGACAAGATCCTGCGCAATGAGAACTATTACAGCCAGACTGTAGTGAAGTTTGTCAGCCAGGCGCAGCATGACAGCATCAGTGTTGACCCGTTTGACAAGCAGATCCTTTACCACCTGTCTAAAGGCACGAAAACCAAGGACATCCCAAGCTTTGTCCCGCTGTCGCTCAGCGCTGTGGAAAAGCGTAAACTCAGCCTGAAAGAAATGCTTGACATCAAAGGCGGATCGGATATTGAGCTTATCAGCATCGCCAAGACCAAAGGCCTGCTCTAGGTTTACGGCTTCCCACACACAAATATGCGGGAAACCGCATCAACTTTTGCGGGAAACCGTATTTACCGATTGCGCTTCCGTATATAATTTAGCCCTGTGATTCTGAGTGAGTGAGTTTATTTCAGCAAACACTATGGAGCGATACGGAGCCAATCCCCGATGGCAAATCCCGACACTTCAAATTTGACACACAATAAAAGCGATATTGAGAGTATCGCTTTTTGTATTTTACGTCAATGCATTGAAACCCCGCGCCTTTAAAGGGATCTTTGTATTTGCCCTTGTGACGAGGTGCATGCCTTCGCTTTCTTTGGTGATATGGCCAATCACGGTCATGTTGGGGTTGGCTTTGATCTTGTCGAAATCTTCAAGCGGGATCGTAAACAACAATTCATAGTCCTCGCCTCCATTGATGGCCACCGTAGTCGAGTCGATATTAAATTCCTCACACGCGGAAATGAGCTGCGGATCGAGCGGCAGTTTTTCCTCAAAGAGATTACAGCCGGTGCCCGATTGCTTGCAGATGTGGATGATCTCAGAAGAAAGTCCGTCGGAAATATCGATCATAGAGGTCGGCCTGACTTCCAACGCTGCGAGCAATTGCCTGATGTCTGTTCGCGCCTCGGGTTTAAGCTGCCTTTCGATCAGGTAGGTGTATGCTTCGAGGTCGGGCTGTGAATTCGGGTTTACCTGGAACACCTGCTTCTCTCGCTCGAGTATCTGCAACCCCATGTAGGCTGCGCCGATATCCCCGGTCACAACAAGTAAATCATTTTCCCGGGCGCCGTTTCTGTAGACGATTTCAGATTCGCTGGCTTCACCCAGCGCGGTGATGCTGATGATGAGCCCTTTTTGGGATGACGTTGTATCGCCGCCCACGACATCCACTTTGTAACCCTTTGCGGCCAGGGCAATCCCTGAAAACAGTTCTTCCAGCGCCTCGAGCGGAAATCTGTTCGATACGGCAATCGATACCGTGATCTGGGTTGGTGTTGCGTTCATGGCAGCGATATCGGAAAGGTTCACGACCACCGATTTATATCCGAGGTGCTTCAGCGGCATGTAGGACAGGTCGAAATGTACACCTTCGATAAGCAGGTCAGTTGAAATTACCACTTTTTGGTCTTTGAAATCAAGTAC
Organism: Flavobacterium sp.; assembly: GCA_036399795.1. Classification (GTDB taxonomy): domain Bacteria; phylum Bacteroidota; class Bacteroidia; order Flavobacteriales; family Flavobacteriaceae; genus Flavobacterium. The sequence goes on from DASWML010000019.1 coordinate 75,183, forward strand.
CGCGGCATCATCGCCAATCCCTTTCAGCGTGGAAGGCCGTTTGATGTCGAACTGCTTTGTCAGGTGGTCAATCAGCCCGAATTCGCCAAGTTGGGAAAGCGGGGTACGTTGCGGATTTTTGTCTTCCAGCATCTTTTATTTGTTTGGCGTAAAGTTACAAACTTTAACTGCTATCGGCAGATAGAGACGTACGGAATTACCTTAATAAGCGCAGGTCAGTTGAGCGCCGATGTTTAGATAGTAAGCGTTTCTATTGTAGGTTCCGGCATCCCAGCCTCAGATTACGGCAGAAAAAAGCCCGGTATACACCAGGCTTTATATTATTGAGTTGCTTTAATCATTCAGCTTTAAGACAGCCATAAACGCTTCTTGCGGAATCTCTACATTTCCAACCTGGCGCATGCGTTTTTTTCCTTTTTTCTGTTTCTCGAGGAGTTTCCGTTTCCGTGAAATATCACCCCCGTAACATTTGGCCGTAACATCCTTACGCAATGCTTTTACCGTTTCGCGGGCGATGATCTTTGCACCGATCGCGGCCTGTATCGGAATATCGAACTGCTGCCTTGGTATCAGCTCCTTCAACTTTTCGGTCATCTTCTTCCCGATATTGTAGGCATTGTCGGCATGAATCAGTGCCGACAGCGCATCGACAGTATTGGCATTCAAAAGCACATCCACCTTCACCAGGTTAGAAGCGCGCATCCCGATAGGCGAATAATCAAATGAGGCATATCCTTTTGAGACAGTCTTCAGCCTGTCGTAGAAGTCGAATACGATCTCGGCCAGGGGCATATCGAAGTTCAGTTCGACACGTTCCGTGGTGAGATATGTCTGGTTGGTTATTTGACCCCGCTTTTCAATACACAGGCTCATTACCTGGCCTACATAATCGCTTTTGGTAATAATGGTCGCCTTGATGTATGGCTCTTCCACACGGTCAAGCTTTGACGGCTCGGGAAGGTCGCTTGGGTTGTTTACGATCACGGCAGTATCCGGCTCTTTTTTGGTGTAAGCAAAGTATGAAACGTTTGGTACCGTGGTAATCACCGTCATGTCGAACTCGCGCTCGAGCCTTTCCTGGATAATCTCCATGTGCAGCATTCCCAGGAATCCGCAACGGAACCCGAAGCCCAAAGCAGCAGAACTTTCTGCGGTGAAAACCAGTGACGCATCATTAAGCTGCAGCTTCTCCATTGAGTTGCGGAGTTCTTCGTAATCTTCGGTGTCAACAGGGTATATTCCTGCGAAAACCATGGGCTTCACATCTTCAAAGCCCTGGATCATATTGGTTGTGGGAGTCTTTGCATCGGTGACCGTGTCGCCCACTTTCACCTCACGCGCTTCCTTGATACCCGATATGAGGTAACCCACATCGCCGGTGGAAACCACCTGTTTGGGCACCTGGTTCAGTTTCAATGTTCCGACTTCGTCGGCAAAGTATTCGTTGCCTGTGGCCATGAACTTGATCTTTTGCCCTTTTTTGATCTCGCCGTTTACGACACGGAAAATAACTTCAATGCCGCGGAACGGGTTGTAGACCGAGTCGAAGATCAACGCCTGAAGCGGCTCTTCCCTGCTGCCTTTTGGCGCGGGGATCCGTTCTATGATGGCTTCCAGAATTTTGTCGACCCCAAAACCCGTCTTTCCCGATGCCGGTATAATCTCGTCGTGTTTGCAGCCCAGCAAATCGACGATGTCGTCGCTGACTTCTTCCGGGTTTGCACTTGGGAGGTCAATCTTGTTGAGTACCGGGATAATCTCAAGATCATTCTCGAGTGCCAGGTAGAGGTTTGAAATTGTCTGCGCCTGGATACTTTGGGCCGCATCAACAATCAGCAGTGCGCCTTCGCAGGCGGCAATCGAACGGGAAACCTCGTATGAAAAATCCACGTGGCCGGGGGTATCGATAAGGTTCAGTATGTACTGTTCCCCTTTATAAGTGTATTCCATTTGTATCGCGTGGCTCTTGATCGTGATCCCGCGCTCGCGCTCGAGATCCATGTTGTCAAGCAGTTGTGCCTTTTCCTCGCGCGCCGTTACGGTATCGGTGGCGGCCAGGAGACGGTCGGCCAGCGTACTTTTGCCGTGGTCGATATGTGCGATAATGCAAAAATTCCTGATGTGCTTCATCTTCTTTCCCTGATTTTTTTATGGCGTACCCTTTTTCCCTGCTTTGGCTTTTGCCAGGGCCACACTTTCCGCAGTATGGCACTTTGCTGCAATGGCTCGCGGACGGGGTTTAATCTGCAAATGTACTCTAAAAGTTACTGACATTCAAAGGCAATTATAGCCAAAACTATTGCACAGCAAGTTGAAATCTATATTTTTGCCACAGTAACATCTAAAATCAAAACAAAAATGAAAAAAGTATTATTGCTGGCGGCGGTTTTCGTGACGTCACTTATGGCGGCCCAGGACATGGACGTGGTAAAAGGCGACTTTGGTTTCCTGAAAGGACAGAAAGAAGTCAATGTGGAATTCACATACGATAAGCTGAAACTGATGGAGGATAACCTGAGTGATGACAAATATGTAGCAGACCGTGTTGCGGACCTGAATGAAAAAGGAAAAGGAAAAGGCGACATGTGGAAAAAGAAATGGTATTCAAGCCGTGAAAGTGACTTCCAGCCTAAATTCATTGAGCTTGTCAATGTTGTCCTTGGAAAAGAAGGGAAAGACATGAACTTCCAGGAAGGCCTTGCCAATGCAAAATACACGCTGATTGTTGAGGCGGTGTGGATTTACCCTGGTTACAACGTGGTCATGGCTAAAAAAGGCGCTAAGGTTTCCACGAACCTGAGGTTTGTTGAAACTGCCAACCGCAGCAACGTGGTTCTTGAGATCAAGAGCGAGAAAGCACCGGGCGATGTGTTCGGAGGCTCTTTCAGTAATGAAGACAGGATTGCCGAAGGTTACGCAAAGACCGGTAAATCGCTTGCAAAGCTGATTTCGAAGAAAATGAAATAATACCTTTTAAGAATAGAGACCCGGCTTTTCGCCGGGTTTTTTTAAGCATATTTTAAACATTATCAAGGTTCATTAAGTCTAAGCTCGTGTGTTTTATGGGTATTGAGACAGAGACTGTCGTACCGCCTTTTCCGGAAGAAATATTAATTTCCCCATCGATGGTTTTAATCCTTTCAGCCATGTTGGTTAATCCAATGCCGGGCTTTCTAATTGTGGTGTTGAAGCCTTTGCCATCGTCGTGAATAGTAAGTTTGAGGGCTTCGGCTTCGGCGAGCATGGATACGGAAATGTGTTTGGCCTTTGAATGTTTCCTGCAATTGCTCAAGGCTTCCTGCAGAATCCTGTATATATTTATTTTGACTGCTCCGCCGATTGTGTCCCACTTTATTGTTGGATCATTAAGACAACGAATGGATGTTTCAGAGTCCGTTTGCTGCTCTTGGAAAAGCTCATCAAGTATGATTTTAAAATTATTGTTGCCTAAGAAAAGATCCGTCGTCAGATCATTTGCGACTTGTCTGACCTCATTCTCAATTTCATGAATATTTGTAATTAATGTGATGCATTTGTCAATAGTTTCATCATCGTGTTTTTTATTTAGAATGAAAAGATTTAGTCTTGTGCTCGCAAGTTTGTTCATAATTCCATCATGGAGTTCCCTTGCGATGCGTTTCTTTTCCAATTTTCGACTTTCTTCAACTATGCCTTGTCGCTCATTTATCAGGCGATAGATAGACTCATTTGCAAGTTGTTGATTATTTGCGAATACCAACGCGCGTTGCTTAGCATTCTGGCTCTTAATGAGAAGCAACAAACTTATAAGAAAAACAACAACGGCAGCTGCCGTTGATATGATCCATTTTTGAGTGACTGCTGTTTTTTTTTCTTTAATGAGATCTTCCGTTTCGTAAGCAATTCTGGCAAATTTATTCCGCATTCGCCTTTCGTGAAGTTTTAGGCTATCGGAAATACGAAAATACTCGGTTGTATAATATTGGAAGTTATTTTTATCGTAATAGCTTAAAGTTTCATAACAACTTAAAAGTTCTGTTGGGAGTTTTACTTCTTTAGCAATTATTTGAGCTTGACGTGCATAGTGAAATGCTTTAGCTGTATCTGCCAACCCAGCGTGAAACTTTGCCAAATGTAAAAGTGTTGTTACCGATTCCTGTTTTAAATCATACTGATTCTCGATTTTTAATGCGTCTTGAAAATACTTGGAGGCTTTTCCAAGTTGTCTGGTTTTAAGTAAGCTGTAACCTAAATTGTCTTTTATTACTGCAAGGATATGTGGAAATTTAGTACGTAATGCAGCTTCGCTTTGGAGTGCCTGCTTAAAATAAATTATTGCCTCATTGTATCTACCTTGCTCTTTATATGCATTGCCAATATTATTTATGGAAACTGCACTACATTCCAAATTATCATGGAGTTTGGTGTCTTTTGTAGCGATATCTAACGCCTTTCTATAACTTTGGTTCGCCTTGGGGAAATCTTTTAAACTACATTGTATATTTCCAATAAGATTATGTGCCCGATATCTATCATAAGCATTTACTGCCTCACAACGTAATACTTTATATGCGTAAATTTCTGCATCAATATAATCGGAAATCATATATTGAATATTTGCAATATCAATATATAAATTCGACAAATATTGATCTCCAGACACCTTCAAGTATAATTTTTCAGCCCGTAGGTAATGATAATATGCACTGTCATTGCTTGATTGAGTATAGTAAAATGTACCTAATGAATGATGGCTTTTTGCAGTCATTATGGTGTCCTTACTCATTTCTGACTTAGACTTCAATGTTTTTAAGGCTCTGTAAAATTTTTTGTAGTTGTTTAAATTGTAATAGATCTTTGCGACTTCATATAGCTGAATCCTGTTGATTGAAGTGTTGGGTTTGCTGCTAATTTGTGCAGCAGCAGTGTCGTTATACTGCATTCGGGTTATAGATGATAACTTTGTATTTGCTGCATTTTTTAATGCCTGTGGATAATTGGCAGAAGAATTCATATCCTTTGAGCAGCATACAGATATCAAAAGAAGAAAGAGAAGCCAAGTGAATTTCATGTTCAATATTAGCTAATAAATTTATTAATTTTAATTTATCTGAAGATCTTTTGAAGGCCGCTCCACAACCAGATTTAGTTTGTTCCAATCTCTCGTATTGTTAAGTAATTCAAACAGATAACATATGTTTTCTGCTCCCACTTTAACGCCGCCGACAGATTGAATTTCGTCTCCCAGTTTTATTTGTGTCAGAGATTGCACTTTTCTTATTACGTATAATTTATGCATGATAGGCAAAGTAACATTTGTCTGATATTTTTCGTCAATACAAATGGTATTCTTTCGTGCAAATACTTTCCTGTTCTTTGTATCAATGAGCCAGTCAAAGGCGCGCAAAAAGTTTAATCCAACCCTACCCGTTTTCGTATCTGCTAAAACAATGCTTGCGTTATAATTAAATTCGTTGAATTTAATTGATTTGTTGGGATATAAAATTTCAATATGATCGGTGTCTTTTGTCCTGACTTCGTATTTAAAATTAAAATCACTATAAAAGGGTAATTTTGAATTCAGCGGGAGCAGGAAGGTGCCATTGTAGCTGGTGTCAAAAATTACCTGATACTGCTTCTTTCTGATTGTTATATAGAGAATAAGACCTTTGTCTGAGAACTTCGACTTGACTTCTGAGAAATTGTTGTATAAATCGTGGGGAACATCATTTGAATAGAAACAAATCCTTTGTTTTTCAAAACATAAATGATGAACTCCGCGATTGTTGTAGATTTCATTTAATCCAATTGATGCGAAACGCTGATGTTCGGAAAAAAAGCATCTTAAATCAGCATCTACTTCAACCTCTTTAAAGTCTGGTTCTCTGAGGTTAAAATATCCACTAACAGCTTTTGTCCGATTTTTTGATTGTGATGTTGGCGGTATTACAATGTGTATTGATGATGAATACGTTCCTGTATTTAATAATGCTTTGTGCTTGATGCTGTCAAGCAAGACATCAAAAATAATTTTTCCTTTCAGATACGTAAAATCGATACAGCGAGGATCATCTTTAGCAGGCGTAAGCCTTGAAGTCAGAAACAACAGGCAGAAGAAGTTTAGTGCAAATTTCATGAGAAGCAGTTTTAATAAATCTACTTAAAGAGTTTGCAGCTTGTGGGTAGTTTTTCCTCAGTTTTGTTAACGAAGTTTTTGTAAAGGGATGGTTATCTGAATGTGAGTGCCTTTTCCAGGTTCGGATAATATTTCTGTTTCACCGCCGCATTGCTTAATCTCTTTATAAATGTTGTCAATTCCTCTTCTGTGTTTCATTTTTCCGAATGAAAACCCAATTCCATCATCACTAATGCCTACATGGAGATCAGTGTAATCCATTGTCACTGATAAGTAAATATTATCTGCAGTTGCATGTTTTACTGTGTTTTGGAGCGCCTCTTGAAGAACCCGCATGAATGTATACTGATATTTGAATCTATAAACTCCCATTTAATAGAGGTATCAATAGTTGGGTGGATCTTAGCTGATAATCCCAACATATTATCTAAAAACAGATTTTCAAGTGTTTTGGCAAAGCTCACATTTACAAACTCGTCAGTATTTAAGCGATGCGCCACCGCCCTGATTTCTTTTTCTATACTTTGTATATCAGAAATATAACTTAAACATTTTTGTATCGTTTCCGGATTCCTTGTTTTAGCAAGAGACAAAAGATTTAGCCTTGTTGTTTTAAGTCGATTCGTGATTCCCACCTGAAGCTCCTCTGCAACACGCTGCTTTTCGCTTTGTCGTGCCTCTTCCACCTTGATTTGTTGATCATGAATTAATTGGTATATAAGTTCATTTGTTCTTTGTTGCTCTTGTGTAAAAAGTAATTCCTTACGTCGGTTTTTTTGCATGCGGACTGTCAATAGAAGCAACCCAAAAACGACTCCCCCTATTCCAGATGAAAGAGCAATATTCTTATGAGTTAGTGCGACATTTCTTTCATGAGTTATTTGTTCAGTTTCATATTCAATTTGTGCAAATTTATTTCTGCTACGGCGCTCTGTAAGTGTAAGGCTGTCGTTTATAGAGATATAATTTGAAAAAAATACCGCCGTTGTGTCCATCTTACATAGTTGCTTAATAGTTTCCAATATATCCCTTGTTGAATTGAATTCGTATGAAATTGCTAAAGCATGTTGAGCAAATTTTCTTGACATAGAATATTCTCCATTTTTCAAATAATAATGAGAGATGTAAAGATTGTTGAAATTTGATCCCTGTATTACATTATATTTTTTACGAATAGTTGCAGAGGCTTTGAGACCATATAGAATATCCATCTTCCTTCCATCCATGAACTTGCTATATAATAAATTATCTTCAATCAGACAATATAGTTCTGGATAAACCTGTGGTAATAATAAGACTGCTTTAGCTTCAGTGTAATATTGAATGGCTAGTGAAAACTTTTCTAAGTAGAAATAGTTGTTTCCAATGTTATATAAGCTTGTCGCTAGATCAGTTGCATAATCTGATTGATTAGCATACTCCTGCGCTAATTTCATAGCAGCTTTATGAATCTGAATAGATTCCTCATAATCTTCTAATGCCGTATTAGAAATGGCTAACCAAGTGGTAGCAAGATATTGTCGCCGTAGGTCTTTTATTTTGTTTGCTAAGTCAAGCGCAGCCAGAGCATCTTTTTTTGATTCAAAAAAATCACCTATATAAAAATGTAATTGAGCTAAATTTATATATGAATCTATTAAATCATCTGCTTCGCCTTTAAGTGAAAATATTAGCTTTGTTTTACGAAAATAATAGTATGCAGAGTCATTCCTACTTTGATACATGTGGTACCTGCCTATAATTGTATATGCTCGCCCTAAATGAATTGTATTGTTGGAAGCCTGAGCATCCTTTTGAATTCTCTGAGCAATACCATATGCAAGATGATATTCATTTAGATAAAGATAAATATTAGCAATTTTACATGCTTTCTCTTGTTTCCATAAACAATTACGTGTTTTTAATAAAATAGAATATGCCTTATCATTCTGTTCTTTTCTAATTTTGTACGAAAGCTGTGTATTAGAGGCTTTTTTAAGAATTCTGTCTACTTCGGCTTCTCCATTATTTGAATTATTATTGTTCGAGCAATTCCATAGTATAAAACAGTAAATTGAACACGCAAAACGAACTAAAAGAGTCATAAGGATTCATCTTAAATTTAAACTCCTGCCACGCACCCTATCCCGATTTAAATAAATCCCGCCTTGCGTGCTTCGCGTATTATATCTTCATCGTTACCTTTTTCTAGATTAAAGTAATCTTTAATTTGAACTTTTCGTTTATCTATAGCACTGATTGAAAGCGGAAGGTGTTCGGGAAGATTTTTGGTTTTTATTCCTTTAGCAAGGAGATATACAATTTGCCTATTTAAATTATCAAGATAAAACGCTCTCGAAGTAATATCCTTCAGTGCTTGTTTTACCGTATTACTGTAAAAAACACCGTTAGAACAAATTATGGAATATGCCTTAAGAAAGTCTTCTGGAGTAATATCACTTTTTACAATAAAACCTTCAGGATGTATCTGTTGTACAAGATTATAAAGAATAAAACCCTCCACATGAGATGTAAAAATAACAACTTTCGTGGGTGGATTTTGTTTCCGAATGATTTTAGCAAGATCTGAGCCATCACGAATATTCTTGTCGGCATACGGAGGTAGTTCAATATCAATAAAAACTATATCATACTTATTAGAGCGTTCAAATAACATTCTATAACCCTCTTCACAAGTACATGCTACTGATATATTATTTTCAAATTCTGACTGGGATAATATACTTTTATAGCCCTCAATCATAAGGGAATGATCTTCTACGATTAGTATTGTTATCACATTCATTAAACTAGAACTTTTGAATTACGGATAGGAAAACTTGCGGAAATAAAAGTTCCTTTACCTTTTTTGGAAGTAATTTCTAATTTACCTTCTAGTTCTTGGGTTCTAGAAATCATGTTCTGAATTCCTATACCTTTCTTCTTAATATCTGTATTAAATCCTTGCCCATTATCGCTGATATTCAGTGCTAGATTTTCATTAAATTTTTTAATCTGAACCGATATATGTGTAGCATATGCGTATTTGTTAATATTCTGCAAACTCTCTTGGATGATTCTATAAAGGTTTATCTTTAGGGTATTATCAATTGTATCCCAATCGATACCTTCATCAATTAGTGTAACAACTTCAGCCATATAGGAGGATCTTTGTTCTTCTAACAAATGACTTAGAATTGCAGTAAAGTTGTTGATGAGGTTAAATTTTTCCCTATTTAAATCATGAGATATCTCGCGTATATCCTGCTCAATATACTTTAATTCATCCAAATAATTATTTCTTTTAATTATCGCGGTCTCGTTATTAGAGCGATTTAAACTATCTAAATTAAGTCTGACGCCAAATAGTCTGCCTAATACCCCGTCATGCAACTCTTGTGCGATTCGCTTCTTTTCGCGCATACGGCTTTCCTCAATTGTATTTTGTTGAGTAATCATAAGGTTGTAAATCTCTTCGTTAGCTTTTTGTTGAGCTTGTTTAAGTAACAACTCTCGATTCTTCGCACGCTGATTTCTGATAACAAAGAGCAATAGGCCAATAAAAAATGTAGCCATAAAAAAATATAATAGATTTCTATTCTGCTCGGCCAGTTTATCTTTTTCACCTAAAATTTCATCAGTTTCCAACTGAATTCTAGCGAGCTTATTCTGAGATTTACGTTCAGCTTGCTGTAGACTATCGTTAATTCGTATATAGTCAGTTGAATAAAGTGCCGCACTCTTATGTTCAACAAGAGATAGCTGCTTAAGAGCTGATAAGATATCTACTGGTGTTTGGGTTTCTTGTGCTAATTTTAAGGCCTCTTTTGCAAATTGTTGTGATGTGGAAGTGTCACTAAGGCTGTGATAATATTCCGATAGATGAATTTTACTGACTACTACTCCTGAAGACATCCGCAAACGTTCCCTAATCTTCAGAGCCTGATAGAAGAGGTTTGGCAGATTATTTAACTGATTTAATTTAAGCTTTGAGTATGCTAAATTATCTAAAAGAATTGCATATAAATCCGGTGTTTCAGAATAGAGATTAGGTTTTTTTAGTGCAAGATTAAAATTCTTGATCGCTTCATGGTGTCTTCCAATATTTTGATATACGTTACCAATATTATTCAAAGAAGTAGCTTCTTGATTTAAATCATTATTTAAATTGAAATCTCTTACAAGTTGCAAAGCTTCAGTATGCTTTTTAATTGCTTCCTCATAATCTTTCATTTCATTTGCTATTATACCCATCATGGTTATGACTTGATATACAGATTGCTTATCGGCAGAAGTACGGAGAAGATTATATGCCTGAGAGGTTGAGAGATCTGAGCCTAAATAATCATTAGCATAAAATTGAAGTATTCCTTTTTTTAAAAATATCTTTCCAAGATTTATTTTGTCATTTAGTTTAGTATAAAGTTTCTCTGACTTTAAATAAAAATAAAATGCACTATCACTAAATTTTAAATTTTTATAATACTCCGCATTATATCTATAAGCTTTTGCTATATGATTTGTGTCCCTATCAGATATGGAATGTTCTAATGCGATGTTAGAAGTTTTTTTAAAAGAATTCCATTCTTTTAACGTAAAAAAATTATTTGCAATTTGAAAGAGCCGCTCCCGTGATAAAGAATCATTCTGAAGTTGTAAAGCAATCTCAAATGCCTTATTATTAAGTATTTGTTTTTGTTCTGAAGATACTTGATGCTCAAAATTCCATAAAATAAGTTCTAAGCTGTCAATTTGTTTTGTAGCTGTTACTTCACCACGAATCTTCTTCTCTTTACAGCTCCAGAAACATAACAACGCTAAAATGATTATTTTATATTTCAAAACTAGGATATTTATCCAAAGCTAGTAAAAGTATTGAGAGGTTTTTTAAAAAAAAAGACTATCAATTGATAGCCCTTTAAATATACCTTGATAGTCTTTAAATACTTTCTATTTATCCAAGAGGGTTAGCATCTCCGGGGACACGTTGTCCTCCAATTTCTACTTTAATAGGAACAGTTCCTGGTAGACGTTGTCCGCCAATTTCGTTAATCCCTAAGGGATTGGCATCACCAGGGACACGTTGGCCACCAATTTCATTTGTGTAGGGGAGAGTTCCTGGAGGTCTTTGCCCTCCTATTTCTTTAGACGTAAAAGAAGTAAGGATCATCATCATTGAAAACAATCCGCAGGTTAAAATAGCTTTTTTCATAATTTGAGACTTTTTATGTTTTTGTTTTGTTCTTGTTAGGGTTGTGAACAATTCTTTCACGGGGTAAAAGTATATAGGAAGACACCTACACGACCAGTGTTTACAGGTACTTTGTGTGGATGAACAAAGTCTGGTAGGGAATGAATCTAAAATTCGGGTGGATGGAAATATTAAATTTCCAAATAATTGCCTTTAGAGATGTTTTTAAGCATCTCCTCGACGTTCTCCTTATAGGATTTTGAGAAAGGAAGTTTGTTTGTGCTGTTCTTAATATAGCAGACCGCGTTTCCTGTATGAACACGAGATACATGATCGGCATTAACGATGTAGCTGTTGTGGATGCGCATGAATGGCGCTTTTAGTACATTTTCGAAATGCTTGAGGTTTTTAAAGGCTGTGACCATCTCACCATTTTCAAGGTGAATGTCGGTTGAATTGTTATCGGCCTGTAGATAGCAAATGTCGGCTGCAGCGATAAAACGGTAGTCGCCATAAGATTTTACGCAAATCACCAGCGGCTTTTCTTCCCTTGCAGGGATTTGCAGCGGTGTTGGAACCGCCTCAGTTGTTTCTTCCGGCACTTGTTCGATAACGGATACGGCAGGATGCTGCTCTTCAGGCACTTCAACCGGGTGCGGAATTTCCATAACAGCCGGTTCTTCCATTTCGACAGGTCTCACACTTTCCTTAACTACTGTTGCAGCCACCGGAGGTTCAGGCATTGCGGTAATAATAGGCAGGCTGATGATTGGCGGGGCTGTGTTGTTTCCTTTATCGAGCTTGAGGATCATCTTCCTGAAGTCGGCCATGCGCAAAGGCTTGAGCATGTAATCGAAAACCCCGTAGCGGAGTGCATGGAGCGCTTTGCTGTTGTCGCGTGTGGTGATGACAATTTCGGGAAGGGTTGTAAGGTAACGGTGAAGTTCGCTTATGAGGCTTAGAGACAAACCACTTTCAGGATCCTCGGGATTGATTTCAAGAAATATCAATTTTGGCTGCCTCTCGAGGACAAGATCAATCCCTTCTTCCATAGTCATAGCGCTTCCCGCATACGTAAGCATGTGGAAAGCCGAGGCCACCGCACGGGTATCCAGGATGCCCTGCTGGGTGTCGTCAATGATTATGTATGGATAATTTGTCAAAGCCGGTTTTTTAACCAGCATTGTCGGGTAAGCAGTAGTAGGGGCACTGCGAAATTATAAAAATACCAGTGTATGCAGCCAGCAGTGTTGACACAAAGTCCTTTCTGTTGATATTTTTTTATGAACTACAAAAAAAAACGTTAAAGTGCAGAAAAATGTTGGGTTTAACGTTGTTTTTTACTTTTTTTACACAAGATTTATCGGTAGTATAATTTATATGCCATGCTTATGCAAGACCATGATTATCAGTCGTTTTTAATGCTGTTCCCGACGGAGGAAGCCTGTGAGCAGCATTTGGTTGCTACAAGATGGGAAGGAATGGTTGTTAGTCCGTTTGACCCATCCTCAAAAGTGTATTTGTGCAGCAATGGCCGTTATCGCTGCCAGAAAAGCGGTAAGTATTTTACGTTAAAGACCGGTACTGTGTTTCAAGGGACAAAAGTGCCGTTACAGAAATGGTATTATGCGATCTGGCTCCTTTCAAACGCCACACAGACCATCACGTCGACCGAAATGGGAAAACGACTTGGAATTTCCCAAAAAAGCGCCTGGCAGATGATGCGCAGGATACAGCGCCATTTCGGCGGCAGCCTTTCGCAGCTCCAGGAAAAAAATATCAAAAAGATGGACGTTGTACTTGATGACGATAAACTAAAACTTACAGAATGGCTGAAATTGATCAAAAGATAGAAGATAAACCCGTTAAGGCTTGGTTTGCCTCATCAGGAATGCACCTTGCGGTAAAAGATATCCACCTACCCTGCTATGTGCTGGAAAACGGGCAGCGGGTATTTGATAAAGCGGGAGTACAGAAAGCCATGCATTATACCGGAAAGTCGAAAGACTGGCTTAATGAATTCCTGGAGAATATTGACCGTTATGCCAAGCTTCCTGATGAACTTCTTGAAAGCATAGCGGCCAACCCTGCGTTTGAAACCTCGTCGGGTGAAATCAGGTTCGCTTTGCAACCGCAATTGCTTGCCGAAAGCTGCCGGGTGATCGCTACAGCGAAAGATGCCGGCTTTTTATACCTCAGCGAATATAAATATGCCAAGGCGGCAGCGACGATTTATGAATTGCTTCAAAGCCATGACGCGGTAATGCTGATTGATTACGCTTCAGGATATGATGCATATAAGTTTAACTACAAAGAGGCCCTGGGCCGAAGGCTTTGTGAAACCACAGGGTCGTTTTCAGGATGGATGAAGAGCTTCCCGGATGCTTTTTTTGATATGCTATTTGAATTGACCGGCAGGAGCTGGAAAGATACCGCAGGAATGCAGGAAGTGGCAGATTTTATCTATAATGCGGTCTATCTGCGGCTGGAGCCGGGATTGCTGGGCGAACTCAATCAGGGAAAACCCAGGATGAAATATGGCAAAGGCTATGCGCTGACCTCCTATAACGAACACCCCGACCTTCAGGCCTACCTGATTTCACTTCGTAAGCTTCATAAGGATTCAGGAGGAAATTACAGTACTTTTATGCAACTGATCGACCGCACATACCCAATTAAAAGATTGCGCACCAACCCAGGTGAGGCAGAAGCCCAACCCACAGGGATTGGCGCATTTACCGATACCCTTAAAAAAGTAATATCCAGGAAATAATTACGCCATGGCCTTCTTGAGCCAGTGCTTCATCGAGACTGATTCGTCAATGATTGTACGCAGTTCGCTTATTTTCACCCTGTCCTGGGCCATAGAATCACGGTGGCGGATGGTTACCGTGTCATCTTCAAGTGTCTGGTGATCGACCGTGATGCAGAAAGGTGTCCCGAGCGCATCCTGACGGCGGTAACGCCTGCCGACAGCATCTTTCTCATCGTATGCGACATTGAAATCCCAACGCAGGTCGGCAATAATCTTCTGTGAAAGTTCCGGCAGCCCGTCTTTCTTGACCAGCGGCAGTACGGCGGCCTTTATCGGAGCAAGTACCGAAGGCAGTTGTAAAACAGTACGTACTGAACCGTCTTCAAGGGTTTCTTCTTTGAGGGAATTTGATAAAACCGCCAGGAACAGCCTGTCGAGCCCTACGGAGGTTTCCACAACGTATGGTGTATAATTCTGGTTCTGCTCGGCATCAAAATATTGCATTTTACGGCCTGAGAACTGTTCGTGCGCCTTCAGGTCGAAATCGGTTCGCGAATGGATCCCTTCAAGCTCCTTAAACCCGAAAGGGAAATTAAATTCGATATCGGCAGCGGCATTGGCGTAATGTGCCAGCTTTTCATGGTCGTGGAACCGGTAATTCTTTTCTCCAAGGCCCAGCGACAGGTGCCATTTGAGGCGCGTGGTCTTCCAGTATTCATAATATTGCATTTCTTCGCCGGGGCGGACAAAAAACTGCATTTCCATTTGTTCGAATTCGCGCATGCGGAAGATAAACTGGCGTGCCACGATCTCATTGCGGAAGGCTTTTCCGGTTTGGGCGATTCCAAAAGGGATCTTCATCCGGCCGGATTTCTGTACGTTAAGGAAATTAACGAAAATTCCTTGTGCGGTTTCAGGCCGCAGGTACAGATCCATCGCGCTGTCTGCGGAAGCGCCAAGTTTTGTACCGAACATGAGGTTAAACTGGCGGACTTCTGTCCAGTTGCGGGAACCGGTTTCAGGATCGGCAATTTCGAGCTCTTCGATAAGCGCTTTTACATCGTCAAGATTTTCTGTTTCGAGTGAACGTGCCATACGCTCGAGAATCTGCTTCAGCCTTGTGCGGTATTCCATGACACGCGCATTGGTCGACACAAACTCCTGCTCGTTAAAGAACTCACCAAAGCGCAGGCGGGCCTTTTCAATTTCCTTTTCTGCCTTCTGGTTGAGTTTTTCAGCGTAATCCTCAATCAGCACATCGGCGCGGTATCGCTTTTTTGAATCCTTATTATCGATTAAGGGATCGTTGAACGCATCCACGTGTCCCGATGCTTTCCATGTCGTGGGATGCATGAGAATGGCAGCATCGAGTCCGACGATATTGTCGTGCATCTGTACCATTGCCTTCCACCAATATTCGCGGATGTTTTTTTTGAGTTCGACGCCGTTCTGCCCGTAATCATACACCGCGCTCAAGCCGTCATAAACCTCACTTGAAGGAAAAATATAACCATATTCCTTTGCGTGCGAGATCACATTTTTAAAAATATCTTCCTGTTTTGCCATAGTGCTGCAAAAATATAAAAAGTGCGATGAAATGTATTTAACAAATCGGGATTATCTATATTTATAATTCAAAGCCAAAATTATTATATACGCCATTATGATCAACGACCTGCTCGACCTGTTCTTTCCGCAAATTTGTGCGGGATGTGATTCGCTTCTGCTTTCAGGTGAATTCACGATCTGCACTTCCTGCAGGCATAAAATTCCTTTAACAAACCATCATCTGCTTCGCGAAAATGAAATGTTCAAGCGCTTTTATGGCCGGTTGCCACTTGCGCATGCCTCGGCGATGTGCTATTTCAATAAAAAAGGAAGTGTCCAGGAGATGATCCATAAGCTTAAGTACAAAGGGCAGCAGGACATTGGAACCGCCATAGGCTATTGGTATGCCGACATGCTGAAGGAAACCAGTGTGCTTCAAAATGTGGATGCTGTAATTCCTGTTCCGCTGCATCCCAGAAGGAAGAGAGAACGCGGCTACAACCAGGTGGAAACTTTCGGGCGGGCGCTTTCTGAAGGATTATCCACCAGATTCGATGACAATATCCTGATGCGGAAAATCTATTCCAGTACACAGACAAAGAAAAATATGCTACAGCGGAACCAACAAACCGGGTCTGTGTTTGATGTTGATTTTGCTGACAGTCAAAGCGGGAAACACTATCTTATAGTAGATGATGTCATGACCACCGGTGCTACCCTAGAGGCTTGCGGAACCGCCATACTAAAAATTCCTAACGCGATAATTAGTGTTGTTTGTATCGCTATGTCTAACACTTAATCAGTGTAAAGAAATAATTATCTAAGATTTTACAAGTGCTACATCTTAATTTTTTCTTCAATGCCATTATGTGCCAAGAAAAATGTAAATAGTTTCAGATAAGTCAAATAAGTCGTTATTTTGTGACAAATAATTTCTGATGTACTGTTTCAAGAGCAATTACCTGCTTGCACTGCTTAGCGTAATACTTATCACCGGCTGTGCTAAAAGAGGCAATGTGAGCGGTGGCGCCAAGGATACTATACCGCCGGTTCTACGGATGAGTTTCCCTAAAAACTATAGCACCGGATTTACCGGAAAGCAAATCAGGCTCGTCTTTGACGAATATGTTAAACTGAAAGACGTAAACAAGCAACTTATTGTTTCACCTCCGATGAAACGCGCGCCAGACATCTCGCCTTTGGTCGCGAGCAGGACGATCAATATCAGGATCTATGATACGCTGCAGCCCAACACGACGTACAGCTTCAATTTCGGGCAAAGCATCGAAGACAATAACGAAGGAAACCTTTATCCGCAGTTTAAGTATGTTTTTTCAACAGGGTCATATATTGATTCCCTTCGCCTTTCAGGATCAGTGAAAGATGCTTTTGAAAAACAAACAGATTCCTATGTTTCGGTGATGTTGTACGAAGCGGATGAAACCTACACAGATTCGATCATCTACAAAGAAAGTCCGCGATATATCACCAATACCCTTGATAGTGCAACAACTTTCACTTTTGAAAACCTAAAAGCAGGAAAGTACCGGCTGGTTGCGATGAAAGATGTCAACTCCAATTATAAATTCGATCCCAAGACAGATAAAATAGGATTTCAACGCGATTTTATTACCATTCCGAACGATACGCTGTATGAGCTGGAATTGTTCCGCGAGGAAATTCCTTTTAAGGCAATTAAACCTTCACAGGCTTCAGGAAACAGACTCATTGCAGGCTATGAAGGCAATCCGAAAGATATTAAGGCAATTGTCAGGAACGGGGCGGATGTCGTTCCGTCGATTGTGACGCAGTTTCCACAAAAGGATTCAGTAAACATCTGGTACCGCAGCCCAAAGGTTGATTCGCTGATGGTGAACATCACAAAAGGCAATTACACGAATGATTTCAGCACCCGGATCAAAAACCAGAAAAAAGACACTTTGAGTTTTTCCGCTGTCCAGTCGGGTACGCTTCCGCTGCGGGAAAATTTCACCATTACACCGTCGCGCCCACTCGTTAAGTTCGATAATTCGAAAATCACACTCGTTAATAAAGACTCGGTGGCAGTTCCGTTTACTACGGAGTATGATGAGTTCAATATGAAGCTGAAGTTCCTTTTCACCCGCGAACCGCTTGAAAAGTACACATTGACAGCTTTGCCGGGTGCGCTGACTGACTATCTTGACGAAGTGAACGACACGCTAAAGTATACTGTTACGACCAAAAATGTCTCTGATTATGGAAATCTGCGGGTCACGCTGGACCATGTGCGCCGCTTTCCCATAATTGTGGAAATAACGAATGCAAAAGGTGAAGTCGTCGCTTCGCAGTATTCTGAAAATGCCTCTGTCATAGATTTTAATGCGCTGGAACCGGCGTTGTACACACTCAGGGTAATCTATGATGAAAATGCCAATAAAGTCTGGGACACAGGCAGTTTCCTGCAGAAAAGGCAAAGTGAGGAAGTGAACTATTTCGCGAAAGAAATAGACGTTCGTGCGAATTGGGATGTCGAGCAGCCGTTTATTTTACCGTGAAAGCATCACGATCATTGAGAAAGCCAAGCTTTTGCCGAACCTCCAACATTTCCTGTTTGTTTATTTCAACTAAACGAACACCTTGTTTTTCATCTGGTGCGGCAACATAATTTCCGAGATGATCGACAACCTGTGAATGCCCGGTATACTGATGGCTGTTGTTGTCGCTGCCAATCCTGTTAACAGCCGCCACGTAACACATATTCTCGACCGCGCGTGCTTTCAGCAAAATATCCCAGGCGCTGATCCTTGGCCTGGGCCAGTTTGCAACGTAAATCAGCAAATCGTAATCTTCGGTATTTCTCGAAAACACGGGAAATCGCAGATCGTAACACACGAGCGGACAAATCTTCCAGCCTTTATATTCAACTATCAGCTTTTGTGTGCCGGGAGTATAGACTTTGTGTTCCCCAGCCAGGGAAAAAAGATGCTTTTTATCGTAATGTTTTGTTTCGCCTGAAGGATAAACAAAGAACAATCGATTATAATATTTACCATTTTCAGTAATTACAACGCTTCCGCAGATGGCAGAATCATATTCAGAAGCCATTCGTTTCATCCAGGAAACTGTTGTGCCATCAACTGTTTCAGCCACAGCTTCCGGATTCATCGTAAACCCTGACGGAAACATTTCCGGCAGTAATACAAGACTTCCTTTTTGGGTATCTTTAATCATTTCTTCAATATGATCGCGATTTGCCGCAGCATTCTCCCATTGCAATACGGTTTGAACCAAAACAAGCTTAAGTACCGACATAATACTTTGTTTACATTAATTAATCTATCGTAATTTCATCTATGAAAATGAACGCATCGCTGCCTGAACCGGGATGCCATTGCGGAAGCTTGCCAAAATTAGCCGCTTTTATTTTTATATACCGCGCTGTGGAAATTGCTGAAACTTCAAGTGATTTTATCTGAACGCTCATTTCCTGCGGAGCGATATTATTATCGGCATGCCCTAGAAGTTGATAAATCTCCCCATCGGATGACACATAAACCTCTAACCGTTGCGGCATCAGGATCCAGGATCTTGTATCCTGCAGGAAATTAGCGGCAACGTGTTTAATGCTTTTCTGAACTTTCAGGTCTACAACACATTCGAAATCCTGTCCCTGGTAACCCTGCCAATCGCCTTTCCGCCAATTTGAAGTACCGAAAATACCATCTATGAGTCCGCCAGGACCACCAGCATGATATTGGCGGTTGTAAGTTGAATTGAGCGTTATACTGTATTCGTTTGGCTTTTTATAAAACTTCGCCGTTACCCGGCCGCTTTCTTTCCCGTTTCTCACTGCATAGGCGAGGATTGTAGATGTTGCTGCGATTTCAAATGGACGTGAATATTCTTCAAAGCCCGGCAGCTTCAAATCCATTTTACCAGACATGACTGCGTAATAAATCTGATCTCCTGATGCTGAAGGCTTGATCGTCACGAGCATTTTTCCGGTAAATGATTTTGCTTCGGCTTCGATAACAGGAACCGGAACAATTTGCGCGTAAGGAATCTTTTTTCCTACAGATGCGCCAGTGATCAGAAAATCTTTCGGCGATGAGGATGACTTTGTGAGAACCGCTGATGTTCCTTCATCAGTCGTAACAACGATTTTCTTAAAAAACGGCTTGCCTGTGTCCCAAGCTGCTTTTCCCGGTGTTACGGAATAAATTCCCATGGACGACAATACATACCACGCGCTCATCTGTCCACAGTCTTCATTTCCGATTAAGCCATCCGGGGCGTTTTTATAAAATTCATTGAGTATATATTTAATTCTTTTTTGGGCTTTTTCAGGTTTGCCTACGTAATTATACAGCCATGCGATATGATGGCTTGGTTCATTTCCGTGAGCGTATTGGCCCATAAGGCCGGTAAGGTCAACCTGCTCGCGGCCTGTGGTTTCAGAAGGTGCCGCAAACATTTCATCAAGTTTGGCCTCGAATTTTTCTTTACCGCCATAAGCCTGGATCATTCCCGGAATATCCTGAGGGACGAAAAAAGTATATTGCCATGCATTTCCTTCTGTAAAGTTATTGTTGACTTCACGCGGATCGAACGGCATATCCCAATTGCCATTTTTCTTTGGCCGCATAAAGCCGGTCTTCGGGTCGAAAAGATTCTTCCAGCTTTGAGAACGTTCCATGAAGTAAGCATAATCTTCCTTTTTATCGAGAATAAGAGCCATTTGCGCAATACACCAGTCATCATAAGCGTATTCGAGCGTTTTAGAAACGCTTTCGTGTTCATCGTCGATCGATATGAAGCTGTTGCGCTTGTATGCGTCTAGTCCGAGGTGATCCAGCATCGCACTGTGCTTTGCCGCTTCAAAAGCTTTTTCGTAATTAAAGCCTGTAATTCCTTTGGCCATCGCGTCGGCAATTACAGAAACCGAATGGTAGCCGATCATACAATCGGTTTCGTTGGAAGCAAGCTCCCATACAGGAAGCCTTCCGCCCTGCTCATATTGTTTGAGAAACGTATTGATGAAGTCGGCCGTACGCTTCTTATCGATCAGCGTGTACAGCGGATGCGCCGCCCGGAAGGTATCCCATAGTGAAAACACCGAATAGTAGTCGAAACCCTCGGATTTGTGGATTTCGCCATCGCGCCCCCGGTATTTTCCATCGATATCCTGCGCGATATTCGGCTGGATCATCGTGTGATATAACGCGGTGTAGAAAATGGCCTGTTTGTCTTTATTTTTCTCTGTGATCGCTATCTTCTTAAGTTCGGTATCCCAAAGTTTTTCAGCATTCGACCTGACCCTGCCAAAATCCAAATCCGGGATTTCAGACATATTTAATTTGGCACCTTCATGTCCAGTGGGCGAAAGCGCAACTCTAACAAGAATCTCATCACCTGCGTTTACCTTTGTCGAAAAACTTAAAGCCAGCAGGCTTCCCGCAAAGAACCTGTCGGTTGTTTTGGCAGGTGCAAAGGCGTTGTTGTTGACGGCAGAAACTGCCACTGCGCGGCTGAATTCGATTCGTGCGTACAGATGCTGGTCTTGTGCCCAGGCAGAACTGTTGCGGAAAACTTCAATCGTCCTGTCGTTGATGATCCTGACTTCGCCCATCAGCAGTTGGTCGCGGTGGTTCAGGTCGAGGATGATGTTTGCCTGCCCGGCATTATTGAATTTATACTTGTGAAGGCCGACGCGTGTGGAAGCCGTGAGCGAAACGTTAATGTTATCATCATCGAGTCTTACGGAATAAAACCCGGCGGCGGCTTTTTCGTTGGCGTGCGAGAATCGGGAAGAATATTGCTCCTTGCTCAGGCTTGGCTCGCCCATTGTGGGCATGAGCATGATGTCGCCATAATCAGAAACACCGGTTCCGTTTAAATGCGTGTGCGAAAAGCCATAAATGACGCTGTCGCTGTAATGGTAGCCCGAGCATCCGTCCCAACTGCCGTCGATGCGCGTATCGGGTGAAAGCTGAACCATCCCGAATGGTGTTGTTGCGCCAGGAAATGTATGTCCGTGGCCGCCCGTACCAATCATCGGGTTTACATATTTATGATATTGGGAAGAAGCTGTAGCAGACAGCAGCAGCAGCGCCGGAAGGAAATTCTTCATCTGGATGATAATGATTCCCAAATATACGAATATAGTTGCAGGGGCGCGTTAAGGATGGAAGCGGCAGCCTTTTGGCGGCGCTGCGCAGCGGAGCCGCCAAAAGCTACAGCGTACAGCCTGGCACCGGCTGTGGAATGCTGCGGTTTCCTGAACCATTCTGCCGGCGCAACGCCAAGAATAAAAGTTCAGGCAATAAAAAAAAACGCATCCGGGCGAATGCGTTTTTTTTTAAATTAAATATTTTTATTTAAAGCTTGCCTTGAGGTATTCCCTGTTCATCCTGGCGATGTTCTCAAGTGAAATCCCTTTCGGGCATTCGACTTCACACGCTCCGGTATTGGTACAGTTTCCGAAACCTTCGGCATCCATTTGCGTTACCATGTTGAGGACGCGCTCGGCTGCTTCAACTTTTCCTTGTGGGAGCAATGCCAACTGGGAGACTTTTGCAGAAACGAACAGCATCGCAGAAGCGTTCTTGCAGCTTGCGACGCATGCTCCGCAACTGATGCAGGTTGCTGAATCGAAAGCGGTATCGGCATCGTGTTTATTGATCGGGATTGTATTGGCATCGATTGTATTTCCTGAGGTGTTGACTGATATATAACCTCCGGCCTGCTGGATGCGCTCGAATGAACTTCTGTCGACAACCAGATCCTTGATTACAGGAAACGCTTTGGCGCGGAATGGCTCGATATAAATGGTATCGCCGTCCTTGAACATTCTCATGTGAAGCTGGCAAGTTGTAACGCCGCGATCGGGGCCGTGTGCTTCACCATTGATGAAAAGTGAGCACATCCCACATATTCCTTCGCGACAATCGTGATCGAAAGCGACTGGTTCATCGCCTTTATTGATAAGCTGCTCGTTTAGCACGTCGAGCATTTCGAGGAAAGACATATCAGGGGAAACATCATCGATTTTATAGTCTACGAGCTTCCCTGTGTCGGCGGCATTCTTCTGACGCCATATTTTTAATGTAAGTTTCATACTTTGGAGTATTGAGTAATGGTAGTGAGATTCAGTCGGTCCCGATTCTGAATTCCACGTTCCAAGTCTTATTTATAGCTTCGTTGTACCAGTTTTACGTTTTCGAACATCAGCGGTTCTTTGTGCATGATCGCATCGGCGGGTTTTCCCTGATATTCCCATGCGGCAACGTATGCAAAGTTTTCGTCATCACGCTGTGCTTCGCCTTCTTCAGTTTGATATTCCTCTCGGAAATGTCCTCCGCAAGATTCGTTGCGATGCAATGCGTCTTTTGCGAAAAGCTCACCTAGTTCGAGAAAGTCGGCTACGCGCATGGCTTTTTCAAGCTCGATATTCATTCCTGTCATATCCCCGGGAACGCGTACATCGCGGTGGAATTCGTCCCGAAGGGCTGCAATTTCAGTGATGGCTTCAGAAAGGCCTTGTGCATTACGTGCCATTCCTACTTTGTCCCACATGATTTTTCCAAGCTTTTTATGGAAGTAATCCACTGAATGCGCACCGTTGTTGTTCAGGAACTTTTCCAACTGTGTGCGAACGTTGTTTTCGGCTTCTATAAATTCCGGCAATTCGGTTGAAATCTGGCCTGTGCGGATGTCTGTGGAAAGATAATCCCCAATGGTATACGGCAATACGAAATAACCGTCGGCCAATCCCTGCATCAAGGCAGAAGCGCCCAGCCTGTTTGCCCCGTGGTCGGAGAAGTTTGCCTCCCCAACCGAAAAACACCCCGGAATGGTTGTCATAAGGTTATAATCTACCCAAATCCCGCCCATGGTATAATGTACGGCAGGATAAATCATCATGGGTGTTTCGTATGGATTTTCATCAACGATCTTTTCATACATCTGAAAAAGGTTTCCGTATTTGCTTTCGATGACTTTCTTACCAAGTTGCTGTACAAGTGCGGCATCTTCAGTATTCAAGCCATGGATTCGTGCCTGATCCCTTCCATATCGTTCAATCGCTGCTGCAAAGTCAAGATAGACAGCTTCGCCGGTCTTATTTACGCCAAATCCGGCATCACACCTTTCTTTTGCTGCCCGCGAAGCGATATCGCGCGGCACAAGGTTTCCAAATGACGGATAGCGCCTTTCCAGGTAATAATCGCGTTCGGCTTCTGTTAAATCGGTCGGCTTTTTCCTGCCTTCGCGGATGGCAACCGCATCTTCTATATTCTTCGGTACCCAAATCCGCCCGTCATTCCGGAGCGATTCCGACATCAGCGTCAGTTTCGACTGATGCTCGCCGGAAACGGGAATACATGTGGGGTGAATTTGTGTATAGCAAGGATTTGCGAAAAATGCTCCTTTTTTATGAATTTTCCATGCTGCAGTGGCATTGCTTCCCATGGCGTTAGTGGAAAGATAGAATACGTTGCCGTAACCTCCCGAGCCAATGACCACGGCATGTGCCGAATGCCTTTCAATTTCGCCGGTCACAAGGTTCCTTGCGATGATTCCGCGCGCCTTGCCATTCACAATGACAAGATCGAGCATCTCATGGCGGTTATACATTTTGATCTTTCCGCGCCCGATCTGGCGGTTCATGGCTGAATAAGCGCCAAGAAGCAATTGCTGCCCGGTTTGTCCTTTTGCATAGAACGTACGCGAAACCAAGGTTCCCCCAAAGGAGCGGTTGTCAAGCAATCCTCCGTATTCACGGGCCAATGGTACGCCCTGGGCAACACACTGATCGATGATATTTCCGGAAACTTCAGCCAGACGGTAAACGTTTGCCTCCCGTGCACGATAGTCGCCTCCTTTTACAGTATCGTAAAACAACCTGAAAATCGAATCGCCATCACCCTGATAATTTTTTGCAGCATTGATTCCGCCCTGCGCGGCAATCGAGTGTGCGCGGCGTGGTGAATCCTGAAAACAAAAAGCTTTTACGTTGTAACCCAGTTCCGCAAGGGTTGCGGCTGCAGAACCCCCGGCAAGTCCGGTACCTACAATGATGACATCTATATTCCGCTTATTGGCAGGATTTACAAGATTGATATAGTTTTTGTGGTTTGTCCATTTATCGGCAACAGGGCCGGAAGGTATTTTTGAATCTAACGCCATGATTTAAGCTTTTAGAAAAAAATGAATGTATAGGGGAATGATCGCAAACAATGCAGGCACAACGACTGCAAACCATTTGCTGAAAATGCGGATCAGCGGATTGTACTTCCGGTTGTTGATCCCCATGGATTGGAAAGCGCTTGCGAAACCGTGCCACAGGTGGAAGGCAAGAACTGCCATTGAGAGCACGTAAAGGAGCGTAAAAACAAGCCCTAATTTCGGATCGCGGAAAAAGTCGACGGTGATTTTATATAAATCCTTATAGCCTTCTGCAATTTTTACATGCGCGTTTTTGTCAAAAAATTCAGTTCTGTTTTTAATATCGACGCCGCCCACAGGCATGTAGCTTCCGTTTGTTGTGATGTAAAAATCCTGGGGTGGAATTCCTTCCTGAACAGCGATTTGCGTGGTTTGCAACGGCATTTTTTCATCGAAATGCATCGGTGCCCAAAAATGGATCATGTGCGTTACGATGAAAACCAGGATCAATGTTCCCAAGATTCCCATATTCCGCGAGGAAAAATTGGTATTGGCTTCCCGCCTTTCGTAAGCATATCCGACAGGTCGCGCTTTGCTGTTTTGAATTGTAAGCAAGATTCCGTCGATAGTGTGAAAAAGAATCGAAATGTATGTCAGGTATGATAACAGCTTCACAGCCGGATTGGTGGTCATAAACAACGCGTACTGGTTGAATTGAAGCGCGTCACCGAAGATGAGCTGTAAATTTCCGGCAAGATGGCCGATGAGGAACACACACAAAAATAAACCTGTCAGGGCCATCCAGTATTTTTTAGCAAGGGATGACTTTAATAAAGCAGATTTTGCCATAAGAGAGGATTGTTTAAAAATCACACAAAAATACGCCTAATGTGATTAATTACAACCTTCACTTATAATTTATAATGAATTTAAAGTGTGAATTTGGATTAAAATCGGGAATATCAGAAAGAGGGAATCAGGCCGCGCAATCCCATATCAACAACGTATTCCCCAATAGATGGTTCATACTTGCCATCGAAAATAATCTCATGCCATTCGAAGCTTTTGTTGATGGAAAGCGACATTGTGATTACAACATCATGTGTCTCATTTCCGGAAACAACAAAATTTTCGGCAAATTGCCCGGTTACAACACAAGATCCCGCCGGAATCGGAGAAGTTGCGGAAAGCGGGTTTGGAACGGTAGTAGCGCCGGCAGGCGCCTGGCCATCGCTGGAATATTGATAATCGTGCAGTGCAAATGCCCAATATCCCTGCAGCCTGTTCGCATTAATGTCGAATATGCTGTTGCCAATACTGTAATCACCGATATAAGTGTTGTAGCCTACGAAACTTGCCAACGTTCCGATATAATCCACACCCGCCTGTCGCACAGCAATATCATAGTTCTGGTATGACAACGATACCCGCGCCCATGAATAATTACCGGGCGCAATGTTACGAAGCGGAATTCTAAGAAAAGTTTCTCCTTCCGATACTATTTTCGCCCTGCTGAAATCGATTGCCGTAGCGCCGCCTAAGTCGGTTTCAGGTGCATGATACAAAATAGCGCCCTGGCCCAATTGCGTCATCGCTGACGGGGCGAGTTCAATATAATGTGCCGAAATAGAATTAAAATCAGGAGTAAGTGTCGCATTTCCGGATGGGACAAGAGAAGGCTGACCAATATTATTCAAACGGACCTGATCGGGATCAAATTTAAATTTCACAATCAGCATGTGTTCATCAGACACGTTGTCATCATTGCTGCTGCAGGAACATAACACTGAAAATGCTGTTGCTACAACGATAAAGACTCCGGCAAGCATAATGGCTACTTTTTTCATAACACGGCAATACTTGTTAATTTACTCTTAACGTCCATGAGCCATGGCTTATTGTATTGAACTAATTTAATGAGTAAAGTATTGATTTAAGACTGGAAAAGTAAGCGCATTGTTTCAAGTTTTCTATTTTTGGGAATTAAATCAAACGAAATGAAATACCAACAGATTGATTCGGCACTTTTTACGAAGAACCGAAAAAAATTTACTGCGCAAATGAAGCCAAAGAGTGTGGCGATCTTTAATTCAAATGACATTTACCCTATAAGCGCTGACAGCACAATGCCGTTCCAGCAGCACCGCGACATATTTTACCTCAGCGGTATCGATCAGGAAGAAAGTATCCTGGTCATATTCCCTGATGCGCCGTATGAACATTTACGGGAAATGCTCTTCATGCGGGAGACCAATGAGCATATTGCAGTCTGGCATGGTGAAAAACTAACGAAAGAGCGCGCTTTTGAAGTCTCGGGAATCAAAAGCGTATACTGGTTACAGGACTTTGAAAAGGTATTGTTTGAAGTGATGACGTATGCCGAAACTATATACATCAATACTAACGAGCATTATCGCGCGACTATTGAAACTGAGACAAGGGAAGCCCGTTTCGTAAAATGGTGGAAAGAGCACTATCCGGCGCACAATGTCGCCAAAAGCAATCCGATCCTGCAACGCCTTCGCTCGGTTAAGGAACAGGAAGAAATAGACCTGATCCAGCATGCCTGCGATATTACGCGTATGGGTTTCAGAAGACTGCTGTCGTTCGTCAAGCCGGGGGTAACCGAATATGAAATCGAGGCTGAACTCCTTCATGAATTCGTCCGAAACCGCTCGAAAGGATTTGCCTACACGCCAATTATCGCTTCGGGGAAAAATGCGAATGTCCTTCATTATATCGAGAACAACCAAATCTGCCAGCCAGGCGACCTGTTGCTGCTTGATGTCGCTGCAGAATATGCAAATTATTCAAGTGACATGACCCGGACGATCCCTGTTTCCGGCAGATATACCAAGCGTCAGGCTGATGTTTACAATGCTGTGCTGCGTGTAAAGAACGAAGCTACAAAAATGCTTGTTCCGGGAACATTGTGGAAAGAATATCATGTGGAAGTCGGTAAAGTCATGACTTCTGAATTGCTTGGCCTCGGCCTCATTGATACGGCTGATGTACAAAATGAGAGCAAAGACTGGCCTGCATATAAAAAATATTTTATGCATGGCACTTCGCATCATCTCGGACTCGACACGCATGATTACGGGCTTTTACATGAGCCCATGCAGGCGAATATGGTTTTCACCGTAGAACCGGGTATCTATATTCCGGAAGAAGGCTTTGGAATCCGTATAGAAGACAACGTTGTGGTGCAGGAAACAGGAGCGCCGTTTAACCTCATGCGCAACATACCGATTGAAATTGAGGAGATTGAAAGCATCATGAACAGCTAACGAGAAAAATTGTAAAAAAAGCCTGCAGTTTTGCGGGCTTTTTGTTTTTTAGACACCGGTAAAATCTAATTTTGCAATTCATTCTTCAGGCGTGAAATCGTTACATTATAAAAATATCACTCTCAGCTATTCCGATGAGGGAAAAGGAAACGCTGTTGTATTGCTGCACGGCTTCCTTGAAAACAGCAAAATGTGGCTTCCCTTTGTTACAGAATTCTCGAAAAAATATCGGGTGATCACTATTGATCTTCTCGGGCATGGGAAAACTGAGCCGCGAGGATACGTCCATACCATGGAAGACAATGCCGATATTGTGCATGCCGTACTTCAGGAACTTAAAATCAGGAAGGCCTTTTTTGCGGGCCATTCGATGGGCGGCTATGTTGCTCTGGCTTTCGCCGAATTGTATCCGGATAATATCAGGGGAATTGCCCTGATCAATTCAACCGCCCGGCCCGACAGCGAAGAGCGTAAAGTTAACCGTGACCGCGCAATCAAAGCTGTAAAGGAAAATTACAATGCCTTTGTGCGTATGTCTATTGCCAATCTTTTCAGCGAAGACAACCGTGAGAAGCTTTCGGAAGAAATTGAAAAGGTACGCGATGAGGCATTGAAAACACCGCTACAGGGTATTGTTGCCTCACTGGAAGGAATGAAAATGAGGAATGACCGCGAAGTGTTGCTCCATTTCGGCCCTTACCCGATTTTATTGGTACTGGGGGAAAAAGATCCGGTGCTGAATTATCAGGAAAACGTCACGCAAGCTGAGGGCTCAAGGGTGAAACTCGTCACTTTTCCTGATGGCCATATGAGCCCGATTGAGAATTATGCGGATCTGGTCAGGGTACTTTCGGTTTTCTTCAGGCAGGTTTAATTCCTGTGGCAATGGTTAACTGCCATAAATTAGACTTTCTCAGTGAACGGTATGTTCTCATCAAAAATCTCATTCAGAAGCCGAACCAACTGAATTTTGTATTGCTCCAGGATGTCTGCATTGAGCAGCGATGTCCTGAGTTCACCTTTGAATTCAAACGGCAAGAAACCATTCTTCATATTCTTGAAGGAAATGATGCCGGCTTCGGCTTTTTTATCATGCCATTGTTCGCCGATCATAAATGCATACGCCAAAACCTGGATGATCTTATCGTTCTTAATGTCTGATGTCAAACCTTCCCATTGATCCAGGCACAAGGCCCGCGCTTCAACTTTCCCGGTTTTATAATCGATGATGCGAATTACCCCGTCGCGCTCCTCGATCCGGTCTACGGTTCCGCCTATTTTTACCGGTTGTGTCAATTCCGGATGATCGAGTACCCGCTCAAAACGTTGTTCTAAGTATAAGATTTTAACCAATTCGCCATTTTTTATGGCATTGATTTCCGTTTTGAGGAAATTCAGGACATGTCGTTTTGCCACTTCGAACGCCAGAAGATTCCGCCCTTTTGTGATTTCGCCTTCCCTGTAGATGATCCTGAACTGGTTGCTGACTTCAGCATCGATTCTTCCCATGCAATTGATAATGTCTGCTTCTGAAAGAAATTCGCCTACCAGCGGTTCATACAACACCCGCAGCGTTTCATGAATAATGGTTCCGAGGGTATTGACTGCGATGTTCTCTTCGACTTCCTCCGTTTCGCGGATCCTGAGGATTTTCCTGAAGTAGAAATCTATCGGATTGCGGATGTAAGATGTGAGCGCTGACGGTGAAAATCCATCTTCAGCAATCTCTTTGAGCCGCGCCATAACCTTGGCCGACTTTTCAATTGTGATTGGGGCCGACTTCACTTCGGGAATATGTGGGTTGTAAATTTCGTGGCTCAGTTGATGTGCAGGTTGTTTTTCGACCTCCAACTGCGTAATGAAACGGCTTCTTTCACCACCGTCGAGTCCGTCACTTTCAGTATTATACAACAGGTAAATATTTTTTGCGCGCTGCATCAGGTGGTAAAAGTGATATGTATAAATGGCATCCTTTTCTTTAAACGTCGGAAGACCAAGCTCGCGCTTAACATCAGACGGAATGAAAGAATTCTGTGATTTCCCGGCAGGAAATTTCCCTTCATTCATTGAAGTGATTATGATCGTTTCAAAGTCTAGGACACGGCTTTCGAGGACGCCCATAATCTGTAGTCCATCGAGCGGCTCGCCTTCGAATGATACTTCCGCCAAGTCGATGACTTGTTTATAAATCGCGTGTAATGTATCAATTCCTGTCGCTTCAGCATGCACGGAAAAGTAACTTGCAAGCTTATTTATCACTTTAAAAACAGCATAAACAAAAGCTTTGGTGATTTTTTCCTGTTCGTTATCCCCGGAAAGATTGTTTTTAATTTCGATCAGCAGGTCGGAAAGGCGATCAAGTACCTCCTGTGGTCCTTTTTCCCACTTATTGAAGAGTAACTTCGGCAGTACGTCACTATCTTTAAAGAAGCCCATCAGCCGGGAATGCGTAATAAAAGTATAATTATTCTGCTTGATTGTCTGGAGCGCTTCAGTTGTATCGGCAAAAGGCTCGACAAGCGGATGTGTCAGTACATCAAGCACATCTTTATAGTACATGACGTAGCTTTGCGCATTTCTTGACAAAGCGGCTGTATGCATCCTGAAAAGTTTTGTCATCAAAACCTGTACAGGATTGTTTTTAGCCGGATATCCCATGGTGATGTTTAATCCGGGAAGCCCGTTGGGAAGTGAATATAATAATGGAACGAGAAGGTTTTCATCCCCGAGGATTATCGCTACTTTATTCAGGGGTACATTATTCTCAGTAATAAGTTTATTGAGAATGTTTCCGGCCATTTTAGCCTGTCCGATACTTTTTGGGGTGCCGATGATCGAGATATTCTTTTCTTGCGCAAAGTTGTCAAAAACCCATTCAAACGGATTGGCTTTATAATGGTTCCAGGTGTTTTTGAACCTGCGAATAAAAAGTCCCGCATCATGATGACTGTCTTCAAGAAAGGTAAGGTCAGCATCCCAGTAAATTTTAGCCGCGTCGGAAGCCACAAGGTGTTGCATGATTTTTTCTTCAGCAGCATTCAAGGCGTTGAACCCGGCAAAGACATAAGATTTTCCGCCAGAAACTGCTGAGAAATGATCAATGTTGGCAACAGCTTCGCGATAAATGAGTCCCTGATAGCCAATGCCCTTTCTTTTCAGGTGCGCATAGAAATTTTCATAATAGGCCGGAAGCAGATCCCAAAAGCGGAGGTGGTTCTCGATGAGTGTCGTGCGATTCTCTATATCTAATGACCAATGCTTTATATCTTCAATGTCTTTAAGATAGGAAAGGACGTGTCGCGGCTGTAAAAGATAACGGTCAATTTCATTAAAATCCTGGATCAGCATTTTCGCCCAATTGGCAAAGATGTCAAACTTTTGCTGTTTGTCTGGCTCTGTGAGATTGCGGTAGACTTCATAGAACTCAAATAGCTGCTCTGTACTGTCGATGCTTCTTATGCCTGCAAGACTGCTGATGAATTCTTCTATATTGGTGATCAGCGGCGAAAAGATTGTGCCTGATGATTGTTTCCGCAGTGCTTCGGTCAGGAAAACTTTCGCCCGCCTGCTTGGCAACACCACTACGACCTCATCAAGTTTTTGATAATCATTGAGCAACCGGTACGCAAGTTTATCAAGAAATGCATTTTCCTCCATGGGATAAAAATAAAAAAAAACGCCCCGTTGAACGGGGCGTTTTAAACAATTATTATTTAATAATTATTCTTTGATAAGCTTCACTTCAACCCTACGGTTGTTGGCTTTGCCTTTAGCGTTCTTATTCGTGTCGATTGGTTTGGTTTCACCGTAACCTGCAGACTCAAGCCTGTCAGCAGCGATTCCGTTTTCAATCAGGTAATTCTTAACAGCAGCTGCCCTGTTTTCTGAAAGTGTTTGGTTAAGCGCGTTGCTTCCGTCACTGTCAGTGTGGCCTTCGATCATAAATCTTGAGCTAGGGAATTCTTTAAGGATTGCTGCGATCGCCTGAAGTACAGGGAAAGTTTCTTTTTTGAATGTAGCTTTACCGCTGTTGAACAGGATGGTTTTAGCGTAAGCATTCAGCTTCATTACCTGTTCTTCTGACATTTCAGGACATCCGTTGTTTGCAACAGTACCTTTCACATCTGGACATCTGTCATCTTTGTCAAGTACTCCGTCGCCGTCAGTATCTGGCCAAGGACATCCGCCATTAGCAGAAGGACCGGCAACTGTAGGACATTTATCAGATTTGTCTGTTACACCGTCGCCGTCTGTATCAGGACATCCGCCCATTGTTTTAAGACCTGCAACATCCGGACAAGCATCATCTTTATCAGCTACACCGTCTCCGTCTGTATCAGGACATCCGTTAAATTCAGGAAGACCGGCAACTTCAGGACAAGCATCATCCCTATCGATGATTTTATCACCATCTGTATCAGGACATCCGTTGAATTCTTTTGGACCAGCAACTTCAGGACAAGCATCATCTTTATCGTAGATTCCGTCGCCGTCAGTGTCTTTTCCGCCAAATTTGAAAGTAAGTCCGAGGAAGTGCTGCATTACTGATGGCATTTCGAACCTGTTGTCTTCAAATGTGTGCTTGTATGTCGATTTCCATGAAAGACCGATTGTTTCGCTGAACCAGAAAGTAAGTCCAAGTCCTGCGTTAAGAGTTCCTGCACTTGACTCATCGCCCAACCATGTATAACCTCCACCAACATGTAGTGACGGATCAATAACTTTAGATCCTATCATGTTCATGAAGCTGTACCCGATTGCACCGTCTACAGCAAAATAATTAAGATCTCCAGGATTTGTTACTTCATAATTGGCAGCACGATTATTTACAAATCGTGTGATTTTGTTTACGGAACCTGTTACACCAAATGTAAACCCTGTACCAACGTACCTGGATACATTAAGATAAGATACCGAAGGAAGGATGTTCCAGTTGTCTCTTGCGTTAAAGAAATTGGATAACTGGTCTTCGAGCTTGGAAGCGGCACTGATTCGTGTATCAACCGCGTTCACTCCGAATGTCACCGCCCACTTGTTATTGTCGTCCTGAGCCTGACTGCTCAGCCCCCAAAACATGCATAAGGCAGCAACAATTTTGTTAAGATGTTTCATACTTGATTTTTATTTTTAGTTACAAAGTTATGAACAAAAGTAATGTGTTAAATTTTAACCACAAAGCGAAATGTTAAAAAATAACATATTTTTAGACATACGCCTGACCACTGATAACATTGAGTTCACGGCCTACTTCTGTGAATGCTGCTATGGCTTTATCGAGATGTTCCTGCGTGTGCGCCGCCGAAAGTTGCACCCGAATCCGGGCTTTTTCTTTAGGTACAACAGGGAAAAAGAAACCGACTACATATATGCCTTTTTTGAGAAGCTCGTTCGACATGGTTTGTGCAAGCTTGGCATCATAAAGCATCACGGGCACAATAGCAGAGTCGCCATCAATGATGTCAAATCCGGCTTTCTTCATTCCGGCCTTAAAATAGTTGGTGTT
The DNA here is from genome assembly GCA_036399795.1 of Flavobacterium sp. Taxonomy (GTDB): domain Bacteria; phylum Bacteroidota; class Bacteroidia; order Flavobacteriales; family Flavobacteriaceae; genus Flavobacterium. The sequence continues at coordinate 108,711 of DASWML010000019.1, forward strand.
CCATTCAAGCTTGTCCCGAAGCGAAGTATCGTTCTTTAAAAGATCAAACACCCTGATTGAAGCGCCAACAATGGCGGGCGCAAGCGAATTGGAGAACAAGTATGGCCTTGAGCGCTGGCGCAGCATTTCTATGATTTCTTTCTTTCCTGTGGTGTAGCCGCCCATCGCACCTCCGAGGGCTTTGCCAAGCGTTCCTGTTATAATGTCTATTCTTCCCATTACGCCTTTGGCTTCGAGTGTGCCTTTTCCTGTTTCACCGATAAATCCTGCTGCATGGCATTCATCGATCATGACCATTGCATCATATTTATCGGCCAGATCGCAGATCTTGTCAAGAGGCGCTACAAGTCCGTCCATTGAAAAAACGCCATCAGTAACAATTATCTTAAACCTTGCTCCCGCTTCCTGGGCAGAAGTCAGCTGGCGCTCGAGATCTTCCATGTTGTTGTTCTCATACCGGTAACGCATCGCTTTGCACAGCCTGACCCCGTCTATGATAGAAGCATGGTTCAGCGAATCTGAAATAATCGCATCATTTTCATTAAAAAGCGGCTCAAAAACACCTCCGTTGGCGTCGAATGCCGCGGCATAAAGAATCGTGTCTTCAGTTCCGTAAAAATCCGCGATCTTACTTTCTAATTCCTTGTGGATATCCTGTGTACCGCAAATAAAGCGTACAGAAGACATTCCGAAACCATGTGTGTCCATTGCGTCTTTTGCTGCCTGGATTACTTCAGGATGCGATGACAATCCAAGGTAGTTGTTGGCACAGAAGTTCAATACTGTTTCGCCTGTTGAAATTGTGATTTCGGCACCCTGCGGCGAAGTAATGACACGCTCCTTTTTAAACAACCCGTTGTCTTCAATACTCTTCAGCTCCCCGGCGAGATATTCCTTGATTTTTCCGTACATGTCGTAATATTTTATTTTACTACAAATTTACTGTTTTTACTTCTTTTCCTATGTATACCAATACTTTTCTGGTGACGCTGTAACCCATGCGCTCGATGGCTTGCTGGTATGTTTCCATCTGGCTGATATATTTTGGCTGATGGCTGCCTGTCTTGTAATCCAGCAGCAGCACTTCATTGTGGTTGCACAGTACCATTCTGTCGGGTTTAAGTAAAGGGCCATCTTTGCTGATGATCACCTGCTCGGTAAGCACCTTTACACTGTCTGAAAAAAAATCTGCCAAAGTACTGTCGGTTACGATCTCCGCGAGCGTTTGTGTTATCATTTCCCGCTGCTGAAGCGTTATAAGCCCGTCTTCTATTGCCCTTGCCACAGCCATCGGAATATCGTTTTCGGTTTTTACGAACGACAGGATCTCGTGAACCACATTTCCATATTCAATGGCTTCCTGCTGCCTCGTTCCCCACATTAAGGATTCTTTTTTTGCTATTTTAATCGTTTGAGGATCTATAACATTGTTCATCGCTTCAATAAGCAAAGTTTCCCGCAGGGTTTTCCCCGCAATTGAAGCCCGCTGCGGTGATCCGAACACATATTCCAATTGCCTTTCGTCAAAAATCCGCTGACCTTCGAGATATTTAATGAGAAAACCAGACGTGCTGTTTGCCGGAGGTGTTCCTTTCTTAGTCAGGTTCATTGAAGAAATTATATAAAGCTGTTCTTCTGCACGCGTTAGCGCAACATATAGCACGTTTACATTATCAAGCAGTTCTTCTTCTTTTTTCTGTCGGTAGCATTCGGTCGCGTTGTCTCCAAAATTTTCAACCGCGCTGCTGTTGTCGATCAAAACACGAGGCAGGCCGAAGATCTCACTGTTGGAATCCAGCCAGAGCTTGTCTTTTGGCTTGCGCCCATAATCTTCTTCGGCAAACGGAAAAATAACGACCGGAAATTCCAATCCTTTTGATTTATGGATGGTCATGATCCTGATCCCGTTTGTAGATTCGGGAACCGGAATGCTGAACTTGCCGCAATTTTTGTCCCAATAGTCCAGAAAGTCGGCAATTGCCGATTGACCTTTGACATCCCTTTCCAGAACGATATCCAAAAAATATTGAATATATGCGTTGCTTCCGCTGTTGCCGATAAAGCGTGAGATAGCAGTTTCTACCGCTTCATAGATTGATTTTCGGCGCATGCTTTCAAAAGATATGTCTATTCCTGCATGGTTAAGCCATGTTTGAAAATCGGCTTCTGCAGTGATTGAAAGGCCTTCAGCAATAAAATCATGTACCGGAAATTTGTTCCGCTGTTCAGCAATATACAGCAGCATCAGCGCTTTTGGCTCGGGATCGGCAGCATTCTTAAGGAAGCGCAGCAGGCTGACAAGGAATTTCACTTCCTTCGAACTGTCGATCATCAGGGTTTCAGACGACAGCACGCGTATACCGTTCGTTGCGAGATAATTTGCTACAAGCGTCCCATGTTCGCGCTTTCTGGTAAGAATCACAATATCGCTATATGAAAATCCCTTTGCCCGTACGTCTTTAACCGTTTTTAAAACAGCCTGGACATACAATGATGCTTTGTCTGTGCTTTCTTCAGCTTCTTCCTGAACCGGTGGAATGAATGATATGCTTACGTATCCGCCCGTCTTGCTGTTGGTCTGCTGATGCGAATGGTTTTCATAAAGGTCGCGGTAAATCTCGTGCTGAAATTCTTCCGACAGCATCCTAAAGAAAGCATTATTGAAATCTATTACCTGGGAATGGCTCCGGAAATTCTTCTCCAACCTGATGACTTCCTTTTCGGGATTATTAAAAGGATTGAGGTCTTTTCCGAGTGCGATGAATTGTTCGGCCTTTCCGCCGCGCCACCGATAAATCGATTGTTTCGGATCGCCCACAATCATCAGTGAACCGCGTTCGCCTGTAAGCTCTTCCGACGAAGTGGCATTGTTGATCAGCGGAATCAGGTTTTGCCATTGCATTTCTGAAGTATCCTGAAACTCGTCAATAAAGAAATGCCGGTAGCGTTCGCCCATGCGTTCATAAATAAACGGCGCGGGCTGGTTTTGTATCTGTTCGTAGATGAGTTTGTTGAATTCGGCTATTGATAAAATATTTTGCTCCTGCTGTATTTTTGAAAGTTCAGCGCTTACGGTGTTCAGAAGCGACAAAGGCGTCAGGTTTTTCAGAAAAGCCATGTAAAACATATACCGCTCGGCAATATCATTGATTTTCCGGAGTTTTTCCAGCAGTTGATCGGCAACTTTATCGACTAGATCTTTTTGTGCCTGAGGCGTTTTGGCCGCACACCTCTTACATTCGATCTCTTCGAGATATTTATAATGGCTGATGTTCTTTATAATGTCGCCCGCGCTGAGTTTCCGGAAGTGATTGGGAATGTAACCCGAATAAAAAGATTTAAATTCGATTCCGTGGCTTTCAATCAGTGTTAACGCTTCATTTGCCAACGCGACGCTCTGCTCTTCAAGCGCGCGGCATTCCTCCTGCAGTCGTTTTTTGATACTGACGAATTCTTCAATGCTTTTATCTGTAAAATGTGCGATTTCGGAGCGGTTGTTCTCGTTGAGGATGAGCCTGCCGGTTTCAAGGATTTCGCGGGAAATATCCCAGCTTTTGTCATCGTCGGTTTTCTCGATCGTGAAATCGACTAGCAGCTTTGTAAGGGTTTCGTCTTCGCCTGCCTGTGCGATAAGCGAATCTACGGCTTCGGCAAGAAGGTTTTCTGTGTCGACAGAAACCTCAAAAGTTATCGGCAGGTTTAAATCGTGTGCAAACGCACGGATGACGCGGTGTGTGAACTTATCGATGGTTGAAATGTCGAAAGCCGCATAATTGTGTATGATGTGCCTGATGATTTGCCGTGATTTGTTGGTAACAGTGTGTATGTCAAGATCAGTTTCATCGGATATCTCCTGCATCAGCGCGGCCACTTTTGCCGACGGGTCGTTGCTTGTAAAGGCCATGAGGTTCTCGACGATGCGGCTCTTCATCTCATGTACAGCCTTATTGGTAAAGGTGATGGCGAGAATGTTCCGGTAGGCATCGGGTTTGTCGGCGGCAATAATGATCTTCAGGTATTCTTTTACCAATGTATAAGTTTTGCCCGACCCTGCGGAAGCATCATAAACTGTAAAAGCCGGTCGCTGCATAATGTTTGTTATATGTTTAGCCCCGATTGAAGCCGGTATCCTTTGCGAGGGACGAGCAAAGATTAAGGCGGAAAGCGGGAAAAAGCTCCTGAAAAACGGCAATGGCGGCTACCGATAAAATGAGAAGGATTTTTTCAATTCCAAAGTTAAATGTTTAAATTTGAAATTTATTTGAGCAAACCAATAAATCAGAAAATTATGGCTTTTGAACTACCTAAGTTACCTTATGCATATGATGCATTAGAACCCAACATCGATGCGAGGACAATGGAAATCCATCATACGAAGCACCATAATGCTTATACCACCAATCTGAATGCGGCCATTGAAGGGACCGATCTCGAAGGGAAAACCATAGAAAATATCCTGATAAACCTTGATATGAAGAATAACGCTGTGCGTAATAACGGCGGCGGTTACTATAACCATAACCTTTTCTGGAAGGTGATGTCGCCAAGCGGCGGCGGCGAGCCGAAAGGCGACCTGATGGAGGCTATCGAAAAGCATTTCGGCACCTTCGATGAATTCAAGGCTAAATTTGCCAAGGCCGGCGCCACGCAATTTGGTTCGGGATGGGCGTGGCTTTGTGTCCACAGCGGCGGAAGGCTCGAAGTTTGCTCAACAGCAAACCAGGACAACCCATTGATGCCGGATACGGGCTGCGGCGGAACGCCGATCCTGGGAATGGATGTTTGGGAGCATGCTTACTACCTCAACTATCAGAACCGGAGACCTGATTATATTGAAGCGTTTTTTAAAGTTGTAAACTGGGAAGAAGTTGCAAGAAGGTACGCACTGGAAAAATAAATCCTGATTATATTAAATGAAAAACCCGGCAGATGATTGCCGGGTTTTTTTATGTTTGAATCTGACTTATACCAAATAAAAAAGGTGAAATTTCTTTCACCCTTTTTGCCCCAAATCTACCATAAACTTAACCTACTAATGCTATGGTCCTCCAAATGTATAGCAGCAGTATTTTGTCGACAAAAATATTAGATGAACTACACCAAAACTCGATAAAATGCTCTTTTTGAAACCCTTTAGTAAGCACGGGCATCTTTTCCTTCGTAGAAATTCATAAATGCGCGACAGGAAACACGGTTTCCGCCAGGTGTCGGATAGTCGCCTGTAAAGTACCAGTCGCCAAGATGTTCCGGACTTGCCTTATGAAGGTTTTCGACGTTTTGGAAAATAATTTTCACTTCGGCATTGATTTCTTCCGATTTCAGCATTTGCGCAATTTTATCTGAAATTTCCTGATCGGTGAACGGTTTGTAGATCTCTGTTACATGATTGATGATTTCGGTATCGGGCCAGCTTTCCTGCGCTTTGCATTTTGTATATACGTCTTCAATGATATGATGCAGGTTGCGTTCTTTCAACAGGGCCAGCGTCGCCTGGAATGCAACCAATCCTTCAAGCCGTGCCATATCGATTCCGTAGCAATCCGGATAACGTATCTGAGGTGCCGATGAAACTATTACGATCCGCTTTGGCTTCAGGCGGTCCATCATCTTGATGATGCTCATTTTGAGCGTTGTTCCCCGGACGATACTGTCGTCGATGATCACAAGATTGTCTTCAGGCTTGATCACACCGTAGGTAATGTCGTAAACATGCGCCACAAGATCGTTACGGCTGCTGTCTTCAGTGATGAAGGTGCGCAGTTTTGCATCTTTTATCGCAATCTTTTCTGTCCGGATCTTTACAGACAATAATTCCTGTAATGTTTCCTTTGTCAGTGTTTTGCGGTTGTTGAGAATAAATTCATTTTTCCGTTGGTTGAGGAAATCCTGTGCAGCTTCGACCATTCCGAAGAACGATACTTCTGCCGTGTTCGGAATATAGGAAAAAACAGTATTGTCGGTATCGTCATCGATGGCCTTTAGTACGGCCGGCAAAACCAGTCTTCCGAGTTCTTTACGTTCGCGATAAATTTCGGCATCGCTGCCACGTGAGAAATATATTCTCTCAAACGAGCATGCCTTCTTCGCCAATGGCGGGATAATTTCGGTTTGGGCAACCTTGCCGCTTTTCTTGATGATCAGGGCATTTCCGGGTTTAACTTCTTTTACCTGCTCAAACGGCACATTGAACACGGTTTGTATTACCGGTCTTTCCGATGCCACTACGACCACTTCGTCATCTTCATAGAAAAATGCCGGGCGGATTCCTGCCGGATCCCTGAACACAAACGCGTCACCGTGCCCGAACATTCCGGCCATGGCGTAACCTCCGTCCCAGTTTTTGGAGGCGCGTTTTAAAATCTTGGCAACATCCAGCCTTTCGGCGATCACCGGCGAAGCTTCCCTTTTAGAATAGCCTTCATTTTTACAGTCCTGATATAATTCGGTGACCTCATCATCAAGGAAATGCCCAATTTTTTCCATTACCGTGACCGTATCAGCCATTTCTTTCGGGTGCTGGCCAAGTTCGATCAGGCTTTGGAAGAGCTGCGCAACATTGGTCAGGTTAAAATTACCGGCAACAATCAGGTTCCGGTGCATCCAGTTGTTCTGGCGAAGGAACGGATGGACGCTTTCGATGCTGTTTTTTCCGAATGTTCCGTAACGCACATGCCCTAGGAAAAGCTCCCCGAGGTATGGAATATTTTTTTTCTGAAGTTCGACATCCTCGGCATATTCAGGATGGGCTGTCATTTCTTCATTGATTCGCCCATTGATCTGCGCAAAAAGATCCTGAATAGCCTGCTGGTTGTTTGAACGCAGCCTGCTGATGTATCTTTCGCCCGGCTGTACATCGAGCTTGATGCTTGCAAAGCCGGCACCGTCCTGTCCGCGGTTGTGTTGCTTCTCCATCAGCAGGTACATTTTCTGGATGGGATAGAACGCCGAGCCATATTTATCACGATAGAATTCCAAAGGCTTCTTGAGCCTGAGAAAAGCAATACCGCATTCATGTGTAAGCCTGTCAGTCATTGTTGTTGTTGTTGTTTTGCCTGTAGTTATTCGGCTACTTAAAGTTATAAAAAAAGCCCCAGAAAACCGGGGCGTATTATTAGTGTAATTCTATTTCAAATTGTGTGAGTGCCTTGAACTGTTTCAGCCGCGCGGTCACTTCCTCTTTTTCGAGCGTTTCCATTCGTTGTGTACCGAATTTCTCCACACAGAAAGAGGCGAGGTTTGAACCGTAAATGATTGCATTTTTCATATTGTCAAATGACACGTTTTCGCTTTGGGTGATGTAACCTGCGAATCCTCCGGCAAATGTGTCTCCTGCGCCTGTCGGGTCAAAAACGTCTTCAAGCGGCAATGCCGGAGCAAAGAATATATCCTTGTCGTGGAAAAGCAACGCACCGTGTTCGCCTTTCTTGATCACCACGTAACGCGGACCCATAGTATGTATTTTCGCAGCGGCTTTCACCAGGGAATACTCGCCTGAGAGTTGTCGCGCTTCTTCATCGTTAATTGTAATCACGTCTACACGGCGGATCACGTCCATCAACTCCGGCAAAGCGCAGTTCATCCAGAAATTCATTGTGTCGAGTACCACCAGTTTAGGCTGCTCTTCCATCTGGTCAAGGACACTGCTTTGAACCAGTGGGTGAAGGTTTCCAAGCATGACCACATCGGCATTTGTAAACGCCTGAGGCACTTTTGGCTGAAAATCGGCCAGCACATTAAGTTCAGTTGCCAGCGTGTCGCGGGAATTGAGGTCGTTGTGGTAACGTCCGCTCCAGAAAAAAGTTTTTCCGCCAGGTACAACTTCAAGTCCGGAGACATCGATGTTCCGTGCTGTCAGTAAGTCAATATATTCCTGCGGGAAATCATCTCCTACAATAGAAACTATTGCAGATTGTACGTTGAAAAAAGAAGCTGAAAGTCCGATATATGTACCGGCGCCGCCTAAAATCTTATCCGTTTTTCCAAAAGGTGTTTCAATGGCGTCAAAGGCAACAGTCCCGACGATCAGTAATTTATTCATTATACGAGGTTAAAATTAAGGCGCAAAGATACTTTATAACTTATGAAGATGCAAAAACTGCGTGTGGCAAAGTTTTCATAAAAGTTTGGCTTCTGTTTCTTCGTAAAAAGCGTCAATATGAAGCTCAGGAAGTGTCGCGGCCATCACGGCAAGCTGGTCGCATCTTTCATTCTGCGGATGGCTGTTATGGCCTTTGATCCACCGGAAATCTACTTTTTGGGTACGGTATACTTTAAGAAAGCGTTTCCACAAATCAGGATTTTTCTTACCGGCAAAACCTTTTTTTTCCCATCCGAAAACCCATCCTTTTATAACAGAATCGATCACGTATTTTGAATCGGATGTAATCAGTACAGATGTATCGGGATTTTTCAGCTTTTCAAGCGCGACAATTACAGCGAGCAATTCCATCCGGTTGTTGGTAGTCAGCCTGAAGCCTTCATAAAATTCCTTCCGGTAAGGCTTTCCCACCCATTCCATAATAATGCCATAGCCGCCGGGGCCGGGATTTCCTTTGGCCGCGCCGTCTGTATAGATATGTACCTGGTGAGGATTCAAATTAACTGTTTAGCAGGGATTCTATGACTTCGGGAAAATGTGTGTGTTCCAGTTCACGCACTTTCTGAGCAATTTCCCCACATGATTCATTGCCTTTGAGCAATATTTTTTTCTGAAAGATAATGTCTCCTTCATCATAATGGGCATCAACGTAGTGGATCGTAATTCCGGTTTCGGTTTCGCCGGTGTCCAGAACGGCGCGATGGACGTTCATGCCGTACATGCCTTTGCCTCCGAATTTTGGAAGCAAAGCCGGATGGATATTGATGATTTTCCCTTCGTATCTGGTGATCATATTTCCGGGGATCATCTGAAGAAAGCCTGCAAGTACGATAAGATCCGGTTGGTATTCCTCAAGTTTTGATGCAATATTGACAAGCTCCGTTTTGGAAAAAACAACGGTCGGCACACCCATTTTTTCAGCCCTTTTCAAAACCCCTGCATTGGCATTTCCGGTGAAGACGGCAGCAACCCGGATAGTGTTGTTTTTGCTGAAGTGGCGCATGATGTTTTCGGCATTCGTCCCTTCGCCTGAAGCGAAAATTACAATGTTTTTCATGTGTCGGAATTGGCTCTGCAAAAAAACGAATATTACTCCGGATTAAAGTAAAATATTGGCTTTGTTCTCGAATTTATTTTTTAAATTAGTCGGCACATTTATTTACCAAAGCGTTGTTTTAAAATAAAGTTTTTTATTTTTGCCAACAAATTAAATTTAAAACTATAGATTATGTCAGACATTGCATCAAGAGTTAAAGCGATTATTGTAGACAAATTAGGCGTTGACGAAAACGAAGTTGTAACAGAGGCAAGCTTCACAAATGATTTAGGAGCCGATTCGTTAGACACTGTTGAGCTTATCATGGAGTTTGAGAAAGAATTTGACATCCAGATTCCGGACGACCAGGCAGAAAACATTGCTACTGTAGGTCAGGCAATTTCTTACATAGAGGAAGCAAAAAAATAATATAAAACACCCGTAGACACAGGTTTATCGGGTGTTATTTTTATTGCAATTACAGGTTGGGGTCAACCGACAAGATATTAATGTAATACCCATGTTTCTTTTTGTGACCAGATACATAAAGACAGCATGGGTGTTACTACTTTAAAAGACAACTAAACAATTAGGTATGGAATTAAGGCGAGTTGTAGTAACCGGCCTGGGAGCGCTGACACCAATCGGGAATACCGTTAAGGATTATTGGGAAGGGCTTATCAACGGCGTTAGCGGTGCCGCGCCAATTACGTATTTTGACACTACGAATTTTAAGACCAAGTTTGCCTGTGAGCTGAAGAATTTTAATGTTGAAGATTTCGTAGATAGGAAAGAAGCGCGTAAAATGGATAAGTATGCCCAATATGCGATCGTTTCCACCGATGAAGCCGTTAAAGATGCCAATTTTGATTTCGAGAAACTTGACAAAGACCGTGTCGGTGTCATCTGGGGATCAGGGATCGGCGGACTCGAAACCTTCCAGGAAGAAGTCATGAATTTCGCTGCAGGAAACGGAACCCCAAAATTCAACCCGTTCTTCATCCCTAAAATGATTGCCGATATTGCCGGTGGGCATATCTCAATAAAATACGGTTTCCGTGGGCCTAACTTTACGACCGTTTCGGCCTGTGCCTCATCTACAAACGCTTTGATCGACGCATTCAACTATATCAGGCTTGGCCACGCCGATGCGATGGTGACAGGCGGTTCTGAAGCCGCAGTGACCATTGCCGGAATGGGGGGCTTTAACGCGATGCATGCGCTCTCAACACGGAATGATGATCCAAAAACCGCATCACGCCCGATGGATAAAGACCGTGAGGGTTTTGTTCTCGGCGAAGGTGCCGGCGCTTTGGTACTTGAAGAATATGAACACGCGAAAGCACGTGGCGCGAACATTTACTGTGAAATCGGCGGCGGCGGAATGTCGGCTGACGCGCATCATATTACGGCACCACATCCTGAAGGCCTGGGTGCTAAAAATGTCATGTTGTACTGTCTTCGCGATGCAGGTTTGAAACCTGAAGATGTCGATGGAGTGAACATGCACGGAACATCGACACCACTCGGTGACATTGCCGAATCGAAAGCGATCCAGCATGTTTTTGGTGAACATGCCTACAACCTTAACCTGAACTCGACCAAGTCGATGACAGGGCATCTTTTAGGCGCAGCGGGTGCGATTGAAACGATTGCCTCGATTTTATCTATCAAATATGGGATCGTTCCTCCAACAATCAATCACTTTACTGATGATGAGAATATCGATCCGAGGCTTAACTTTACTTTTAATACGGCGCAAAAACGCGACATGAAGGTGGTAATGAGCAATACCTTCGGATTTGGCGGACACAATGCCTGCGTACTTGTCAAGAAACTTGAATCTTAAATTGAATGGGTTTTCTTAAAAGAATATTTTCAAAATCCCGTTCTCCTGAAGACGGGATTTTTTTTGATCAGGTCAGGCCTATCCTGGGATTTGACCCCATAAACCTCGACTACTACCGAAAAGCCTTCACACACCGCTCGTCAAATAAACTTGATATCAAAGGCAACCCGGTGAATTTTGAAAGACTGGAATTTTTGGGCGATGCAATGCTTTCAGCGGTAATTGCCGCACATCTTTTTAGCGAAGTACCCGCCGGTGACGAAGGCTACCTTACCAAAATGCGCTCTAAAATCGTGAGCCGCGAACACCTGAACGAACTCGGCCGCGACCTTAACCTCATCCTGTTCATGCGGAGCAAAATTCCGTTGAACAACTTCGGCGAAAATATCCACGGAAACATTTTTGAAGCGCTGATCGGTGCCATTTATCTTGATCAGGGTTATGAATATTGCGAAAAGTTCATTCGTGCCCGTGTTATTGTTCCCTATGTTGATATTGCCAAGCTCGAAGGCAAAGTCATCAGCTATAAAAGCCTGCTTATTGAATGGTGTCAGAAGGAAAAGAAAACCTTCCACTACGACGTGTTTGAAGACAACGGCATCGATGGACAACGGTTTTACGGTGTGAAGCTCAGCATCGATTCGAAAGTAATTGCTAAGGCACGCGCCACTTCCAAGAAAAAGGCTGAGGAAAAAGCATCACAGCGCGCTTATTTCGCTTTCCAGGAACATATCGTTAAAAGACATTGAAACCTACAACGTTTTCGTTCATAAATAAAGCGTAAACTTCAAACCTCCGGAAGTTATTAGCCTGATAAATATTATATTTACATCTTATTTCAGAGAATGGCCAATTTCCGACTTAGCCTTGATGAATTTGATGAAGTTGATTATGATCTCATCGCAATTCATACTTCACTTGAAGATTATCACCTGGCATTTCTGATCAATCAGAATTTCCCGGTTTTGCTAAGCAGGAACACCAGCAATATTCAGGTAAAAACCAAAGACGGGGAAGCTTCCTTCTCACGGTTTACCTTTGATGCCACAGATAGCGGCCTTTCCTGGAACCTGTTGCAGAACAGGAACGAAAGCACATTGGAGGGTTTTACAGCCGGCGGACTATTTTCTGACGGGGCAGTTGAAGTCGCATCAAGGGCTTACCTGCTGCCGGAACTGAAAAAAGTGGATTATTTTCTCAAAATTGAAAATGCGGAAACTGATCCTGAAGATATTATAGAAAGACTAAATTCAATCGAACGGATTTCGACTGTCTACCAGGTGAATGCCAGTCAGATCAAGTCGAAAAACAATATAATTATTTAGAGATAATGCCGACAAACAAAAAAACAAAAATCGTTGCAACGCTTGGCCCTGCCTGTAGTACAAGGGAAGTCATGAAGGACATGATCGATGCCGGAGTTAATGTATTCCGGGTTAACTTTTCACATGCCGATTATGATGATGTACGCCACAAAATTGAGATTATCCGCTCACTCAATGATGAATTCGGCTACACCACCGCGATTCTTGCCGACCTGCAGGGGCCGAAACTTCGCGTTGGCGTGATGAAGGAAGATGTTGTAGTGAGTAATGGCGACCTGATCACATTTACCACAGCCGAAGACATTCCGGGAACGGCACAAAAAGTCTACATGAACTATAAGGAATTTCCACGCGATGTAAATCCGGGAGAAAGAATCCTTCTTGATGATGGAAAACTGATTTTTGAAGTTGTTGAAACCAACAGGACTACTGAAGTTGTTGCCCGTGTCGTACAAGGCGGGCCGTTGAAATCTAAAAAAGGCGTAAACCTACCGAACACAAAAGTCTCGCTTCCGGCGTTGACCCAAAAAGATATCAAGGATGCGATTTTTGCCATTGAGATGAAGGCCGACTGGATGGCGCTGTCCTTTGTACGGACACCAAAAGACCTTCAGGAATTGCAGGATCTGATTATGGAGCATTCCGAACATAAAATTCCAATCATTGCCAAGATAGAAAAACCTGAAGCAGTCGAAAACATCGATAAGATCGTAGCCTTCTGCGACGGATTGATGGTAGCCCGGGGCGATCTCGGTGTTGAAGTTCCGGCGCACGAGGTTCCGCTAATCCAGAAAAAGCTCGTCAACCGTGCGAAAACCGCGCGCATTCCGGTTATCATCGCCACCCAGATGATGGAAACCATGATCACCAGCCTTACGCCCACAAGGGCTGAAGTTAATGACGTGGCAAATTCCGTTATGGATGGCGCTGATGCTGTTATGCTATCCGGGGAAACATCAGTAGGTAATTATCCCGTGCAGGTAATTCAGAAAATGACACAGATCATCGAAGCGGTTGAAGATTCGCCGCTGATCCAGGTTCCGCAGAACACACCGCAGGTCAGGACCAAAAGGTTTATCACAAAATCAATTTGTCATCACGCGGCCATGATGGCAAACATTATTAAGGCAAAAGCCATTTGTACGCTTACCAACAGCGGATATACAGCTTTTCAGATTTCAGCATGGCGGCCTATGGCGCATATTCTTGTATTTACATCGAATAAAAGGATCCTTACTCAGCTTAACCTGCTCTGGGGCGTGAAATCATTTTATTATGAAAAATTCGTAAGCACCGACGATACCGTAACCGATATCAACCAAATGGCTAAAGACAGCGGATTTGTACACAAAGGCGACATGATGATCAACCTTGCTGCTATGCCTGTGGCAGATAAAGGAATGGTAAATACACTCCGGGTTTCGGAGATTGAGTAATCGTAAAAGGAATTTTATATATTTGAAGAAAGCCAGAACTCATGAAATTTGAATCAAGAAATCCGTTCCTGAGGAACAAATCTTTTACAGAAACCACAACTGTTTCGAATCATCGCGAACCTATGGTGATTGATTATAACAACACCATGACGGTTGCAGGAACCATGAACAAAACATTGATCCTTCTGCTGCTTTTGGTAGCTGGAGCAACGATCACGTGGTGGATGACATTTGCGGGCTATAATCCTGTGATGCTGACCATCGGAGGCGCTGTCGTAGCCTTAATCCTGATTCTTATAGCCGCTTTCCGTCCAGAGTCGGCACCATGGCTTGCGCCGGGTTATGCCATTTTTGAAGGATTGTTTATCGGAGGAATATCGGCCATCTTTGAAGCGATGTATTCAGGGATTGTAATCAATGCAGTCGCCGCAACATTTGTAACTTTTCTCGTTTGTCTTGGCCTTTACCGATACAGGATTGTGAAAGTTACCGAGCAATTCCGTTCTGTGGTTGTCGCGGCAACACTTGCTATTGCGACGTATTACCTGATTTCGTGGCTGGTTTCGATGTTTACCGATTTTGTTCCGGTACATTATGGAAATTCATTGATGAGCATCGGTATCAGCGTATTTGTCATTATTATTGCCGGACTTAATATCTTCCTTGATTTTGACAGGATAGAAAAAGGTGTTGAGCAAAGGCTTCCAAAATTTATGGAGTGGTTTGGTGCAATGGGCCTGATGGTAACACTCGTATGGCTTTATGTCGAGTTTCTCCGCCTGCTCTCAAAACTGTCGAGCCGCGACTAAATAACACTAGAAGCCGCCATTGAGCGGCTTTTTTTAAAAATCAAATTTCAACTGCACTGCGATCGTGCGTTTTACTTCAGTGTTAAGGTTGCTCAGCGAGATACCGAGCAGGCGTACCGAATCCTTCATTCGCTCCTGATATAACAGTTCTTTTGCCGTTTCGAGGATAAGGCCTTTATCAGATATAAAATATGGGAGTGTTTTGCTTCGCGTTTGTAAGGTAAAATCGCTGTATTTAATTTTCAAGGTTACCGTTTTCCCTGCGATATCGTATCGTTTAATCCTTTTCACCAATTGATCAGCAATCGTATCGAGCCTTTCCACCATAAAAATCTCTGAGGAAAGGTTTTCATCAAAAGTATGCTCCGCGGCAACAGATTTCGCTACCCGTGAAGGCTTTACTTCACTATTGTGGATGCCGCGCACGACCTGGTAATAAAACGCTCCTGACTTTCCAAAATGTGCAATAAGAAAATCTAGCGGCTTCTCCTTAAGATCAGCCCCTGTAAAAATACCCAGTTGGTACATTTTTTCCGTGGTGACTTTCCCTACGCCGTAAAACTTTCTGATCGGAAGGTTTTCGAGAAATGGCACAACTTCATCCGGGCCAATTGTCTTCTGTCCGTTGGGCTTATTGATATCCGAAGCAATTTTGGCAACGAATTTATTGACAGAAATCCCAGCAGATGCCGTTAAACCTACTTCAGTAAAAATGCGCGCCCTTATTTCCTGGGCGATGAGTGAGGCACTTGGGTTTCCTTTCTTATTTGTTGTTACGTCAAGATATGCCTCATCAAGCGAAAGCGGCTCTACCAGATCGGTATAATCATGAAAAATGTTGTGGATCTTGTTTGAGATTTCCTTGTATCGATCAAATCGCGGGCGGACAAATATCAGTTCCGGACAATATTTTCTTGCCAAAGCGCCGCTTAATGCACTTCTGACACCATATTTCCGGGCCTCATAACTTGCCGCCGCCACAACACCACGATTTTCGGCACCGCCAACAGCAATCGGTTTTCCACGCAGCGACGGATCGTCCATCTGCTCCACTGATGCATAAAATGCGTCCATGTCGACGTGAATGATTTTCCGTTGCTGCTGCCCTTCGTCCATAGGCAAATTTATAATATCTTTGAGAAAACCGCCCACGATTGCTATGCAGGAAACAGAAAGAAAATTCTTTGTTACATCGAATGAATATGTCGCCGAATCCTTTTCACATACTGTCATTGCGCAGGGATATCTCAATTCAGATCCGAAACGAACTGTACGCGTTCGCATAAAAGGTGAAAAAGGTTTTTTGACGATCAAAGGAAAGGGAAATGCTTCCGGAATGACACGCTTTGAGTGGGAGAAGGAGATTCCGCCACAGGAAGCTACAGCGCTGCTCGCGTTGTGTGAAGAAGGCAAGATCGAAAAAGTACGTTATGATGTACGCGTTGGCGACCATATTTTCGAGGTCGATGTCTTTTCAGGAGAAAATGACGGACTCATAATTGCTGAGATCGAACTTAATACAGAAGATGAAC
The DNA here is from genome assembly GCA_036399795.1 of Flavobacterium sp. Classification (GTDB taxonomy): domain Bacteria; phylum Bacteroidota; class Bacteroidia; order Flavobacteriales; family Flavobacteriaceae; genus Flavobacterium. Next base: position 124,796 of record DASWML010000019.1, read on the forward strand.
CATTCGAAAAACCCCGCTGGCTTGGCAAGGAAGTAACAGGCGATGCCCGATTTTACAATGCCAGCCTCAGTCGGAATCCTTACAAAAACTGGAAACCAGATTAATATTCGATCACATCGATACTTACTGTAAGTCCGCCCGTACGCTGATTCCCATCAATTTCCATAAATGCACGTCGTGAAATATCGATTTCCCGTCCTTTCGTGAACGGACCACGATCGGTTACTTCAACAACCACACATTGTCCGGTAGTTTCATTGGTAATCCTTAACTTGGTTCCAAATGGGAACTTCCGGTGTGCCGCAGTAAACTTTTTATTGCTGAACCTTGCACCGCTGGCCGTCCTTTTTCCATTGAATCTATCGGCATAATAAGAGGCATGTACCTTTTTTTTGTACGGCTTGAATTTGAGATTTCCAAGCGCCTCTACACTGTCGACCGGCATCAGGTTGATCCTTACTTTAGGCTTAAGCCTGATTGTGTCCTGTAAAACCGGAATCTGGCGGTTGTCAAAGTAGCGCGCCTTAATCGTAAAGCTGCCAAGAAAAAGCGCAGCAATACCCATAATCAGGTTTATTGTTGTTTTGTATTTCATTATCTAAGGCTTTGGGTCGACTTTTCCATGATTTCTTACAATGAAAAGCCTTAAGAATGATGTTATGCGAACCAATTGGCCCACGGAATCCTGCTTAACAGCAATAGCAGGCCCAATCCGTAAAGAATCGCAAGGGATTTAAATTTAGAAGTACTCTCCATTGCGCGTTTGTGTTTCGACCATCCAATGGTGATGAGTGTCACGGCAATTAAATTGATCAGCGGATGCTCAAGTGCCAGCAATCTGTCCATGGCACTCATTCCCGACATGCCGACAGCCTGTATTTTTTGCATTCCATTTGGTGAAGTGAAATACAGCAGCAGACCGACTACAAACTGAAGGTGTACAGCTATTAAAGCGAAAAGGGAAATCCTGCGGTCTTTGGGCATAAAAGCCTTTTTGGAGGCGAATCCCGCGTAAGCGTTTATGAATGAGATGACCAGCATGATCAGCACAATGAATGCCCAGCCGGAATGAAGGTTAAGGACGAATTTATACATGCTTAAGTTGTTTAGTAAAAGCAAATATATTGAAATGAAATAAAAAAGCCCCGTCTTCAGGGGCTTTTAGTCAGAATTGTATTATTCTATTTGGTTTTGAGATAGTAATCCAACAGGAACGAAGTAGAACTGTCGTGATCTTTTAGCGTGCCGGAATTAATTTCATCAAGAATTTTCGTTGCAAGCTGTTTGCCAAGTTCAACGCCCCATTGGTCATAACTGAATATGTTCCAGATGATTCCCTGTACAAATATTTTATGTTCATATAATGCAATCAGGGAGCCAAGCGCTTCCGGGGTAAGCTGATCAATAAGAATCGTGTTGGTGGGTTTGTTTCCGGAAAAAACCTTGAATGGTAACAGGAATGCGGCATCCGATTCAGAAATTTCCTGCTTGGAAAATTCCTCGCGTACCTGGGCTTCGGTCTTTCCGTTGAGCAATGCCTCGGTTTGCGCAAAAAAGTTCGACATGAGCTTGTCATGGTGTTCGAGTTCTCCGTGAAGCGGCTTGACACAGCCTATGAAGTCGGCGGGAATAAGCTTTGTACCCTGATGGATGAGCTGAAAAAAAGCGTGTTGTGAATTTGTTCCCGGTTCGCCCCAGATAATGGTTCCCGTTTGGTAGCTTACCGCTGCGCCATCACGACCGGTGCTTTTTCCATTGCTTTCCATGATTCCCTGCTGAAGGTATGGCGCCAGCTTCTGAAGGTATTGCGTGTACGGAATGATAGCCTCGGTTTCGGAACCAAAAAAATTATTGTACCACACGCTGATTAATGCCAATATCACAGGAATGTTTTCTTTAAAAGATGCAGTCCTGAAGTGGTTGTCCATGTCACCGGCGCCTTTCAGCAGCTTATCAAAATTGTCATATCCGAGAGCCAGACTTATGGAAAGCCCGACCGCGCTCCACAATGAGAAACGGCCGCCGACCCAATCCCACATCGGAAAAATATTCTCTTCTGCTATACCGAACCCTGTAACTTTAGCGATATTGGTGGAAACTGCAACAAAATGCGCAGATACATCTTCAGGGCTGGCCGATTTCAGGAACCATGTCCGGATGGTTTCGGCATTCGACAGTGTTTCCTGTGTAGTAAAAGTTTTTGAAACAATCACAAAAAGTGTTGTTTCCGGATTCAGGTTTTTGAGCGTTTCCCGAACATGATCCCCGTCGACATTGGAAACAAAATGTACTTTCAGGTGGTTCTGGTAAAACCGGAGTGCTTCTACGGCCATTGCCGGGCCAAGATCTGATCCGCCAATGCCGATATTTACAACATCTGTAAATGCTTTTCCCGTAAAGCCTTTCCGGCTTCCGCTGATAATGGCTTCTGAGAACGTACGCATCTTATTTTTAACATCCTGGACTTCCGGAATTACATTTTGCCCATCGACAAGAATCGCAGTGTTCTCATTGGTACGAAGCGCAGTATGAAGCACGGCGCGTTTCTCGGTTTGATTGATGATGCCTCCGCCGAAATATTCGTTGATCGCATCTTTCAGCTTCACTTCCTCCGCTAAACCCAAAAGGCAGTCAATGGTTTCCTGAGTAATTATATTCTTTGAATAATCCACCATGAAAGAGTTCCAGTGAATATGAAAGCTTTCTGCCCTGTCGGCATCATTTTCAAATAAGTCCTGCATCCTGACATCGCGCATTACAGCATAATGTGTTGCGAGCTGCTTCCAGGAACGGGTTTCTGTAGGATTGGTAACCGGTAATGCCATTGTATATCTTTTAATTGGTGAACTTAAGTCCTGCGATGCTGTCGAGTTCTTTTTTAAGAGGTGTCATCTGTGCCAGGAAACGCGGCTTGTATTTGCTGGTCATAGGCTCGGCATTGGGTAATTTGAGCCTGAGCGCATCCACCTGAACGCCATTTTTCCAAAAGCGGTAGCATACGTGCGGCCCGGTTGCGAGTCCGGTGCTTCCGACTTTCCCTATAACCTGGCCCTGTGTGATGCGTTGCCCTTTTCTGACAAGGATTTTCGACATATGAAGGTATTGTGTCGCGTAGGTGGCATTGTGCTTTACTTTAACAAAATTTCCGTTTCCGGCAGTGTATCCTGTTTTCTCGACAATGCCGGCGGCCGTACTCATGATAGGCGTTCCGGTCGGCGCGGCATAATCAGTTCCTTTATGCGCTTTCCAGATTGCCTGTACAGGATGGAACCTGTTTGCTGAAAACCTTGAAGAGATGCGACTGAATTTTAACGGCGCCTTTAGAAAGAAATTCTTTAGCGGCTTTCCATCTTCATCATAATATTCCAATTTTCCCGATGCCGGATCCTGTGCAAAAGGAAATGCATAGATGATTTTTCCCTTATACTCGAAAAATGCGGCCTGCAGGCTGTCGACACCGTCATAAACCGTGTCGTTAATATATCTTTCTGTAAAAGTAACGCCGAACTTGTCGCCTTTCTTAAGTTTGAAAAAATCGATTGACCACGCATAGATTTTTGATATCCTGGAAGCCAGTTCAGCTTCTACATTTTCTTTTTCCAGCGCTTCTGCTAAAGATCCGTCGAGTGAACCCGCAATCGTTCTTCGTTTTATTGTAACAGGTTTGGTTTTTTTGGAAGCCGAAATGCTGTCGCGAAGATCGATAATGTAGTAATTTAGCCTGTCGGGCTGGTAGATAAAGACCTGTAGTTTTTTCTTTTTGTCGAGGCTGCGCAGCATCGTATAAGCTTTTCCTTTACGGATGAGCCTGCCACTGAAAGTGTCTTTTATTTTCTCGACAATTTCATGAACCTGCAAGTTCCCGATGTTCTGCTTTCCGAGGATTCCTCCAAAAGTATCCCCGGATGCAACGGTGTCGGTTACAACATTGTAATCATTGAGGTTGAAGCCAAAATCGAACCGCCGCGCCTGTGGCTGAGGAGTTTCAGCAAAAGTTTCCTCGGCTTTCTCATTGCAGGAAATAACAAAAACTGATAATATGACGAAGAATAATCTTTTCAAAGTAATGCTTTTTGAACGGGCAAATCCACCGATTATTTTTCTTCTCCCCAGTTTTTCAACTCTTCTTCACTCCACAATTCAGGAAAGAAAATCCTCCTCTGGAATTTTGGGTGCATGTATTTCTTCCAGTCGCTGCCGCCGGTTGCTTCGCCGGTGCCGTGTCCGCTCTCGATATATTTCCGGGCGGCGTTCAGATGTCCCATGACCCATTTAACATTCACGGTATGATCATAATGTCGCATGGCTGCGATAAGCTGCGGATTGTTCTTGTCGGCTTCCGGAAGCTTTTTGTATTTCTGCCAGATATTGGTTGTGTTGTACTGCTCCATACTCCGCAGGAACGAGTCTTTATATTTTCGCTCAAACTCCTGGATCAGGTATGATTTCTGGCCGGTAGCGTAGTCTTTTCCTGCGGCCTGCCAATAAAGATGTTCTAAAGCATGTTCGTAAGGCGTATTGCGGTCAATTGTAGCACGAAAACGATAATCAATCAGGTTGATAAGGTCGGTTGAGGCGAACTCTATCAGCCGGTATTGTGCGCTTTGGAAGCCGCTGGCGGGAGTCAGTGTGTTGCGGAATTTCATGTACTGTTCCACTTCCATCCCGTCGCCCATAATGTCAAAAGATGTAGTGAGCATGTCGAAATACCTGCTGATACGCATCAGGCGTTCGGAAAAAAAAGTGGTTTCAGGTGTTTCAGCACTGCAGATCTGGTTCGCTTCCCACAGAATCATCTTGAAGAGAAGTTCGTTGATCTGGTGGTACATGATGAAGACCATTTCATCGGGAAGAATCGTCCGCTGGGTCTGGAGATTTAGTAATGCATCGGTCTGGATATAATCCCAGTAAGTGATTGGTTTTGACCAGAGCAGTCCTTCCAGATGGGTTTCAGTCTTTTGATTTATCGCATCGAATTTTTTATCGAGCTCAGCAAGAATATGTTCTCTTTGATTGGTATCGTGCATTCCTTTTATGGCTTTGCTTTTACAGTAAACGGATATTTGAGTCCGCGAAATCCGTCAAGATCCGCTTTAATGGATCCAACGGCAAGGCTGGCTTTTATCCGTACGGGGATTTTATTGTCATCGTCAGATATCCAGACGGTAAGGCTTTCTTCTTCCTTGAACACACGCCCCGATTGGACGAGCGGCCTGAATATCATGGTAGGGATTGTGCCGTATTTTGTAGTGATGTTTTCTGTACCAATGAATTTCAATTTGAACTTCAGCACTTCATCATCAAAAAACATGTCTACTGTTACCGATTCGCCTACCTTCATCCGGTCGATCGCAGGATAGTTGCGAAGATAGTAAAACATTGACACAACATCGAGTGTGTTGTTCGGGATGGCGTATGTTTTTTCCTTTTTCTTTTTGTGGTCTTTTACAAGAACCTTGTCAGCTCCCTGATTAAAAAAACCTTCCTGGTTTTTGGTGTAACCACCTTCGTCGATTTTCCGGACAAACTGATAAGGAATATTGGTCACTTTGTCGAAATAACTTTCATAAGTATCTTCTACAGTGAAGAAAAAGCGTGACATTCCGGTGGTATAGCCTCTTCCGACGGCATGATATACCTTTTTGTTGTTGCGGACCGCTTCCTTGAGTTCAAGCGTTGCAAAGCCAGCATTGATAACACCGTAGTGGATTCGGAACTTAAACCATTCCCCGGCTTGGAAAGCATCTTCTTTCTGGATGCCAAAACCCGTGAGTGCAGTAAATAGTACGAGTATGAGTAATTTTTTCATGCATGTGGATTTTTTTCCGGGCGCGTTTGGCAATATCTGTTCCAAAAATACCAAAACAAAAAAACCCAGTCAAATGGATGACCGGGTTTTTATGCTATTAACCAACCAAAAACTATAAATTATGAAAAATTTATACTTCAGGTAACCACTCCTGAAAGGCACGGCAAAGATAGATGAATTTTAATAAAAATATACGTTAATATTGCTTTTAACAAGAATACACCATTTTTTTAGTCATTAACAATATCTAAACTGAGGATTTATCAATAATTTTATCACCTTACAACGTTCCGCGTAATTCCTGCTCCCGTTCAATCGATTCAAAGAGCGCCTTAAAATTTCCGGCTCCGAAACCTTTAGCTCCCATGCGTTGGATGATTTCAAAAAACAATGTCGGACGATCCTGTACCGGTTTGGTGAATATCTGCAACAGGTATCCTTCTTCGTCAGCATCGACCATGATCGCAAGTTTTTCAATTACAGTGATATCTTCCTTCATCATCTTCATATGTTCGCCCAGCCTTTGAGGCACTGCTTCATAATAAGCGTGTGGCGGCGGCGATAAAAATTCAACACCTCTTGCCTTCAGGGCTGAAACCGTACTAATGATATCGTCAGTCGCTATGGCGATGTGTTGTATGCCGGGACCGCCATAAAAGTCAAGATATTCTTCGATTTGAGATTTCTTCTTTCCTTCTGCGGGTTCATTGATTGGAAATTTGATCCGCCCGTTGCCATTCGACATGACTTTGCTCATCAATGCTGAATATTCGGTGTTGATCTGCTTGTCGTCGAACGAAAGGAAATTGACAAATCCCATTACTTCTTCGTACCATTTCACCCAGGTGTTCATTTCGCCCCAACCTACATTCCCAACCATGTGGTCTATGTATTTCAGGCCGGTAGGTTCAGGGTTATAATCCGATTTCCATTCGCGATAGCCTGGAAGAAATATCCCATTGTAGTTTTTGCGCTCCACGAAAATATGGACAGTTTCGCCGTAGGTATAAATTCCTGAACGCACGACCTCACCAAATTCATCCCGCTCTAGAGTAGGTTCCATAAATGGCTTTGCGCCTCGTTTCACGGTTTCTTCGAACGCACTGCGGGCATCTTCAACCCATAAAGCCGCTACTTTTACGCCGTCGCCATGTTTTTTAAGATGATCATTGAGCGGTGAATCGGAGTTTAGTGGCGTTGTAAGCACGAGCCTGATCTTATCTTGTTTCAGCACGTAGGATGCGCGGTCGCGGACGCCGGTTTCGAGTCCGGCATAAGCCAAAGACTGAAACCCGAAAGCAGTTTTGTAAAAATGCGCTGCCTGTTTTGCATTCCCGACGTATAATTCGACATAATCTGTTCCCAGCAGCGGGAGGAAATCCTGTGCGCCCTGGAATATTTTTTCGAGTCCGTATTCGACCGATTTAATTTCGTTGCTCATTTCGTGTGTTTTGTGAAAATTAGTGTGTTAAACGACTGCTTAGCCCCGATGGCAGCGGTATCCTTTTTTGTTTGGAGAAATGCACTGTTTTGACAGATTCATGTAAACAAAAAAGATATAGCGAACAGCGGGAACAGCTCCTGAAAATTATTCCGTCCAGGATTTGTAATATTTACCATCATCCAAAGCCATGGCTTCCTTGGTCACCATGAGCGGACGGAAAGTATCGACCATTACTGCGAGTTCCTCGGTCACGGTTTTGCCGATGCTGCGTTCCATTGCGCCTGGCGCGGGGCCATGCGGGATCCCTTTCGGATGGAGCGTCATATGGCCTTGCTCAATATTATTTCGGCTCATAAAATCACCGTCGACATAATAGAGAACCTCATCGCTGTCGATATTGCTGTGATTGTAAGGCGCCGGAATTGATTTGGGGTGATAATCGTAAAGCCTTGGGCAGAAAGAACACACAACGAAAGTTGATGTCTCAAAGGTTTGGTGTACCGGAGGCGGCTGATGGATACGACCCGTAATCGGTTCAAAGTTGTGGATGCTGAAACCGTATGGGAAATTATAGCCGTCCCAGCCTACAACATCGAACGGATGTGTCGCGTAAACGACTTCGTGCATCATGCCTTCTTTCTTGATCCTGATGGTAAAGTTTCCTTTTTCATCGTGGGTTTCCAGGGTTGAGGGAAGCTTGAAATCCCTTTCCGAAAAAGGTGAATGCTCAAGATGCTGGCCTGACTGGTTTTTGTAGCGCTTCGGCGTATAGAAGGGCGCGTAAGATTCTACATAAAACAACCTGTTCTCGCTGCTGTCAAATTCAATCTGATAAATTATGCCGCGCGGAATGATCAGGTAATCCCCGTATTCAAACGGGATGTTGCCCATCATGGTGCGAAGCGTTCCCGTGCCTTTGTGGATGAAAATCATCTCATCGGCATCGGCGTTTTTATAGAAGTAATCTTTTTGTGATGCTGTAGGAGCGGCGAGCCCGATAATGCAATCGCGGTTAACGAGCATGGCTTTGCGGCTCTCAAGATAATCCGCTTTTGGCTTGAGCTCGAAACCTTTCAGAAGAAGCGACTTGATGTTTTTATCGATTGCAATTTCAGGTTCGACAGAATACGATTTCGCAATTTCCTTGACCTGCGTCGGCCGGTGCACGTGATACAGCAATGATGAATGCCCGTGGAAACCCTCTGTCCCGAAGAGCTGCTCATAATACAATCCGCCGGTTGGTTTCTCGAACTGTGTGTGCTTTTTTTGTGGAATGTTACCTAATTTGTGATATATCGGCATAGCTTTTTAAATTGATCATTAATAATTAGTGTCAATTTTTACGTCATTCCGGATTCCTTTTAATCAGGAAATGAAGATGTTCCGGTAAACCAGGCCAAAAAACTCTCATAACACACAAATATCGGAAATTTTGTTTTTCTACAGCGGAACTCTTCAGATTATTTAAACGAAAAAAGCACCAGGAAATCCTGATGCCTTTAGAAAATATTTTAAAAGATTATCTCGCGCGTTTGAAGCTGTATGCAAAAATCATGGCGTGGATTGCGGCGAATACCATTGAAAAATAGAAAAGGGAAGTGTCGTCAACGTCGGGATCGGTATGATGCAGGAATGCTACAAGAATAAGAGCAACGACCATTCCGAGTCCGGATCCTGCGACAACTTTATAGCTGTTGAGGCTGAAGGTCCCATTGTTCATGATACTGTTCTTCATACCATAGAACAGGTAAAAGTCAAAACCGATCATCATCCAGACGATCAGCCTGATCCAGGTGTCAAGCGGAAGGAATACCATCATAAAGAGGCAAACTGCCACACCGGCAATCGGGACGAAAGGAACCAGCGGTGTACGGAAAGCACGTGGCGCTTCAGGCATTTTCTTTCGCATGATCAATACGCCGATACACACCAGGATGAAGGCAAATAAAGTTCCGATGCTTGTCATTTCACCAACAACCCTTGCCGGTACAAATGCCGCAAAAAGGCTTACGAGGATCATGAAAAGCAAGTTGTTTTTGGCCGGTGTGCGGAATTTAGGATGAACTTCCGAAAATACTTTTGGCATCAGCCCGTCTTTACTCATCGAAAAGAAAACACGGCTCTGGCCCATAAGCATTACCAGGATTACCGAAGCATACCCGGCGAGGATCGCAAGGAGGATCGCATTGTTCAGCCACGGATATGCCGGTGTTATCATTCCGTTTGCCGCCATTGGCCCCATTGACTCAACAGCGACCGCGACCGGCGCAATGCCGTCTTTTCCGGCAAAAGCAGAATAATTGACCACGCCTGTCATGACGTGTGCGAAAAGAATGTAAAGCAGTGTACAGACGCCAAGGGAGAGCAATATCCCGATCGGCATATCGCGTTTAGGATTTTTGGCCTCTTGTGCTGCTGTTGATACGGCATCAAAGCCTATGTAAGCGAAGAATACGATTGCTGCCGCCCTGATGATTCCTGAAAAGCCGAATTCACCGAAATTACCCGTATTTTCAGGAATATAAGGTGTGTAATTTTCCGGGCGGATATATTGCCATCCCGCGGCAATAAACACCAATACGACAGAAACTTTTAATAACACGATAATACCGTTTACGGCGGCTGATTCCCGTGTGCCCCGCATCAGGATGAGCGACATCAGCATGACAATTAATACCGCCGGGATGTTGATGATTCCACCTTCAAATGGCGACAACATATAGGCTTCGTTGAGATGGATGCCGTAGCCTTCGAGAAATTTCCCGAGGTAACGAGACCAGCTAATAGAAACCGTGGCGGCGCCGACAGCGTATTCAAGTACAAGGTCCCAACCGATAATCCACGCCACGAATTCTCCCATTGTTGCGAACGAATAGGTATAGGCGCTTCCGGCTACCGGAATCATCGATGAAAATTCTGCATAGCACAATCCCGCGAAAATACATCCGAACGCAGCCACAAGAAATGAAATCGTGATGGCCGGACCCGCATTGGTCGCTGCTGCCAATCCTGTGATAGAAAATAGTCCCGCGCCGATGATCGCTCCGACACCAAGGGCAACGAGGCCGCCGGCAGTAAGCGTTTTTTTGAGCCCTTTTTCTGATTCGGTGGCTTCTTCGAGAAGTAAATTCAGGGGTTTTCGTTTCCAGATTGACATATTATGTGATTTTGTTTTAGGAATCCAAATATATTGTTTTTTGCAGAACATCAGACACTGCGGGGAAATTTCAGCCTAGAACCAAAATCCCACACTGATCCACGTATAGCTTCGTGAAAGCTCAGGCGACCATGTGTACTTTATTTCCAATGGCCCGATGATGGTTTCCATTCCATAGCCGATCGCGTAACCTGTATGTTTTTTTTCAGACGTGAACCAACGCGATGTTTCAAATAAATTGTCACCTACAGCAGCGCCATTGGCAGAAAAATTAAGGTGGTTCTTCTTCAGGAATTCAAAATCGATTGTTCCCGCCGCCTTCAGATAAGTATCGCCCGACAAGCTCAGGAAATCATATCCGTAAAACGGGCGGATGTTGTTCACCGGACTAAAGCCGTAACCGCCAAGGATGAAATCAAAAAACGGAACACTGTCTTCCCCAAAAGTCACTCCTGCTTCCGCGTTAAGCTTCAGTGTCCACTTTTTGAAAAATGTCTGGGCGATCCCTGCATCGGCCTTGGCAATTGAAAACCGTTCAAACCGTCGGGTGTAATCGGAAGATTTAAGATACCATTGAAAATCACCGGCGAAATACCATCCTTTTTTCGGAAAGTAGCGGTTGTCGAACGAGTCGTATTTCAAATACCCAAAAAGACTAATATAGCTGCTGTTTTCAAAAACCGGATTGGTGTTTTCAAGCGTTTGGGACTTAATTTTCAGGAATTTAAGTTCAGTACCGCCGCCTAGAAGGAATTTTTGTACAAAGATGGTTTGTAAATACGCCTGGTTTGACACATCTGAAAAATCAATGTTGATGGTATTCAGGCCAAGCTCATCCAGCAGTTCGCCTTCACTGAAATCGGTTGCTACATTCCGGTTGAATTGGTTGAACCTCGATCTTAAGCCGAAGCTGAAATAAAAACCGTTATCAATATAATAGTCGAAAGTATATCTGAAATTATCCCCTAAAACGACATCGAGCGACAACACGTCGTTCTTGAAAAAGTTCTTTTTGTTGGTGATGTTTGTCAGCACACTGGTTTTATACAAACCATCATAGTGAAGGCCAAACTTCAGGTATGTACGCACCGGATTTTCGACAAGGTCCAGCTTGAGGTCGTCGCCACCGCCGGGATTTTGTTCCAGCGAATAGCCGATCGCACTGAAGTTTTGCGTTGCCGACAGGTTATCGATCCCTACTTTTAAATTGTCATAGCTTACGTTCCAACCCGGTTTCATCCGCAGTTTCCCCATAATATAAGCCCGTGTATAATTGTCGAGCTTGCTGATGCTGATATTTGACAGGTGAATCGTGTCGTTGCTTGCTGTAGCAGGTTTCTTGACATACTGTGGTTTCTCTGCCGCCTTTTGTATTCTTTCAAAAACCGCACGAGCCGCTTCTTCGCCTTTTTTGACGATGGCCGGACCTTCAGCAAATGAGATAACGCTGAAACTGCTGATGTCGGGTTTTATGTAAATATCGGTTTCCGCAGCCTTTTTAGACATTGCCTGGATCATCTGCAGGTTTGAAATCTGCACGAGGATGCGTGTGGCATCTTTCAGGGAATTACGGTCTTTCAGGTCGTCTTGGACATCAACCCCAATGATGAAGTCGGCACCAAGCTTTTTAATTTCATCGATAGGGTAATTGTTCGTAACGCCGCCATCTACCAGAAGCCGTCCGTCGATTTCAACAGGGGAAAACAATGATGGAAAGGCAGCGCTTGCCGCCATAGCCTGTGGCAGAAACCCTTTATCGAGCAGTACCGCATCGCCGGTTTCAATATCTGTCGCCATACAGAGGAACGGAATCGGGAGCTCGTTAAAGTTCCTGACATGCCGTACATTATGGGTAAGCCGGGTAAGCAGGTTGTAATTATAAAGTCCTTTTGACAAGGCCGTTGGGATTCCGATGCGGAACTTGTTGAACGGAAGCGACAGGGCATAAAGCTCGTCATTTCGCTTTCCGAAGAAATTCTTTGACGAGCGCGGAATATAATCCTGGAGCAGCGCGTCGAAATCGGTGTCACGAAAAATCGAATCGATTTGTCTTGCATTGTAGCCAGAAGCATACAAACCGCCGACAACCGCGCCCATACTGGTTCCGCCGATGTAGCTGACTTTTACGCCCGCTTCTTCAAGGACCTTAAGAACGCCGATATGTGCAAATCCTTTTGCGCCGCCGCCGCTCAGGACAAGACCCACTTTTAGCGGCTTTTTCTGCTCTTGTGCAAACAACGTCAGGACGCCAAAAAGCACCATCACAAGCAGCAGGAATTTCTTCATTGTTTTTTAAGAATAGTTTGGTAAAAGTCGATAATTTTTTTTGCTTTTGAAACACCCACAACGTCAGATATTTCTTTTTCAGAAGCTTGCGTCATTCTTTTGACCGACTTAAAGTGTTTGATCAGCGTCATCATCGTTTTTTCGCCGATTCCGGGTATGGTTTCAACCGATGTCTGAAGCGCGCCTTTGCTCCGTTTGTCGCGGTGGTGTGAAATACCAAAACGGTGCGCCTCGTTCCTTAATTGTTGGATGACCTTTAAAGTTTCGGATTTTTTATCGAGATAAAGCGGCACCGGATCATCGGGATAAAAAAGCTCTTCAAGGCGTTTGGCGATGCCGATGATCGAAATCTTTCCGCGAAGCCCGAGCGTTTCAAGGCTTTTCAATGCCGACGACAACTGCCCTTTTCCACCATCAATGACGATTAGTTGGGGCAACGGCTGGTCTTCTGCCAAAAGTCGTTTGTACCTTCTGTAAACAACTTCTTCCATCGAAGCAAAATCATTCGGGCCTTCGACAGTTTTGATGTTGAAATGGCGATATTCTTTTTTGCATGGTTTTCCATCTTTGAAAACAACACATGCGGCGACAGGATTCGAACCCTGAATATTTGAATTGTCGAAACATTCTATGTGCCGTGGCTCTGCCGGAAGCCGTAAATCTTTCTGCATTTGCGCCATGATACGGTTTGTGTGGCGGTCCGGATCGACAATTTGCATCTGTTTGAGCTGCTCCATCCTGTAGAACTTCGCATTGCGGATCGAAAGCTCAAGGATTTCCCTTTTATCGCCGAGTTGCGGAACGGTGACTTTTACATTTTCGCCCAGATCGACAGGCAAAGGCACGACGACTTCTTTTGACTGAAGCCCGAAACGTGCGCGCATTTCTATAATGGCGAGTTCGAGCAGCTCATCGTCGGCTTCGTCAAGCTTCTTCTTGATTTCCATCGTATGCGAGCGGATGATCGAGCCATGCGAAATCTGCATAAAATTGATGAACGCGGCGCTCTCGTCGGAAACAATGGAAAATACATCAATATTCGACAGCTTCGGATTGGCAACCGTTGAACGCGACTGGTATTTCTCAAGCACGGCCATTTTGTCCTTGATGCGCTGGGCTTCCTCAAAACGCATGTCGGCGGCGGCCTCGCTCATCTGCCGTTTGAAATCGCGCATGCTTTCCTTAAAATTCCCTTTAAGGATTTCGCGGATCCCGTTCACATGAGTTTGATAATTCTCCAGCGCTTCATGCCCTTCACACGGGCCTTTGCAATTCCCGATGTGGAATTCGAGGCAAACTTTGTACTTCCCGTTGCGGATGTTCATCTCGTTCAGGTCATAATTACAGGTGCGAAGCGGATAAAGCTCGCGGATCATGTCGAGGATCGTGTATACGGTTTTAAAGTTCGTGTAAGGGCCGAAATATTCAGATCCGTCGTTGATTTTATTCCGCGTCGTGAAAATACGTGAAAAAGGTTCTTTTTTGATGCATATCCAAGGATAGGTCTTGTCGTCCTTGAGCAAAACGTTGTAACGCGGCTGGAGTTTTTTGATTAGGTTGTTCTCAAGTAAAAGCGCATCTGTTTCGGTGGGAACTACAATGTGTTTTATTGTGACAATTTTTCTGACCATGACATTGATGCGGCCGGAATCATGTGTCTTGTTGAAATAGGACGACACCCTTTTTTTGATGTTCTTTGCCTTGCCGACATACAAAATCCGCCCGTCCTTATCAAAATACTGATAGATGCCGGGATTGTCGGGAAGTGTCTGTATTTGTAATGATAACGGGGCTTGTTCCATGGCGCAAAGTTAGTAAATTGGCAGATGAAAAATCAGCAGGAAGGCATGACAAAAAAAGAAGCGCGAATCAAATATAAAGCGTTGCGGCAATCACTTTCGGAGGCAGAACTTGAAGAGAAAAGCCTCGCGATCTGCAACAGGATCCTCAAAATGCCGCTTTGGGGAAAATCCTTCTTCCATGTTTTTCTCCCGATTGAAGGCAAGCGTGAAGTGAATACCGAATGCCTGCTCCACCTGCTGTCAGGGAAAGACAAAAATATCGTGATCTCTAAAAGTGATTTCGATATGCGACACATGACGCATTTCCTGCTGACCGACAATATCAAAATTAGGAATAATGCCTACGGAATCCCCGAACCGGTTGACGGAATTGAAGTTCCCGTTGATAAGGTCGATGTTGTTTTTGTGCCGCTGCTGGCTTTTGATAAAAAAGGAAACCGCGTAGGTTACGGAAAAGGTTTTTACGATATTTTTCTATCGAAATGCCGGCCAGACGTGATCAGGATCGGCGTATCGGTTTTTGAAGCAGAGGAAATGCTTGAAGACATTTATGAAGCCGATGTAAAGCTGGACTATTGTGTGACGCCCGATTCCGTTTATGATTTCGGGCCTAGCCCCGATGGCAGCGGTTATCCTTTTGCGCGTTCTTAAGCGCAAAAGATAGGAGCGGACAGCGGGATCATGCTCTAGATATCTTCGGAAACAGAAGGTTGGTCTTTATGAAAAGCCTTTTTGTTGAAGACGATCAGGATGCCGACACCGGTTGAAATTGCCATATCGGCGATGTTGAAGATCGCGTTGAAGAAGGTAAATTCGTTGCCGCCCCAGATGGGAAGCCAGCCCGGAAGCGTGCCGCTCCAGAACGGGAAGTACAGCATATCGACGACTTTTCCGTGAAACAATGTTCCGTATGGATCATCGGCAAACAAAGTGGCGAGCTGGTGGTGGCTGTCGCTGAATACAACACCATAAAAAACTGAATCGATAATGTTTCCGAACGCGCCTGCAAAAATCAGTGCAATGGCGACAATAAGGTATGTTGAGCTGTTTTTCTTTGAAGAATCCCATAGCCAGTAACCGATTCCGGCGACGGCAAGAATACGGAAAATGGTGAGGAACAGCTTACCGTAAGTGCCGGGAATTACGGTTCCCCATGCCATGCCTTCGTTTTCGATGAACAGTATCCTGAACCAGCTGAATACTTCTACTTCCTCGCCCAGTACAAAATTGGTCTTGATGTATATCTTCGAAATCTGGTCGACCATTAATATAATGAAAATGAGCAGGCTGGCGTTGCGTAATGACATGCTATGGATTTTAGTGGCGCAAAAATACTAATATAAGTCTAGGAAATTTCAATTTTTTAACAAACGCATGTTGTCGCCACTGAAATTAATCTGTAAAACTTGAA
Source organism: Flavobacterium sp. (assembly GCA_036399795.1). Lineage (GTDB taxonomy): Bacteria > Bacteroidota > Bacteroidia > Flavobacteriales > Flavobacteriaceae > Flavobacterium. The sequence goes on from DASWML010000019.1 coordinate 140,705, forward strand.
TTTAATGAAAACGCTCCCGGAAGGAGCGTTTTATTAGCGTTGAAGATTTTTTGCCTCGATGCTCATGGTAGCATGCGGAACGATTTTAAGGCGTTCTTTGCCAATGAGTTTTCCGGTCACTTTGCAAATGCCGTAAGTTTTGTTCTCGACGCGGAAAAGTGCGTTTTTAAGGTCGCGGATGAACTTCTCCTGGCGGATGGCCAGTTGGGAGTTTGCTTCTTTTGACATTGTTTCGCTTCCTTCCTCGAAGGCCTTAAAGGTTGGCGACGTATCGTCGGTTCCGTTATTAAGGTCGTTCATGTAAGCGCTCTTTATAAGATCCAAATCGTTTTGTGCTTTTTCGATCTTCTTCAAAATAATTTCCTTGAACTCTGCCAGGTCGGCATCTGAGTACCTGATTTTTTCATCCACCATTTTTCGTTTTATTTTGTAATTAGTATTCTTGTTTTGATATCGTCGAATTCAATTTCGGCACCTGTGACTTCTTCTTCAAATTCAAGCGTTTCGGTCAGGGTTTCCGACATAATGTAGCTTTCATTCTCTTTGACCGATTCTTCAAGGATGCCGTCTTTCTGGAGCAGCACTTTAATTTTGTCGGTAACTTCGTACCCTGAATCTTTTCTCAGGTTTTGAATCCTGTTGATGAGTTCGCGCGCAATTCCTTCTTTTCGCAGTTCATCGGTGATGGTGATATCAAGTGCAACGGTAATATTTCCTGCATTCGCCACCAGCCATCCGGGGATATCCTGAGAGGTAATTTCTATATCTTCTAATGATAAAATTATACTTTTTCCCGAAATATCAATATTTATCGTGCCTTCTTTATCAAGTTTATTGATCTGCTCCTGATTAAAGCTTTGTATCGCCTTGGAAATCAGGCTCATGTCTTTTCCAAAGCGTGGTCCCAATGCTTTGAAATTAGGCTTGATCTGTTTTACCAAAATGTCGGAAGCATCGTCGAGCAGCTCAATTTCCTTTACATTGACCTCCGCCATAATCAGGTCGGCAACCGCTTCAATTTCCCGGCGCTGGTTGGTGTCAAGTACCGGAATCATTACCTTTTGCAGTGGCTGGCGCACTTTAATCATTTCTTTCTTCCGAAGTGATAAAACGAGTGATGAAATGGTTTGGGCTTTCTGCATTTTGCTCTCCAGCGATTTATCAACGAAGTTTTCAACATGGACCGGAAACTCAGCCAGATGAACGCTGTCATATTTTTCTGACCCAGTAGCATTTACAAGGTCGCGGTATAGCCTATCCATGTAAAAAGGCGCGATCGGCGCGCTCAGTTTCGCTACGTTGATCAGGCAGGTGTAAAGCGTCTGGTAGGCGGCAATTTTATCCTGCGCGTATTCTCCTTTCCAAAAACGGCGGCGGCAAAGCCTCACATACCAGTTGCTCAGGTTCTCCTGTACGAAATCGGAAATGGCGCGTGCAGCTTTTGTCGGCTCATAATCGGCATAATAGCTGTCGACGTCCTTAATCAAAGTATGAAGCTCTGATAATATCCAGCGGTCAATTTCCGGCCTTTCCTCCAGCGGAACCTCAGCTTCGGCATATTTGAATCCGTCTATATTGGCATAGAGCGAAAAAAATGAATAGGTATTGTATAAAGTCCCTAAAAATTTCCTGCGTACCTCAGCAACGCCTTCAATATCGAATTTCAGGTTGTCCCAGGGGTTTGCGTTCGAGATCATATACCAGCGTGTGGCATCGGGGCCATATTCTGAAAGTGTAGTAAACGGATCTACGGCATTCCCGAGGCGTTTTGACATTTTTTGTCCGTTTTTGTCCAGGACGAGTCCGTTCGAAACAACGTTCTTATAAGCTACCTTATCAAAAACAAGTGTTCCGATGGCGTGTAAAGTATAGAACCAGCCGCGTGTCTGGTCAACACCTTCCGCAATAAAATCAGCAGGAAAATCCTTGTTGCCATCGACTTTTTCTTTATTCTCAAACGGATAATGCCATTGTGCATAAGGCATCGCGCCGGAGTCGAACCACACATCGATCAGATCCGATTCGCGTTTCATCGGTTTTCCGGATGGAGAAACCAGCGTTATCGCATCCACAACATTTTTATGCAAGTCGACGAGTTCGTAATTTTCCTCTGACATGTCGCCAGCTTTAAACCCTGCAAACGGGTTCAACTTTTGGTGGCCGGCAGCTATGGATTTTTCGATTTCCTTGTAAAGCTGCTCGGCTGATCCGATGATCATTTCTTCCGATTTGTCTTCCGTTCTCCATATCGGCAACGGGATTCCCCAGTAACGGGAACGCGACAGGTTCCAGTCGTTGGCATTTTTGAGCCAGTTCCCGAAACGGCCTTCCCCGGTTGATTTCGGTTTCCAGTTGATCGTATCGTTCAGGTCGAACATGCGTTCGCGGACATCTGTGATCTTGATAAACCACGAATCCAGCGGATAATATAATAACGGCTCATCGGTACGCCACGAGTGCGGATAACTGTGGACGTATTTTTCGACTTTGAAGGCGCCATTATTTTGCTTTAGATAAATTGAAATTTGTACGTCGACTGATTTACCAGGCTTTGTTTCTTCTTTATCGTAATACTCTTCCTTGACATATTGTCCAGCGAGTTTTAAATCCTCTCCGTTCTCGTTGTTAAGAGCTTTTAACGTCTTCAAAAATTTGCCTTGTAAATCAACTAGAGGAACAGGAATTTCATTTTCGGCTACAACGAGCATTGGCGGCACTTCGGGTATGGCTTCTTTCGCAGCTTTGGCATCGTCGGCTCCGAACGTTGGAGCGGTATGGACGATTCCGGTGCCGTCTTCAGTAGTTACAAAATCGCCTGCAATGACCCGGAATGCATGTCCACGGTCTTTGTATGGGTCGGCAATAGGCAAAAGCTGTTCGTATTTAATATCTACCAAGGCTTCGCCCTTGCATTCTGCTAATACTGCGTAAGGCAATTTACCGATAATGTTAGTAAGATCTTCGACTCTGGCCCTCGCCTCAGCATTATAATTTAACTCGGGTACCAAGCGATCAATCTCGGCGTTTATCCGCTGTTCAGTCTCATCCCAACTAACAGAGAATAACTCCATAAGAAACGAATCGTTGCTGTCAATTGAAGAAAAACCTTTTCCAAACTGCTTTCCTACGAGATTTTTTGCAAGAATAACGTTGAGGGTTTTAAAATTGTAGGGATTCCGCGTCTTTACAAGAACGTAATCTATTTTCGGCCCAACTGACAATGCCGTGTTACTTGGCAATGTCCATGGTGTAGTTGTCCAGGCCAGGAAAAAAGAATTCCATCTGTCCATGCCGAGGTGGACGTTAAACGCTTTTTCAAGTGGGTGCTGTTCTGAAGGTTCAACATTGTCAATGACTTTAAACTGCGCGACGATCGTAGTATCGGTCACATCCCGGTATGTTCCGGGCTGGTTCACTTCGTGTGAGCTTAATCCGGTTCCGGCTTTTGGCGAATAAGGCTGGATCGTGTAACCTTTGTACATCAGGCCTTTGTCATAGATCTGTTTTAAAAGCCACCAAACCGATTCCATGTATTTCGATTTGTAGGTGATGTACGGATCTTCCATATCGACCCAATAACCCATTTTTTCAGTGAGGTCATTCCACACATCGGTGTACCGCATCACGGTGCGCTTACAAGCTTCGTTATATTCTTCGATCGTGATCTTTTTCCCGATATCTTCTTTGGTAATGCCGAGTTCTTTCTCGGTGCCGAGTTCAACCGGCAATCCGTGCGTATCCCAACCGGCTTTTCTCTTTACCTGATAGCCTTTCTGTGTTTTATACCTGCAGAAAATATCCTTGATGGCGCGCGACATAACGTGGTGAATCCCAGGCAGGCCGTTTGCGGAAGGCGGGCCTTCAAAAAACACATAAGGTTTGTTTCCTTCCCGGGAGGAAATGCTCTTTTCGAATATATTTTCTTTTTTCCAGAAATCAAGGACTTCCGATGCAGCACCGGCCAGATCGAGTCCTTTATATTCTGTAAATTTATTGCTCATTTGATGGTTTTGTATTTCGGACTGCGAAATTAATGAATTTTTTAATAAGTTGAAGTGCTTAGACTTAACCTGATATTTACTGTGTTGCAGCAACAATGCGCTTTCAGGCAAAAACTTCCTTTAAAACCTCAAGTGATTTTGGCCGCCGGAAACCTTCAAGATGAAGACTGTAGTAATCGAGGAGGATTTTCAGCAGGATATTTCTTTCAGCCGCACTAAAGACTTTCTGGCTGCCGCTGAATTTGAGTCCGATGAGCCTCTTGAAAAGATGTGTTTCTTCTGAAGAGAGACAGCTTACTGCATGCAAATCGGTAAAAACACCTTCCATCATCTCAAAATAAGATCCTGAAATGTTATCCGTATCGGGATAAAAACCGAGGAACTTCGTGATTTCCAAAAGCAGGATCAGGTGAAAATTTGCCGTTTCCTGATGGTGGTCGAGCCATACCAGTGCAGTTTCGAGATATTCGTATAAATCGGTGTTTTTCTCTTCTTCGCGGATGCTGTGGTGAAGCATTTCAGCAATAAATATAGCGATCGTGCTTTTCAGGATGTCGGTACTGATGGTTTCGTAAGGAACGGCAAGCCGTACTTCCCGGAAATTTTCGAGCGTGTCTTTATTTTTATGGACGGCTTCGATCTCGAGAATGGTCAGCGGCTGGAAGTATGCCATCTTCTTTGCGGATTTCGAAGATGAGAAAGCATTGTGTACGAAATAGGATTTAAGCCCTGCGGCTTCTGTAAAGCACTTCACGATGAGGCTTTTTTCCTGGTATCGCAGCGTGCTCACGACAATAGCTTTGGTTTTTACGCGCATCAGCGGATCACCATCACTTTTTTGACTTTGGTTTCATCTCCGCCTTCAGAAGAAATAAAGATCATATACACGCCTGAAGCGACGCGATATTTTCCGAAAGCAGTCGTATCCCATTCTATGGTTCCGCCTTCGGCAACAGTTTCATAAACAAGGTTTCCGGCAACATCGGCAATCTTAATATTCGCCTGATCCATAAGCCCGGTAATTTTTACGGTGCCGGCATATCCCGGACGCACCGGATTCGGATACACAACCACATTATTTAAATTATCGCCCGCATCGGTAGAAGTGCCTTTAAACGAAACCATTCCTTTTGAAGTCGCAAAAAAGACTTCGCCCGTGGCGCCATTAACATCGATATCATTTATGGTATTGCTGGGCAGCGGAGAGTTGTTGGCGGTAAAATGGTATAATGTTTCCTGACCATTTGGTGACAAAAGGAATACGCCTGAATCAGCAGTACCGATCCATTTGTTGTTGGCGCCGTCGACCACAATATCAGTAATGAATTGTTCATACAGTAACTCCTGCGCCACCTCATCTTCGAGAATAATAATGGCGTTGGCAGTCATTTGTGAATCGTTCATGAAACGGTCCACACTCGAAAGCACGCGAAGCCCACTTCTGGTCCCGATCCAGAGCTGGTTGCGTTTGTCAATGGCAATGGCACGGACATCGGCTATCGGAAGATTCCCCTGATCTGAACCCACAGTAATTTTTTTATAAATATTACCTTGTTCATTAAACCCTACGACACCATCGGATGACGTGGCGATCCATTTCGTGTCGTTTTTATCGATCAAAAGGTCGGCAAACCTTGCGCCGAAAAAATTGTCTATTATTGGTTCCATATTGATGGAAAGCCAGCTTCCGTCGGCACGCAGCACTTTAAGTGGGTCGGCAATAAGCCCGTTGGTCATCCAGAGATTCCCTTCGCGGTCGAAAGCCGATTGCTCAACCCTGACGCTGACGTATGTTGGTGCGGTCGGATCAACCAAAGATTCCAGCCCGCTGTTTGATTCATCATACTGCATCACAAGCTCGTCGTTTTCAAATTCAAGCAACCCGCCGTGGTAGGAACTCACAAAAATGTTGTTTTCATTGGCCGGATTAACCGTTACCCGAACAAGATCGGGCGCTTCTTTGCCGGAGGCATGCACTTCATTGTACGGAATGTTTGTCCATCCCTGGCTGTTATATTTACTGATCCCGTAGAACCGCAGTGGATCAGGGTCATAATCTTCGGCATAATCCCCATAAACTGCCCATAAATTCGATGATGAGGCGTTGATGGAAAAAATGTTATTGCGCAACGGGCCGTTCGGACTGATGAAATCAAACGCCATCGTATTAGAAAGCGGTGTTGTAACCACGCCGTTCTCGAGCGTTCCTGCAAAAATCACATCATTTACCACGGTAGCAGCGGTAAACGCCGCATTCATTTCAGGAATCAGGTTGCTATTAAGCTGGGCAATGATGGCAAGTGATGGCTTGTAGACATATACAATATCGCTCGTTGTTATGACAAGGTAACTTCCGGTGCTTCGGAGATCAACCGCGGGAAGCGGGAGTTGCGAAAACACGTTAAAAGTTGTTCCATTGTAACGGTTCACCTGCCCAAAGTTGGTAATGGCAATCAATTCCGGGCCAAAAGATTCTATTCCCATCCATGCTCCCGGCGCGACCTGTGTCCATTGACTGTAATCAACAAGGTTTGGATTTGTAACCGAAGCCTGGCGGATTCCCGCAGAAGTAGCCGCAAATATAAAACCTCCGAAAACTGCAGTCTGTGAAACAACGATTTCCGCACCGATATCGCCAATAAAATAAGTGTCACCAAATTGAAGTGCGGCAAGGTTGTATTGTACGATCCCGAAATCGCACGATACATACAGGATGCCTTCGAACTCCATAAAGTGATTGACCTTCTTGATGTTTGACGGGAGCTGCTTGTTGATGATGTCGACAACATTGATCATGCTTCCGTCAGCTTCGTTGATTACGATAATCAGTCCGTTGCTGTATCCTATCATAGTCCTGTTGTAGGTCGGGCTGTGGTATAAGGCGGTGATCGTTTGGCCGGAAAGCCCGTCAACGGTATTGGTCGTCTTTATGACATTTGTCGCAAGATGTTTGGAAAACAGGGCATTTTCAGAAGCGGCATAAAACGTATTGGTGGATTGTGAGACATCTCTTATGGCAGTATAGGAAAAATAGCCTTTCCAGAGTTGGTTGTTTTGCGCGCAAATAAACTGCGGAAGTGCAGCAAATAAAAATATGAGAAGCCTTAATTTCATTTCAAAAACCTGATTGGATTACAAATATACCTAAAACGGCTTTATGTAAATTTTAGCCTGTGCTAAAAAAAATGCCTCCGGTGTTCCGGAGGCATTTAAATATAATATCAAAAAGATTCTGATTATACTACACCTTGTCCGAGCATTGCATCGGCAACTTTGACAAATCCTGCAATGTTGGCTCCTTTAACGTAGTCAACATATCCGGTTCCGTCAGCACCGTAAGTCACGCATGACGAGTGAATGTCAAGCATGATCCTTTTCAGCCTTTCGTCAACTTCTTCAGCAGTCCAGCTAAGCCTCAATGAGTTTTGTGACATTTCAAGTCCTGATGTTGCCACACCGCCTGCGTTTGACGCTTTACCGGGAGCAAAAAGAATCCTGGCCTTCTGGAATGCAGTAACTGCCTCAGGCGTTGAAGGCATGTTCGCGCCTTCTGCCACACAAACACAACCGCTGTCTACAAGCATTTGTGCCTCGCCGCCGTCAAGTTCGTTCTGGGTTGCACACGGCAATGCGATGTCACATTTTACTTCCCAAGGACGACTTCCCGCTACAAATTTTGCGTCAGGATATTTATTAAGGTAATCGCTGATCCTTCCGTAGTTTACATTTTTGATTTCCATGACATGCGCAAGTTTCTCGGCATCGATTCCGGCTTCATCATAAATATATCCCGAAGAGTCAGACATTGTAACAACTTTTCCTCCGAGCTGCGTTGCCTTTTGAGCTGCAAACTGCGCTACGTTTCCTGATCCCGAAACTGCAACGATTTTGCCTTCGAAACTCTCACCTCTTGTACTTAACATACTGTGGGCAAAGTAAACTGCACCGTATCCTGTGGCTTCCGGACGGATCAATGATCCTCCGAAAGTGATTCCTTTACCAGTCAAAACACCGGTAAATTCGTTGCGCAGCCTTTTGTACTGGCCAAACATATAGCCGACTTCACGTCCACCAACACCAATATCACCTGCAGGCACGTCAGTATCAGCGCCAATATGCTTTGAAAGCTCGGTCATGAAGGACTGGCAAAAACGCATGATTTCGTTATCTGATTTTCCTTTAGGATCGAAATCAGCGCCTCCTTTTCCTCCGCCCATCGGCAAAGTGGTCAGGCTGTTCTTGAAGGTTTGCTCAAAAGCAAGAAATTTCAGGATGCTCAGGTTTACTGACGGGTGAAAACGGATACCACCTTTATATGGGCCGATCGCCGAGTTCATCTGGATGCGGTAACCGCGGTTAACTTGTGTATTTCCCTGGTCGTCGGTCCAAACCACACGGAACATGATGACGCGCTCAGCCTCAACCATACGCTCAAGCAACATTTTGTTCTGGTACTTTTTATTTTGCTCAATAAACGGAATCACTGTTTCAGCAACTTCCTGTACGGCCTGCAGGAACTCAGGCTCATTTGGGTTTCTTTTAGCAACCGCTTCAACAAAAGCATCAATACTTTGTGACATGATAAGTGAATTATTAACGTTAGTGAAAACGTTTTCGTTAAGTGGCGCAAATATACATTTTCTTTAAAATATGAATGCCATTTTTTTTGTTCCTAAAAGATTCAAAGCGACAACGTTTTAAGTGTGCCAGGGTCTTAGGCATCTTATTCAATATTAACATTTTAACATATCCGTTTGGCTTTTAAGTATTTTTTAAAATTCTTTTAGCAGGTGAATGATGTTTTTATATATTTGCAGGAATTGAAAAATAACACACTGTCAATGCCCAAGTATTTTATCATAACCTGCCTGCTGCTTTTCGGCTATGCTCATGAGGCCGCGGCACAGTTCGGTTTTTCGCATGAAGTTGGTGTAATTATAGGGCCTACGGCGCTACAGTCGGACTATGGTGAAAGGCATGACCTGAAAACCAATTCAGGAAATACAGGTTTTGGGATAGGTATCATCCATTATCTCAACTTTTCCTACAGGGCCGAATGTAACTGTTATACTCCCGAGACATATTTTAACGACCACTTTAAACTGCGAAGCGAATTGTCTTACAACAAGACTGAGCTACAGCATTTCGGGGAATGGGTCGATACAAAAAAGGCATCGCAATTTGCAACACAGTTACGCGGAATGCGCGGAAGCTCATCAGTTACCGATATTGGGATGCAGCTTGAATATTTTCCTTTCAGTATCCGTGATTTCTCCTCTACCATCGGCGCTTTGGCTCCTTTCGTAAGCCTTGGTGCGCATTTCAGCTTTTATGATCCTGAAGCTTATTCCACTCTTGGCCCGTTGAACACACCCGATACCACGCCGATTAAATATTTTGATGCGACCACCAATGAAGGTGGAACAACATGGTCTGTGGTATCAAGTATCGGAACACGTTACAAACTGACGGAATTGTCTGATCTTATGATCGACTTAAGGCTTCAGTATTACTTCTCAGACTGGGTTGACGGACTAAAACCTGATCCGGCCGTATACAAAGAAAACAAAGCCAACGATTGGAATGTCTGGTTTAACGTAGGATATATTTACTACATCAATTAGTAAAAGAAAAGCTATAAAAAAGCCGGATGTTATGTCCGGCTTTTTTATTCTATCTACCAATGGTTCTTGTCGAATTAATCCAACGCCTGCCGCAAATCCTCAATCAAATCCTCCGCATCTTCAATACCAACACTCAGCCTGACAAGATCGTCACTGATGCCGATTTCCTTACGTTTGTCTTCAGGGATTGACGCATGTGTCATCAGTGCAGGATGGTTTGCAAGCGATTCCACGCCACCAAGGGATTCCGCCAATGTAAATACCTTGACTTTTTCTAAGAAGCTGATGGCGTCCTTTTTTTCACCCGAGGCAAAAGTGAATGTCACCATGCCGCCGAAACCTGTCATTTGCCTTTTCGCAATGTCGTGAAACGGATGCTCCGGAAGTCCGGGATAATATACAAGGCCAACTTTAGGATGGTTTTTTAAAAATGCCGCAACCTTCTCACCATTCTCGCAATGGCGCTGCATCCTGATGTGAAGCGTCTTAATGCCACGCAATACCAGAAAAGAGTCCATCGGGCCAAGCGTCGCGCCTGTAGCAAATTGCTGGAAGTGCATTTGCTCGCCAAGTTCAGCATCTTTGATGATCAATGCGCCGGCAATAACATCTGAATGTCCGCCAAGGTACTTCGTGGCAGAGTGCATTACGATGTCCGCACCGAGGTCGAGCGGGCGCTGTAAATATGGGGTCGCAAAGGTATTGTCAACAGCAAACAGAATATTTTTTTCTTTTGTGATTTTTGCAATGGCAGCAATATCGGCCAGTTTCATCAGTGGGTTTGTAGGTGTTTCAACCCAGACAAGTTTTGTGTTTTCGTTGATTAGTGAACGGAATTTCTCTATGTCGTTCATATCGACAAAATGAAACCTGATGCCTGAGTCTTTATAGATGCGTGTAAACATGCGGTATGTACCGCCGTAAAGGTCGTCCATTGCGATAATCTCGTCTCCGGCTTTAAAAGAACGCAGGATACAGTCGGTTGCTGCAAGTCCGGATGAAAAGGCCAATCCGCGTGCGCCGTTCTCGATACTCGCCAGAGCATTCTCTAAAGCGGTCCGCGTTGGATTTGCCGCACGACTGTATTCATAATCGCCAACCGGAACGCCCGGGGTGGTTTGTGCATAAGTTGATGTCAGGAAAACCGGCGGCATGACAGCACCGGTTGTCTCGTCATGGTGTTGGCCACCGTGTATTGTTTTAGTGTTGAATTTCATGGTTGGAATGTTTTTTACAAAAATAACGATTCTTGGCAAGCCGGACAGGAATGGGTTGATGAAGTTTTGGCGGGTGAAATTATGGTGTCTTTTTTAATTATTCCGATATAAAAAGCGTTTCGTGAAGTTTTCAAAAGATAATAGGAATGTTCCACTGGATTACCGAAGGAAATATAGTAAGGAAGCTTTGGTCTAGGATTATCGTGTATTGAAGCGATACGTGAATCAGTGGTGACATCTCAACGCTTCGTAACGCGCGAACAATCTAAATTAAACCATTGATGCGAGGATGCCCATAAAACTGCAGTACAAAATAATGTTTATCACAATCAGGCGCAAGTGTGGTTTCAAGTTGATGGCCATTTTTCTTTCGTGCTTAAACAACAGATGGATCATCATTATTAAAATGCAAACCGGTAAACCCACGAATGTGACGAGATAAAAGGTGCCGTAAAAAATGATGACCATTACAACATCCAGAAGGGCTGCAGCCTGAACCTCATAATAATATGATGTTTTAGAAAAAATCAACATCAGTACCGACAACGCGTTCATCACCAACGTGAGCCATAAAAGGATTTTACAAAAGGCTAAAAAAAGCAGCATTTTATGATCAAAAGCCCCGGCATTAAACGATTTTCTGAGAGAAGTAATTATTGAGAGCATTTTTCGGTATCGTTTAATTGGAAACTTACTTAACTATTTTAAACACATTTTCCTTTGCGTTTTCAGATACAATATATTTTTCTTCAAAATTTTTAAACTCGTTTTCTTTTACACCGCTTTTAATCAGCGAGTTTTTAAAGAAATCGTAGTCCGTTTTCACCTGTTTATCTGAGTTTAAAACAGTCCGCAGCCAAGCCCACACTTTGTCTTTTCCTATTTCCTTCTCCAACGCAGTGAGCAATAATGGAAAGTAAATGTATCTGTACGTCGGATCAACCTCAGCACTTTTAATCGTTGCCAATGATTTGGGAAGATAATCATTGGTATCTTTTAAATAACGCTCGATTTTTTTTCGGTAATTGTCTTCCCCCAAAACTTCTTTGACGGTTTGAAGTGCGGCATACTCTGTCAGGCCTTCAAGAAAAATCCATCGTAATTCTGAATTTGGAACAAGTACGCTTCCAAAATAATAATGCCCGAGTTCATGGGCGAAGAATTCAATTTTCGTGTCGTCTTCCAATGTGTTTGTATTGGTCTTGAAAAACCCTTTCAAATTATAGTTTCCGTGGCCAATAACCGCAACCGTCGGGTAAGTGACAAACATCCACGCATTGTTTTTAGAAATTGGTGCTGAAGACAGAAAAGTTATCGCACTTCCATAGGGAATCTTAAGCTTCCCTTCGTAGAAATCCACAATTTTGCCAGCCCAGTTCCCTAAAACCTTTTCCTGTCCTGAAGTCAGTCCCGTGTTGATAAAATAGGTGTTTTGGGTTTTTGTAAAATCAAACAAACCGGCAAAAAGCATCAATGAAATCGGCTCGTCAGATTTGAAATTTGCAGAACTTGCTTTAACCGGTGCAGAACCATTCAAATAAATGCTTTGACAGTCGGTACAATGAATCGTCAGGTCGTAAGTAATTTTATCAATCGGAATATCATGATCGATATCGTATAAAACCGGATACCACGCCGATTGTTCGGTTGCCCTGATGCTTGTGCCGTTGAAGGCGATGTTTCCTTTCCAGTCCCCGCGATCGCTTGCCTTTAAAGTATCGCTGATGACAGGGAATTTACCCACGAAATTTATTCTGAACTTGGGTGGCAGGAACTTTCCTTTGTTTTCATTGTCCGGAAAATAATATTGGAAGGCCTCGCTTGATTTATCATCATCATAATACTTGTTGTATGCATAATTGGATTTGTCTTCTGCATCCCTGAAATACCTTACATTGAGTCCTGAATTCAACCAGATGCTATAGTTCTTAAGCTGGGGTACGTTCGAATATTGCACATCGCTTTCAATCGTTCCATTTAAAATCGAGATTTTCACTTCTCCTGTTAAATGTGGTATTTGAGCCAACAGCATTTGGACATTAACAATGAGAAAGACAATCAGTAATCTGAATTTTTTCATGCGGCTTTCTTCTATCTGTAGTACAATCCTATTTTGATGTGCCGTCTTTTTTGTCATCAACGGGTTCCCACAATTCTATTTTATTGCCTTCCGTGTCCATGATATGCACGAACTTCCCGTAGTCGTACGTCGCAATACTGTCCAGTACGGTGACACCGTTTTCCTTAAGCTTGCTTACGAGTCCTTCGATATTCTGAACCCTGTAATTGATCATGAAGTCCTTTTTTGAAGGTTCAAAATAGTCGCTTCCCTTCTTGAACGGCGTCCATTGGAGCGTGTTTATCTCGTCGGGCCTGTCAATGTTCCTGGATTCAAAACTTGACGAACCCCAATCATTGATTTCAAGCCCTAAATTCTTTGCATACCATTCTTTGGTTTCTTTCGGATTATCGGTAAAAAAGAAGATCCCGCCAATGCCGGTCACCTTTGGTGTTGTATCAACTGATGAAGTTGTGCTTCCTGTTAGATTCTTTTGGTCTTCCATAGGGTTGGTTTTTTTGGATGTCGAGCTGCAACCAGTAAGAACGGTTACAATTGAAATGGTTAATATTATTTTGTTCATTCGGACTTGAGTTTTTGCGGTAGCTATGAAAGCGGCAAATTGACATAAACCAGCAATATAGCCATTATCGTTACAAAGTCAAAGTATTGGCTAAACACAAATATTGTATTTGCAAACCTTCCCTTGCACAGGCAGTTCTCTTTCTTTTTCACTTTCTGATCCGTGAAAAAATGCTGAGACACCTAAAAATTCTTCATCATTAATATCGGTGAATTTTTCGATGTGGTTCCTGAACTTATCAATCATAAGTCTGAGGGGATTTTAAAGTTCTACGCTTCAGTTCTTAGAATCTTCTCCATTTTTCTGCCTTTTGCCAGTTCATCTACCAGCTTATCGAGATACCTGACTTTTTGTGTCAGCGGATTGCTTATATCTTCTATACGATAACCACATATTACACCGGTGATGAGATGTGCGTTGGGGTGTAAGGCTGCGCGTTCAAAAAAAGTTTCAAACGTCACTTTTTCATCTATTAAATCGTGCAGCACCTTGTCATTAAAACCCGTCAACCACATGATCACCTCGTGCAGTTCTTCTTTTGTCCTGCCTTTCTTCTCCACTTTTGCAACGTACATAGGATAAACGGAAGCAAAGGTCATCTTTGCCATCCTGTCATCATGTGTGATTTGGTTTTTCATAATTGCGTAGTTCTTTGTTAATCCGGCACTGTATACGTAACATCAATCCTTCCTTCAGTGATATCGAACAAAATCATTTCGCCTTGATCATCATTGTCTACCACTTGACCGCTAAACGTTCCTTTTAAACGACCTGGAGTATTAATCTCAGCGTTGGTAGTCCATACTCCGCCTCCATAATAATACTCACTCTCTACTATTGGATCATAAATAAAAACACCGGTAATAAAATGAGATGTGCTTCCAAGATGAAAACTGATTGCAAAATGGTTGCCTTCAGTATCGTTACACAGTAAATCATAATCTGGCGCATAACCAAATACAGTGACAGGTGAGTCAAATTCAACCAGGTGATCATCAATTTTAAAGCTTATCGACGCTGTTGATACCTGATGATGGTCATGATTATCGTCGCTGGAACACGACAATGCGGAAACTGAGAATACAAAAAATAATAATAATTTTTTCATTGCGACATTAACTTTATTAATTAAAAAACTTCCTGATACTCATCATCATCCCCGTATGAACCGCTTCGTGGTAAATATTAAAGGCAGTTGCTTCGGAGGCGCTTCGAATTGTAAATCCCGACATCGTGGTGAATTCATGATATTGCGCAAACTTCCCAGATGTGAAATCCGTTTCGGTTTGATCAATAGTGGTATAAAGAAGCAATCTAACCTCAGCAATTTCTTCGGCAGAAATATCGCCTTCAGGCCTTGTGCCACGCTTGTACTTTTCAACCATTTCATCTGATATCATCATTGGCAGCCCCGCAAGCTTGTATACCAGCATTTGCTGCACAACAATAATATGGGCGATGTTCCAGATCAGGTTGTTGCTGAACCCGGGCGGAATCGTGTTGAGCTGTTCTGTAGTATAGACATCGAGGAATTTCTCCAATGTGTTCCGGCTCGTTCTGGTGATTTCAAAAAGGTGCTGCATCGTATTTTTTTGTTAAAAATAGTCATTTCACATTCAATTGATTTCCTTTGCACAAAATTTCAAATGGATAAAGTGTACTATCTGGCAACCTGCGACACCTGCCGGAAAATCCTCAAATCACTGCCCGAAAACCATCTCGAACTCCGTGAGATCAAACAGCAGCCCATCACGCCCGAAGAGCTCGAAAAAATGAGAAACCTCGCCGGAAGCTATGAAGCGCTCTTCAGCCGCAAAGCACAGCAATACAAGTCGCTTGGGCTGAAAGACCCGAACCTTACCGAGGAAGATTATAAAAAATACATCCTTCAGCATTATACATTCCTCAGCCGCCCTGTGTTTATCATCGGCGGAAAAATCTACATCGGCAACAGCAAAAAGAATGTCGATGATGTTATTTCTGTTTTAAGCTGATGTCAAAACGCACACTAGCCCTCGCCGGCGCTACAATGGTGTCGCTTATTTACGGCGTTACCTTCACCATTGCCAAGGATGTCATGCCGCAATACATCGGTGCGTATGGTTTTATCCTTTTGCGCGTTGCCGGATGCGTCGTATTGTTTTGGCTGGCGTGGCTTTTTGCACCGAAGGAAAAAATCGAACTTGCCGACTTCCCGCGGATCATTGCAGCAGCGTTATTCGGAGTAGCGCTCAACATGCTTACGTTCTTTAAAGGCCTCAGCCTCACCTCGCCTATTTCCGCATCGGTCATCATGGTGACCACGCCAATCCTGGTGCTGATACTTTCGGCAATCCTGCTGAAGGAACGCATGCAGTCAAAGAAAATCATCGGCATCATCCTCGGGCTTGCCGGAACATGCCTGCTGATCCTTTACGGAAGATCGTCCGGCAATGCCCAAAACGCTGCGCTGGGGAATTTTCTGGTGTTTGTAAACGCGGCTTCCTACGGACTGTACCTCATCCTTGTCAAAAAATTAATGGACAAATACAATGCGTTCACATTCGTGAAATGGATATATCTCTTCGGATTGATCATGGTCCTGCCTTTCGGATGGAGCGAACTCCGGTCGGTAAACTGGGCGCTGGTTCCGGAATTCATCTGGTGGGAAATCGGCTTTGTCATTATCTTTTCAACATTCCTGACTTACCTGCTGAACCTGCTGTCGATGAAAACCCTCAGCCCGACCATTGTTGCGGTATTCATTTACCTTCAGCCGGTTTTCGCTACCATTTTTGCCATTACGCTCGGTAAAGATTCTTTATCGGCCATCAAAGTCATTTCTGCCATTATGATTTTCGGCGGCGTATGGCTGGTGACACAGAAGAAAATTGTTCCACAGGTTTCAATTCCGCCCACACAGCCCGAAGGCGACATTTAAATTAATTATATTTGCCTGCTTAAAATGTTTGTATGATACAGTCGATGACCGGCTTCGGAAAAGCCTCACTACAGCTCCCGAATAAAAAAATTACGGTTGAAGTCAAGTCGCTCAACAGCAAAGGGCTTGACCTCAACGTTCGGATGCCTTCGGTGTATCGCGAGCTTGAGCTTGGCTTGAGAAACCAGATTTCGGCAGCGCTCGAACGCGGAAAAATAGATTTTTCGATTTTTGTTGAAAGCACGCTGGAACAGGGAAGCACCAAGGTGAACGTCCCGATACTGCGCGCTTACATCAACCAGCTCAAGGAAATACAGCCGGATGCCGATGAGACCGAGCTGATGAAAATGGCCATCCGGATGCCCGACGCATTGAAAACAGAACGTGAGGAAATCGACGACAGCGACTGGGACCAGATCCAAAAGGTAATCGATGAATCACTCAAAAATATCAAGCAGTTCCGTATTTCGGAAGGCGTCGCGCTGGAAAAGGAATTCCTGCACCGCATCGCCAACATCATGACGATGATGAATGAAACCGTTGCGATGGACAGCGAAAGGATCACCACCGTGCGCACCAGGCTGCAAACGGCAATTGAGGAACTTAAAGTAACCCTCGACGAAAACCGTTTTGAGCAGGAACTGATCTTCTATCTCGAGAAATACGACATCACCGAGGAGAAAGTCCGTCTTGAAAACCACCTCAATTATTTCATCGAAACGCTGGCAGGAAGTGAGGCCAACGGCAGAAAACTTGGTTTTATTATCCAGGAAATGGGTCGTGAGATCAATACGATGGGTTCAAAATCAAACCATGCACAAATGCAGAAGCTTGTAGTGCAGATGAAGGACGAATTAGAAAAAATCAAGGAGCAGGTGCTCAACGTCTTATAATGGAGAAGGGAAAACTAATCGTGTTTTCGGCTCCGTCCGGATCGGGAAAGACTACAATCGTAAGGCATTTGCTGGGAATCGAAGAACTCGACCTGGAGTTTTCGGTTTCGGCCACATCACGTGAAGCGCGCGGCGAGGAAGTTCACGGAAAGGATTATTACTTCATTACGCTCGAACAATTCAAACAGCACATCAAGAACCACGACTTCCTTGAATGGGAAGAAGTGTACCGCGATAATTTCTACGGAACTCTCAGAAGCGAAATCGACCGCATCTGGGGAAAAGGCAAAAACGTCATTTTCGATATCGATGTTGCGGGCGGACTCCGGATCAAGCGTAAGTTCCCTGAGGAAACACTCGCCGTTTTCGTAAAGCCGCCAAGTGTAGACGAACTTAAGATCCGACTGAAGAACCGCTCGACCGAAAGCGATGAAAAGATCAACATGCGCATTGCAAAAGCCTCGGTTGAACTGGCCACTGCGCCGCAATTTGACAAGATCATCAAGAATTACAACCTCGACGATGCCAAACGCGAGGCTTATCTTCTGGTAAAGGAATTTCTCAATAAATGAAAATCGGGCTTTATTTCGGGACGTTTAATCCGATACACGCGGGCCACCTGATCATTGCCAACCATATGGCAGAATTCTCGGGTGTCGGCCAGGTTTGGCTCGTGGTCACGCCGCACAATCCCCACAAAGCGAAAAGTACGCTCCTTGATGATTACAAACGCCTTGAAATGGTTTTCCTTGCCACCGAAGATTACCCGAAGCTAAAGCCTTCCGATATCGAATTCCGCCTGCCGCAGCCCAATTACACAATCAATACACTGGCGCACCTTGCGGAAAAATATCCGCAGCATGAATTTTCGCTGATCATGGGCGAAGACAACCTCAGGTCGTTCCACAAATGGAAAAACTATGAGGTGATGCTGCAAAACCACGACATTTATGTTTACCCGCGTATTGCCGAAACAGCAGCGACCGATCTGGCAAAACATCCGAAAGTACATCATATCGATGCGCCCGTTGTCGAGATTTCCTCCACAGCCATTCGTGAAAGCATCCGTCTGGGTAAAAACGTAAGGCCGCTGCTCCCGGAAAAGGTTTGGCAGTATGTCGACCACAACAACCTCTACAAAAAGGCACTGCTTTAGCGTTCCTTAACAATACTTTATTAAACTTCGGGTCAGCGTTTAGTAAATTTGGTACTGAAAATTTAAAGACTTCAGTATGCAGAATTTTGACCTGTACAATCCTACGCGGATCCTTTTCGGCACAGACCAGATCGAAAAACTTCCCGAACTTGTTCCTAAAAACACGAAAATACTGCTCGCCTATGGCGGCGGAAGCATATTCGCGAACGGCATCCATAAAAAAGTGACGGCCGCGCTTGATGGTTACGACATTACGGAATTTGGTGGCATTGAACCCAATCCGCATTACGAGACACTGATGAAAGCAGTCCACATCGCCCGTACACAAAACATTGGTTTCATACTGGCTGTTGGCGGCGGATCGGTGATTGACGGCGTAAAGTTTATTTCAGCAGCAGTAAAATACAAAGGAAACGCAATGGATATCCTGCATCACAGGCTACTGCTGAAAGACAATACACTTCCTTTCGGTACGGTGCTGACATTGCCTGCTACCGGAAGCGAAATGAATTCAGGCGCTGTAATTACAATACAGGAAACGCAGGAGAAATTATCGTTTGGTGGCCCGGCATTGTTTCCGCAATTTTCTATTTGCGATCCCACAGTCATCCGTTCGTTGCCAAAACGGCAGATACAGAACGGTGTCGTCGATGCTTTTACGCACGTGATGGAACAATACCTGACGTATCCGCATGAAGGTTATCTGCAGGACAGGCTGGCCGAAGCAATCCTGATTACCTTGGCAGAAATAGGCCCGCAGGTTGTTGAAGATCCCGAAAATTACGCGCTTGCCTCAAACTTTATGTGGTGCTGCACGATGGCGCTGAACGGAATCCTGAACAAAGGCGTTCCAACAGACTGGGCGACACACATGATCGGGCATGAACTGACCGCGTTATACAATATCGACCATGCACGGACACTTGCGATCATTGCCCCACGGCTTTACACCGTGATGTTTGAAACGAAAAAAGAAAAACTCGCACAATATGGAAGACGCGTCTTCGGGCTTCACGGTGCGGATGAAGAAGTTGCAAAAGAAGCGATTGTAAAGACGGAAAGCTTTTTCCAGGCAATGGGAATGGATACGCGGCTTTCAAAATATACCGAAGACTACCAAAGGTCGGCTGATTTTATCGTAGACCGTTTCGACAAGCGTGGCTGGCGCGTGCTGGGTGAACGCCAGAACATTACACTGCATAAGATCAAGGAGATAGTGGAGCAGAGCTATTGAGCATTGCCATAAATCCAAAAGGCGTTCTTGAATTTCTTCAGGAACGCCTTTCTTCATACACCAAAACAAAATTTACTAACTAATTTAAATCAATTTAATGCTAAACAATTGATTTGAATGTACTTAGCTAACGGAAGGAAAGCGGGTAAATTATATTATCGCCTCATAAAAAAATGTTAAAAGTTCCGCCTTCAAAAGTGCTGAAAAAATCTTCCTGTTAAATTAAGTACTTTTGAAGCTGCAATTTTCCAAAATGAAAGACAACAAACCCAAATTTGCGGTTATTGGTGGCGGAAGCTGGGCAACAGCTATTGCCAAGATGCTATGTGTGAACCTGGATGAAATTGCCTGGTACATGCGCAATGCCGATGCGATCAATCACCTCAAGGAACACCATCACAACCCGAATTACCTGAGCTCGGTAGAGTTCAATACAAACAAGCTGCGGCTTACTGACAATATCAATGAAGCGATTGAGTATGCCGACTATGTTATTTTCGCAATTCCGTCAGCGTTTCTCGGCGGTGAATTAAAAAAAATGACTGTTAGCCTTGACGGAAAAGTTATTTTCTCTGCCATTAAAGGCATCGTTCCTGAAACAAGCCTGATAGTAGGCGAGCATTTCCATGAAACTTACAATATCCCGTATGACAACATTGGTGTCATCACCGGGCCGTGCCATGCCGAGGAAGTCGCATTGGAGCGTTTGTCGTATCTTACGATTGCCTGCGGCGATGAGGACAAGGCGAAAATGGTTGCCAAATGCCTGTCGGGAAACTATATCAAGGCTAAAATCACCGATGATATTATCGGGACAGAATATGCCGCGATGCTGAAGAATATTTACGCCATTGCAGCGGGAATGGCACACGGACTGGGATATGGCGACAACTTCCAATCGGTCCTGATGAGCAACGGCATCCGCGAAATGAAGAAGTTCATCAAGAAAGTCCACAAGATGAAGCGGAACATCAACGATTCGGCTTATCTTGGAGATTTACTGGTAACCGGCTATTCGGTGTTTTCAAGAAACAGGATGTTCGGCAATATGATCGGGAAAGGCTACACCGTAAAATCGGCCATGATGGAAATGAGCATGGTTGCCGAAGGTTATTACGCCGCTAAAAGCGCCTTTGAACTCAATAAAGAACATGGCGCAAAAACCCCGATTATCGATGCGGTGCACGGGATTCTTTACGAAGGAAAAGAAGCAAAAAAAGTATTTAAAAAGCTTACTGAAAAGCTGGATTAAACATACGCTGATGAAAAAGTGCCGGAAGAAAATGCAGGAGATGAACTTTCAAAAGGCGGCGGCTTTCCTTTTGGCGCTAACGATGGTTTCCTGCGGAACATCATACCGGAACGTGACCACAAACCGCGGCGATCATAAAATCTATAATGTTGCCTACGGACACGACGAGCAGCAGGTTATGGATGTTTTCATTCCGGCGAAAGTTTCAAAAGATGCCGGCTTTGCGATCATCATCCACGGCGGCGCATGGTCGTTCGGGAACAAGCGCAATATCAGGATGACACAGAAGTTCCTGATGAAGAACGGGATTCCGAGCGCCAACATCAACTACAGGCTTGTAAACGACAAATCGCATCTCGATGAGCAGATAGCCGATATTGCTTCGGTCATCAAATTACTCGATCGCGATCTTCCTAAAAACGGGCTAAACCCTAAAAAGTATACGCTTATTGGCGAAAGCTCAGGCGGCCATCTCGCGCTGCTGTATGGATATACGCATCCTGAAGTAACCAATAAAATCATTGCCTTGTTTCCGCCAACCGATTTCATTGCCAAAGAAGGGCAGAATAAAGTGGTCCAGAAGATTTCCCTCCCGATCATGAAAAACCTGCTAGGTGGCGATGAAACCATTCCTTCAGACACAATTACGAAGGCACTCAAGAAAGCTTCGCCGGTTTACAATACTTCGAACGTGCCGACTTTGCTTTTCCAGGGAACATGGGATTTTATCGTCAATAAGCGGCAGTCGATTATCCTTGATTCGGTACTTGCAGCAAAGAAAATCCCGCACAAACTGATCATGGTGGAACGCGGCACACATTTCATGAGGCTGAATTCAACCACGAGAAACCGCATCATTTATCCGGAGATGCTAAGGTGGATTGAAGATAAGAAGACCAAATAATCAGCGAACGATCACGCCGTCTTTAAAAAGGATCGGCACTTCTTCAAGATTTTCCCCGGCAATTAAATTTGCCCTGAAGATGTATTTTCGGTCATACAGCGTATTCCCGATAAAGAAAGTCACCATAAATTCGTTGTTCAGCGCTAGCACGCTGCTCTCGATCATTTCGACCTTCACGACCGAAACGGCAGGAACTTCAACAAAAGCATGGCGCAGCAGGGAAGTCTTCCGCATTTCACCTTCTATGGTACCGAACGCTTTTGAAACCACCATCACGCCATTGAGATGGAAATCGCTGTCGTTCACAAGATAAACATACCACACATTTTCCATGAATTCGTCGTTCCATTCGCGCACAGCGGCCATGAAAACGTTCTCTACAGTCGGTATGATGATGTCTTTTTTCAAATGATTTGGTTTTTGTAGCCAATCCCGCTATCCGCTATATCTTTTTTGCTGCTTTTCAATCCGCAAAAAAGGATGCCGCTGCTATCGGGGCTGGGCCGGCTGCTATAAACTGGCTTTGAACTGATCAAGGAAGCGGATGTCATTTTCATAGAACATCCTGATGTCTCCAATCTGGTACAGCAGCATCGCGATCCTTTCGATTCCCATTCCGAAAGCGAATCCGGTATATTCATCCGAGTTGATGCCGCAGTTTTTCAGTACGTTCGGATCGACCATTCCGCAGCCCATGATTTCAAGCCATCCGGTTCCTTTGGTGATCCGGTAATCGGTTTCGGTTTTTAGTCCCCAGTAAATGTCGACCTCAGCACTTGGTTCTGTAAACGGGAAATATGAAGGACGCAGCCTGATTTTGGACTTTCCGAACATTTCCTTTGTGAAATATAAAAGCGTCTGCTTGAGATCGGCAAACGAAACATCCTTATCGATGTAAAGTCCTTCCACCTGATGAAAAATACAATGCGAACGCGCCGAAACAGCCTCATTCCTGAAAACACGCCCCGGCGAAACCGTACGGATCGGCGGCTTGTTGCTTTCCATATAACGCACCTGGACAGATGAAGTATGCGTTCGCAGTAAAACATCGGGATTGGTCTGGATAAAGAAAGTATCCTGCATATCGCGCGCCGGATGGTATTCAGGCAGGTTCAATGCGGTAAAATTATGCCAGTCGTCTTCGATTTCCGGACCTTCAGAAACGTTGAACCCGATATTCGAAAAAATATCGATGATCTGGTTCTTTACAATGGATATCGGGTGGCGCGACCCTATTTTAAGCGGCTCGGCCGGACGCGTAAGGTCGCCATAAATGCCTTTGGATTCCTCGCCTTCTTCAAGCTGCTCAAGGATGCTTTTTACTTTTTCCTCGGCAATATTTTTAAGACGGTTGATTACTTGTCCGTATTCCTTTTTCTGGTCGTTCGGCACATTGCGGAATTCGGCAAAGAAGTCGTTCAGCAGGCCTTTCTTGCCAAGGAATTTAATACGGAAAACTTCAAGCTCGTCACGGTTTGTGGTTGTAAAAGCTTCAGCTTCGGCGATATATTGGTGGATATTCTCGGTCATCGTTTCGGAAATATGAGGTGCAAATTTACGGATAATTCCTTAGCCTCGATGGCAGCGGCATCCTTTTTTACGGCTTGAAAAGCAGTAAAAAAGATATAGCGTACAGCGGGAAACAGCTCCCAGAAAAAACGGCCTGACCACACGAAATTGCTTATGTTCTAATCGATTAGCTGTTTTTCGAGAAAATAATTTACGATGGCTTCTTTCATTAAAACCGACTGTTCGCCGGCCTTTAACGGCGGCAACTGCTCCTTAACCTTGTAATGCGGCCAGCCATCACGATCTACATAGTCGAATTCATAGTAGCCGTAAGGCTCGAGAAGCCGGCAGATTCCGATGTGCATCAGGTTTAGCTTTTCATCCTTTTTAAATTTCTGGTGGACTTTTCCCAATTCCTGGACGCCGATAAGGTAAATAATTGCATCAAGATCGAGGTTTTCACCCTGTGAAAATTGATCTGAAAGTATGTTGACGAGCTTTTCCCATCGCTCTTTTAACTGTATATCCCTGGACATTTCAATCGTTTATTTGCAAAGATACGTTTTGGTTTTGAGGCGAAGAATTATATCTTGCCGCGCATTATGACATTTGCTGATATCTTAATCGGGCTGCTGCTTTGTTACGGACTTTTCCGTGGGTTCATGAACGGCTTTTTCATGGAGCTGGCTTCATTGGTTTCTACAATGCTCGGAATTTACGTTGCCATAAAATTCTCCGGTTTTACAGGCGACTATCTTGGAAGGCATTTGTCATGGAATCCGTATGCAATAAAAATAATGGCATTTGCGCTGACCTTTGTCCTTGTGATTGTCGGGATATCGCTGCTTGCGAAATTGTTTTCGGGTTTGGCGGGATTGTCCGGACTTGGAATCGTCAACAAAATCGGCGGCGCGATGCTCGCCGTTTTTAAAATGGTGCTGTTGCTTGGCATTGCCATCAGCTTCCTTGAGAAAGTTAATGACAACAAGCCGCTCATTTCTGATGAAACCGCCGGGAAATCCATCCTTTATGAACCTGTGAAGAAGACTGCCGCTGCGGTATTTCCTGTTTTTGAAACTTTGTGGGAAGAGCTGAAGCCCGTTATTTCAACTCCTTGATCGCATCCTGCTGCATCCAGCCATCGGAACCATCGGGTAGCTGTACTTTCCGCCAGTCTTCGAGTTTTTCCAGTACGTAAACCTTTGTGCCTTCATGCAGCATGGTCACATCGCCACCCGTGTTTTGAGGTTCGCTCTTTACAGATGCAATCCCTGCAAAAACGATTGCCGGCCTTTCCGAGTCATAAATTTCCCTCGCATAGATTGCAGCGATGGTACTCGTGGCCATACCAATTAAAACCAACAACATCCCGATGAAGAATATCCTTTTGTATAAAGTGGCGCCCGTGAAATAATATCCGCAGAACAGCAATAAGAATGCTGCAGCCATCCCTACGGCAGCCCATGCCCAGGAATCGTAATGCATCACTGAAGTAAAGTCACGCACCAGCTTACTGAAACCTACCGGCGTGGTTTCCTTAACCTCATCGATCATCATTTTATGGGCAAATTTCAGGTTGTTCCTGATATCGGCATCATCCGGATTGAGCAGCAGCGCTTTTTCGTAATTATAAATGGCAGGCGCAATCTTGTTCATCTTGTAATAGGAATTCGCGAGGTTGAAATATAATTCGGCAGAGTGCTTTCCTGTTTTGAGTACGCCTTCATAAGCCTCGGCGGCTTCGGCAAACTGCTCCTTCCGGTATAATTCATTTCCTTTATCAAATCCGGCTTGCGCGAAAACGACTTCGGTTAACAGTAAAAAAACGATAACTATATTTTTCATCACTGTTATAATTGTTTTTCGAGTTCAGATATAATATTCACCGCCTTCTCATAATCCTGATTGATCGCCACGGATGATGATGGCGCATAACGGGCAAACTCACAATTCTCGGTGAGCCGGATAAAATCGTCCACCGTTTCACGCTGCGCATTTCTCGCCAGCAGGATCTCACGGATCTTGTCTTTGCTCATTTCTGAGGTCTCAATGTTAAGTTTTGCCTTCAGGAAATTGTGCATCGCCTTTTCGAGTGAAACATAGAATTGTTCCTTATTGCCGAGGTTGTTCTTGGCTTCTGACAGGTATTTCCTGGCGAGCCTGTTCGACATCCGGATCCTGTTTCCGGCAATATCATTGTCGGCAGCCTCTTTTTTCTTCCTGAGAAGCACGACCAGCGGAATGCACAAAAACGGAAGCAGCGCCAGTGCGTAAAATGTTCCGGATCCGAAAAAATCCTTTTGCTTTACCGGGGTAAGGCTTGTTTTCAGCCGGATGAACTTGAACTGCTCTGCGCCTGATATCTTCATCTTTGCAGGCTCGTTGCCAGTTTCCGCAACCGCGCCCGATTCCATTGGTCCGTCAAGGACATTGATCATGATTCCGGGGGAGTTGATCGTTTTATATCGTCCGGCGGAAGGATCAAAGTAAGTAAACGACATCGCCTGAACCGGATATTTTCCTTTGAACTGCGGAATGATCGTATAACTGTCGGATATTTTTCCAGACATGCCGCTAAGGGTTGTGTTGACATTTTCTTTATGGACAGGATCGTACATTTCAAGTGCCGACGGGACGACAGGCTTGGGAAGGTTGAAAAGCTTGAGGTTGCCGTTTCCGCTGACACTGACATTCAGTTCCAGCGATTCGCCGTTCTTGATATTTGTTTGTGATGGCGTAACCTTAAAATCAAATTTTCCGACAGCGCCTGAGAAATCATCGGGCTTTCCGGCTTCCGGAAGCGGCTTTACATTAATGGTACGTGCGCCGGCAGAAACCCTTTTGTGGTCTTGTATGGCAACGATCTGCCCAAAAATAGTACGCCTGTTCGACGGAAGTTCAACATCGATATCCAGTGAAAGCGGCTCGATCTCCAGTTTTCCCGATTTCTGCGGATATAATACGGTTTTCCTTAAAACAACATAACGATATTTTTCGCCATTGAATTTGCCTTCTTCAACCTGCAATTGCTTGATGTCGATATTCTGGCTCCAGAAATCATTGTATTTCGGCTTGTCGAGTTCGCGCCAATTGGTAATCCCGATGTTGTAGCTGAAGTACAATTTATAGACAACGGTAATAGGTTCGTTAATGTACGGGTTTGTCTTTGAGACATCAGCTACGAGATGGAGCGCATCGTCGGCGCTGATTTGAACATCGTTCGGATCGCGCGGCTGCTCGACGGCGGCAGTTACCGTAATTTTTACAGGGCTGGTTTTATAAATCTGCCCATTGATTTCTATCGATGCCTGCCGAATGGTCAGCACCCCGCGTTGTGAGGGCAACAGGTAATAGGAGTATGTTTTGTTGAATGAACTCCGCCCATTTACCCACGACTGGCTCACCTGCTGGCTTGGTCCTGCTACCACACGGAAACCTTCAAATGAAGGCGGCGTGAAATTATCACCATCGGCGTTCATGCTGAAGTCGATCCGCAGCCTTTCATTGATGCCGAGGGTTTGTTTGCTGACTTTAGCCTCGAACTGGACCTGTGCCTGCAGTGGGCCGAAGCAGCATATAAATAATAGTATGAAATAATTCTTCATTTGTTTAACCCGTTACGTTACCAGTCTTTTTCAGGATTGACAGATTTCGCCTTTACCTTTTTGGCATTGACTTTATCCTGGACTTTCCGCTCTTCGTTGTTCACGGCGTCAAGCAGGTTTTCTACTCGTTGCTTTGAAATACCTCCCGGAGCAGGTTTTGGCTGGCGCTCTTCAGGCTTGTCGCCCTGTTTGTCATTTTCTTTGTCCTTGCCTTTATCCTGATCCTTTTGGTCTTTCTTGTCGTCGCCTTCTTTTTTGTCCTGGTTTTTGTCGTCCTTCTTCTGGTCTTTATCTTTTTTGTCGTTCTTTTTATCGTCTTTTTTGTCGTCCTTTTTCTTGTCGTCCTTCGGCGGGTTGTTCTTCAGGTACTCTTTTGCCAAAGCGTAATTGTACCGTGATTCTTCATCTGCCGGATTGTTCCGCAGCGCATTTTTATAAGCTTCAACCGCTTTGTCATATTGCTTTTCCTTCATAAAGACATTGCCTAAATTGTGGAAAGCGTAATGTTTCTGCGGACGCGTCCTTGCGTTTTGAATGGCTTTCAGATAGGCCGATTTCGCTTCCGAAACTTGGTTTTGCCTGTAGATCGAATTGCCAAGATTGTATGATGATGTTGCTTTTCCGAGAAACTTCGATTGCGAAACGCGGTATTGTGCTTCGGCACCCGCATAATCCTTTCCTTTAAAGCTTTCATTTCCGCGCGGCAGGTCTTTATCTTTCTCCTGCGCCGAAAGGACGAAAGAAAACAGGAGCAAGCTATATAAAATTATCTTCTTCATGATTCCTTTTCATTAAACAGGTTGAGCTTTTTAAGCCATTCGGTTTTTCTGTCGAGCAGAAAAATATCGAGGAACAGCAGCGCAAAAGCAATCCCGATGAACCACTGGAACTGCGACTGGAAATCGGCCATCTGCGTACTTTCAAATTCTGTTTTCTCAATATTGTCGAGCGCGTTCTTGATGTACTTCAGCACTTCCTTGGTATTGCTTCCGTAAACATAACCGCCTTTGGTGCTTTTCGCGATCTCTTTCAGGGTTTCCTGATTGAGCTTTGTCACCACGACCTGGCCTTCATTGTCGCGCTGGAAAGTTTCAACCACGCCATTTCTTTTTAGCGGGATTGGTCCGCCTTTTTCAGTTCCGACACCAATTGTAATGATCTTCACGCCGGCTTTTTTAGCTTCCTCGGCGGCATCTTCAGCGCCTTCGGAATGATCTTCCCCATCTGAAATCAGGATGATCAGCTTGTTGGTGCTGCTTTCTTTTTCAAAATACCCGGTGGAAATCTCGATGGCTTCATCAAGCGAAGTTCCCTGCGATGACACCATTCCCGGACCAATGCTCTGCAGGAACATTTTCGCTACGGCATAATCGGTGGTGATTGGCAAAACGGGAAAAGCGCTTCCGGCATACGCCACAATTCCGATGCGGTCGCTGCCAAGGCTGTTGATGATCTGCGAGACCATTTGCTTTGTCTTCTCGAGACGGCTTGGCGCAACATCTTCGGCGAGCATACTTTTTGAAACGTCTATGGCAAAAACTATATCGATTCCTTCGCGCTTTACAGTTTCAAGTTTTGTCCCGATCTTGAGATTGACAAGCGACCAAACAAGACTTGTGATAGCCAACAGGACGATGGCAAACTTCAGGATGTGCTTGAACAGCGACTTGTCGGGGCTGAGTTTTTTTACCATTTCAAGGTCGCCGAATTCGCGCTGCTTTTTTCTTTTCCAATACAGATTGTAAAGAAAAATCAGCGCCAGCATGGGCACGATGACCAAAAGGTAGAGGTATATTTTTTCTTCGAGTTCGTACATCTTAAATAAAACTCCTGAATATTGTGTTTCTTAATGTGACTTCGGCCAAAAGCAAAAGTCCGGCTACCCAAACAAATGGGCGGTATTTTTCGTCATAATCGTAGAATTTTAGCTCTTCGATTTCCGTTGTTTCAAGTTTATTGATCTCGTTATAGATCGCTGTCAGCCTGCTGTTGCTTGTCGCACGGAAATATTTTCCATCGGTTTTGCGGGCGATGCTTTTCATCAGTTGTTCATCGATCTCAACCTGCATCATCCTGAAGATAAAATCGCCGTTAGGAGCAATTGCGTATGGGAATTCGGCCATACCGTTTCTTCCGATTCCGATCGTGTAAACCTTAATTCCGTATTCTTTGGCAATGTCGGAAGCCGTTTCGGGTTCGATTGTTCCGGAGTTATTTACCCCGTCGGTCAGTAAAATGATGATCTTGCTCTTCGCCTTGCTGTCTTTCAACCGATTTACGGCAGTTGCGAGTCCCATTCCGATTGCGGTTCCGTCTTGAAGCACTCTGTCAAACCGCAGTTCCTTCAGCGCCTGCGCAACAATTCCTTTATCACTGGTCACCGGCGTTCTGGTATAGGCTTCACCGGCATAATAAACGAGTCCGATGCGGTCATTCAGTCGGTTCTTAACAAAGTTAGAAGCCACTTCCTTTAGTGCCGAAAGCCTGTTCGGTTTTAAGTCGCGCGCAAGCATACTGCTGGAGACGTCGATTGCCATGACAATGTCGATTCCCTTTGTAGTCTTGGTTTTGTTGCTGATGTCGACCGTCCGCGGACGCGCCATTGCAACAATCAGGAAGGCCAGCGCCAATATGCGGAAGACGAACAGGAAAGGATGGATTTTCGCCCATATTGTTCCTGACGATAACCCATCAAGTGAACTGATTTTCAACGTTGCCGATTGTTTGTTCCTCTTCCACACCTGCCATGCGATGGCAAACGGCAGCAACAGGAACAGCCAGAAAAACTGCGGGTTCAGGAATGTCACGTTCTCCATCATCCTTGTGTGTATTTAAGTTCGACGGAATTCAGTATGCGTCCTGACACTTCTTTTGCGTATTTATCGCCTTCTTCATGCATGATCATGATTTGCTGCAGGCCATTTTGCTGACCGAAAAGCAACACTTCGTAATAAACTTTTATATCTTTTTTTGTCAGCGGATTCACTTTTATTGCGGTTCCGTAGCCTTTGACTCCTGAAATACCTGCTTTAGTTTCAAATTCCTCCTGCTTGAACAGAATGTTGCGGAAGCCTTGTTGTTCAAGGACGTTTATTCCGCCTTCAAGCGCAATATTTAAATCTGGTGTCTGCTCTGCCTTAAAAGTATTCGTGGAAACCATGATGAAAAAATTGTCCATCGCGCTTCCGTAGGCGAAAATCTGGAATTCCTTTAGTAGCGCGATGGTTTCTTTTGGAAGCATCTGCTCGGCGTTCATTCGTTTTAGCACTTTCGGGGTTTCGACAAAAACACCGGGATTTCCGTATTCGCTGGCAATCCATTCGCCTTCAAGCAGTTCTTTTGTGGGATGCCCAATGATGTTGTCTTTTACATAGTCGAACCCTTTGGTAATCGTAAAATACACGGTCGTTGCCATCAGCAGGAACACGACAACGCCTGCGCTTATGGCGATTCTTTTTATCTTCTGCTGCCTGAGCAGTCTCTTTTTCATGATTTCATTTAAAGCGGCATCGTCAGTGGTTTCCTCGGGAATCGATTCGTCCAGTGTGACGATTGTCTTTTCAATCTTTTTGCGGTCGTCGGCAATTTCATATTCCAGCGGACGCGACTTTGCAAATTTTACAAGATCGGCGTGGCGAAGGACTTTCTCAAGGTTTTCAACCGTTTCCTGAGACAGCGTCATGTTCTTTTTAACGGCTTCGTTGCGCAGGGCAAAAATCAGTTCGGAAGTTGTGCTTTCCATTGCAGGGATGTGAATCGCTTCTTCGATATAATTCCGTGCAATATCAGTCAGCTCACTATAATATTCCTTGACTTCGCCTTTTTGCCAAAGCTCTTTCTTTTCAAGCTGCTGCAGAAGCGTGTTTGCTTTTTCAATCGGGGTTTTGAAAAGATCGAGTTTGCCTTTTTGTTGCTGGCGCTTTTTGATGAACCGATAAACCAGAAATCCAATTGCCGCAATAACCAACGGAATCAGCAGATAAATCCACCACTTACGAAAACTTCTGTCAGTATGAACGATGTCTTTTATATCGTAAAGTTTCTGTTTCAGCGTATCGACTTTCACATTGGCAACCTCAACCCGGAAAGTATCAGTAAGGAAAGGCTTCTTGTCGATCATGACCGTCAGCCGCGGAATTGTATATTTTCCCGAATCGAACTGCGTTAGCCCATACTTTTTAATCAGTTGAAAACGCGCGCCGTCTTTTACGGTATCGATTGGATAAGACTGGATGACTTCAAGCGGGCCGAACATCTTCTGCTGTGGGAAAATCACAAGCGCCGTCGTATCTGCGGAAGCTTTAATGGTGAGCTTGAACTCGGCGCCAATCTTATTTTTAACCGTATCAAGTGTCGCGGTCACAGGTTTCTGCCCAAAAGCAAAAGCTGAAATCAGCAAAAACAGTATGTAAATCCTTTTGCTCATTTATCCGCGTGATTTGAAATAACCGAGAAGTTTGGTGACGTAACTTTCGTCGACGCGGGTGCTGACAACGCCTGCGCCGCACTTATTAAAAATTTCCCTGAAATATTTCACTTTGTCGTTGTATCGTTTTTCGTATTGTGTACGTACCGCTTTCGAACCTGTGTTGACCAAAATCACCTGGCCGGTTTCGGCATCAAGCATGTTGACCATTCCAAGGTTGGGCATTTTTTCCTCACGCACATCATGCACGCGGATACCGGTAATGTCGTGTTTTTTAGAAGCAATTTTTAGTGTTTGCTCATAATCGTCATTTGCGATAAAGTCGGAGATCATAAACACGATGGCCTTTTTTTTCATCACGCCCGAGAGGAATTTCATTGCCTGGGACAGGTTTGTCCGCCTGCTGTTCGGTTGGAATTCTATCAGTTCCCGGATAATGCGCAGTACGTGTGATTTTCCTTTTTTCGGCGGAATGTAGAGTTCAATTTCATCCGAAAAAAGTATAAGCCCGATCTTGTCGTTGTTTTGTGTGGCCGAAAAAGCCATTGTCGCAGCGATTTCTGTTGCAATTTCACTCTTGGGCTGTTTTCCTGAACCGAAGCTTTCCGATCCGCTGACATCGACCATCAGGATCATTGTGAGTTCACGCTCTTCTTCGAAAACCTTGACATACGGCTCATTGTAACGCGCGGTAACATTCCAGTCGATTGCCCGCACGTCATCACCAAATTGGTATTGGCGCACTTCGCTGAATGTCATCCCGCGGCCTTTAAAAGAAGTATGATATTCGCCCGAGAAGATATGATCACTCAGCCTTCGCGTCTTGATCTCAATTTTCCGTACTTTCTTGAGCAGTTCTTTTGTATCCATTTTTAGATATTAGATTTTAGATGACAGTATGAGGCTGATTGCACGTTCTCAATACTCACATCTCATATCTATTAAGGGACTTCGACCTCATTCACGATTTTGTTAATGATATCAACAGATGTAATATTTTCTGCTTCGGCTTCATAGGTGACGCCAATCCTGTGGCGAAGTACATCGTGAACAACGGCGCGTACATCTTCAGGGATCACATAGCCGCGGCGCTTGATGAAGGCATAGCATTTTGCAGCAGTTGCGAGGTTGATGCTTCCGCGTGGCGAAGCGCCAAAACCAATAAGCGGCTTAAGGCTTTCCAGTTTATATTTTTCAGGATAACGCGTTGCGAATATGATATCGAGGATATATTTCTCAATTTTCTCATCCATATATACTTCACGGACGGCTTCCTGGGCGCGGAGGATCTGCTCCACGGAAACAACCTGGTTCACACGGTCGAAACCGCCTTTTAAATTCTGACGGATCACAAGACGTTCCTCGTCCATTTTAGGATAATCGATTACGGTTTTCAGCATAAAACGGTCGACTTGGGCTTCAGGAAGCTGATAAGTTCCTTCCTGCTCGATCGGGTTTTGCGTGGCAAGCACAAGAAATGGCCTTTCCAGCTTAAAGGTGCTGTCGCCAATGGTAACCTGCTTTTCCTGCATCGCTTCGAGAAGTGCCGACTGTACTTTGGCCGGCGCACGGTTAATTTCATCTGCAAGGACGAAATTGGCGAACACAGGGCCTTTCTTTATGGTGAATTCGTTTTGCTTGATATTGTAGATCATGGTTCCGACAACATCTGCCGGAAGCAAATCAGGCGTAAACTGGATGCGGCTGAACGACGCATGTATCGCCTGTGAAAGTGTATTAATTGCAAGTGTTTTTGCGAGTCCCGGAACGCCTTCCAGTAAAATATGCCCTTGCCCAAGTAATCCGATCAGCAGTCTTTCCGTCATGTGCTTCTGTCCTACGATGACCTTGTTCATTTCCATCATGAGCAGGTCAATAAAGGCACTTTCCCTTTCAATCTTCTCATTAATTGCCCGGATATCCAGCGTGGCAGTATTTTCTTCCATAGTTTGTTTTAGGTTGATGAACGTTACTTTAATAACCGGTGCAAATTGAAAATTTTTTATGTCGACCCTTGTTAACAATTGGTTAAAAAACAGGACTTTTAGCCTGTCAGCATTAACCTTTGGCGAAATTTAAGATAGTTTAACTCTATATATAGATTCATGTCTTAAAACAGCAGGTTTACGCCCTATTTGTATCATAACTTGCACAGTAAAATCCATAACGAGCAAAATGAAATTTATCAGTATTTTTAACCAACTGTTTGGACGCATTTATGAATAATTTATCAAAGCTTGCCGCCGGAACGATGAACTGGGGCACCTGGGGCAAAAATCTTTCGCCGCAAGGCATGACAACGTTGATACAGGCATGTATTGAAAACGGCATCACTACTTTCGATCATGCCGATATTTATGGCGGATATACAACAGAAGCCCAGTTCGGTGCGGCTTTTTATAACAACGGAATAAGTCGCAGTTCGGTCCAGTTCGTTACCAAATGCGGAATCCAATATCCTTGCGAAGGCCGCGATATTCCGATTAAACATTATGATTATTCGAAATCGTACATCATTCGGTCGGTCGAGAATTCCCTAAGAAACCTGCGGACGGACTATGTTGACCTGCTGCTGCTGCATCGGCCGAGTCCGCTGATGATAGCCGAAGAAATCGCCGAGGCTGTTGCACAACTAAAAACCGCAGGGAAACTACTCAATTTTGGCTTGTCGAATTTTACGGCTTCGCAAACTGATCTGATAAGGCAAGAGATTCCAGTTTTATACAATCAGATCCAGTTTTCGGTAACACATAATGAAGCCATGACCAACGGTTCGCTCGACCACATGCAAGTTCACGGCATTACACCAATGGCATGGAACCCGTTGGGAAATGTTTTTCGGGACGATACCGAACAGTCGACACGGCTGAAAGAACTTCTGGTTGTTCTTCAGGAAAAATATAACGCTTCCGCAGATGTGATCCTGCTTGCCTGGATATTAAAACATCCTGCAGGGATCATTCCGGTTTTCGGAACGGCCGATGTGGAACGCATAAAGAATGTTGCAAAAGCGACAGAAATAATACTCGACAAAGAAGATTGGTTTTCCCTTTGGGTGGAAAGCCGCGGCTGTAAAGTGCCTTAAAAACTGACTGAGATGAAAAAGACAGCTTTAATAACAGGAGCCACGAGCGGAATCGGCCGCGCAACAGCAAGAGCGCTGGCAAAGAACGATTATAAAGTAATAATTTGCGGACGTCGCGAAGACCGGCTTGCCGAACTGCAGGACGAACTATTACAGCGAACTGATGTCCACACATTGCTTTTCGACATCCGGCATAAAAATGCGGTTGCGGAAAGCATCGCATCGCTGCCCGCAGAATTTGCAAATATTGATGTTTTAATAAACAATGCAGGGAATGCACACGGGCTGGATCCTATTGATAAAGGCGATCTTGACGACTGGGATCAGATGATCGATATCAATGTAAAAGGATTGCTCTATATTTCAAGAGCCGTAATTCCGCAGATGGTTGAACGCAGGACAGGACACATCATCAATATCGGGTCGACTGCTGCAAAAGAAGTCTACCCGAACGGAAATGTTTATTGCGCAAGCAAACACGCCGTCGACGCGCTGAACCAGGCCATGCGGCTCGACCTCAACCAGTACGGGATTCGTGTTGGTGCGATACATCCGGGAATGGTGAAAACAGAATTCAGTGAAGTGAGGTTTAAAGGCGACAGTGAACGCGCTTCGAATGTTTATAAAGGATTCCATCCGCTGAAACCGGAAGACATTGCCGATATCATCCATTTCGTGGTGTCGCGCCCTTATCATATCAATATTACAGATTTGATGGTGATGCCGACAGCCCAGGCTTCGGCGACAATTGTAAACCGAAGTTAAACTGCCTTAGCCCCGATAGAAGCGGTATCCTTTTGCCCAGGCTGAGCCCGTCGAAGCCGGCAAAAGATAAAGCGGATAGCGGGATCAGCTCCAGAAAATATGATCAACAAACGGCTTCTTATTAAAACCCTGCTCGCGCATAACGACGAGAACAGCTTTTATGACAAGAAGCGGCAGTTGAACCTGCATACGCGTGAGGGAAAAGGCAAATTCCTGAAGCACATTTGCGCACTCTCGAACTCGAACCCGACAAACAATTCGTACATTGTTGTTGGTGTTGAGGACAAGGACAATGAGATTACCGGTGATGATTTTTTTGATGACAGCCGAATCCAAAACCTGGTGAACGCTTATCTGGAGAATCCGCCAAAAATACAGTATGAAAATGTGCCGTTTCCGCATCTTCCGAAGGGAAAAGTCGTCGGGCTGGTGACGATAAAGCCGAAAAAGCAGACCTCGTACTTTAAGAAAGGCATTCATATGATTTCGGCAAATACGATTTTTATCAGGCGCGGAAGCAACACGGTCCCTGTCGAAGGCGGCTTTACACCGATGGCTTCAGACAAAAGCACCCGAAACACGGAAACGGTTACTGCCATCGAAAACAGCGCGCGAAACAGTATTGCCGATACGCTGGACGGCGTGATCGATTTTATGAACAACCGGCACAAAGACATCAAGCCGAAGTACAAGGTTTTTAAAGAATTGTTCGTGATTTGCTGGGCCGGAAATCCGAAGCGGGTGCGCGACAAGGCTTTTCTTTCACGTGTTGATATCGAGCTGATCAATGAGCAGGTCAAACTTTTTTATTCGGCGATGGATGACGTGATCATCAGTTATGATGAAGAGAGTTTTACGATTGTTGAATATGTTCCGTTGGGATTGAATGACCGCACGAGCTATTATCCGCTGGAGCGGCTGACGATACGGTTTTTTGACAATGGATATTATAAAATTGATAGTGAAATGCTGTTCCGCCCGCCGGAATACAACCGGAAGATGCTTTATCATATATACAACAGCAACCTGTCTTTGCTATCGAAACTTGAAAAAGGGCTGTCGCTGTCAGAACGGGAAACTCGCGATTTGGAAAGTTTGCCGAGCAACCTGATGATCTGCCACCTGAACGGTTTTGACGATGCAAAACAAAAACTGATCGATGCGAAGCTGCTGCTTAAGGCTTTTCCAAATGCCTATCTTTCTTTTAAAGAAGCACTGCGTGTCCTCAGAAAGATGAAGTATGGCATGATCCAATAAAAAAAACGGCAGCCAAGACAGCTGCCGTTAACTTAACCCAAAACTTAACCTGATTGATCGGAATTGTTGGCCCCAAACCCATAATTCCCGTGGTAGTAATTTAATCTTTCGTGGCGTGTATAATTAAGGTGTTAAGTGTACTGAACTTTTTGATAATGTGAAGATAATTCGGGTATGGCCGGTAGTCTTGCAGAATTTCTGTAAATATTGTTAACCGTGAAATGGCGCAGGTTTTACAAAATTTACTGCTTAACATTACGCGCAGATTTACTTTGTGTAAAGATTGTGTCTTTTATTTCCCGTATTTTTGCTTTTCATAGTTTCAGATGAAGAGAAGAACACTTGTAATAGGCGATATCCATGGCGGGCTCCGTGCACTACACCAGATTATGGAACGTGCGGAAGTCACAAAAAAAGATAAACTGATATTTCTTGGGGATTATGTCGACAGTTGGAGTGAGTCTCCGCAGGTCCTAGATTTCCTTATTGGATTAAAATCAACCCACGAATGCATTTTTATGCGCGGCAACCACGATGACCTGCTGCTGGATTGGCTGCGCGGAAAAGACAATGAGCTTTGGCACCAGCATGGCGGCGCGACAACTATGAAAGCTTACTTTCGGCTCACGCAGGATGAAAAAGACCTGCACATCATGTTTTTGCACTCGCTTGAAAATTATCATCTCGACAAAAAAAACAGACTGTTCCTTCACGCAGGATTTACCAATATGCATGGCGTGGAACACGAATTTTATCCGCGGTTGATGTTTTGGGACAGGACCTTGTGGGAAACTGCATTGTCGATGGACAAATCCATTAAATCCTCCGACCCGAGATATCCGAAAAGGCTTTCGAATTATAAGGAAATATATATAGGTCATACACCGGTTACTAAAATCGGCAAGACAGTACCGGTGAAAATGGCCAATGTGTGGAATGTTGATACCGGCGCTGCATTTAAAGGCCCGCTCACGATTATGGATGTCGACACCAAAGATTTCTGGCAGAGCGATCCGTTGCCTGCTTTATATCCGGAGGAACGCGGCCGGAACAGTTAAACAAAAAAAAACCGCTTCAAGCGGTTTTTAATTTTTATAAGAATTCTTTTTTTTTTACAAATCGAACTTGATGCCCTGTGCCAGCGGAAGGCTTGTACCATAATTAATGGTATTGGTTTGCCTTCTCATATAGATTTTCCAGGCATCGGACCCAGATTCGCGGCCACCGCCGGTTTCTTTTTCACCACCGAAAGCTCCGCCGATCTCAGCACCTGACGTACCGATATTGACATTGGCAATCCCGCAGTCGGATCCTGAAACAGAAAGGAACCTTTCAGCTTCACGGAGGTTGTTGGTCATGATGGCAGAAGAAAGGCCTTGCCCCACTCCATTTTGTATTTCAATTGCATTTTCTACATCGCCTGAATATTTCAGCAGGTATAAAACCGGTGCAAATGTTTCGTGCTGGACTATTTCGAATGAATTGTCGGCTTCTGCGATGGCAGGTTTAACATAACAGCCGCTTTCGTAGCCTTCGCCTGAAAGAACGCCGCCTTCCACAATGATCTTTCCGCCTTGTGCCGCAACAGCTTCAAGCGCTTTGTTATATGCAGAAACCGCATCTTTATCTATCAGCGGGCCAACATGATTGTTCTGGTCGAGCGGGTTTCCGATTCTTAATTGCTTGTAGGCAGAAACGACAGCATCTTTTACTTTATCGTAAATGTTTTCGTGAATGATAAGCCTTCTTGTTGAAGTACAACGCTGTCCGGCAGTACCGACTGCCCCGAAAACGGCACCAATGACCGTCATCTTGATATCGGCATCCGGGGTAACGA
The DNA here is from genome assembly GCA_036399795.1 of Flavobacterium sp. GTDB lineage: Bacteria > Bacteroidota > Bacteroidia > Flavobacteriales > Flavobacteriaceae > Flavobacterium. The sequence goes on from DASWML010000019.1 coordinate 179,032, forward strand.
TAATCGCGTTATTTCCACCGAGTTCCAATAGTGATTTTCCGAGTCTTCCGGCAACCGTTTGCGCAACGATTTTTCCCATTCTGGTTGAACCGGTCGCGGAAACAAGCGGAATACGTTTGTCGGCCGTCATGAGTTCGCCAATCTTATAGTCGCCATTGATAAGGCATGAGATTCCTTCCGGAAGGTTGTTGTCTTTTAAAACTTCGGCGATGATATTCTGGCAGGCGATTCCGCACAAAGGGGTTTTTTCAGATGGCTTCCAGATGCAAACGTCTCCGGCGATCCAGGCCAAGGCTGTGTTCCAGGACCAAACGGCTACCGGAAAGTTGAATGCTGAGATGATCCCGACAATCCCTAGCGGATGATATTGTTCATACATCCTGTGGTTCGGGCGCTCGGAGTGCATCGTGAGTCCGTGAAGCTGGCGCGACAAACCGACTGCGAAGTCGCAGATGTCGATCATTTCCTGAACCTCGCCATAACCTTCCTGGAGGGATTTTCCCATTTCGTAGGAAACCAGCTTTCCGAGGGCAGTTTTGTTCTTGCGGAGTTTTTCGCCAAACTGGCGTACGATTTCACCACGTTGCGGTGCCGGCATCAAACGGAAAGTCCTGAATGCTTCTGTTGCTGCTTTCATAGCGCGTTCGTAGTCTTCTTTTGTGGAGGCGCGGACTTTCCCGATGAGCTGTCCGTCAACGGGAGAATATGATTCCATGATTTCACCATTTGCGAAGTTGTCGCTTCCGGTTGATGTTCCCTGGTTTATTTCGCGGATACCAAGCTGCTGGAGAGCTTCCTGGATTCCGAACTTGTCTGTCATTGTCGTTTCCATTGTGAAAATGCTGTTGTTTAAAAAGTTCCGGCGAAGTTACGGTTATTTTTTTGTGCGGGAAAATAGCCCCGATGGCAGCGGCATCCTTTTTTATTGCGGAGCGCAGCGGAGAAAGAAAAAGATAAAGCGGACAGCGGGAATATGCTCCTGAACTATCTCACAAATTTAGGATCGGCTTCCATGGTGTGGCCGCATTTGTCGCAGGTTCGAAGTTCTGCGGAATTGTAGAAATGCTTGTAGTGCGGAAGAAAATCCTGCTCGATGTCGTGGAGTTCAAAATAGACTTCGTAAAGTTTGTGATTACAGTTTTCGCAGAACCAGAGCAGGCCGTCGGTAAAGCCTTTTCCGGCGCGTTTTCGTTCGATCACGAGTCCGATTGAGCCTTCGGAACGCACTGGCGAATGTGGTGTTTTCGCAGGATGAAGGTACATATCGCCGGCATGGAGTTCCATTTCCTTTCTTTGCCCTTCGTCCTGAACGATGACTTTTATGCTTCCTTCGAGTTGGTAGAAAAGCTCTTCGGTTTCGTTGTAGTGGTAATCTTTCCGCGCGTTCGGGCCGGCCACAACCATAACGATATAATCTTCGGAAGCGGTATAGATATTCTTGTTCCCGACGGGCGGCTTCAAAAGGTGGCGGTTTTCATCGATCCACTTGTTGAGGCTGAAAGGTTTGGTGATGGCCATGGCTTGCGTTTATTATACTAATTTACAAAATAAAAAAGGTTAGCCGAAACTAACCTTTTGTTATTACTTTTTCTCCTTTATCAGGTAAATGTAGACGGGAAAGTGGTCACTGTAACCGATTTCTGTCATTGAGTGGCGCAGCGGATAGCCTTTATATTGGCCTGTTGTGGTAATCATATAGGGTTTGTTGTATATCCCGGATTTCCAATAACGGAAGGAATTGTGATCTGTACCTATAAAAGGTTCGGTAACCATAATGATATCGAAAATATCCCAGGCATCGCGGTAGGCAATGGTTCCCATGCCGCGGTTTGCCATTTCTTCAAATGGATTGTAGATCCCGCGTGGCTTTACATCTTGTTTTTTCCCTTTTGCCTCGAGTTCTACTTTTACACTTCGGTTGAAACTGCCGTCGTTAAGGTCGCCCAGGATAATGACTTTAGCATCTGGCTTGATACTTTGCAGGGAATCGGTGATCTTTTTTGTAAGCCTGGCCGCTGCTTCGCGCAATGGCGCGCTTTTCTTTTCGCCTCCTGAACGCGATGGCCAGTGGCAAACGATGACATTTACTTCTTCGCCATCAAGTAAACCTGTAACAAGCAACTGGTCGCGGGTGTAAATCCGGTTGTCTTCTTTGTCGGCTTCGGTCTTGTCGTCGGTGGCTTCTTCAGTCTCCTTTTTATCTTTAGCCGGCTTCTCGGCATCTTTATAGATCATCAACGGAATGTTGACATAGCTCGTTGGCTTAAAATGCTTTTTCTGGTAAAGCAGGCCAACATCGATTCCCCGCTTATCAGGTGAATCGAAATGTACGATACCATAATCTTTACCGATAAGTTTGGGCTGTTTTACAAGGTCTTCAAGAACCCGGCGGTTCTCAATTTCGGACGCACCAAGAAGTGTAGGTGAATTAGGATTTTCGGCAGTTCCGATTTCCGAAATTACTTTAGCAAGATTTTCAAGTTTCTTTTGGTATTTTTTACCATTCCAACGCTGAAGTCCGGTTGGTGTCCATTCTTCATCATTCGTGATCGGGTCGTTAATGGTGTCAAAGATGTTCTCAAGGTTATAGAATGCGACCGTATGCACTATATATTTTTTTTCCTGAGATTTTGCTCCTGTAATTGCGAAAAGAACAAATAAAAGGACGAAAATGTTTCTAATTATCATAAAAGGCTATGTTATTTTAACGTCAAATCGCGTTACAAAGTTTGCGCCAAAAGTAGATAATATTATTAAATGATGTACATTTGCCGGCCGTTAAGTTTATATTAACACTGGCGTAAGAAATTAACTAAATTATTTATGAGAAAAATTTTTATCAGTATTTTTTTTGTGATGCAAGCGGTCTTTGTTTTCGGCCAGGCTCCAACTGGAATCACCGGTAAGGTAGTCGATTCGAAAACACAAAAACCGATGCAGGGCGTAGTTGCGACTATCCAGAACACCAACCTTACGCAACTGTCCGATGTGTCAGGAAAATTCACATTTGACAATGTTGAAGCGGGCAGCCAGTTATTACAGATCAGAAGCGCAGGTTACCGCGACCAGCTTTTGCCGGTTGATGTCGTTTCGGGACAGGTTTTGGACATTGGCACCGTTGTCCTTGAGGAAGACATCACTTCTGAGCAGGAACTAAGTCTTATTACAATCACCGAAAATGACCTTGGTGACGACAACAGCGGCTCAGAAAGTACCGCAGGATTGCTTCAGGCTTCCCGCGATGCATTTCAGCAGGCTGCAGCATTTAACTGGGGACAGGCCCGTTTCAGGATCAGAGGTCTTGACAGTGAATATGCAACAACAATGATTAACGGCGTGGTCATGAACAAACTTTATGACGGAAGGCCGCAGTGGAGCAACTGGGGCGGACTTAACGATGCGACCCGTAACCAGGAATTTACAATGGGAACGGCGCCATCAGATTATACTTTCGGAGGCATCCTCGGAACTCAGGAAATCAATACAAGGGCTTCGATCTACAGGCCCGGGACAAGGATTTCATTTTCAGGAACAAATACCAACTACGACTGGAGAATTATGGGCACACACGTGTCGGGAATGAACAAAGACGGTTGGGCTTATGTGATCTCTGCAGGCCGTCGCTGGGCTGTTGAAGGATATTTTGAAGGTACGGACTACAGTGCAAATTCATTGTTTGCGAGCGTTGAGAAAAAGATCAACGACAATCACTCCATCAACCTTACCTCGATCTACGCACAAAACAGTCGTGGCAAAAACTCGCCTAATACTCAGGAAGTTACCGACATTGCAGGCGTGAAATACAATTCTTATTGGGGATGGCAAGATGGCAAGAAAAGGAATTCACGTGATAAAGATGTTGAAGAGCCTATCACAATCCTCGGCCATTACTGGAAAATGTCTGAGAAGACTAACCTGAACACGAACGTGGCCTTCCAGACAGGGAAAATCGGAAACAGCAGATTGGACTACCAAAACGTGGACAATCCTGATCCTACCTATTATAGAAACCTTCCGAGCTATTATACATCATTATATGACGATGGGATATTTGTAGGAAACACTCCTGAAAACCTTGCAAATGCTGCACAGGCAAGCTTCCTGACACAGCGCCAGATCGACTGGGAAGCTATGTATGAAGCCAACCAAAACACTTCAAACGGAAGAAGCGCATACATTCTTTACGAAGATCGTACTGATGACAAGCAATGGACTGCCAATTCAATTTTGAATACACAACTGGCAGATAATATCCTGATGAACGGTGGCGTGACCTTCAGAAGACTGAAATCTCACAATTTTGCAAGCATTCTTGATCTTTTAGGCGGACAGTTCTTCGAGGACATTGACAACTTCCAGACAGGAAACGCATCACAGTCGGATCTTAACAACCCTGACAGGAATGTTGGTGTCGGAGACGCTTTCGCATACAACTACAACCTGATGGCGAATACGCTTGATGCTTTTACCCAATTCAGGTTTACATACAACAAAGTTGATTTCTATATCGCGCAGAATTTTACACGCACTGTTTACCAGAGGGAAGGCCTTTTTAGAAATGGTATTTATGCCAATAATTCCTTTGGAAAGAGTGACAAATACACTTTTGAAAACTTCGGTTTTAAAGGAGGCTTTACATATAAAATTACAGGCCAGCACCTGTTCAGTGTAAACGCGGCACACATGACAAAAGCGCCTTCGTTGAGGAATACATTCCCGAATGCAAGGCTTAACAATAACGTTGTTGAAAATCTTCAGAGTGAAAACATCTCCAGTGTTGATGCCAGCTACATCATCAGAATGCCAAAACTTAAAGCCAGGCTTACCGGATTCTATACCTCTGTAGAAGACGCTTCACGTACATCTTTCTTCTACGGCGAAGGCGTATTTGACGATGCTCCGGGCGGAGATGACGACAGTAATGCTTTTATTGCCGAAACGGTAACCGATATCAGCAGAAGGAATATTGGAGTTGAACTTGGACTCGAATACCAGTTGACATCTACCCTCAAAGTGATGGCATCCGGAAATTACGGGCAATATGTTTATTCAAACAACCCGATGGTTTCCATTAACAATGACAACCTTGCTGCAGAAACTGGCGTAACCAACCCTTCGGTCGATTTCGGCCGCGCGAGCATGAAGAATTACAGGATTGGCGGTACTCCGCAACAGGCTTACTCCTTAGGTCTTGAATATCGTGACCCTAAATTTTGGTGGGTTGGCGTAAACGGTAACTACTTGGCCGATAATTATCTTGAGGTTTCTCCGTTATTGAGGACTGAGAACTTCTTCTCAAACCCGAATGATCCGTTTGGTTTGCCGTTCTCAGATATTGACGACGCAACAGCAAGAGGACTTTTGAAACAGGAAAGACTTGATGATTTCTACCTGATCAACGTAACAGGCGGTAAGTCGTGGAGAATTTCAGGCAAGACGTTTGGCTTCTTTGCCTCGATTAACAACCTGTTTAACACCACGTATAAAACCGGCGGCTTTGAGCAGTCAAGAAATGCAAATTATCAGGAAATTTTACAGGATGTATCCAGCGGTACACCTCCTTTTGCACCTAAATATTTTTATGGATACGGAAGGACATATTTTGTTAACTTATACATCCAATTTTAATAATCAAGATTATGAAGATAAATATCTTTAAATATATGCTTGTCGGAGCGCTCTCAGCCGGTCTTTTTACCGCGTGTGATACCGATACTGAGCTTCCTGCGTATACACCTGTAGTGCTCGGACAGGATTTTAATCAAGGTGCCGACAATACATTGCTGGACATTCCGGGGTGGATGAATTTTGCCCAGGAAGGAACTGCAAAATGGAAAATCCAGCAGTTCAGCGGTAATGGATACGCCGAATTCAGCTCGTTTCTTTCTGCTGAAGCGGTGAACGTTGGATGGCTGATCACGCCAGCTTTCACACTGGAGGAAGGAAATTCAAAAAAATTGCGTTTTCAGGCTTCACAAAGCTTTGTGAGCTCGCCTGCCAACACACTTCAGATCTTGGTGTCGACCAATTTCGACGGCACAAACGTAGCAGCAGCAACATGGACTCCGGTTGATGCAAACCTTCCTGGTACTGATGCTGAATATTTTGAATTTTTTGATTCAGGAGAAATCAGTCTTGCAGGATTCAGCGGCAACACGTATGTGGCTTTTAAGGTTACCGGATCAGGAACAAATACATCGCTTGATGGTTCTTACCAGATCGATAATGTCAAGGTTTACTAGAAATTGCTAAAAAAGAAAATATGAAACTTAATTTATTAAAATCGATGGCAGTTGCCGCACTTTTCGCGGGAATAACTGCCGGATGTATCAATGATGATACATATGATGTTCCGGACACGGCATGTACCGAGCCAAACATCACTGCAAATAAAACGGTTGAGGAAATTGTCGACCTGGCCTCAGGAACTCCTCAACAATACCTGCCGGCGAACGGTGATGCGATCGAAGCTTACGTTACTTCAAGTGATGAAAGAGGGAACTTTTTCAAGACCATTTCAATGCAAACCATGCCGACTGATGGTTCAGATCCTGTAGGTTTCAGCGTGGCAGTCGATGAGACTTCGCTTTTTGCCAAAAGATATGTTCCCGGAAGAAAGGTTTATGTTGTTCTTGACAGCCTTTATTATGCTACTGTTGACGGATCCCTGAAAATTGGTGAATCGTTTGAAGGTTCTATCGGACGGATTTCAGAATTTGACTATGCAGGAAAAATTATTCCTTCGTGTACCAAGGTTGATGAAAACCAGCTTGTAAGGAACTTGACTATCGCAGATGCACTCAACGACACGAACCTTAATACACTGATTGAACTTCAAAATGTTCAGTTTAAAGATGAATTTGTCGGCGGAACATATTTTGATGAGACAGACGAAGACAATACTGCCGGTGGCGCAACCAATCGTCTCCTGATTGATAATGTTGGAAACGAAATCGTGTTCAGGACAAGCAGCTTTGCCAATTTCAGCGGAAACACGATCACTGAAAAGAGCGGAAGCATCAGGGGCGTACTTACGAAGTTCGGAAGTACATACCAGTTCGTTGCCAGATATGAATCAGACATTAGGCTTGATCAGGATCGTATGTCGGTTGACTTTTTTCCGGCTATCGTTGGTGATGCCATTGTATATTCAGGAAGCTTTACAGAAAACTTCGAGAGTTATGTAACCACATCCCCGCAAAACAGGAATTTTCCTAAGTATATCAATGATCCGGTGATTGGAGGAAGATATTGGGCAAACACAACATTTGGCGGTAATAAGTACATCCAGATGAGTTCTTTTGGTGGAACCGCTGAAGCAAATCGCACTTTATTTATTATTCCTGTAGACATGACGGCAGCCAACGGGTTTTCGTTCCAGAGCAAATTTGGCTTCATGAACGGTCCGGCACTAAAAGTATATTACTCAATGGATTATGTGCCGGGAGGCGAGGCTACTGATGCAACCCTTGTCGATATCACCTCGAGCTTCACCTTATCTCCAGGCTTGTCAAACGGATACCCGACTAACTTTACAAACAGCGGAACCTATGCAATTCCTGCAAGCTTAACCGGAAACGGCTTCTTCATTTTTGAATATGTTGGAAATGGAAACGGCGGCGTGACAACAACGGTTCAGATCGATAATATCGTCGTAAACTAAGCCTTAAAACAAGTCATAAAAAAAGCGGGAGAGACTCCCGCTTTTTTTATTCTGTCTCTGGCAGATCAATGCCATAAAAGAAGTTTTAAGTCTGCTGTCAATAATACAGATTGACTGCACCGCTGAATTACAGCCTTATGATTCTGCAACTCGTGTCTTTTTTCGATGTTGGTGTTTGGCCAAGTTTCGATGTTTCCATCAAATTGCGTTCCTCTATTTCTTTACTCTCTAAATATCGATGGGCTGGATCTTTAAAAAGAAATAGCCTCAATATAAATCATCCTTAGTGAAACTGTATTCTCTGTAAGTCTGACGATGCTTTGAAGTGCTTTTAAAGACTTTGTGTGGCCTTAAATGCAAGCTCTTTTTTTGGCAGACGATCCATTCTGTTTCACTGGCATTTTGTGGGCACGCTTATAGTTCATGGAAATCGGCTCGAGGAATATAGGTGCTTGAGATTATCTGCCCTAAACGCAAAGATTGCGTTATTGAGCGTCGTCTAGAGAATAGAAGTAACGGATGTTCAATTAGAGCAAATAAAAGCCCGGAACTTACCGGGCTTTTTATTTAATATTATTGATCTTATTTGACGATGATGAATTCGCTGCGGCGGTTCATTGCGTGCTGTTCCTCGGTGCAGTTCTCACCGCAGGCGACCTTAGGTTCGGTCTCGCCGTAGCCTTTTCCGGATATC
>DASWML010000020.1:0-87107 GCA_036399795.1 Flavobacterium sp.
CCGTTATTCACGGTTCTTTTCACCTTTCCCTCACGGTACTGGTTCACTATCGGTCTCTCAGGAGTATTTAGCCTTAGCGGATGGTCCCGCCAGATTCAGACAGGGTTTCACGTGCCCCGCCCTACTCAGGATACCACTATCTATTACACTTGTTACCCATACGGGGCTATCACCCTCTATGGCAGACCTTTCCAGGTCCTTCCGGTTCCTTGTGCATAAAATATCGTGGTCCTACAACCCCAGATATGCCGTAACATAGCTGGTTTGGGCTAATCCGCGTTCGCTCGCCACTACTTACGGAATCACTTTTGTTTTCTTCTCCTCCGCCTACTTAGATGTTTCAGTTCAGCGGGTTTGCCCATCTATCGATGTACTATGTCTTCAACATAGTGGGTTGCCCCATTCGGATATCTGCGGATCAATCGGTGTGTGCCCGTCCCCGCAGCTTTTCGCAGCTTATCACGTCCTTCTTCGCCTCTGAGAGCCTAGGCATCCCCCATACGCCCTTATTTTGCTTATTGTACTTTTCATCAGTCAAAAGCCTTAAGTCATAAAGTCTAAAGTCCGAAAACTTTCAACCCTACAACATACAACTTTCAACCAATTGTGTTCTTTCTACTTTTTGTATTTTCTTATCCCAATATGTCAATGAACTTTACTTAGCGGAAAGTCAAAAGTCAAAGGTCAAAAGCCCGAAGACTTTACAACTTTCGACTTGTCTTTCGACTAAATCTGTGGAGAATATCGGAGTCGAACCGATGACCTCCTGCGTGCAAGGCAGGCGCTCTAGCCAGCTGAGCTAATCCCCCGTTTTCTTTAGCTGACAGTTAACAGTTATCAGTTAACAGCACTTCAAACGGTTAGTCCCAACCTCCAGAATTTCCTTAAGCCTTGAAAAAAGTAGTCCCGGGCAGACTCGAACTGCCGACCCCTACATTATCAGTGTAGTACTCTAACCAGCTGAGCTACGAGACTCTGTTTTTTTAGCTTATTATAATGTTGAACCAACAGCGAGAGTAAGAAATGTACATTAAAACCGAAAGCCTTCGATTCTTCTTTGCCACTTCTCTAGAAAGGAGGTGTTCCAGCCGCACCTTCCGGTACGGCTACCTTGTTACGACTTAGCCCTAGTTACCAGTTTTACCCTAGGCAGCTCCTTGCGGTCACCGACTTCAGGCACCCCCAGCTTCCATGGCTTGACGGGCGGTGTGTACAAGGCCCGGGAACGTATTCACCGGATCATGGCTGATATCCGATTACTAGCGATTCCAGCTTCACGGAGTCGAGTTGCAGACTCCGATCCGAACTGTGACCGGTTTTGTAGATTCGCTCCTGGTCACCCAGTGGCTGCTCTCTGTACCGGCCATTGTAGCACGTGTGTAGCCCAAGGCGTAAGGGCCGTGATGATTTGACGTCATCCCCACCTTCCTCACAGTTTGCACTGGCAGTCTTGTTAGAGTTCCCGACTTGACTCGCTGGCAACTAACAACAGGGGTTGCGCTCGTTATAGGACTTAACCTGACACCTCACGGCACGAGCTGACGACAACCATGCAGCACCTTGTAAGTTGTCCGAAGAAAAACCTGTTTCCAAGCCTGTCAACCTACATTTAAGCCCTGGTAAGGTTCCTCGCGTATCATCGAATTAAACCACATGCTCCACCGCTTGTGCGGGCCCCCGTCAATTCCTTTGAGTTTCATTCTTGCGAACGTACTCCCCAGGTGGGATACTTATCACTTTCGCTTAGCCACTGAGTCTTGCGACCCAACAGCTAGTATCCATCGTTTACGGCGTGGACTACCAGGGTATCTAATCCTGTTCGCTACCCACGCTTTCGTCCATCAGCGTCAATCCACCAGTAGTAACCTGCCTTCGCAATCGGTATTCCATGTAATATCTAAGCATTTCACCGCTACACTACATATTCTAGTTACTTCCTGGTAATTCAAGCCCTGCAGTATCAATGGCAATTTCACGGTTGAGCCGTGAGATTTCACCACTGACTTACAGGGCCGCCTACGGACCCTTTAAACCCAATGATTCCGGATAACGCTTGGATCCTCCGTATTACCGCGGCTGCTGGCACGGAGTTAGCCGATCCTTATTCTTACGGTACCGTCAGTACTCTTCACGAAGAGTGGTTTCTTCCCGTATAAAAGCAGTTTACAATCCATAGGACCGTCATCCTGCACGCGGCATGGCTGGATCAGGCTTGCGCCCATTGTCCAATATTCCTCACTGCTGCCTCCCGTAGGAGTCTGGTCCGTGTCTCAGTACCAGTGTGGGGGATCTCCCTCTCAGGACCCCTACCCATCGTTGCCATGGTAAGCCGTTACCTTACCATCTAGCTAATGGGACGCATGCTCATCTTTCACCGATAAATCTTTATTAATAAGGTGATGCCACCCTAAAAAACCATGGGGCATTAATCCGGATTTCTCCGGGCTATTCCCCTGTGAAAGGTAGATTGCATACGCGTTACGCACCCGTGCGCCGGTCTCTAAAGTGCAAGCACTTTATACCCCTCGACTTGCATGTGTTAAGCCTGCCGCTAGCGTTCATCCTGAGCCAGGATCAAACTCTTCATCGTATATTATTTATAATTTACGGCGAAAGAATCCTCAAATGCCCTTGATTCAATTCTAACGTATTCTTTTCTTACTCTCTGCTCCCTGATATCGCTATCAGAGGCTGTCAATCCAATATGTCTATGAACGTGTCTTCTTATTTCTTTCTCACTTCAAGATCCCATTCTTGCGTTTGGCTCTCTAAGCGGGTGCAAAAGTACGCGTGTTTTTCGAAGTTACAAGAGAAAAAGAGAAAAAATTTTGTTAATCTTGTTTTACTCCTGATTTTCACTAAACTCAATGAACTTTACATAATTCCGGAGTCAATCTCTTAAAACCGGGTGGCAAAGATATAACTGATTTCTTGTTTTCCAAAGTCTTTCAAGAAAAAATTTCATAAAATTTATTATGGCGGATCATGAAGGCAGAAAATATCCGAAGATTCAATGAAATTTCCGTCGTAACCTTCCGCGTGAGCGATGGAAGCGGCAGCCTTTTGCAGAGCGCAGCGGCGCAAAAGCTACAGCGGACAGCGCGACAGCGGCGTAGCGCAGCGGAGCCGGTGGCACGCCCACAGTCAGGTGAGGCATCATCAGCAAAAACACCAACCATATATTGTATGGATTTTTTCAATAGCCTATATTTGCCGCTCTAATTTTATGACCATGATCAAGATTACGCTGCCCGATGGCTCGGTTAAGGAATTTCAAAGCGGCGCAACTCCGATGGATGTTGCTAAAAGCATTAGTGAAGGATTGGCTAGAAACGTGATTTCCGCATCCTTTAACGACACGGCTGTTGAAACGACGACACCGCTGACTACCGATGGCGCTCTTGTTCTCTATACCTGGAACGACAAGGAAGGCAAAAAGGCCTTTTGGCATTCGACTTCGCACGTGATGGCGCAGGCGCTTCAGGAAACGTATCCGGGAATCAAACTTACAATCGGACCTGCTATTGACAATGGATTTTATTATGATGTTGATTTCGCTGATAATTCTATTTCCGACAAGGATTTTAAAGCCATTGAAGACAAAGTACTTGAGATCGCACGTGAAAAACATGAGTTTAAAATGCGCTCTTCTTCAAAGGCGGAAGCACTTGATTTCTATAAAGATAATCCATATAAAACAGAGCTGATCCAGAACCTGGAAGATGGGACGATTACTTTTTGCGATCATGCGACCTTTACCGATTTGTGCCGCGGCGGACACATACCAAACACAGGAATCATCAAGGCGATGAAGATCATGAGCGTTGCCGGCGCGTACTGGCGAGGTGACGAGAAGAACAAGCAACTGACACGCGTTTACGGAATTTCATTCCCAAAACAAAAGGACCTGACAGATTACCTTGAACTTCTCGAGGAAGCGAAACGCCGCGACCACCGAAAACTCGGAAAAGAACTTGAACTTTTTGCTTTTTCGGCTAAAGTGGGACAAGGTTTGCCATTATGGCTTCCGAAAGGCGCGGCGCTTCGTGAACGCCTTGAGCAATTCCTGAAAAAAGCACAAAAAAAAGCCGGATACGAACAGGTTGTTTCTCCGCATATCGGGCAAAAAGAGCTTTACGTGACCTCCGGGCATTATGCAAAGTATGGCGCCGACAGTTTCCAGCCAATCCATACCCCGGCAGAAGGTGAAGAATTTTTACTGAAGCCGATGAATTGTCCGCATCACTGCGAAATCTACAACACCAAGCCGTGGTCGTACAAAGACCTCCCAAAACGTTATGCCGAATTCGGGACGGTTTACCGTTATGAGCAATCAGGTGAATTGCACGGACTCACACGCGTTCGTGGATTTACCCAGGATGATGCGCATATTTTCTGTACGCCCGATCAACTGGACGCGGAATTCAAGAAGGTAATCGACCTTGTATTATACGTTTTCGGCTCATTGGGTTTCGAAAATTTTACCGCACAGATTTCACTTCGCGATCAGGAAAACCGCGACAAGTATATTGGTTCTGATGAAAATTGGGAGAAAGCTGAAAATGCAATCATCAGCGCAGCAAAAGATAAAAACCTGAATACTGTTGTTGAATATGGCGAAGCGGCTTTTTACGGTCCGAAACTCGACTTTATGGTTAAGGATGCGCTCGGAAGGCAATGGCAGCTTGGAACGATCCAGGTGGACTACAACCTTCCGGAACGTTTCGACCTAACTTACAAAGGGTCAGACAATGAACTGCACCGTCCGGTGATGATTCACCGCGCGCCATTCGGCTCAATGGAAAGGTTTATTGCGATACTTCTTGAACATACCGCAGGAAACTTCCCACTCTGGCTGATGCCCGAACAGGCTATTATCTTGTCATTGAGCGAGAAATATGAAAATTATGCGAAAAAAGTTTTAGAATTACTGGAAAATCACGAAATTCGCGCCCTAATTGACAACCGTAACGAGACAATCGGACGCAAGATCAGGGAAGCTGAAACCCAGAAATACCCGTTTATGCTGATTGTCGGAGAGGAAGAAGAGCGCAACGGAACGATATCCGTACGCCGCCACGGCCAGGAAGGCAAAGGCAACATCACGGTTACAATTGACGAATTTGCCTCAATCGTTAATGAGGAGATTTCGAAAACATTAAAAACATTCAACGTTTAACTTAAATAGTAAAGTCATAGCAATAAGAAGTAACAGAGGATATCAGCCTCGGGTAGAAAAAAAAGACGCGCACAGGATCAACCAGCACATCCGTAATACTCCGGAAGTGAGGCTCGTGGGCGAAAACGTGGAACCGGGAGTTTTTAAAACCACCGACGCCATGAGAATGGCCGACCAGCAGGAACTTGACCTGGTTGAAATCTCCCCGAATGCCGATCCGCCGGTATGCAAGATCATGGACTATAAAAAGTTCGTTTACGAGCAGAAGAAGCGGGAAAAGGTATTAAAGGCAAAATCTACCCAGGTCACCATAAAAGAAATTCGTTTCGGGCCTCAGACAGATGAGCATGACTACGACTTCAAAAAGAAGAATGCCGAAAAATTCCTTAAAGAAGGATCAAAATTGAAAGCATTCGTATTTTTCAAAGGACGTTCGATCATCTATAAGGAACAAGGGCAAATCCTGCTATTAAAGCTTGCCCAGGACCTTGAAGAATTTGGAAAAGTAGAAGCACTTCCGGTGCTTGAAGGAAAGCGGATGATCATGTTCATTGCGCCTAAGAAGAAGAAATAAAAAGTTAAAAGTCATAACGTCTTAATGTTGAAAGTTCATGGCAGCGAAAGCAGCACAACATTACAGACTTTAAAACATTCAACTTTACAACTAAAGAAAGTAAGTAGTAATAAATAAACTTAGGAAAAATGCCTAAAATGAAAACAAAATCCAGTGCCAAAAAGCGTTTCAAGCTGACAGGTTCTGGTAAAATCAAAAGGAAACACGCTTTCAAAAGCCACATCCTGACCAAGAAGTCGAAAAAACGTAAGTTAGCCCTTACCCACTCGGCACTTGTTCACCAGAGTGACATGAAAAGTGTTAAGGAACAGTTGAGGCTGATTTAATGAAGAAAGTCGAAAGAGGTCAACAGACTAACTTTCAATCTTATACTTTAGATTTTGTCTTAAAACGGTTAAAAAATTTAATAACCCTGGAGCATGGCCAATAAGTCCCCAACGGGCGCCTGCTACAAAAAACAAGAAAATTATGCCTAGATCAGTAAATTCAGTTGCCAAAAGGGCACGCAGAAAAAAGATAATGAAACAAGCCAAAGGTTACTTTGGCCGACGCAAAAACGTTTGGACAGTTGCCAAGAACGCCGTTGAGAAAGCAATGGTGTACGCTTACCGCGACAGAAAACAAAACAAAAGGAACTTCCGCGCACTGTGGATCATGCGTATCAACGCCGGTGCACGACTGGAAGGAATGAGCTATTCACAATTCATGGGTAAAGTAAAATCTGCCGGAATCGAACTGAACCGTAAGGTTCTTGCCGATCTTGCAATGAACCACCCTGAAGCGTTCAAAGCGATACTTAATAAAGTAAAATAAACGTTTGTCAAACAATTTTACTGCTTACTTACTAAACCCGTTCGAAAGAGCGGGTTTTTTGTTGCCTCAAATTTAAACTTCTTTTGGGCGTGCCGCCGCCTCCGCTGCGCTCCGGCGCCGTCGCGTCTTCCGCTGTAGTCCTCGCTTTGCTCCGGGCTGCCGCTTCAACCGCTCACGCGGCCATACCGGAAGCGGATCCGATAAACAAATATCTCGAAACCGTCTTTTATCGCCGACAACAAAATGGAACTGAACATAGAAATCAGGAACTTTCGCTGGAACTGATTGGTGTGAATGTTAAACAGGAACCGCACACTCCATAACCTTCAACACCGATAATGCCAATTACGTCCTCTATTTCATCTGCAAATTGGGTCTACTTGGTGAGATTAAAGAAAACTTCCTTCATAAAAAAACCTGATGCTGCATCAGGTTTTTTTTAAAATCTATAATTCCTTCATTAATCAAACACATCAAGGACATCGCCATCAAAACTTGCGTAAGTCATCATCGGATGTGAGTCCATGTGCCCAAAATTTCCTTCACTATCGATCGCAATTGCACCTGCAAACCCGTCAAAAGGCTTTAATTCGCCAAAAGTTTTCACCAACGCCAGGTCTAGCGTAAATCCGTCTGTGACACGGGTGACAATTTTTGCTGCAACAGCGCCGCTAACAATATCTTCCCCAACTCCGGTGATACTTACGCCGCAATGTTTGTTGGCATAATTCCCGGCAACTGTCGGCGAATCAGAAATTCGGCCGGGCATTTCGAAACCTTTTCCTCCGGTGGAAGTTGCCACAGCGATCTTTCCGTCCTGATCCATTGCAACACAACCTACAGTTCCCTGTCCTTTTGATTTTTTCTTTTCTTCGTATTCCTTGCGTCGTTCTTCCGTTTCCGGCGAATAATATTCATAACCATGCTTTTCCGCAAAATCATTAGCGCCAATGCCGCCCAATACTTTGTCATCAAAAGCCATTAATTTATGCGCCACCTTTACCGGATTCTTTACGTTTTCAATATTGATAACGCCGCTCATTTTTAAGGTTTCCCCATCCATGACCGCTGCGCTCATCCTGATTTTTCCGTCAGATTGTATCTGTGAACCTGTTCCTGCATTGAAAAGCGGATCGTCTTCAAGCAATGAAACAGCATAAACAACCGTATCGACTGCCGAATGCGTTCTCATATAATCATACGAAGAACGCACTATCCTGCGCAAGGCATCTTGTTTGAGGGTCTTCATGTCATCGCTTTTTGATGACTCAGAGAAAAAACCTCCGTGGATAATTATCTTCATAGCAAATCTTTTTACATCATTTTACCCGGATCAATATCTTCCTTGGTCAGCATGAGCTTTTCAGCATACTGCGAAGATTGGATCGTCATTTTATAAGTCTTCAGGTTAAAGGTGTCGTTGATGCTCAATACGTGAGTGACAAGGTGGTTGATCGAAATAGGCTGGCCCATTAAAACCTGAGTCAGGTTCGTATCTTTTATTTCGCGCCCGTCAACCAAAATCACAAGTCCGGAACCTATCGCTTCCATTTCACTGTTGTTCCTGATCAGCAAACCGGTATCTTCACCTAGTCCGATTCCCAAAGTCCGCGGGTTTCCAACAACTGCCTGAAACAATCTTCCGATCCTGCCGCGCTGCACAAAATGCGTATCGATAACAACACCGTCTATGAGTCCGAGACCGCTTGTGATCTTGACTTCGCCTTTCAGCAAAGCTTCAGAACTGCTTCCCTGATAAATCATGTTATTTGATGCAGCCGCTGCACCTGCGGAAGTTCCGGCATAAATGAAGTCTTCGTTATGATATTTTTCCAACAGAACATCGTGGAACTTACTTCCGCCAAGAATGGATGTCAGCCGCAACTGGTCGCCGCCGGTGAACATCACTACATCCGCTGCGCGAAGCCGGTCAAGTACTTCGGGCTGCGTTGTCATTTCGCGCTTGTCGAGATGAAGCACATCGACATTTGTTGCGCCGAGGCATTTTAGCGCCTTCAGGTATTCAGGACCGATTTCAAGTGGGATTTTCGAGGCCGTTGTGATGACTTCAATCCGTGAGTGTTCCTGATGTTTGGCCTCGAGAAGGATGCGCCTCAGGATGCCCGTTTCAAAAAAATTCAGGTTCTTGGCGACGTTCTTTTCCTTTTCATTTTCGAGGAATGTCCCTTTGTCAACTGCGCCACCTATTATAATCAATTTTCCCTTTATATCCATGCGGTAAAAATAACCCAAAAAGATAAAAATCGTAATATAACGCTTCATATTTTTTTCCTAATAATACATAGCGCATGGTATCGAAATTATATAAAATTTATTTTTTGTTTATCCCTCGGAAAAATCTATTTTAGTGAGCTATTGCAATGCTTTTTATTAATTGAATAGATTTTTAAAATTATTTTAATAATTCATTGCGGTAGCTAACGTACACTAAAGGAAACCAAACAATCCCTAATACCAATCAAATGAAAATCTTAAAAATACAAGTCCTCAAAGGTCCGAATATCTGGAGCATCTATCGTAAGAAACTGATCCAGATGCGCCTTGACCTTGAGGATATGGAACAATATCCCACCGATAAAATCGACGGCTTCCGCCAACGCATTGAACAACTGATACCGTCACTCATTGATCATCGATGTTCCGAAGGCGTAAGAGGCGGCTTCTTCACCCGTGTAGAACTCGGCACCTGGATGGGTCATGTTATTGAGCATATCGCACTTGAAATACAAACGCTTGCCGGAATGGAAACCGGTTTCGGAAGAACGCGGGAAACCAAAACGCCCGGAACCTATAATGTTGTCTTCAGCTATATGGAAGAGAATGTCGGAACTTATGCTGCTGAAGCGGCTGTAAGGATTGCCGAAGCGCTTATTGCAGGCGAACCTTATGATCTGGATGCCGATATCCGCCGGATGAAGGAAATCCGCGAACGTGTCCGTCTTGGCCCAAGTACAGGAAGTATTGTTGAGGAAGCTGTTTCACGCGATATTCCATGGATACGCCTTGGCACGAATTCGTTGGTTCAACTTGGTTATGGCGTTCACCAGATGCGTTTCCAGGCGACGATCACAAATAAAACAAGCTATATCGCAGTCGACCTGGCCAGCAATAAAGAACAAACCAAACGCATGCTTGAAATGTCTTCGATGCCGGTAGCCAGTGGTGCCATCTGTGTTGATGAAGAAGATTTGAAAGAAACCATAGAAAAAATAGGCTACCCGATCGTACTGAAGCCGCTCGACGGAAACCATGGCAAAGGCGCATCAATCAATGTCACTTCTTGGGAAGATGCGGTCGAAGGACTTGCTTTTGCACAGAAATATGGCCGCCGTGTCATCGTGGAGAAATTCATCACCGGATTCGATTTCCGCGTGCTCATCATCAACAACAAGCTGGTCGCTGCGGCGAAAAGGGTTCCGGCAAACATTGTCGGCAACGGACACAACACTGTTCAGGAACTGATCGATGTGGTAAATCTTGATCCGCGCCGTGGTTATGGCCATGAAAATGTCCTTACAGAAATTACTGTAGACCGCGACACGCTCGATCTTCTGGCAAAAAAAAGTTATACATTGGAAACCGTTCCGGAGAAAGACGAAATCGTTTACCTGAAGTCAACCGCCAATCTCAGCACAGGCGGAACTTCAGTGGATGTCACCGATATGATGCACCCGGAAAACATATTCCTTTGCGAAAGGATTTCGCGTGTCATCGGGCTTGACATCTGCGGGGTCGACATTATGGCCGAAAACCTCACCCAGCCGCTCAAGAAAAATGGAGGTGTCATATTAGAAGTCAATGCAGCTCCGGGATTCCGCATGCACCTTGCGCCTTCTGAAGGACTTCCGCGGAATGTTGCAGCACCGGTAATCGACATGTTATATCCGCCGGGAAAACCAAGCCGGGTTCCGATTATTGCAGTGACCGGAACAAACGGAAAAACAACAACAACCCGACTATTGGCCCACATCGTAAAAAACAATGGGTATAAAGTCGGCTTTACAACTTCAGACGGGATTTACATCCAGAACCACATGATGGAAAAAGGCGACACCACCGGACCGATGAGTGCTGAATATATCCTTAAAGATCCGACCGTGGAATTTGCCGTCCTTGAAACCGCCCGCGGCGGAATCCTGCGTTCCGGACTTGGCTACAGCCGGTGCGATATCGGCATCATCACCAATATTCAGGAAGACCATCTCGGCATCAGCGATATCCATACGATTGACGACCTCGCTCGGGTGAAAAGTGTTGTTGTGGAAAGCATCAAAAATGACGGTTGGGCAATCCTCAACGCGCAGGATGAACAATGCCGCAAAATCGCCGACAGGCTTGACTGCAACATCGCATGGTTCAGTATGGACGAAGACGATCCTTTCGTGAGAGAACTTGCCAAGGACGGAAGAACTGTCGCGGTTTATGAAAATGGCTACATCACCGTGAAAAAGGGCGAGTGGAAAATACGCATTGAAAAAGCAGTAGACGTTCCGCTGACTTTAGGCGGAAAGGCAAAATTCATGATCGCCAACGTACTCGCTGCAACAGCAGCATCGTATTTATGGGGCTTTAAAATTGAAGATATCGGGTTGGCGCTGCAGACGTTTGTTCCAAGCGCGGCGCAGACTCCGGGCAGGATGAACATCTTTAATTTCCGCAAGTTCCGTGTCCTGATCGATTTTGCCCACAATCCTGCCGGTTATCGTGGAATTGAAGACTTCATGAAAACCGTTGATGCTACAAGAAAAATCGGGATCATTGCCGGTGTAGGTGACCGTCGCGATTCCGACATCATAGAATGCGCCGAAATTGCGGGAAGAATGTTCGACCACATCATCATCCGCCAGGAAAAACACCTGCGTGGAAGATCTGCAGAAGAAATAAACAGCCTGCTGCTCGAAGGCATACGCCGTTCAGGCCGGGAAGTCACGTATGAAATCATCTCTAAAGAAACGTTGGCGATCACCCATGCGATTGAATCTGCTGCCGAAGGTTCGTTTATTGTTGCGCTCAGCGATGTCGTCACAAATGCGATTGAAATAGTACAGCAGCATCTGGACAAAGAGAACGAACAACACGTGATTTAACTCTAGTCCTATTGTAACAAAGGATAATGTTGACAGACCTATGGCCTGTCGCATTGTCCTTTTTTAATACATTTGCCCAAACTCAAACATCATGAATAGAAGTCTGCTTCTGGCGCTGAGCCTTTTCATTTCGCTTACCACTTTTGCACAAAAAAAACTGACCCTCGAAGACGCTGTAATGCAGCAAGGCAGGAATTTCCGTGCCGATAAGCTGCTCGGTTTTCAATGGATTCCCGACACGAACAGATATACCTATTTTGGGGATCTCGGACGTAAACTTTTATCGGCAACAACTGCCGATTCGAAAGCAACAGAATTGGTTTCCCTTGCCGATGTTAATAAAGCTGCTGGTTCCGACGTGAAGTCTTTTGGAAGCATCCAGTGGAAAGATGCACATACTTTTCTTCTTTCTGACGGACAAAATTTTTACGAATATAACCTGGTATCAAAAAAGG
The DNA here is from genome assembly GCA_036399795.1 of Flavobacterium sp. Lineage (GTDB taxonomy): Bacteria > Bacteroidota > Bacteroidia > Flavobacteriales > Flavobacteriaceae > Flavobacterium. The sequence goes on from DASWML010000020.1 coordinate 12,130, forward strand.
GAAGAAAAATTGCCTCCTTACCTGAAACTGCCGAAAATGCCACGCTTGACGAATCAAAATCGAATGTAGCATTTACAGAAAAAAACAACCTCTTCATCCTGGACAAAAATGGCAAAAGAATCGCCGTCACAAATGAGGCCGATGAAGACATCGTTTCAGGACAATTCTTTGCGAGGAACGAATTCGGCATCAGCCAGGGAATTTTTTGGTCACCAAAATCAAATTTACTTGCCTTCTATCAGAAAGACCAGCGCGAAGTTGCTGATTATCCCTTGCTTGACATCACTGCTACACCGGGAAAACTAGAGAACATCAAATACCCGATGATCGGCCAGAAGAGTGAAAAACCGCGCGTCGGGATTTATAACCTGACATCAGGAAAAACGGTTTTCATTTCACCGAAAGGAAACATTGATGATTATCTTACCAATCTGGCCTGGACGCCAGACGAAAAATATGTACTGATAGCAGAACTCAACCGCGGTCAAAACGACATGCGCCTGAACCTGTATGATGCAAATACCGGGTCATTTGTCCGCACTTTGATACGGGAGCAATCTGAAACCTGGGTCGAGCCCGAGCATCCGGCGTACTTCCCAAATCTAAAATCGAATAATTTCATCTGGTTCAGTGAAAAAGACGGATTCGACAATTTATACTACTATTCCATCGATGGCAAACTGATCAAACAGCTTACGCAGAATAAATTCGTCGCCAAAGACATTGTCGCAACAAACCCTGCCGGAACCGAAATTTATTTCAATGCCACCGGACCAAACCCTACAAACCTGCTGCTATATAAAGTTGACCTGAAAGGAAAGCAAACGCTTCTTACCAAAAATGAAGGAACGCATTTAACAGCCATCAGCACCGACGGAAACTGGATTTTTGACGAATACTCCAATCACACTACGCCGTCAAAGTCGCTGCTCATCGATAAATCGGGAAAAATAGCAACGCTTCTTGAAAGCGCCAACAAATATTCCGGCTACACCATGGCAACTTCTGAGATAAAAACCATCAAAAGCCCCGACGGGAAAACCGACCTTTATACGCGACTGATCAAACCAAGTAATTTCGATCCTTCCAAAAAATATCCTGTGCTGGTTTATGTTTATGGTGGGCCGCATGCCCAGATGATCACAAACTCATACCTCGATGGCGCCAGTCTTTGGATGTATTGGATGGCCGAGCAGGGCTATCTTGTCTTTACGCTCGACAACCGCGGCTCTGAAAACCGTGGTGTTGCTTTTGAAAGTGTAATTCATGGCCGACTCGGTATCAACGAAATGGACGACCAGATTGCGGGTGTCAACTACCTGAAGTCGCTTCCTTATGTCGACGGAAACCGCCTCGCTGTACACGGCTGGAGCTACGGAGGTTTTATGGCAACATCACTGTTGCTGCGCAAACCTGACGTATTTAAAGTGGCAGTCGCCGGCGGACCTGTAACCGACTGGAAGTATTACGAAGTCATGTACGGCGAGCGTTACATGGATACGCCTTCCGAAAACCAAAAAGGATTTGACGAGTCAAGTACGTTAAACTATGTGAATAATCTAAAAGGGAAATTACTGCTCATCCACGGAACCAGCGATGATGTTGTGGTAATGCAGCAAAACCTGGCGCTGGTCAAGAAATTTGTAGAAGCAGGAAAACAAATCGACTTTTTCCCTTACCCGATGCACAAGCACAATGTTACGGGCAAAGACCGCGTCCACTTAATGCAGAAAGTACTTGATTATGTAATCGAGAACAATAAATAACCTGCATTTATAAAACAAAACAAGCGTCCTTCGGGACGTTTTTTTTGGAGCCGGGAACCTGCTGGCGGCAGTCGCTTTTTGCTGCTGCGCGCAAAAGAGCTCCAACAATGCCGCCATCAGGGCTAGGCAGTTGAACAACAAAAAAGCCCGTCAACTACGACAGGCTTTTTGAATTTATATTGTATAATTCAATCATGTTTTCTGCTTTTTCTTCCGGGCGGCAGGAAACAACACATTGTTCAGGATCAAACGGTAACCCGGAGAATTCGGATGCAGGTCCAAAACCGTGGGCGCATCGCCAACACGGTGCTGGTAATCTTCCGGATCGTGGCCGCCATAAAATGTAAAGAATCCTTTTCCTTTCTGTCCGTGGATATACCTGGCTTCACCATTAAGCTGATTCTCGCCCAAAACAAGCACATTAGATTTGATCAGTTCGCGGTCAAAAGAAGTGCTTTGTCCCATAAATCCTTTAATAAGCTGCGTCTGGTTCTGGCAAAGCATGCTTGGAATGACATCCCATTTCGCTGAATATTCCATCAAAGTGAAATAATCTTTTTCAAAAGGAACCTGTCTTTTTTCGGTCATGTCGATATCAGAGAATTCATAACGCTCAGGCCGTCTTTCAAGCGTGTAATTTTTAAAAGCAAAAGATCTGGAATAATCTATCCTGGATTGGTAGTTTGGTTCGCTGGGATCTCCGTCAAACATTGATTCACAAATGTCGACACCTTCCGCGCCAAGGGCAATATCAAAACTGTCGGTTGCAGAGCACATCGCAAACATAAATCCGCCTCCAATAACGAAGTCACGGATTTTCTTCGCTACGGCAAGCTTTTCTTCGGAAACCTTTGCATATCCAAGTTTTGTGGCCAGCGCTTCGGCTTCCCTTTTTTGTTCAATGTACCACGGCGCGTTCCGGTAAGCACCGAAAAATTTACCATATTGTCCGGTGAAATCTTCGTGGTGAAGGTGCAGCCAGTCATACAGAAGCAGTTGGTCGCTCAGCACTTCCTCATCATAAACCGGTGTAAAAGGAATCTCCGCGTAAGTCAGGACCAGCGTTACGGCATCGTCCCACGGCTGTTTTCCTTTTGGCGTATAAACTGCAATTTTAGGGGCTTTTTCCAAGGCAACTGTTTCCATGTTCTGCGACGGACTCGAGATTTCATCAAGGATCGCATTGGCTTCACCATCGGAAAGCGGTTCAAAACTCACGCCCCGGATCTGGCATTCTTTGCGAATTTCAGCGGCGTCAGGCAAAAGGAACGATCCGCCGCGATAATTTAGCAGCCAGCTCGCCTTGTATTGTTTGTCGAGTGCCCAATAAGTTATACCGTAAGCCTTGAGATGATTTTGCTGTGTTGTCTCGTCCATCGGGATCAACAAAAAAGATGCTTTGGCAGCAAAACCAGACAACAGGAAAATCAAGTAAATAAATCGGAAAAATTTCATGAATATTGCATTGTCGCCAGTGGCGTGTGTCAAAGATAACGGAAAACAATAAATTTCATTGCAAAACCATGTTAATGATAATTGTATAAACAGGACATTGAATCCTGTAAGCGGATTTCATCATCATATGTATAAATTTACGTGTTAATTCTGATCTTATGAGAAAATACTTTACCAGGAAATCCCTCAAAACCTTCTTCAAATTATTAAAAGAAACTTTCACCAGTTTCACCGATGACAAAGGTTTAAAATTCAGTGCTGCACTTTCCTATTACACGATTTTTTCGTTGGCGCCATTGCTGTTGCTGCTGATTTCCCTTGTAAGCCTGTTCTTTGGAAGGGAAGCAGTTCAGGGACAGTTATTCGGTGAGCTCAATGGAATGCTTGGGAACGAAGCCGCAGCCCAGGTTCAGGATATGATCAAGAAAATCGAGTTGAATGGCGAAAGCACCTGGGCAGTGATTGTTGGTGCGGTGACTTTAATCATCGGTGCGACAACTGTATTCGGGGAAATTCAGGACTCCATCAATATCATCTGGCGCGTAAAGGCCAAACCCAAACGAGGCTGGCTGAAACTCATACAAGACAGATTACTTTCGTCTTCACTTATTGCCGGACTTGGCTTTTTACTGATCGTGTCTTTAATGGTCAATGGTGCGTTAAAAGCGCTCAATGATTTATTGATAGGCTATTTTCCTGACGTGACCATTATTCTTTTTAACACATTGAATATCATTATCAGCTTTATCGTAATCACTATTTTATTCGGAATCATCTTTAAAGTGCTGCCTGATGTAAAAATTGCGTGGAAAGACGTTCGTACCGGGGCTTTTTTTACGGCCTGCCTTTTTATGCTCGGGCGCTATCTTATCGGGTTGTATATTGAAACTACTGGAACTGCTTCTGCTTACGGAGCGGCAGGATCGTTAATCATAATCCTGGTATGGGTTTATTATACGGCGGCCATCATGTACCTTGGTGCCGAATTCACGCGGGTTTATGCTGAGCATATCGGCCTTCGCATCCGTCCTGCAGATTATGCTGTGTATGTCGAACAGACGGAACGTGAAATGGATAAATCGACCATTCCGCTCGGAAAAAAAAAAGAATAACGATAGATTAATTTAAAACGGAACGTCGCTGTCATCATCATTCCTGTTGAATTTGCTTCCAAAAGCTTCATTCGGCGATGGCAGGTTTCTCGTGATGAACGGATTGTCTTCGTGGTTCATTTTTGACGGAAGATCGTCATAGTTTCCGCCATATTCATCAAGATTGTCAAATTTACCAAGGTTTCCAATAAATTTCAGCCTGATGTTCTCAAGACTTCCGTTACGGTGCTTTGCGATAATAAATTCAGCCTGACCTTCGGTTGGCGTGTGTTCATCATCATCCCATTCCTCGATTTTGTAGTATTCCGGACGGTAAATAAATGATACGATATCGGCATCCTGCTCGATCGCCCCAGATTCCCTAAGATCGGAAAGTAAAGGCCTTTTTGATGATCCCCGGGTTTCAACCGCCCGCGATAACTGGGAAAGTGCAATCACAGGGACATTCAATTCTTTCGCAAGGGCTTTCAGGTTACGGGAAATAGTCGAAATTTCCTGTTCCCGGTTTCCGCCGCCTTTACCGTTGCTTCCGCCGGCAGTCATTAATTGAAGATAATCGACGATGATCAGTTTAATGCCATGTTGAGAAGAAAGCCTTCTTGCCTTTGCCCGCAAGTCGAAAATTGAAAGTGATGGCGTATCGTCAATGAACAAAGGGGCTTTTTCCAGATCTTTTACCTTAATGCTGAGTTGTTCCCATTCGTGTTTTTCCAGTTTTCCGGTACGGAGTTTTTCCGATGCCAATCCTGTTTCAGAAGAAATCAAACGTGTGATCAACTGGACCGAAGACATTTCAAGTGAAAACAACGCTACAGGGTGACCGAAATCAATTGCGATATTACGTGCCATCGACAAAACGAACGCCGTTTTACCCATACCCGGACGGGCTGCAATGATAATCAGATCCGAGGGCTGCCAACCGGAAGTAATTTTGTCAAGTTTTTCAAACCCTGTCGCGATTCCGCTGAGGCCTTCTTTGTTGGCAATTTCCTCAATACGCTTTTTTGCCTGGATCACGAGGCTTTGCGCGGTTTCTGAACTACGCTTGATGTTGCCTTGCGTGACTTCGTATAATTTCGATTCCGCTTTGTCGAGCAAGTCGAAAACATCGGTGGATTCGTCATATGATTCCTCAATAATCTCCGAAGAAATCTTGATGAGGCTTCGCTGGATGTATTTCTGAAGGATGATCCGCGAGTGGAATTCTATGTGCGCGGATGAGGATATCTTTTGCGTAAGCTGGATCAGATAGAAATCACCGCCTGAAAGGTCAAGCTTGCCGTTCTTTTTAAGCTGTGCCGATACTGTTAATAAGTCGACCGGCTGTGAATCTGTGAATAACTGGAAAATGGCCTCAAAAATATGCTTGTGCGCGTCTTTATAAAACGCATCAGGCTGAAGAATGTCTATTACCTCGTCGACCCCTTTTTTGTCGATCATCATGGCGCCGAGCACCGCTTCCTCAAGTTCGAGAACCTGCGGCGGAAGCTTGCCCTTTTCGAGGTTGATGATGGTCGTTTTATCGACTTTAACCGGGCTGATGTTCCTGAAATTCTCCATGGGGCGAAAGTAAGTCAAAATTAAAAACTCCTTTTACAGAGTTATAAGTATGGCAATGTTGATAAAAAGCAAAATTTTGTTGATAAGCATAAAAAAATCCGAAACCGCAGGGCTTCGGATTTATATTTTTAAGGTAAGAATTTACTCCTTGAATTCACCCATCCTGCTGTATTTGTCCATCCTTTGGCTGACCAAATCCTCTGTTGATAAGTCCTTCAGTTCATCGTATGCTTTCATGATCCATTTTTCTGTGGAGCGGAATGTGGTCTCACGATCATAATGGGCGCCGCCGAGTGGCTCGGGAACAACATCATCAACGAGGTTGTTCTTTTTCATGTCTTCGGAAGTCAGTTTGAGCGCTTCGGCAGCCTGTTCCTTATAGTTCCAGCTTTTCCAAAGGATGGAAGAACACGATTCCGGTGAAATTACCGAATACCATGTATTTTCGAGCATATAAACACGGTCTCCAACGCCAATTCCGAGTGCGCCTCCGGAAGCGCCTTCACCCACGATCACTGCAATGATCGGGACTTTGAGGCGGATCATTTCAAGAATATTCCTGGCAATCGCCTCGCCTTGACCACGTTCTTCGGCTTCGAGACCCGGATAAGCGCCCGGCGTATCTATGAATGAAACTACGGGAATATTGAATTTTTCAGCCATTTTCATCAGGCGGAGCGCTTTGCGGTAACCTTCAGGATTGGCCATCCCGAAATTGCGGAACTGCCTTGTTTTGGTGTTGTAGCCTTTTTGCTGGCCAATGATCATGAACGATTTTCCACCGATTTTCCCGAGTCCGCCGATCATTGCTTTGTCGTCCTTAAAGTTCCTGTCTCCAAAAAGCTCAAGGAATGTTTCTCCGCACAAAGCCCGTACATAATCCATGGTATACGGACGGTTCGGATGCCTTGAAAGCTGGACGCGCTGCCAGGCCGTTAGGTTTTTATAGATTTTCTTCTTGGTTTCTTCGAGTTTCTTTTCGATCTGCTTGCAGGTGTTTGTCACATCGACATTTGATTCCTGGCCGATCATCTGGCATTTATCCAACTGGTCTTCGAGTTCCTTGATGGGAAGCTCAAAATCTAGGTATTCCATAGGATGTTGGTGTTTTAGTTTTGATTCGAACCGCAAAGATAGAATTTTCGGTCAACACGATTGTCAAATGCTGTGGATTTTGTTGCCGGCTCCCGCGATGCCCTAGCCCGGATAGCAGCGGAAATCCTTTTGCGCCCGCTTCTTAAAGGGCGTAAAAGATTGCAGCGGATAGCCGGAAAAAGCTACTGATTGCGGTTTTTCTTCTCGGCGCGGTTCTTAATGATGCCGTTGGCGATAACGGTTGCCACGATAATCGCCGAACCGATGTAGAATGCGAGGCTCATTTTCTCGTCTTCGCCGATGATGAAATATGCGAGGATGATTCCGTACACGGGCTCGAGGTTGGTTGTGAGCATAACAGTATACGGCGTGAGTTTTTTCATGACGTTGACCGCTGCGGTAAAGGCATAAGCGGTGCAGATTGATGAGAGAACGATGATCAGCATCCAGTCTTTTCCTGAAACGTCGAAGAATTTGGCGCTAAAAGTTCCGCGTATGGAAAGATAGGCAGTCACGAAAGCCCAGCCGGCAAAAAATTCATATAACGCAATCACTGACGGATCGTGCTTCTGGATCAGCTTTCCGTTAAAAAGGGTGAAGCAAACGCCCATCAACACAGAGAAAAGCGCGCAAAGCATTCCCATGAGGTAGCGCACTTCGACCTGCATGATCATGAAAAGCCCGGCAATGACTATGAGTCCGAAAAAAACTTCATACCAAAGCATTTTCCGCTTGTAGAAAATGGGTTCGAGAATGGAGCCGAAGAATGCGCCTGCGGAAAACATTGCCAATGTTACCGAAACGTTCGAGATATTGATTGCGGTAAAAAAGAAAATCCAGTGGATTGCGATGATCATCCCGACGAAAACCAGCTTGCCGAACTCTTTTGCCGGCAAAACAAGCGACTTCCTGGTAATGAAAGCGAACAATAGCAGAAACAATCCTGCGAGCAACATTCGGTACCAGACCAGCGAAGCTTCGCGCACTGAGATGAGTTCGCCCAGGATTGCCGTAAAGCCCCAGATGAAAACGATAACGTGCAGGTTCAGGTAGCTTTTCAGCTTATCTTTTTGCATTGCGCAGCAGGTAAAACGCGAGGATTCCGAAGACGAAGTTCGGGATCCAGACGGCAATAATCGGTGGGAAAGATGATTTTTCGGCGAGCGTGCCAAAGATCTTATCGAAGAATATAAAGGCAAAGGCAAGCAGGATTCCGATGGCCAGGTTCATTCCCATTCCGCCGCGGCGTTTCATTGAAGAAACTGCAACCGCGATCGTGGTAAGGATGAATGCTGAGACCGGAATACTGTATTTCTTGTAAAGGACAACTTTGTAAACGTTGATGTTCGACGAGCCACGCGCCTGTTCTTTCTCAATAAAATTATTGAGTTCGTTCAGCGTAAGGGTTTCTGCTACGTAGATTACCGGCGTTAAGTCTTCAAGGTCAAATTTAAAAATCGTATCTTTTTTTTCGCCTGATATAAGCTTGTCGCCCAATTCACCAACTTTTCTTTTAGTGTAATTGTACATGGTGTAAGTGCTGTCTTTCGGGTTCCATTTGAGCCTGTTGGCGGTGATCTTGAAATCGAGCTTTTGATTCTTGAACTTTTCGTACGTGAAGTTAAAAGCGATTTTCGACACCTGGTTGAAATGCCCGACGTATATGAATTCATCCTTGCTGAGCTGTCGGAAAACATTGGAGTTGTCGCGCGCCTCACGGTTTTTGCTTAAATAGGCGTACCGAAAATCATTAAAACCCTGGCTGGCTTTCGGAACGACGAAAAATCCCATCAAAAGTGAAAAAACCGAAACGATAGTGGCCCCAATCAGGTACGGCCGGAGAAATCTTGTAAAGGAAATCCCGGAACTCAAGATGGCTATAATCTCTGTATTATTGGCAAGTTTTGAGGTAAACCAGATCACCGACAAAAACAGAAATATCGGAAACAGCAGGTTTGCAAAGTAAATGGTGAAATCGAGATAATACTGCGCAATTTCACCAAACGGAACCTTATTTTCGATCATCCTGTTGACCTTTTCAGACACGTCGATGACGATCCCGATAGGGATAAACATCAGCAACATCACGGTAAATGTCGCGATGTAACGTTTCAGGATGTATATGTCGATTATTTTCATTTCCTTTAGTCACATGTCGAAAGTCGAATGTCGAAAGTCGAAGGTCGAAGGTCGAAGGTCGAAAGTCAAATGTCAAATGTCGAATGTCGAAGGTCGAATGTCAGTGAGCGCTGCGGCCTTTTAAGATGTTCTTAATTTGTCCTTGTTCTTCTTATTTTTCCGCTAGACTTTGTCTTTCGTCTTTTGTCTTTCGTCTTTTGTCTTTCGTCTTTTGACTTTCGTCTTTTGACTTTCCTCTTTCGTCTGTTGTCTTTCCTCTTAAAGCCTGTTATCCATCTGCTTCACCATCATTTCCTTCCATTGTCGAAAATCACCCGCTAATATATGCTTTCTCGCCTCACGCACCAACCACATGTAAAATCCAAGGTTGTGGATCGTCGAGATCTGTTTGCCCAGATATTCATTGGCCGCAAATAAATGCCGCAGGTAAGCTTTCGAATATTCATGATCCACGAATGTGGTTCCGTTTTCATCGAGCGGGGAAAAATCATCTTCCCATTTTTTATTTTTGATGTTGATCGTTCCGTGTGCCGTAAACAGCATTCCGTTACGTGCATTGCGCGTTGGCATCACACAATCGAACATATCGATCCCTAGCGCGATGTTTTCCAGGATATTGATCGGTGTTCCCACGCCCATCAGGTAACGCGGTTTGTCTTCCGGAAGAATATCACATACGACTTCGGTCATCGCATACATTTCCTCCGCAGGCTCGCCAACTGAGAGTCCGCCAATCGCATTTCCCTGCTGTTGTGAATTTGCAATATATTCGGCCGACTGCATCCTCAAATCCTTATACGTGCTTCCCTGGACAATCGGAAAAAACGTCTGTTCATAACCATACCTGAACGGCAGCTTGTCAAGATGCGAAATACAGCGGTCGAGCCAGCGGTGCGTCATGTGCATGGAGCGTTGCGCGTACCGGTAATCGCAGGGATATGGCGTACATTCATCAAAAGCCATAATAATATCGGCCCCGATGGTACGTTGGATTTCCATCACATTCTCGGGAGTGAAAAAATGATAGGAACCGTCGATGTGCGACTTGAATTTAACGCCTTCTTCCTTGATCTTCCGGTTTGCCGAAAGCGAATACACCTGATAGCCGCCACTGTCGGTCAGGATATTCCGGTCCCAATTCATGAATTTATGGAGCCCGCCCGCCTTTTCAAGGATCTGTGTTTGCGGCCGAAGGTATAAATGATACGTATTTCCCAGAATAATATCCGGATTGACCTCTTCCCGCAGCTCGCGCTGGTGAACGCCTTTCACCGAAGCCACCGTGCCAACCGGCATAAAAATCGGGGTTTCGATGGTTCCGTGATCGGTAGTAATTTTTCCTGCCCGCGCTTTCGTATGCGGGTCTTTGGTGATGAACTCAAATTCCATAGTAGCAATATCGCGCGCAAAGATACTTTTAAAAATTGGCAGGCATCACACTTTATAGCCGATTTAAGAATTTTGGGCGTGCCGGCGTATCGAGTGTCGCCTAACATTTTGATATTTTGCAACGCCGTCGGGCTGTGCGCTGCAATTCCTCGCTGCGCTGCGGGATTTCCGCTTCCATCCCTCACGCGGCCGATCGCTTGATTAACAGCATCCTGACAAACAGGAAATTGTTACATTTGGAAAAAACTTCATTATGCCCGGAAAACTATTCCTTCTGTTCTTATGCCTTTCAACCGGAATGGCAGTTGCTCAAATCCCTGACAAAGCAAAGCTGGATCGCTACTTCGACGCTCTGGAGAAGAACAACAAGTTCATGGGAAGCGCTTCGCTCATCCAAAACGGAAAAACCGTTTATTCGAGGTCAGTGGGATTTGCCGACATTGAAACGGCGAAAAAAGCCGATGAAAATACAAAATACCGCATCGGATCGATCTCTAAAACCTTTACATCAGCCATGGTTTTTAAAGCCATCGATGATAAAAAACTTCAGCTTACAGACAAGCTTGAAAAATATTTCCCTGACATAGCAAATGCCGGAAAAATATCGATAGGCGATTTGCTTTCGCACCGAAGCGGCATCCACAATTTTACCGATGATCAAGATTATCGAACCTGGAACACCACTCCGAAATCTTCTGCGGAAATGATCGAAGTCATAAAAAAAGGCGGCAGCGACTTCGAACCCGGCTCAAAAGCAGCCTACAGCAATTCAAATTATGTCCTGCTGAGCTTCATCCTCGAAAGAATCTACAAAAAAACATACGCCGAAATTCTGAGCGACAAAATCATCAAGCCAGCAGGGTTGAAAAACACTTATTACGGCGGAAAGATCGACCCGGCTAAAAATGAAGCCACTTCTTATAACTGGAACGGCAAGTGGGAAAAGTGGACCGAAACAGACATGTCGGTTCCCATGGGCGCAGGCGCAGTAGCTTCCACTCCTGCCGATCTTTCTAAATTTATGGAAGCACTTTTCGCAGGGAAAATCATCTCGGCTGCAAGCCTTGAACAAATGAAAACCATCCGCGACAATTACGGAATGGGATTGTTTAAATTCCCGTTCAACAACAAAACATCATTCGGGCATACCGGCGGAATTGATGGTTTTTCTTCAATGCTCGGCTATTTCCCTGAAGACGGATTGACGATGGCGATAACTTCGAACGGCTCAAATTATGAAGATAATAACATTGCCCTGGCGATGTTAAGCTGGTATTATAATATTGCTTTCGAGGTTCCGGAATTCAAATCGTACGCACACACCACTGAAGAACTCTCAAAGTTTGTCGGCAATTATGCTTCTGCAGGCTTTCCGTTGCAGGTTTTAATTACGCTTAACGGCAGTACGTTGATGGCGCAGGCAACCGGTCAGTCGGCTTTTCCGCTGGAAGGCAATGCGAAAAACATTTTCGGGTTCGTTCCGGCAAATCTTACACTTGAATTTAAGCCTGAATCAAGCCAAATGATCCTGAAACAAGGCGGCGGAGTTTACACTTTCGACAAAGTGAAATAGTTCGGATTATATCTTTAAACTATTAAAACTTCACTTTTCCCTTCGGCAAATAAAGGCTATTTTTGTACCTGTTAATTTATTTTAAATGAAACCAGACACACAACAACTCAACAACATGGTCGTTCAGGTGCGCCGCGACATTCTGCGCATGGTACATGCAGTAAATTCGGGCCATCCCGGCGGATCTTTAGGCTGCGCCGAATTTTTTGTCGCACTTTACCAGGCGATCATGGACCGCAAGGAAGGCTTTGACATGGACGGAAAGGATGAAGATATTTTCTTCCTTTCAAACGGCCATATTTCACCGGTTTTTTACAGCGTACTTGCGCGAAGCGGTTATTTTCCTGTTTCGGAACTTGCGACTTTCCGGCACATCGATTCGCGCCTTCAGGGACATCCGACAACACACGAAGGACTTCCGGGAATCCGCATCGCATCCGGATCGCTCGGACAGGGAATGTCGGTTGCCATTGGCGCCGCGCTTGCGAAAAAGCTCAACCACGACAATCATTTGATTTATTCGCTTCATGGCGACGGCGAGCTTCAGGAAGGACAGAACTGGGAAGCAATGATGTATGCTGCTGCGTATAAAGTCGACAATCTCATTTCTACGGTTGACCTCAACGGAAAACAAATTGACGGCTCCACCGATGAAGTGCTTCCAATGGGCAGCATCCGCGCAAAGTTTGAAGCTTTCGGCTGGGATGTTCTGGAAATAGAAAACGGCAACGATATCGAACAGGTAATTTCCGGAATGACAGAAGCAAAGTCGCGCACCGGAAAAGGAAAGCCTGTTTGTATACTGCTGCATACCGAAATGGGCCACGGCGTCGATTACATGATGTACAGCCACGCATGGCATGGCAAAGCGCCAAATGACGACCAGCTAAAACTCGCGATGATGCAGAACGAGCTTGAGGAATTGAGCGATTATTAGATGCGCTGGTTTCTCATTATCATATTAGGAACGCAATTTCTCTTCTCACAGCAGAAGATGAGTTACTTTTTTGATAATATGATCGTAACCGAAACCAGCCTCTACACTGAGGGCTTTTCCGGAAAAACGGTTTACCTCAGCAATTCCAAGGACTCGACTTACAGTTTGTATGTACGTATCGGCAATAAAGACAGTGAGGCAACTTTGTGGGATTTTAAGAAAAAACACTATGTGAAGTTTGATGCAGATTTTGAATTCAAAGAAGTGGCCGACATCAATAAGCTGACTCATGCAACGTTGTTTCCACATGTAAGCTTCCATAAAGGGAAAAGATACAGGAATTACGTGGAAGATTCCGAAATAGAGGTTGATAGCGCCAGCAATCAGGTGATTGTACATCTTATACAGTACAAGAACAAAAAAAGAAGGCGTGTGATTAACGACCACTATTATATTTTCGGCATCGCACCTCATCTGGAAATGCGCCACACAAGATCAACCAAGAATTATGTCGCTGAAAAATACGGTGTGCAATTTTCGCCGAATGCCCATCTTCGTAAAGTTCTGCATTTATCTGATGGTAAAATTCATATGTCTACAAAATATCTCCTGGTGAAGGATGTAAATTTTACATACAATTTTACGGTTGAAAAAAATCAAAAAACACATTCATTCAAATATCAATAATTAATGACAAAATATACAAATACAGGAAGTAAGGATACCCGTTCGGGTTTTGGCGCCGGCTTAACTGAACTCGGACAAAAAAATGAAAATGTCGTTGCGCTATGTGCCGACCTTATCGGATCATTAAAAATGGATGATTTCAAGAAAAACCATCCGGAGCGTTTCTTCCAGATCGGGATCGCCGAAGCAAACATGATCGGGATCGCTGCAGGATTAACTATTGGCGGAAAAATCCCGTTTACAGGAACGTTTGCCAATTTCTCCACCGGAAGGGTTTATGACCAGATCAGGCAATCGGTTGCTTATTCAGATAAAAATGTAAAAATTTGCGCATCACACGCCGGATTGACATTGGGTGAGGACGGAGCAACACACCAGATCCTTGAAGATATCGGCCTGATGAAAATGCTTCCGGGAATGACTGTCATTAATACCTGCGATTATAACCAGACAAAAGCTGCTACCATTGCAATTGCCGAACATCACGGTCCGGTTTATCTCCGTTTTGGAAGACCGGTAGTTCCTAACTTTATGCCTGCGGACGAGCCTTTTATTATTGGGAAAGCGATCCTGCTGAACGAAGGCTCGGATGTGACAATTGTTGCCACGGGCCATCTTGTATGGGAAGCGCTACTTGCCGCCGAAGCACTGGAAGAAAAAGGAATTTCTGCCGAGGTCATAAACATTCATACTATAAAGCCTTTGGACGAAGAGGCGATCCTCAAGTCTGTCGGAAAGACAGGATGTGTCGTAACAGCCGAAGAGCATAACATTTATGGAGGATTGGGTGAAAGCATCTCAAGAGTCCTCGCACTTAATAAACCAGCACCGCAGGAATTTGTCGCTGTAAAAGATACTTTCGGGGAATCGGGAACCCCGGCGCAGCTCATGGAGAAATATGGGCTGAACAGCCAGGCTATTATTGCTGCTGCGCAAAGAGTGATCGGCAGAAAATAAAGAAGTTACTTAAGTTGTAAAATAAAAAATCCCGCAATTGCGGGATTTTTTAACTATTACTGACACAAGGGATCGCGATATTTTCTTAATCTGTTTGGCGTATAAAAATCACCTGAACAGTTCGGAATCCCTTTAGTATCATCGTATGGCGTGCTTGGATCGTCGGTGGCGGCACCATTAAATGGATAGTACGTCTTTACTTCGTTTTCATCATCCGGATCAATCATCGGACGCTGTGTTTCGATTCTTGTCAATACAAAATCACCATCATCATCCAAATCAAGGTAATCCGGTGCTTTATCACCATCTGTATCATCCGGATTTACTCCTTCTGCAATGATGCGCATATAACGATCTCCGTCCAAATCTTCAAGATAAGAAGGAATTCCGTCCTGATCCTGATCAAGCCTTATCACTTCATATAACTTAAAAGTAAAAATAAGCGGTGAATACTGAGGAATTGCAGCTGCTGTAGGCGCTTGGTTATAATATGCCAATCCAGAAGGCAGGAACATGATTCCCGCACCGAAGTCGGTATAAGTTGTAGGCTCGCCTTCATTATCATGGTAATCGCCAGGGCGGAACTGCGGAAATATTTCGCTCCACCCGCGGATAACACCTTCGAGGTTCAGGTTCGATTGCGGGAATGGATTTGATTCAAACAATTGGTACCGCAGCGATCTATCACCTGATGTCGGGTCAAAATATTCGAAAAGATAACTTCCCTGATAAGCAGCGAGAATCGCATCTACATTAGTGGGCTGTCCTTTATCGCCGGAAGCGCCACCGCCTTCACGAAGTTTTAGATAATAAAGCGTATAAGTAACCTCGTGATCTGCTTGCCTGTCTACTGTAAAGTCTTTCACGAGGTCTGGACTGTTCCAGATTGCTGTGGGGTCGTTCAGCGGTACTTCTGTAAAAGTTACGTTCTGATCATCAGTACCGCCGGGATTGCTTACTGCTTGATACGAATGTGTTTTAAGGAATTCCTCAATATTGGCAAGATCCTTTGCATACTGTTCCTGATAGTCCCTCAGTGGAGCGGCTTTCGGCTCATCCGAAGGATTACAACCTGTAAGTGAAAGGATGAAAACAATAGAAAGGATTCGGAAGATTTTATTCATCAGAAGTAAATTTTTAAGCGCGCAAGATACAATATTGGTTTATTTTTGTAAACTATTTAACGCTGATTTTAGATTTATATGAGGGTCGACAAATACTTATGGTGCGTGCGATATTACAAGACCAGGAACATGGTAACGGAAGCATGTAAAAAGAACCAGATCACCGTTAACGGACAGGTTGCCAAGCCTTCGAAGGAAGTTTTTGCGGGCGATAAAGTGACATTTCGCAGGGATCAGATCACACGTGTGCTTACGGTACTGGATATCCCGGCGAATCGTGTTGGCCCAAAGCTCGTTGACATCTACCGTAAAGATGAGACACCTGCTGAAGCTTTCGAACATCTGGAGCTTTTAAAACTCTCCAAAGAACATTACCGGAAAACCGGTGAAGGCAGGCCTACAAAAAAGGACAGGCGCGATCTGGAAGACTACGGAAATGATTTTGAAGAAACCCCGGAATAAACTACCCATGGAAAACAACATCATATTGCACAGCGGTGAAATTGAGCATAAAATCCGCAGGATTGCTTATCAGATTTATGAAACATTTTCCGATGAAGATGAGATTGTGATCGCCGGAATCTCTAAAAACGGATACATCTTCGCAGAAAAGCTCGCCCATCTGCTTCGATCAGTATCACCGATAACGGTGCAGCTCTGCGAGGTAATAATCAACAAGAATAATCCATCACTTCCCGTCGAAACCTCTATATCAAAAGAAGCATACGCAAATAAAGGTCTGGTATTGGTGGATGATGTACTCAATTCCGGAACTACATTGGTTTACGGAGTACGCCATTTCCTTGATGTGCCACTAAAAAAATTCAAGACGGCTGTACTGGTTGACCGAAATCATAAAAAATATCCGGTGAAAGCCGACTTTAAAGGAATATCCTTAAGTACGTCCCTGAAAGAACATGTACAGGTGGTTTTTGATCCTGACGGTGATTATGCTTACCTAAGCTAACAACCTTAGAATTTTGGCGGCAACTTCTTCCGGCGTACTGTTATCAGTATCGATTTTATGATGCGCCTGATTGTAGTAGAAACTGCGGTCGAAAAGATGCTTTGCGATAAACTCTTCCAACGCTTCGCCAACTTTTTCGTCCAGCAACGGACGCGAATCAATTTCATCTGCCAGCCGTTGTGCCAAAGCGGCGGGTTTCGCACGAAGATAAAAAGAGACAACACTTTCGTTTTGCAGGAATTCATGATTCCCCGAATAACATGGCGTGCCGCCGCCCAGGCTGATGATCGCATTTCCCGGAGCAGCGATAACTTCCTCAAGGCAGGAGCGCTCCAGTTTCCTGAAAAAAATCTCCCCTTTATTTTTAAAAATATGGCTTACCGATGCGCCTGCTTTCTTTTCAATAAAGTTGTCGAGATCGATGGATGGAAGTTTGGTTTGGTGATGAAGTATTCGCGCCACGACCGACTTCCCGCTGCCCATATAGCCGAGCAGAATGATTTTTTTCATAGTTAATACCTTATGCTGTAAGGCCTTGAAGGCACCGCGGCAAAAAACACGAATTTAAGGCAAAATTGGTTTGATAAATAAATAATAAGGTCATATATTTGCACCCGCGTTGAAGAAATGAAATTGACTTGATAGCTCAGTTGGTAGAGCACATCACTTTTAATGATGGGGTCCTGGGTTCGAGCCCCAGTCAGGTCACAAAAATTCCCTTATTTTTTCCGCATCGACTTGATAGCTCAGTTGGTAGAGCACATCACTTTTAATGATGGGGTCCTGGGTTCGAGCCCCAGTCAGGTCACAAAATAAAGCTTGCCTGTGCATGCGAAAACCACGGCCACGTGGAGAAATTGGTAGACTCGCCATCTTGAGGGGGTGGTGTCGCAAGACGTGTCAGTTCGAATCTGATCGTGGTCACTCAGACAAAGCTTTCAGTAAACTGAAGGCTTTTTTTTTTAACTTTTTGCGGAAATCGAAAGTCACGACTTTTTTTCAACCGATTTTGATTTTGCATCATTGATGTCGATTGAACCTTCGACATCTTTATCAAATGCTTTGACAAACCCATTTTTAAGTACGTTGATAATTGCAGTCCAGGTAAATTTTTCCGGTCCGTTTACATCGCCTTTTATCGGAACCTTGGTTGCCAGACGGTCTTTGGGATGGTTTTTTACGATAGAAACCCCAGCGCCAACAATGAGTTCCCACACTTTCTTGAAGAACGGGCGTTTCTTTTCTTTTTCCGTATCAGGCGTCAGGTCAATTATTTTTATGTTTTCGAGTACCGGCTTAACATAACCGTTGTATTTTCCATCCTCCATTGCGAGTTCCGTTGAGAGATAAAGCTGACCTTTCTTGAAAGTAAAATTCGCATAGGCATCGGTGAAGTCTTTAAGAGCCGTGAGGTCAACGCTACGGAGTTCCATATTCATATCGAAATCCGGTATTTCCTTGAGTACGTTCATTTTTGCCGAACCCTTTAATGTACCGTTTCCGTTGGTGTTGCCCGAAAGTGTTATAGACGAAGGCAACTTGTTGTTCTTATCTTCGACATTACGCAGGTTGGTGGCGACAATACGAACATTACGCGCTGCAATATTGATCTTAGGTTTCTCGGTCGGATCAATGTAATGAATCTCACCATTTGTGATCTCAGCGCGGTTGATGTTCACCGGGGAAAACTTTTTTACAAGAGTAACGAAGTCGTTATTTCCGCCGGCTTCTACTTCCTCACCCCGTTTTATAAAATTCAATACCGGATGCTCGACCAGAAATTCCCCAACCAGCGCGCCTTTGAAAAGTGCTTTCCACTCAATTGATATATCAATTCCGTCTGCGGAAAAAAAAGGCTGCTCCTTCCCTGCTCCGGTCTTTTTAATTTCAAGCGTATCAATGCGATAAGCGCCCCGATAAAGATGTATGTCGACATCCTTAATACTGCCCCGGTAACCTTTAAGTCCGGCCAGGGTTTTATTCGCATAATGCAACACAATCGGCTCAAGCGCAAAATTGATGATCACCAGCAATGCGAGAATCGAAACGATAATAATAGAAGTTTTCTTAGCTTTAGTCATCCCAGGAAATTTACCAATAAAAATAGCACTGCCGCCTTTATAATGAATTACAGAATTTTAGGATGTATTTATACAAATCAGGAGTAATGCCGCCAATGGATTCGGTTTACGGTTTGCTGCTTTATAGCAGAATTTGTCTATCCACAACTTTTTACTACATTTAGCCTTTATCTGACTACTGCCAAAATCGAATTTCAAATATATATTCCTTCTACGTTCAGATAAAATTATTCTGATCTTCCAGAAGATGAAAGCCTCTAAATTATCTCAATCTGTATCTTTTAGAGAGCCATTTAAGTACAGGGAAATGTGAAACTGGGATTCGAACTCAAGAAAGTGAGGCGAGGCGGCCCTGTAAAAATAAAGCATTTCCAATGATGTGAAAAAACCCGCGGGAAATTAACCAAAAATAAAATTAGTCATGATTGAGAAATATCGCCCTCTTATCGAAACTGCCTACGAGAACTTCAACAAAAGGGATATCAATGGTGTTTTCCAAACCATGAATCCTGATGTAGAATGGCCCAATGGGTGGGAAAGCGGCTATTTACTGGGATTTGATGAAATCCGCGACTATTGGAAAAGGCAATGGAAAGAGATAAACCCGACTGTAATTCCCGTCCGTTATAAAATCCTGAGCAATGACCGGTTAGAAGTTGAAGTTCAACAAACGGCAAAAGACCTCGATGGAAAGCTTCTATACGAAGGACGTGTCAAGCACATCTATAGCTTCGAGAACGGTTTAATTAAATGTATGGAAATAGAAAATGAAAATTGAGAGGCATTGAATTGAAGTGAGATCAAAAAAAAGTCTGTTTAAAAAACAGACTTCTCATTTCTTTAAGGTGGTTATCTTCCGCCGCCAGTACCGCCGGTTCCTGTTCCTGTTCCGCCTGAAGTACCAGATCCAGTTCCCATTCCTGAACTTCCGCTTCCAGTTCCACTGCCGGAAGTTCCTGTTCCTGTTCCGCTTCCTGAAGTCCCTGTTCCTGTTCCACTGCCTGAAGTTCCAGTGCCCATGCCGCTTCCTGAAGTTCCAGTTCCCATGCCGCTGCCGGACGTTCCTGTTCCTGAAGTTCCTGTTCCGCTTCCTGATCTACCGCTACCCGTCCCCGAAGTTCCGGTTCCCGATCCGCTGCCAGTTCCTGTACCCGAAGTACCGCCTGTGTCTGTTCCGCTGTTGTTGCTGGTTCCGCATCCAAAACTCAGTGTGAGGATTGCGCCCAACATAAATAACATTTTTTTCATAATTGTAAAATTAAGTTATAGAATAAGCTTTAATCGCCCTGTGGCGTTCCTTTCAAAGGTCAATCATCTCATATAGAATATTTTACATAATCTACATGAATTTTACTATAACTATGCTGCTGGTGCGACAGCCTCAATTCATGATGAACAAGACTGCCGATAGCGAAAATTTACTATGTTTGTCGAAGGAATTATTAAAACGAATGAACAATATAAAAAATATCTTCAGTATAAAGGATCTTGAAAATCTTTCAGGGATAAAAGCCCATACTATCAGGATCTGGGAAAAAAGATATAACGTGTTTTCTCCATCGCGTTCAGGTACAAATATCAGGTCATACGATACTATTGATCTTCAGAAGCTTTTGAACATCACACTTCTCCACAACCACGGCTATAAGATTTCTAAAATATCAAAACTGCCTGATGAGAATATACCTGTCCTGGTACGTGAAATCATGTCGCATAAAAGTGTAAAACACCACGCCGTCAACGCTTTCAAAATGGCAATGATGAACTTTGACCAGCGGCTTTTCCTCCAAACTTATGACAACCTGCTTTCTGAAAAGTCGTTCCGGGAAGTGTTTTATGAAGTTGTCATACCACTTATGGATGAAATAGGGATACTATGGCAAACCGGAACAATTACACCGGCCCATGAGCATTTCATCAGTGGGCTTATCCGCCAAAAGGTAATCCTCAACACCGAAAAGCTCCAGGTACTGGAACCTACACGCACAGACCGGACCTTTATTTTATTCCTTCCACTCAATGAAGTTCATGAACTAGGATTGATGTACATCAACTTCGAAATCCTGAGCGCCGGATACAGATCGATCTATCTTGGGGAAAGCATGCCGATAGAGTGCCTCCGCGATGTGGAAAAATATTTTGGAGACGTTGTATATGTCTCTTACTTTACTGTTGAGCCCGCTCCTGACGATGTCCTGGATTATATCACTAAAATCAGCAACAAAATATTAAAAGGCACTTCACCTCTGTGGCTTTTAGGACATAACACTAAAAATACCGCCGCTGACCAGTTGCCTGACGGAGTAAAAATATTCAGGTCGATAGCCGAAGTCGCGCAACAGTTGCAGGAATAAAAAAAGCATCCGTTTGGATGCTTTTCATGATTGATTGATGATTAAATTTTATTTTGCTCCAGACATCATCATGTCCTGAAGCGGCTTGAGCTGGTCCATGTTGATATCTGATTGTTTCAAAACCGACATCACATTCATGATATCCGTCGGGTTCATATCATTACCCAGAATTCTTATCACAGCAAAACCGCTGTCGTTTCTATTGGCATAGAGAACAAATTCTTCTATATGCTCATCACTTCCTACAAAGCTTATTGATCCGCCTTCTTTTCCTTTACCGAACTTCATCAGTTGTTGGTACTTTTCATCTTTTAGGATTTTAGCCACGTTTTCGCGTTCTGCTGCAAATTCAGTTTTGTTGTTTTCATCGATGCGGAAGGCAAGAATGTTGACTTTTTCAAAACTTTCGACCGATTTTTTCTCTTCCGGCGTAAGCTTTTTCATATCAATATTAAGTACCGAAGGAGAGACGTCAAGAGCAATGAAATTTTTGTTTTCAGTCTTCTCTACAAAATATTTTTGCAGCGATGGCTCCGAATTACAGCCTGAGGCCAAAAGACAGCCCAGGATGGCAATGATATAAACCGATTTCACTATTTAGATGTTTTTGGTCCCTTGGCGCCTTTTCCTACTTTTTTAAGATCGTCACCACCCGGAAGGTTCATTTTTTCTGTCAGCATCGAAATGTCGTTCAGGTCAAACTCGCCCGTGAGCGACATCAATACGGTTTCAGTTTTACCCGAGCCTTCGATGAACATCAAAAGTTCTTTTACAAGTGTCTCGCTTGATCCCGATTTGACCATGATCCGCATGTTTTGTGATTTGTCGTTCATACGCATCAACTCTTCAAGCCCGGCGGTTTTAATATACTTGTCGGCCGAACCTTTCATTTCAGCGGTAACACGTGAACTCGTAGTGGTAAACACTTTCAGGTTGTCGAGTTTCTTGATCAGGTTCAGGTACTGCTGCGACTCTTTGTTTTTGACGTTCCCCATCATCTGGAACATTTTTTTGTTGACAATTACCGAAGTAACATCGTCCTGCCCGTCGAATTTATCAAAAGCCGCCTGACCGAAGAAAAGGGTTGGCATCAGGGCAATGATGATTGTAAGAATTAATTTTTTACTCATAGTTTTAATGTTTTTTTGCTGGTATTCGTGAATCGTTGATTTCATGATTTCTATTGTTTTAATTAAATTTTGTTGTTTTGGCACTTCGCCGGCAGTTATCGAAGGATCAATGTTTTGTCTTTGGCTTCTTCGAATTCCTGCATATACCGGACGCTTTCCATGCCTTTATTGACATTTCCCGACAACAGCGACAGGGCTTTTTGTGTTTCCCGAAGGGCTACCTCCGGATCGTCATAAGTTCCCAGATCCTGCTGTTGATGGTTGTGAAAGTAGGCAAACGTTCCTATTCCGAACATTACGACAACAGAAGCTGCAACCGATAACCACGCTACATTGCGTTTGTTGGATTGTAGTGGAATCTGCCGTGCGGGCTTCTCCTGTCTTGATTGTGTGAAATAGCAGAACATTGGCGAATACTGCTCCAGATGCTGCGCAACATCTGTAGAAGAAAAATAACTTCTTAGTTCGTTTTCCTCGGCAATACTGGTTTCGCCCTCAAAATATTTATCCAGTAATTTTTCTATTTTATCCAATTCCATAGCTGTGTGTTTTAATCATATATTCCCTTATCGTTTTTCTTGCCCTTGACAATGCTACCCTTACGGCAGTTTCCTGCATGTCGAGTATGTCTGCTATATCGCTGAATTCGTATTGTTCGATGTCCCGCATCTGTACGATCAGCTTTTGCTGTTCCGGGAGCTGGCTGATTATTTTCTCGGCCCATTCCCAACTGTCACAATCTTCTACCTTTTTCTGGAGGCTGGCCTCGCGGTCGGTAAAATTATTGTGAACGATCTTCAGGTTTCCCGCACGCTTTGATTTAAGCTGGTCAAGGCAATAATTTTTTGTCATTGTCATGGCCAGTGCCTCAACGCTGCGGTAATCCCCTAAAGAATCGCTTTTCTTCCAGAGCTTCACCAGGACTTCCTGCGTGGCGTCCTCGGCTTCCTCGATACTCACAAGCAAGCGCTTTGCCAGCCTGAATATCTTATCCCTGAACGGAGTGATTAAATTCATGAACTCTGATTGGTTCATATTGATTGTTTTGATTGATTTAAAGCCAAGACGAGGGTTATTTTTATTTGTTACAGAAAAATATTAAACTGCATAAATTTTCGTTATCCGATTACAATTAAAAATTTACACAATGCGCAAAATCAGCATTTTATATATATTCCTTTCACTGGTGTTATTTTCCGGATGCCAGAAAGAAGACGATTACCACGTACCCGATAACATAAAAGTAAAAGATTTTGTCTGGAAAGGGATGAACCTCTACTATTTATGGCAAGAAGATGTCCCCAATCTTTCCGACGACCGTTTCGCAAACCAGGACGAACTAAACGACTTCCTTTCAAACCAATCCGATCCTGAAACACTCTTTCAGAATCTTCGTGTCGACAATACGATCGACAGGTTCAGTGTCATCTTCAGTGATTACCGCGTTTTGGAAGGCGTACTTTCCGGAACAACAGAAAACAACGGTGTCGATTTCGGCCTGCGCTACAAGGCCGGAAGTTCAACCGATATTTTTGGCTGGGTAAGATATATCCTGCCCGGTTCTGATGCTTCATCAAAAAACATTCATCGCGGTGATATTTTCTATGCTGTGGATGGCATTCCGCTTACCGTCGGCAATTATCAGTCGCTTCTTGCCAATGATACCTATACGCTGAACCTTGCAGATTACGATAATGGTAACATCACTCCAAACGGCCAGTCGGTTACACTTACAAAAGGCGTACTTTCCGAAAATCCTGTCCTTTTGCACAATGTTACCGTATCCGGATCGCATAGGATCGGTTACCTGATGTACAATGGGTTCTACCCGAATTATGAAGATGCCTTAAACAATGCTTTTGGCGAACTTAAATCACAGGATGTAACAGATTTCGTTCTTGATTTAAGATACAATTCCGGCGGATCTATTGCCACTGCAACGCATCTTGCCAGCATGATCACCGGACAATTTACAGGTCAGCTTTTCGCAAAAGAGCAATGGAACCAGAAAGCGCAAGAGTATTTTGAGTCACATGATTCGGCCGGCCTGAATAATAATTTCACCTCGCAAACAGGCAGCGGCGCGTCGATCAACAGCCTTAACATGAGTACCGTTTATGTCCTGACCTCGAGAAGCACGGCTTCTGCCAGCGAACTGATCATCAATTGTCTTGAACCCTATATAAATGTGGTGCAGATTGGTGATGTCACAACAGGAAAAAACGTCGGCTCCATCACTTTATATGACTCGCCTGATTTTTCCAGTCAGGATCGCAATCCGGACCATAAATATGCCATGCAGCCTATCGTTTTACAGGTTGTGAATAAAAATGGTTTTGGCGATTATCACACCGGGCTGATTCCTGATCACCAGCTCCTGGAAGATTTGTCAGACCTTGGCATGCTTGGGACTGGATCAGAACCGTTATTTGCAACGGCTATCGGACAAATTACCGGGAACGGACGGATGATAAAGCGAAACCCGCGTGAGCAAGCGCTGCATTTCAGTGATTCAAAAAGCATAAATAAGCTGCAAAACCAGATGTATCGGGAAAATTTTAACAGATAGTGAGAAGCATCTAACCGTTTGGATAAGGTTATCTTCCCAAACAACAGCGGTAAAAAGAGTCCGTTACAAATCCCGCCCAGTAAAATCGCACTGCCGAAACCATCCTCGGGTTCATTAACGGAATCAAATAAAAAAAGCCTTCAGTTGAAGGCTTTTTTTTTTATTCATTAAAATAAAAACCGTTTGGCCCGAGCCCTGACGGAATTTCATCTATAAATGTTCCGTTTGTGGAATAAATAAAAATGTTACCATCAGAAGTAAAATCTGCGGCAGCTTCACTGATAAAAATTCTGCCATCATTCACCCCGAAACCATATCCGATATAAGGCGAAGCCGATCCTGTATCAAAAAGAGGAACATCGGCCACAGCATCGGTGTCGAGCAATGTTTTATACACTTTGCTTCCAACGGAAAAATATGCGTTATTTCCTTCAATATCGAGGTTCGAGGCATTGCCCATGGTATCGGCAAACGAAATTTCACCTGCAATGGTATTGTTTGCGGGATTGATTTTTATAATTTTACTTTCGGAAGAAAAACTCCCACAAAGCACATAGAGCATTCCGTTGTGTTCTTCGAGAGAATTCGGCGCCTGTCCAACAGTTATCGTTGTAATTACGGAAGCCGTTTCCGGATTTATCACCGTTATTTTGTCTCCGCTTCCGAAAGCACCGTTGGCTACGAAAACTTTATCATCGGCAACAGCAATCCGTTCGGCATAATCGCTCATGGCAATCGGCGTTCCCACAGAAAAATCAGCAAGATCGATCACGGCAACGTAATCATCGGCATTTGTCATGAAATCGGCCATATTCGTCACATAGGCTTTTCCGTCATAAACAACGCCATAACGCGGCACATTCAATCCCATGGAAATAGTCGCAATATATTCGAATGTATACCTGTTAACAACTGTTATTTTGTTGGAACCGTTAGAAATGATAAAAGCACGGTTCCCATCGAAAAACATAGATTGGGCAAACATTCCCAAGCTTTGCGAATCGCCATTGACAATTGAAAAGACATCCTGCTGAACTGTTGCAAGATCACTGCTGATGTAGGTCACTTCGCCGGCGCCGCCTTCATTCAATACCAGGATTCCGTTATCATAGCTGCCGAGTGGCGCTTCGTCGCGATCGTCATTGCTGCACGAAATGGCAATCATTGCGGTAAAAATCGAAATCAGGAGTTTTGTTTTTTTCATATCAGAAATTAAAGGTTAGATTTAAATTATAATGTCGGCCGGGGAAAGGCCTGCGTTCGGTAACCTGGTACTCTTGGTCAAAAAGATTGTTTACCCGAAACCCTATTGTGCAGATTTCAGCTTTATCCACAGTATAATCAAGCGCGAAGTTTGTCACCGAATAGGCATCGAGATTGTATCGCGTATTGTTATCGCTCCGCGTAAAAACCTCACCGGTAAAAAGCAACTGGGAAGCGGCTGAAAATCGTCCGACAGAATAAGCTGCGCCAGCGGTAATCTTATGGTATGGAACGTAAATTAACTGGTAGTGTGTTTCTTCGTTTTCAGAAACTGTGTAGGCATAAGCCGCGTTGAGATGAAAATTGTGCCGCCCAAAATTTTGCTTCCACGACGCAAGTGTTTCTACACCATAACTCCTGACCCTGTTAACATTTTGTGGATTCCATGATGCCGAAGTTCCCGGAAGCCACTGAATCATATCTTTAATCCTGATATAATAGCCGGTTACAGAAAACGTAAAGGTGTTCCAATGGATATTATTTCCTATTTCCGCCTGAAGTGAAGTTTCCGGCCTCAGATCGCGATTGCCGCCGTCATGCCAATACAAATCGTTGAACGTCGGTATCCGGAAATTACGCGAAGCATTAAACTTTATCGAATAATGCCTTGTTAGATCGTATTTCAAACCGGCTGAAAATAAAAACGGGCTCCGGTACGTCTCGGTGAACTCTTTCCGCGCACTAATTTCATAATGCAGCTTTTTCATCGGGCGATGCTTCATCAGAAAAGCGACCGACGCAATGTTCCTGGTTTCATCACCAATATCTGAACCCGACGCGCCCGTTGTTGAATAATCAGCAATGGCATTCAGCAAAATATCGTTCCATTCATACTGCGCGTCATATTTCCCTATGAAAGTGCGTGCCTTTCCGTAGAAATAAGAATCAGATTCAATATTCTCAAAAAAGCGGTATTCCTCACTTATCAATGCAGTTTTTAACCGCGAAGTAATTTTGCCTGATTTATTTTCCCATTCTAACAGATTGGCGGTATTCTGATCGCGGTAGCGGGACTTTGTATCGGTCGGAAAAACAAGCGCAAAGTGTCGGTCGCCATTAAAATACCTGCTAAAAAACCGGATACTGTTGTTGGGGTTGATTTTATATCCTAAAGATATCCCCAATGAGGTGTTGCCGAATTGCCCGTTTATGTTTTTTCGGTTGCCGTCGTGATATTCGAAATCATTTTCAGATGAAATATGTGATGCCGACGCGTTAAAACCAACTTTTTCCGAAGAAACCGAAATCCGATATGCCGCATCAAACGTGTTAAAGCTTCCGTAACCGGCGCGGAATAAATGCCGTAATCCCCGTCCGAATGAAATCTCGTCGTTCAAATGGATGCTTCCTCCGATAGCGCTGCTTCCGTAGATCGAACTTCCGCCGCCGGCCCTGACCGTTACCGAACTGATCGAACCGGTATTGATCGTATTGAAATCGGACTGACCGTTGAGCTGCGAATTGATATTGATCCCGTTCCACACAACGGCAGTCTGCTGGGCGGTGGTTCCCCGGAAAGAAGGTGACGAAACCATCCCGTAACCATTTTCCTTAAAATAGATCGTGGAGTTGTAACTAAGCAGCGAGGTAAGCGATGGCGCAGTCAGATGTATGACAGAATCATTTAATGAAAGTACGTGTTGCGTACCGGAAAAATTACGCAATTGCCTATCGACAACTACTTCCTGAAGATTATTGACGGTATCATACTGCGCACAAATAATCTGGCACAGCAGCAACGCTAAAAGTAAAAACAGTTTTTTAAATGTCATAATTTCCAGCATCCCATATCCCGGGGATCCGATTTTAAATTCCGGAATAAGGCAGGTCTCCTGGCTTGCTTACTTTTGTCTGCCTTCCCGTTTTTAAAACAGTGGCGTGAAGATGACAAAGCATTTACAGCTTACAGTTGCGGGTACAGCCCAGGTTTTGAACCTGGTTCCCTTTAAGCCATCCGCAGTTTGCGGACAGCAACCTTAATCCGCCGCAAATATACGAAACCTATTGCTGGAATTATAAATCCTTTACCTTTGCCGGCAAATATTCACGTTTTGAAATTATACAGAAGCATCACCATCCTTTTTCTTGTCGCCTTTTGTTCCTGCGGAAAAACAAACCGTGATCATCAGGAAACCGCTCCTGATGTCGAAAACAGCATCAGCCATGCTTCGGGCCTCGCAATATTTGATTATGGAAGTTATTCGCTTGTTACTGTTAACCATCCGTGGCCAAACTCCACAGAAAAATTCAACTACATCCTGAAACAAAAAGATGCCGTTGTGCCCGACAGCCTGAAGGGAATGATTACAATCAACGTTCCGGTAAAAAACATCATCGTCACCTCGACAACACATATTCCTTCATTGGAAATGCTTGGCGTTGGACACACATTGACGGGTTTTCCGAATCTCAGCTATATTTCTTCCGAAGGGATCCGAAAAAGGATTGATGAAGGAAAAATCCGTGAACTCGGCTCCAACCAATCCCTTAACATGGAAGTTGCCATCGATCTCCAGCCGGATGTGATTATCGGCTACGGAATCGATAACAGCAACCCGATGCTCGACAAACTGGAAAAAGCGGGTTTGAAAATATTGGTTAACGGCGACTGGAATGAGGAATCTCCCTTAGGAAAAGCCGAATGGATCAAACTTTACGGCACGTTGTACGGACTTGAAGGCAAAGCCAATGCAATTTTTTCCGATATTGAAAAAGCGTATAACCACACACTTGAACTGGCTAAACAAACGAAGAAAAAACCTACCGTTATTGCAGGGGCAGTTTATGAAAACAGATGGTACCTGCCGCAGGGCAAAAGCTGGGGCGCACTCTCGATAAAAGATGCCGGCGGCCAATATTTATGGGCTGATACCGATGGAACAGGAAGCCTTTCGCTGCCTTTCGAAACCGTTTTGGAAAAAGGTAAAAATGCTGATTTCTGGATCGGCCCGGGCCAATTCACTTCCTTAAAGGAAATGCTTGAAGCCAATCCGCATTATGGGCAATTTGAGGCTTTTAAGCGCGGAAATGTGTATTCCTTCAGCACGAAAAAAGGAAAAACCGGAGGCATCATTTATTATGAACTCGCGCCAAACCGCCCGGATCTTGTCCTGAAAGATGTCCTGAAAATACTTCATCCGGAACTGCTCCCTGATTATGAATTGTTCTTTTTCAAAAAACTAAAATAATTGCACGCTTCCGGCAAATACACGCTGTTGTTTATCCTGCTGATGATTGGCACAATCGCTTTGTTCATATTGAACATCAGCCTTGGATCGGTCTCGATTCCGCTCAAGGAAGTTTTTAAAAGCCTGACCGGCGGAACATCTTCAAAGGAAACCTGGCAATACATCATCATCAACTATCGTCTGCCGAAAGCCATTACTGCAGTTCTCGCGGGAGCCGGATTATCGGTAAGCGGACTTTTGATGCAGACGTTATTCCGGAATCCACTTGCCGGGCCTTATGTGCTTGGACTCAGTTCCGGTTCGAGTCTCGGGGTTGCTTTTGTAATTCTTGGCGCTTCTTTGGTTCAAGGTTTTTTCGGATCGATCCTGCTGAGCCAATACGGAATCATGGTTGCTTCATGCGGGGGAAGCCTGCTTGTTCTTGCCGCTGTTCTGGTAGTTTCGCAACGGCTGCGCGATACCATGGCCATCCTGATCGTTGGATTGATGTTCGGAAGTTTTACAAGTGCGATCGTTGGCGTTCTCTCCTATTTCAGCACCGCCGAACAACTGCAGAAATTTACTTTCTGGACACTGGGAAACCTCGGAAACCTCTCGTGGAATTCGGTGGCAATACTGGCAGTTGCGGTTTTTGCCGGACTTTGTCTTTCCATCATCAGCATCAAACCGTTAAATGCATTATTGCTTGGGGAAAATTACGCCAAGAGCCTTGGGCTGAATTATAGCAAGGCAAAATTGGTGATTATTTTTGCGACCAGCATCCTTGCGGGAAGCATCACTGCTTTTGCCGGGCCGATTGCTTTTGTCGGATTGGCCGTTCCTCATATTGCAAAACTGGCTTTCCGCACCAGCGACCATCGTGTGCTTTTTTGGGCGACGCTTCTTTTTGGCGCGATGATCATGCTTTTATGTGACATCGCGGCTCAGGTTCCGGGAACCGATATTACGCTCCCGATTAATGCGATCACTTCAATTATTGGCGCTCCGGTTGTGGTCTGGCTGATGCTGAAAAAGCGAAAAATGACCTTATAATGGTGAATATCGTTTTACATACAGAAGACCTCAGCATCGGCTATCAGAATAAAAAAGCGCAAACTATTATCGCGTCGGAAGTCGGCATTTCCCTGAAAAAAGGCACGCTCACCTCTCTTATCGGCGCCAACGGAATAGGGAAATCAACATTGCTGCGTACCATTACCGGAATCCAGAAACCCATTGCCGGCCGTGTGTTTCTGGCCGGGAAGAATATTTCAAAATACAATTCCGCAGAGCTTGCGCGACAGCTCAGCCTTGTCCTTACCGAACAGCTTCCGCCAAGCAATCTAACGGTATCTGAACTTGTTGCTTTGGGGCGGCAGCCTTACACGAATTGGATCGGGACGCTTTCATCAGAAGACAAAATAAAAATCAAAACGGCTCTTGAAGCCACAGCTACAGGACATCTTTCAGAAAGAAAGCATTTTGAACTCAGCGATGGCCAATTCCAAAAAGTACTCATTGCCCGCGCACTCGCACAGGATACCCCAGTTATAATTCTTGATGAACCAACAACGCACCTTGACCTGGAGCACAAGTTTTCAATGTTTACATTATTGAAAAAACTGGCTGTCGAAGCTGATAAAAGCATCCTGTTTTCAACACATGACATTGACCTTGCCATTCAGCTTAGTGACGAGATGATTGTCATGGACAGGTTCGGCATACAGCAAAACACGCCGCAGCAATTCATAGAAAACAGGACATTCGACAACCTGTTTCCCGATAACAGTATTTCCTTCGATGCCGAAAAAGTTAAGTTTGTCTTTAAAGATCCGAAGTCAAACCGATCTTAAATTATATTTGTGTAAAACGATTCTGATGAAAAAGCCGCTTCTTTTACTGTTATTTTTGTATGCTATGACAGCTTCGGCGCAAATAAGGCCTGAACTCACTTCGACTGGCTTTCCCGCTTTTGAATTTCCCCGCCCGGACCGGCCGAATGAACGGCTTATAGAACTTTCAAGATCGTGGCTTCCGTACTACAACCGCGGTGAGGCCGATATGTATGACGTTACCGCAAATTCTTTTAAAATAGACGCTGTGCGTGACAATGCCTTCTTTTATCGAAACCGTGGCGAGGTCTACAACCATGCGATCCGTTACACATTGCATGTCGTTTTTGATGAAAAAACATGTCGCATCACTTTTATCGTAAAGGATATTTTTGCGAACAACAACACATTGTCCGGACTTACCGTTGCTGATTTTTTCGCCCCTGACGGAAGGCTGAAAGAAGATTATGAAGAAGTCAAGCCTTCACTTGAAGCCACTGCGGCAAGCATCGTTAGGTCGTATATAAATTACATCAATCAGTAAATGCCGCCATCAGGTCGACTGGAATAACTTCTCCCGAAGGCAAATCCTGCAGATGAATATTGCCGATTCTGGTCCTAACCAGCCGCAATGCCGGAAAACCTACAGCAGCCACCATTTTCCTCACCTGGCGGTATTTTCCCTCTGTCACTGTTACCGAAACCCAGCTTACGGGGCCGTGTCGTTCATCGCGTACCTTTCTTGATGCTATCTCCGGCGGCGCTTGTGGAATAAATGCTTTGCACGGAACCGTTTTATACCGTTCGCCTTTCACACCAATTTCGACTCCTGCCCGTAGTTTTTCAACAGCTTCTTCACCGATGATTCCATCGACGAGAACATAATACTCTTTCTCGATTCTCCTTCCGCGGATGATTTCACTCATCATCCCGTCGGTAGTCAGCAGCAGCAAACCTTCGGAATCTTCATCGAGGCGGCCGATAGCCATTGTTCCTTCCGGAAACGGATACAGTTCACCGAGAAGTTTCTTTTTGCGCTTCTTAGCGTAAATAAACTGGCTCAGATAACCGAACGGCTTGTGTAATATAAAATGGTGGTGCTGCATATTCCTGCAAATATACTTGCATCTTCCTGCCAAACCAATGTTAAATGGCTTCAGCTTCCGTCAGAAAAACCGTAATATTATTATACTAAAACAATGATTATGGAAACCAATGAGAACATTTCGGGCAAAGGCAACCTTGGCGACACCAAATGGAGCGGCCTTCAGCAAAAGCGGCATATTAATGAGGAGTTGAATGAAGGTTTTTGCGATGACAATCTTTCTGCCGATTACAATCCTTCAGATGCCAAAGAATTACAACAGGAAACCGATGTTGATGAAAATGGCAATCCAATTCAGGTTGACAGGGCACGGTTTCCGGATGAAACGCCACAGCTTGATGCGCCACATCCAGCGACCGGCGATGACAACCGAATCATTGAAAACCGGGAATCCCTTCAGAACCGTGACCGGAATTATGATCTTGATCCGAACCGCTATCCGCCTGATGATCCTGAAAACAAACGAAGCCGCGGAAATATCGACTTCGGAAAATAAACCGTCATAACGACGGTTTTTTTATTGTTAAAATTATATATTTGCGGTCAATCTACAGGAATATGATAGCTTAAGCAGCTGTTATTCAACAACAGCAGTTCCCATTTTGCTTAACAAGAGCGGCCAGTCGGCTGCAAATTTTCATTCTAATAATTCCAAAAAATGCAAAAAGCTATTCATACTGCAGGTAAACTTCCATTATTATTTTCAGTTATTAAAAAGTCCCTTAAGGGTGAGGAAATCGATTATACCACCGGAAGCATCAGGATGTCGGTGGTCCTCTTGGCCATTCCCATGATGATGGAAATGATGATGGAATCGGTATTCGCGCTTGTCGATCTTTATTTTGTTGGCCACCTTGAAAACAGCAGTTACGCGATTCAGACCGTAGGCCTTACCGAGTCCGTACTCACCATTATTTATTCACTCGCCATCGGGATGAGCATGGCCGCAACGGCTGTCGTCGCACGGCGTGTTGGCGAAAAAGATCCCGTTCGCGCAGCTAAGGCCGGAATGCAGGCCATACTTGTAGCGGTTGCAGTTACGCTGCTGATCAGTGTTGCCGGGTTTATTTTTTCAACAGAAATACTGCTGCTGATGGGCGCCTCAGAAGAAGCCGCACACCATGGAACGCCGTTTATACAAATTATGATGGGCGGAAGCATTGTCATTATGCTTTTATTCCTCATTAATGGTGTTTTTCGCGGTGCGGGAAGCGCTGCCGTCGCAATGAAGAGTTTATGGCTGGCAAACATCAGCAATATCATTCTTTGCCCGATCCTGATTAACGGGTTCGGACCGGTTCCGGCTTTCGGACTCACAGGCGCGGCTATAGCAACAACGGCCGGCAGGGGAATTGGCGTGTGTTATCAGTTGTACCATCTGTTCAACGGAAAAAATACTTTAAAGATGTCCTTTTCTTATCTGAAGCCAGATTTTGAACAGATTAATGCCTTGGTCAAGATCGCTTCCCCGGCAATCCTGCAATTTGTCATTGCGTCATGCAGTTGGATCTTTCTTGCGCAACTCGTGGCGACAACAGGCGGCGACGAAGGTTCTGCAGGTTACCAAACTGCAATGCGGCTGATGTTTTTCTTCCTGCTGCCGGCCTGGGGCTTAAGCAACGCCGCTGCCACATTAGTTGGACAAAACCTCGGGGCAAAGGAAACAGGCCGTGCTGAGGAAGCCGTATTGAAAACAGCAAAATACAACATGATCTATATGGGAATCGTCATGGTGATTTCACTGGTTGCTGCCGAAGCACTTGCGGGATTCTTTACAAATGACCCGGCAGTACGCGATGTGGCTGTCACGGCGGTAAGGGTAGTCGCACTGGGATATGTTTTTTACGGATTGGGAATGGTGATGATAAATGCCTTCAACGGTGCCGGTGATACCTGGACACCAACATGGATCAACCTGGTTGGATTCTGGCTGTTCCAGATTCCGTTTGCATACATACTTGCCAAGTCTTTTGATATGGGTCCGATGGGCGTATTTATTGCTGTACCTGTAGCCGAAACTGCCATAACCATTGCAGGTTACATTCTCTTCCGCAAAGGAAAATGGAAAACAATTAAAGTGTAGGTTTAAACTTATAAAAATAGCCAACAATTATATAATACTTTCATAAAATTGTATAAGCTAGCGGGTTGAAAACAGTTCTAATTTAGTTAAAAATTACAGGCAGGCAATTAATGCTGCTGGCATTGTGATCAAACACTAATTCAAAAACCAAAATTGTTATGAAAACCTTATCACTTTTAGTTTCAGCTATGGTGTTCATGATTTCCGGTTACTTTTTTATTTCAGACTTTAGATACTCCGGAGAAATGAACCACATTATATATATGAGCCTTCTTATCGTACTTATGCTCATTTGTGTGATCGGCATCGTGATCAATATGCCGCTTATCACCAAAGAAAAACACAGAATGAAAATTCTTGTACATAACAGATTCTCCCGCAGGAGTGTCAGGAACAAGAAATTTGAGATCGGATTAGAAACTTCATAACCTCTATAAAACCAAAACCCTGAACAGCGGCTTACTTTGTGAGCCGCTTGTTTTTTTTGGGTAATTCCGTTTTGATGGCTTTCAGTTCTGGGGTTTATTTATATTTTTACCCGTACAAAACGAGGGATTAATGAACGAGGTATTTTTGACCGCTATGGTCTTTGGATTGGCAATGGCTGCCGGAATTTTTATAGGGAAACTCATTTTTACAGCGCGCACACGCGGCGAAAAAGCAGCGCTCGAAGAAAAAATAATTGCGCTCTCCACGCAATTTAATTTACTGAAGGAGCAATATGTTTCAGAAAAAAATCGCGCCGAAAAACAGGTTTTACAGGTTTCGGCAGAAAAGGAAGCTATCCGGTCTGAGAAAGATTCCCTGACGATCAGACTGACGAAAAAAGAAACTGATTTTGACAACCTCTGGCAAAAAACCGCCGAGCAAAAGCAGGAAGTCGAAAAGCTGCAGGAAAAATTCACCCTTGAATTTGAGAATCTTGCCAACAGGATTATGGAAGAAAAATCGGTGAAATTTACCGAACAGAACAAAGAGAACCTCAAAAACATCCTATCGCCCCTTCAGGACAAGATACATTTTTTCGAAAAGAAAATCGAAGATACCCATAAAGAAAGCATCGATTATCACGCTGCCTTACGCCAGCAAATCCTGAACCTGCGGGAAGTCAATGAGCAAATGAGCCGTGAAACCGTAAACCTGACAAAAGCTTTGAAAGGCGACAGCAAAATGCAGGGCAATTGGGGCGAACTGGTCCTGGAACGCGTACTGGAAAAGTCAGGTCTGGAAAAAGGACGTGAATACGAAATCCAACAAAGCTTCATTAACGATGAAGGATCGCGTGTTTTTCCTGACGTTGTAATCAATTTACCTGACGGAAAGAAGATGATCGTCGATTCCAAAGTGTCATTAACTTCGTATGAAAAGTACTGCAATGAGGAAGACGATTTCCTGAAACCGGGACATCTTCGGGAACATGTGAGTTCTATCAGGCGCCATGTCGAACAGCTTGGAGCGAAAAACTACCACGACCTTTACCAGATCGAAAGTCCGGACTTTGTCCTGCTTTTTATTCCGATTGAGCCGGCCTTTGCCATTGCGGTCAATGAAGATGCCGCGTTATATAACAAAGCCTTTGAAAGAAACATTGTGATTGTTACACCATCAACACTGCTGGCAACGCTCCGCACGATCGACAGTATGTGGTGCAACCAGAAACAGCAGGAAAATGCATGGGAAATTGCACGGCAGGCAGGTGCTTTATATGATAAATTTGAAGGGTTTATAACTGATCTGGTTGCCGTTGGAAAGAAAATGGACGAAGGGAAAAAAGCCTATGAGGATTCCATGAAGAAACTATACACGGGCAACGGTAATCTGGTGACAAGTATTGAAAAGCTCAAAAAAATGGGGGCTAAAGCAAAAAAATCATTACCTGAAAGCATTGTAAAACGCGCTGAGACTGAAGAAACCGAATTACTGAACCAGGAAAACAGCTAAGAATTTAAATTATATCAATGTACTTCTTCGGGATAGTTGGCATCTTTTTAATTTTAACACCTGAAAGACAACTTTTTATCCATAATTTTAATATTTTTGGAACAGATGCCTATTTTTTATGAAGAAACATTACGCCTACCTATTTACAATATTTATTGCTTTTATTTTCGTAATTATTGCTTGCTCCAAGTCGGATGATGATGATTACACCAATGTACCTGTTTCGCCTGTCGTTGTCGACCTGACGCAGGTTCCCTATCCGAAATTATCAGATTATAAATTTTTCGATGGCGCACTGAAAAACCAGGAGCCTTCGATAGGCGTCTTACCCTTTGCGCCTGCGAGCGTGTTATTCACCGATTATGCTCACAAAAAGCGTTTCGTGTGGATGCCCGATGGAACCGAAGCGACCTTCAACAGTGACAATACCGTTCTCGAACTGCCGGTCGGAGCAGCGTTGATCAAAACGTTCTACTATGAAAATGTCCAGAATATTTCGCCCGCCGGAGGTACAAGAATTATTGAAACGCGCGTGATGATAAGAAAATCTTCCGGATGGATATTTGCCAATTATGTATGGAACACCGATCAAACCGAGGCTTTTTACGATGTTGCCGGAAGTTTTACCTCGGTAACATGGACAGACGAAAATAATATCACAAAAAGCACCAGTTACAGGATTCCATCGGAGGAGCAATGCATCGTTTGTCATAAAAAAAAGGAAACTGTAAATGGGCAGGACGTTACGGTACACATTCCGATAGGCATCAAGCCACAAAACCTGAATTTTAATTATAACTACGGAACGACTTCGAAAAACCAATTGACCAAGTGGGTTGAAGAAGGATATCTTGACGCGGATTTTGAAATGCCATCTGCAGAAAATACTACCGTAAATTATGATGATACCTCAAAATCATTGGAACTTCGTGTTCGTTCATACGTGGACATTAATTGTTCACATTGCCACATGACCGACAGGCATTGTGACTACAGGCCGATGCGATATGCATTCAGTGAAACAGCCAACAATCGGGCAAATATGGGTGTTTGCGTGGAAACTATGGATATGCAGGATTTTTTTCCGGCGCTAAGTAAAATCGTAACACCGGGAAATGTTGAAAGATCGATGATGTATTACAGGATCAATACGACCAATGAAGGTTACAGGATGCCGCTGCATGGACGCACAGTAATTCATGAAGAAGGAGTTTCGCTGATCGAACAATGGATCAATTCGCTGGATCCATGTTTATAACACTAATTATCAACCCTTAAGCATACAACTAATGAAAAAAATTACTTTAATCTTTGCATTGGTTTTCCTGGTGCAATTCGCAAAAGCTCAGAACACCTGCGCTACCGCGTTGCCTATTACCACAGGTGGTTACTACGTGGTGAATGCAGTGAACGGCACACAGGTACCGAACCCAGTTTGTGCACCCAACGGACCGGTTTCAAATTCAAGTCCTGCAGGTGAATGGTACGCCTATACTCCAACCCAGGATCATTCCGTGACCGTCACCACCAATATAAGCCAGAACAATCCGCTGGTCGACACCCGCTTCCATGTATATACCGGAAGCTGTGGTACCCTGACCTGTTACGCCGGAGATGATGACTCTGGTGACGGTTTGTCTTCTGTCGATTCATTCAACGTTACGGCCAACACGACCTACTACATTGCATTTGACAACCGATGGACCTCAAGCGGGTTCACCTTTCAATTAGTTGAGAACGCTGTCGTTGTTCCTATTCCTACACCTGTATCTTTTGTAACCCAGCCTTTAGGAACAATTAATACAAGTTATAATCTTTGCACCGTCGATATGAACAAGGATCATAAAGATGATATCGTAGGTGTGAGTGATACCAATATCAGGATTCATTTCCAAAATAATGACGGCTCTTTTGCCGTAACTGATTTCCCAACCACGTCTGCCGATTTCGATCCGAGCTGGAGTATTGCCGCCGGTGACCTTAATAAAGATGGTTATAATGATTTATTGTACGGAAGTGACGCCGGCCTGACATTTATGAAATCAAACGGAACGGGAAGCGGTTATATCGAAGACAGCCCCGGCCAATACATTTTTTGCCAGCGTACCAACTTCGTAGACATCAACGGCGACGGAAATCTTGATGCTTTTTCCTGTCATGATGTTGACCCGAATGTTTATTATATGAATAACGGCAATGGCACCCTTACCTATTATCAGTCCGGAATCACACCCGGCGCATATTCATTAGGCACCAGCCCGAACGGTGGTAATTACGGATCGGTCTGGATCGATTATGACAACGACAGGGATATGGACCTTTTCATCGCCAAATGCGGAAGTGTCCCACCTGATGAACTTCATCGAAATAATGGAAACGGTACTTTTTCCGATGTTTCTGTTGAATTAAACCTCTATGATCCCGGACAATCATGGTCGTCTGCATGGGCCGACTTTGATAATGACGGTGATATGGATGTTTTGGTTGGGGCAAGTTCTGGCTCGCATAAATTAAAAAGGAATAATTTAGACCTTTCCAATGATGTTGAAGAACCGTTTACTGACATTACTGCCGGTTCAGGATGGGATACTAATACATCGAACAATATTGAACATATTGCATATGATTTCGACAATGATGGTTATGTTGACATAATGGGTGGAGGAAATAAGATCATGTTCAATCAGGGAGATATGACTTTTGCCCCGGCAAGTTATCCGGGAATGAGCGTTGGTGCGGTCGGAGATTTCAACAACGATGGCTTTCTTGATATTCAGAATGGTACTACATTACACAAGAGTACAGGAAATGCAAATAAATGGATAAAAATCAGCCTTGAAGGTGTTCAAAGCAACAGCAACGGTATCGGTGCCCGCGTGGAAATTCACGGACCCTGGGGAATTCAGATCCGCGATATCCGAAGCGGTGAAGGATTTAAATACATGAGTACGCTGAATGCACATTTCGGAATCGGGACAGCAAACCAGATCGATCAGGTTATCGT
Organism: Flavobacterium sp.; assembly: GCA_036399795.1. Classification (GTDB taxonomy): domain Bacteria; phylum Bacteroidota; class Bacteroidia; order Flavobacteriales; family Flavobacteriaceae; genus Flavobacterium. Next base: position 51,420 of record DASWML010000020.1, read on the forward strand.
CAGGTGGCCTTCAGGAATTGTAGACACGATTTTAAATCCTGCAAGCAACCAACATCTGGTGATTGTTGAAGGAACAACATTAGGCAACAATAACGTAAATGACAATTTCTTCAGTGTTTCACCGAATCCTGCTTCTGATGTACTGAACATCACTCTGAAGAATAATATGGAACTTGAAAAAGCGCAGATTTTTGACCTCAGCGGAAGAATCGTTCTTAATGCCGCAGTCCGAAACCACTCAGTCGACGTTAAATCGCTCTCTGCCGGATTGTATATCTTGTCTTTAAAAGACACAGAAGGAAAACAACACACACAGAAATTTGTAAAAAAATAATTTATGACCGTGGTCATAAAAAAAGTCCCGCAATGTCGGGACTTTTTTTATTCTTAAAATGATAGCTCTTAAAATACCCGTAACAAATTGAATCCGAAAAAGATGTTTCCTTCCGACCAGTCTCCGCTTGCCTGACCCAAAAATCCTGCTTCATGTATCGGCTGGGCATTGGTAAAATGCATCTGGAAAACGTGTCCGCCCGTTTCAATGTCGACACCAATGGACAACGGATTGCGAAAAGGTGATCTGTCAGACCTGTTCAGGTGTGCAGCATAATCCATATTGATCGACCAGCGTTTTGTTAATTTATACCTTCCGCCTATTCCAAGTGCATATTGCGAATTGTCCTGGTCCTCATACAATACAAAGTTTTCATGGAAGAACGTCGGCGCCAATTCCAGGGAAAGCTTCTCACTGAATTTCCGTGATACGAGAAGCTGCGTCACATAAGTCATCCTGTTTTCAAACTTCATTTTCGGATAGATACTGGGCTTTAGCGTGTTGTTGAAAGCTATACTGTTAAAAGCAACAATGGTAAAAGGAAACCCATTTGTGATTTGAGGCTGCAGGCGGTATTTTGCCGATACATCATAAGCCTGTTCGCTCCTTGCAGCGCTCATCGTCAGCCAGTCTGTCAGTCCGTAAGTAAACTTGATCTGTGTAATCGCATTATCAAGTCCGAAAAACCCCTCAAAACCATCTTCAATACTACCGAACCTATGTGCGACAATCAAATACAAATCCCCTTTTGAAGCCAGTTTTGTTGATTCAAGGTTAACGATCTTCAGCCCTTTAAAAGCCGACTCTGTCTTTTGGCCCGCCTGAATGGTATCAACGCCGGCAAGTAAATCATCCTGTGCAATTGAAGCAAAAGGGATAAATAAAAAAAGTAATAATTTCTTCATATTATTCTATTATAGTTGATTGGTCCATTTTTAATTCTTCGAGAAGGTCATCATATCCCACGAACCTTCCTTTAATCCTGATGGTTTTTGCGACCGCAGTTTCCGGGGAAATTTTATCCTTCATTACTGCCGACAATTTCTCATCGATCGTTATGGAATTTCCTTCTGCATCGACCGAAGTGATTTTCCCTTCAACGACAATAGTCTTGTCGGCATATTTCGAATTGGCTGATGTGTCTGTTGAAAATTGTTGATGCAGATCCTGCACCGTCAGGGTAAAATCGGCATCTTCTGAACTGATGTCGCGGTGTTCTTTATAAAGAAATCTATATCCTGCAAAAGTTAGCAATGCAAGGAATGCAAGGAAAATCAGTATTTTTTTCTTCACGTTGGTAAGTTTAATGTTGAAGGCTGACAAATTTAACCCTTTTATTTTTTTATGCACATTTTATATTTAAATTTGGCTTAAAACCTACAAAAAATGTTTTTAAAGAAAATTACGCCTTTAGTCTTAATGTCATTGATTGCCGGTTGTACAAGTGACAGCAGTTCAGACCTCATTGAAGTGACTCCCGTTGATAATGTAACCTATACCGAACATGTAAGAACCATCATCAACAACAATTGCATTGTTTGCCACGGAACTATTCCCGCCAATGGCGCCCCGATGTCGTTGACAACTTATGAAAACGTCAAAGATGCCGTTCAAAACAGAGGGCTTCTCGACAGGATTTCCCGTCCGGAAGGAACATCCGGAATGATGCCCAACGGCGGCCCGCGGCTGCCACAACACATAATCGACTTGGTTTTTCAATGGAATGAGCAAGGTCTTCAGCAATAAATAGCTCTATTATGAAAATGTTTTTTTTAGCAACAGCACTGGTCTTTGCGGCGCTTGGTTCGTCAGCTCAGGAAAAAATGATGACAAAAACAGGTAAAGTTGCTTTTGAAGCGTCTGTTCCGTCATTTGAAGAAGTTAAAGCAAAAAATGAAACGGCAACCTGCGTACTCAATCCGAAGACCGGCGAAATTGCCAGCCTTGCCCTAATGAAAGGTTTCAGGTTTAAAGTCGCGCTTATGGAAGAGCATTTCAACGAAAACTATGTGGAAAGCGACAAATATCCTAAAGTGACATTCCGCGGAAAAATCGATAATTTTAATGCCGCTGCGCTAACATCAACTGCCAAGGATTTTAAGATCAGGGGAACAATGGAAATGCACGGAAAGACAAAAGACATTGAAATACCTGCAAAAATCAGGAAAACCGATGCTGGAATTGAAATTATTTCCGACTTTACCGTCAACAGTGACGATTTTGCCATTGCCATACCGTCTGTCGTAAAAAACAAGGTATCCAAAAAAGTGGAGGTACATTCTCAGTTCACCGTCAAGTAACTATCTATTCAAAACTGCTTTCGCTTTTGAATCAAGCCTGTCGATAAACAATAGTGTTTTGGTATTGGCTTCATTCTCTGTATACATCATTTCGAACTTAGCTCCATAGACAATTTCATCGAAAGTGTATGATGTCCGGGCGGCGACCGTCGTGCTGAAAAGATCATCGAACGCCTTTACATAAACCATCACTTCGCCTTCGGTATTGCGAAAATCCTCTTCGGTAAAACCATACAGCGGACTCTTCTCCGTAATTGGATGCACAAGCGTCCAGCTCAACGTCAGTGCATTTATTCTTTCCAGTTCAAGCTCCAGCGAATAAAATTTATTGACCGTAACTCCATTTTCCGGAACGCTCATTCCCAAAGTCAGTTTTGCCTCCGCATCAGTAAGATTGTTGTTTTTAAAAGGTGCCATCCGAAGCATTAATGCAGTAATATCTTTATAAGGCGCTATCACGGCTTCCTTGGAAAATTTAATAAAAGCACGTGGCTTGCTGAACCTTCCGTAGAAGAGCCCGGTCGCAATCGCAAAACTCAAAAGCCCGATCAAAGCTTCTGTAGCGGCAAGCAAACTCGTAAAGAATCCGTTCGGACTAATATGGCCATAGCCAACAGTGGTGAATGTTTGTGCACTGAAAAAGTAAGCTTTTCCGAACTTTGTCCATTCAGCACCCGTATTTTCTATTCCATCAAGGTATTCAATGCCTATCGCGTAATAAATACAGGCAAACAGAAAATTGACTAATGCGTAGAAGAGAAAAAGCAGGAACAGGAATTTCCAACGCGGCATCTCAAGCATGGTATGATACCAACTGATCCTGCTCAGGAAGCTGCCTCCGCGCCTGACTACATTTGCAGTTCCGTCTTTATTGATGAAACGTCCGCCGTAATTTGAGGGATTTGTCCCGAAACCTGTATTGTTGTCCTCAGATTTTGTATAAATATTCCGTCGCAGATTCATTATTTTTTTACAACCTTTATAGAAGTGGCGCCTTCTGCGGAAAGCAGTTTTATCAAGTAAATACCTTCGACAAACCGGCTGAAGTCGACTGTTCCGGCAGATTTTCCGGAATATACCAAGCGTCCTGAAAGATCAAAAATTTCAGTCTGCAAGATTTCTGAGACCGAATCAATATAAAGTGTCCCAGTCGTAGGATTTGGATAAACCGAAACTCCGGCGTGTTGCGCATTGCTGCTCGTGGCCAACGTATTTCCGGGTGCCGCCGTCCAGCTCGAAGCGAGGCTGTTGTCCAGCAAAACATCTGTGAGCTGAAGGTAACTGCCATTCCCATCGGCATCAGGCCACGGAGCAGCATCTTTATATTCCACAAAATCTATGATATTTCCAAAACCATCCGCTAAAGCGAGTTTCTGGCTTTTATTTGACAAATTTCGGGTGAATTGCCCAAAGGCGGGAACACCATACTTATTCTGGAAAACTGCTGGATTGCTTGCGAGATAAATACTTTGTCCGGGTGTCGCAACTGCATTATCGGGAAATTGATAAGTGATTCCCAATTCCCTGAAATAAATTCCGGTAAGATCGATTTCTTCGTTTCCAATATTACGAATCTCAATAAATTCCTGATCGTTACTCACCGGAAAAGGACCTGACGTTCCCGGATTGTAATTGATCTTGCTGATGACCAATGGTGGCGCTATATATTCGGCGCACGCTTCATACGGTCCGATATTGCTGCTGATCCATTGCAGCCTGAGATACAGGAACATCTTCATGTTCTCGATTTCCTGCGCATGATCGGGAATGGTTCCCCAACGTGCATTTTCCCTTACAACCGCCTCACTGATCAGATTGACGGTATTGTCAATAAAAGTTACCAGATTATTGTGCTTCAGCGGCTGGCCCGGAGCAATGAGTTCGTTGTATCGCTTTGAAAGGTAACAACTGAAAACCGGGTCATCAAAAAGATCTTTCCAGAATTTTGCGCCATTGTTGTCGCCGTTGTTGAACTGCCATACATCATAATGACTCCGATCTAGCCCGAAATCAAAAAGATCATTTCCGTATGTAAGATTGTGGTCCCAAACCGGGCCGGCGCGCAATTTCCCATTCCGGTCTTTGTGGAAATAGGTGCTGAGCTGATAAGCATCGGCATTTGACGCAAGTTCATTGATGATAAAGAAGTCGATGAACGAAGGCAGGTCTATAACTGACGGATATCCGTCGGTAAACCCAAAATTATGCACTTGCGACGTATTGGCAAGGGTTGTAAATACCGAATGGATATAATTATCCTGTACGGGTGAAACTTCTTCGGGCTTTGGCAGGTCATGGATAAATTCTGTCCATCCTGTATAAGAACTCATCGTCCATGCCACCGGATCGCCGCCTGTAGTTTTATCTGCTTTTGTAATGTAACCGCCTGTTAGATTTTCGCCCGCGTTGTCTTCTGGTGTAATTTTTAGGATATTAACCCGATTGGAATCGGCTTTGATTTTTTCCTGCAACAGATAGAGCCCGCGATAATCACCATTGATCACCACTTCACAATATTGCGTCCGCGGTGCGTAATTCCCGATCATTGACGAAAGATTGTACGAAAGATAATCCCGCATCAGCGACGGGTCGAATGCAAAGCCATTGAGTATCCAGTCATTCTCGGAAGGCATACCCAAAAGACTTACATTGTTATTGGTGGCATCATCATTTTCTAAAGTTGTCAACCCGTAGCCTTTCTTAGGCGGAATCTGTGAGGTTGAACCCCTGAGTTCTATACTGATTCGCCCATTATAGTTGAGGAATGAAGTTGTATTTTGATCGGCAATATAATTACGCGTTCCGTCAGGTCGTTTGATGATTTTCATTGTTGCGGGGACACGCGGATCGTCGACAATTTCTTCAGGCTGGCCGGATTGCGGATTTATATCGGTCGTAATTAATACAATTGGGAGATTACTGTCGGTGAATTGGGCAGATATAATGGTGCTTTTCAACACAATCAGCACCAAAACCAAATAGAAAGACCGGAAATTAAAGGGTAATTTTTCTGCCATGATTATTCGTATACCGACAAATATAAGGCTAATAAATTAAAATTTTCAAACAACAAATACACGACAATCTGGTATATTTTCGCGTTTGATCCTGTGCCCGTTTCGTAAATACCTACTGCGTTTGTCGCTTCCGCACAGCATGGCTTTCGTACCCATTGGCTAAATTTGTCTTTATAAATTAATCGATATTGTCATGGATACAACAAAGAAAATTACTGTACAAACACTTGTCAGTTCGCCTATCAGCAAAGTCTGGGAGTATTGGAACCAGCCTGAACACGTCACAAAATGGTATCAGGCGTCTGATGACTGGCATGCACCACACGCTGAAAATGACCTGCGTGAAGGCGGGAAATTCTCAACTACAATGGCCGCTCGGGACGGGAGCATGAGTTTTGATTTTGAAGGGGTTTATGACAGGGTTGAAGAAAATAGAGTTATTGACTATACGATAGCCGATGGCAGAAAAGTCTGGATTGCGTTTGACGATATGGGAAACAGCACCAAAATCACCCAAACCTTTGAAATGGAAAACGAACATCCGGAAGAAATGCAGCGCGGCGGCTGGCAGGCGATACTGGATAACTTTAAGAATTTTGCGGAAAACCATTAATAAATAAAAAGCCACAGGTTATCTGCGGCTTTTTATTCAATTTTATTTGCTTAAGTACATTTTTCTTCTTGAATACAACTCGTAGAACTGATCGTCCTTCAGATCATCAATAAAAAGAATGCTTTCGCCGGTTGATTTCATTTCAGGCCCGAGCGCTTTATTTACATTCGGGAACTTGCTGAAAGAAAACACAGGCTGTTTGATTGCAAAACCTTTCAATTGCGGATTAAAGTCAAAATCGGTCACTTTCTTTTCCCCGAGCATCACTTTCGTTGCATAATTTACATACGGTTCGCCATACGCTTTAGCGATAAACGGCACCGTACGGGAAGCACGCGGATTCGCTTCAATAATGTAAACCGTATCATCTTTAATGGCGAATTGGATATTTATGAGTCCGACCGTGCGAAGTGCAAGCGCAATTTTTTTCGTATGATCTTTAATTTGCTGAAGTACGAATTCCCCAAGGTTGAACGGCGGCAGTGTTGCATTTGAGTCGCCCGAATGGATTCCGCACGGTTCAATATGTTCCATGATCCCGATGATGTAAACGTTTTCACCATCGCAAATCGCATCGGCTTCGGCCTCAATTGCGCCATCGAGATAATGATCGAGCAAAAGCTTATTTCCGGGTATATTTTTCAGAAGGTCGATAACATGATCTTCAAGTTCCTGTTTGTTGATGACGATCTTCATTCCCTGGCCGCCCAAAACATAAGACGGACGAACAAGCAGCGGGAAATCTAAAACATCCGCCAATTGTGAAGCTTCATCAGCATTTTCAGCAACGCCAAACTGCGGAAATGGGATTTTCAATTCTTCAAGCAGTTCAGAGAAACGTCCGCGGTCTTCCGCAAGATCAAGCGCATCGAAACTGGTTCCAAGGATTTTTATCCCATAGCGGTCAAGTTTTTCTGCAAGCTTGAGCGCCGTTTGCCCGCCAAGCTGAACGATCACGCCTTCAGGCTTTTCATGACGGATGATGTCGTAAATGTGTTCCCAGAAAACGGGCTCAAAATATAATTTGTCGGCAGTGTCAAAATCGGTCGACACCGTTTCCGGATTGCAGTTGATCATGATCGTTTCATAACCGCATTCTTTTGCAGCCAGGACACCGTGTACACATGAATAATCGAATTCAATGCCCTGCCCGATCCGGTTCGGCCCCGATCCCAGCACAACAACTTTCTTTTTACTAGAAACAACGCTTTCGTTGTGGACGTACGTTTTTCCACTAGCGGTTTCAATGTCGGCTTCAAAAGTTGAATAATAATAAGGAGTTTTTGCAGTAAATTCTGCTGCGCAGGTATCGACGAGTTTGTAAACGCGGTTGACACCCATTTCCTCACGCAGCTTATAAACCTGGCTTTCAAGGCAACCCATCATGTGTGCGATCTGGCGGTCTCCGTAACCTTTTTGCTTGGCTTCGAGCAGCAATTCTTTTGGAAGCGTATCAATACGGAAGCTGGAAATCTCTTTTTCCAGCGTATACAATTCTTCGTATTGTTTGAGGAACCACATGTCGATTTTAGTGATTTCGTGGATCCGGCTCAGCGGAATCCCCAGCGCGATGGCGTCGTAAATTACGAAAACGCGGTCCCAGCTTGCGTGGGTGAGCTTGTCGATGATCTGTTCGTAGTTGCGGTAGCCTTTTCCGTCGGCACCGATACCGTTTCTTTTTATTTCAAGCGATTGTGTTGCTTTATGCAGCGCTTCCTGGAATGAACGCCCGATTCCCATAACCTCGCCAACAGATTTCATCTGGAGCCCGAGCGTACGGTCTGAGCCTTCGAACTTATCGAAATTCCAACGCGGTATTTTAACGATGACGTAGTCAAGCGTCGGTTCAAACAATGCCGAAGTATTTTTTGTAATCTGGTTTTGAAGTTCGTCAAGGTTGTAACCGATGGCCAGTTTCGAAGCTACTTTTGCGATGGGATAACCTGTTGCTTTTGAAGCCAATGCCGAAGATCGTGAAACTCGCGGATTGATCTCGATGGCGACGATATCTTCTTTTTCGTCAGGGGAAACTGCAAACTGAACGTTGCAGCCGCCTGCAAAATTCCCGATGGAACGCATCATCAGGATTGCCATGTCGCGCATTTTCTGGAATGTCGTATCTGATAATGTCATCGCCGGAGCAACGGTAATCGAATCTCCGGTATGAATTCCCATTGGATCCATATTTTCGATCGAACAGATGATGACAACATTGTCGTTCTGGTCGCGCAAAAGCTCGAGTTCATATTCCTTCCATCCAAGAAGCGCCTTATCGATAAGGACTTCATGGATTGGCGACGCTTCGAGTCCGCGGGTTAAAAGCTCGTCAAAATCTTCTTTCTTGTGAACGAAAGCAGCTCCGGTTCCGCCAAGTGTAAACGATGGCCGGATGACAAGCGGAAATCCAAACTCCTGAGCAATTTCTTTTCCCTTAAGGAACGAATTTGCGGTTTTAGCAGGCGCAGTGGGTATTTTTATGCGTTCGAGAAGCTGCTTAAACTGTTCGCGGTCTTCGGTGATGTTGATCGCATTGATGTCGACACCGATGAGGCGAATACCAAAATCTGCCCAAATTCCTTTTTCATCGGCTTCGAGACAAAGGTTGAGCGCGGTTTGTCCGCCCATGGTTGGCAGGACAGCATCGATCTGCGGATGCGCTTTTAATATTTCTATGATTGATTTTGTGGTGAGCGGTTTCAGGTAAACATGATCGGCCATTGTGGGATCGGTCATGATGGTTGCGGGGTTCGAGTTGATCAGGATAACTTCGATTCCTTCTTCACGGATCGAGCGTACCGACTGCGAGCCTGCATAATCGAACTCACAGCCCTGCCCGATTACGATTGGGCCGGAACCTATGATGAGAACTGATTTTATTGAATTGTCTTTGGGCATGTAGTTGTAGTTAAAAGTCCAAGTTATAAAGTTGAATGTTGCAAGTTATGAAGTTGAAAGTTGTAAGTTATAAAGTTGAATGTTGTAAAGTTCTGGATTCATCAAATGCCCTAGCCCCGATAGAAGCGGCATCCTTTTGATGCATGCTGAGCTTGCCGAAGCAGGCATCAAAAGATAAAGCGGATAGCGGGATCAGCTTCAAAAACAGAACTTTTGACTTTAAAACCTTTGACATATTTTCTCCCGACAAGGTATAAAAAAAGGCGCTACTGATAGTAACGCCTTTAATGCTTTTAAAACATTATTTCTTATGTCTTGGTTCAGAAGAAACGGTAAGCTTGTGCCTTCCTTTCGCCCTTCTGCGAGCAAGAACTTTCCTTCCATTCGCAGTAGCCATTCTGTCCATAAATCCGTGCTTATTCCTTCTTTTTCTTTTCGATGGTTGAAACGTCCTTTTGCTCATTGCTTTATGTCTTTAAAAAATCTTATTTCGTTTTTCGAGTCAGCAAATGACAGCATTTCTGAACTCGGGTGCAAATATACAAAGTGTTTTTTCATTGGCAAGTGGTTTTATAAAAAATATTTTGAATACATTTTATACCTTTGCAGCCTTAATTTTATCACATGTTCCACAGAAATATTAAACTGGCACTGGCTGCGCTGATGGTTGCCGCGGGTGTTTGGCAAATTACCGAAGGCTATACCGGAAACGGGATCTTCCTGATCTTGCTTTCGCTGATCCCGGTGCTGCTTTATTTTAAAAATGAGTTTATCATCCTGGCGTTCCTCAGGCTTCGCAAGCAGGATTTTCCCGGCGCACAAAAATGGCTTACCTATATTAAAAATCCGGAAACGGCACTGGTTCGCAAACAGCAGGGGTATTTTAATTACCTGCACGGAATTATGCTTTCGCAAACAAACCTGATCCAGGCGGAGAAATACTTCAAAAAAGCCATTGAACTGGGATTGTCGATGGATATGGACCTGGCAGTCGCAAAATTAAACTTAGCCGGCGTTGCGATGACACGCAGGAGAAAGCTTGAAGCAACAAACCTGCTGAATGAAGCCAAGAAGCTCGACAAGCATAATATGCTCAAGGACCAGATCACGATGATGAAGGACCAGATGAAGAAGATGTAACCTTCATCAAAAAAAAATTTAAGCCGGATCTTTCCGGTTTTTTTGTGCCTGTTGTGAAAATTTTTGTGAGCTTTTGCTGAAGTGTTAATCTTTTTATTAAGTTTGTGCGTGTTTAATCCCTAATTATCAAGATTATGAGATTAATTTCCGCACTTATTTCTGGTGTTTTCTTCAGCCAGATTTCCTTCGGTCAAGAGCCGGTATATTTTGCCGACGCAGTTAAAGTCCGCCTCAACAAATACAATTTACAATGCGATTTTGAATTCGAACGGGGCGATTATCAGCGCGGGCAATTCCTCTTTGATTCGCTGGTACAGAACCACCTTGTAGGAACACGCTTCCATAATTATGCTTTTAAAAATACTTCAGGACGGAAAGTCAGGCTGGATAAAATAAAGAAGCCGATATTCATTATTACTTATGCCTCATGGTGTGTTTTAAATAAAGGTGAGATCGCGGCACTCAATAAACTTTCTCGCAAATATTCAAAAGATGTCCAGTTCATTGTATTGTTGTGGGACAAAAAGCAAAATGCAAATAAAATTTCACGGAAGTTCAGCGGCAATATCAAGGTTTGTTATGCCAATGAGGCTTATCGCAACGATTCGCGAATTGTTTCTGCGCTGAAGCATACTTTCGGTTTTCCGACATCTTACTTCCTGAATGCGAATCTTGATGTAGTCGACATCAAACGCGGCGGTGCCCTGATCCCCGGAAAAAGTACTTACCTGAACGCCTTCAACCTCAACTACAGCCTTTTCAATGACAGGCTGAGCAGTTTCCTGATCAAAAAAGACCTTGTACGGGAACAGCTTGCCGATACCGATTAAAAAAACCGCCTTGTGAGCGGTTAAGTTTTAATATCCTTTTAATGGTATGTCGAGTTGGTATTTTTTGCGTGACACGTTCAGGAGCTTTTTATCCCGCAGCCACGGATTGTGGATTTTGAGTATCTTATAGTTGATGCCCTGTGAAAGTGCAAAAGAAGCAAGATCGGTGATGGTTGAATCCACGTCGACTTTGCGCACAGGAAGATTTTCATATAATTCTTCAGGTGTCACTTCAAAACCATACAACTGTGGGTTTTTCATGATTTCTTTAAGTGCCAATATCCGGAAAACGTACCTTGATGTTTCATCATTGAGCAGCAGGTCGTAGTAATTGCTGACTTTCTGCATTTCGATCTGCTTGTTTACGCCCGTCATTCCGCCGTTATAGGAAGCGGCCGCCAATGTCCAGGAACCGAAACGTTGTTTAGCGCCGAGAAGGTAGCGACACGCGGCTTCAGTTGATTTTTCAAGATGATAGCGCTCGTCGACCACTTCATTGACTTCCATCCCGTGTTCGCGTGCAGTTTCAGGCATAAACTGCCATATTCCGCGGGCTCCGGCAGGTGAAACCGCATGTATGAGTCCGCTTTCGATAACTGCAAGATATTTAAAATCGTCAGGAACGCCGTTTTTTGCAAGAATAGGCTCAATCACCGGAAAAGCGCGGTTGGCCCTTTTAATGATCAGCAAAGTCGTCGCATCAAGATTGGCATTAACGAGCAGTTCCCTTTCAAACCGTTCCCTGACATCGACAATATTCAGTGGCGCTGATTCACCGGCAAAATCCACGGCTGTCGGAAAATAGCGCGATGTGCCTTCTTTAGTAATTATTTTTTTGGTTTCTTCAGGAACGGCGTTTATTAAAATTCCGCTCACTACAACCAGTAAGGCGATAAGCCCTGCATGCTTGATCCGTATCATCTTCTTTCTTTTAATGCTGGTAAATTTACAAAAATAGGCTTACGCAAAGGGTTGGTCAAGAATAATCTTCGGCAATTTTTCATTCAGCCAGCGGTAACGCTTTACAAGCATGATATGGGTTCCGCCGGGAAGCTTGATGTAGTTTTCCATCTTCTTTGCCGGGAATATTTCATCCTCATCTCCGTGAATATGGATGACGCGCTTATCAGGCATGTCACGATCCCACATTACAACCTGCTCAATGGCCCAGCGCCAGTATTTTTTATCGCGTACACCGAGGTATTTTCGGTAGAGTTTAAGACGTTCGTCGATCTTCCTGTTAAAAGGAAAACCACCGACCTTTTCAAGCTTCAGAAGCAGTCTTGTAGGCACCAATTTATATATTCCTGTTTTTTTCGCAATGTGGAAAAGCCGCGGATATTCGTGGTAGCTTTTTGCGCTTGAAATAATAATTACTTTGGAGACTTCAATGCAATTGGCCATTTCCTGAACAACAAGACCGCCGAGTGAGACACCAATCAGTACAGGCTTTTCATGAACGATTTTTCTGCAGAGCCGCTTAGCATAATCTTTCAGGCTTTCCTTCTCCAGTGGTATTTCCCACTCAAGAAAAGTACATTCAAACTGATCTTCGGGAAATTTAAGTTTTTCAAATATCAGGGTATTGGCAGCAAGGCCGGGAACAAAATATATAGGGATCTTCTGCATAACGGCATTTAACGAATTTATAACAGCGCGCGGGTAAGAAAAGGCGAACTTTGTATAAAATTAATTTTTTCTTCCGAAGAACTTTTCGTTCGTGATATTTTTTATCAATAAATTATGAAGACAGTTTTATTTAAGTCGGCTGAACGAGGAAAGGCAGATTTCGGATGGCTGAAAGCTAATTTTTCCTTCTCGTTCGGAAACTATTTCGACAAAAATAAACTCCAATTCGGAATGCTGCGTGTGCTGAACGATGACACTATTGCCGGCGGCGCGGGTTTCGGCACTCATCCTCATGACAACATGGAAATTATCACCATTCCGCTGGAAGGCGGCCTGAAGCACCGTGACAGCATGGGAAATGAAGGCGTGATCCGTTTTGGCGAAGTTCAGGTGATGAGCGCAGGAACAGGAATTCTACATTCCGAAATGAATGCCAGTCATCACGATCAGGCCAAAACGCTGCAGCTTTGGGTATTTCCGGAAATGCAGAATGTAATACCAAGATATGACCAGAAACTGTTTGATATTGAGAACAACATCAACCGTTTTATAAATGTGGTGATGCCGCATGATAAAAACGATGGCAATGCGCTTTGGGTTTACCAGCAAACCTGGTTCAGCCTGGGCATTTTTGAGTCAGGGAGCAACACAAGATATAAAGTAAATTTACCAGGAAACGGCGTTTATCTCTTTCTGATCGAAGGCGAAATAAATGTGGATGGAAATTCGTTATTATCCCGTGACGCCATTGGAATAACCGATTTCGATGAATTTGAGATTTCGGTAAATGAAAAAGCTAAGATACTTCTTGTGGAAGTACCGATGAGCCACACAAGCTGACATATGGAAATCAGGGACAATACATTTCAGAGACAATTCGAAACATTGTACAACGACAAGCTCGTGACGGTGGAATATTCTTTTCAGGAACGGAAGATCTTCCTGACACGGATCAACACGCCCGACAAATTTCAGGACGACGAATTCCTGAATGAACTGCTGAAGAACATCCTGGAAATTGCAATAGAGCGGAAGCTGAAAGTTGTTCCGGTCTTGCCGAAAATTGCGATGTTCTTCAGGAAAAACCCGATTTACAGGGAATTGCTTCCCCCAGGAATCAAGATCTAGTTATTAAACTCTCTGCTTTCAGGTATTACTCAATAATAACCTTTTTGACAATTTTTCCCTTTTCAGATACAAACCTGAAAAAATACAGACCTTTTGCCAACATTGTAAGGTTTATCGCAGGAGAAGGATTTTCAATTGTGAGTATCTTCTTTCCGCTGAGATCATGGACAGAAACTGATCTTAACTTCATCTCTGGTGCACTGAGATTGATGACACCATTCGTTACAGGATTCGGAAAAATGTTGAAAATATTCATGTTGTTCCCCACCGTTGACAAAACTTCGTCATCAAGGTAATTGATCACACCATCGCCATCACTGTCGTCATCGAGAAGGTTCAGGTTGCCGTTGGTATCTTCGTCCACATTAAGAATTCCGTCGCCGTCATTATCAGCCAGCATTGGCACTGCTTCAAGTTTGTGGCAATGGTGATGATACTTTAGTAACGTATGATCGTACTCCGGACCCGAACCTGAATAGATCAGCTCGAGGTTTAAAAACTGTTCGAAGGGAATTATATTAGTATACACATCGCCGATCAGTTCACCGCTATCCTCATCGTGAAACTCAAAATTATAACCCGAAAGATCATGACCGAGCTGTGACATCGCCAAATCACTTACATATTGCCTGTAATACAACATGTCAAACTCCACATAACCATCGTTGTCTTCATCCAAAACCCAATATACGAGACAACCTGGCGGAGGTAATGGTCCTTGTGCGCTGGAACAAAACGGACTTAACAGAATCAATAATAGTAATATTTTTTTCATTAGCAGCTATGGAGATTATTGTAAGTCAGACAAATATATAGAACTCTTCGCAAATTAAAGTGCCTTAAAATGCAACATTCCTATAGGGCTTATCGTTTCAGTTTTTATCTTTGTTAAGAAACAAACCAATGCTCCATAACGAAACCCGCAATAAGGTAATCTCTTTTTTCGAGGACATCGACAAATATTACGGCTGTAAAACAGAAATAACGGAAGGACTTTACGCACGTTCAGAAGATTTCAACGCGCATGTCACTACGTGGAATTTATCTGAATTTACGCTGATCCGCTCAGCCTATCGCAACACCGGCGACCGGCTCATGATGGAAGGCGAAAAAATGTACTATGAGATTTCGGCGGCAATTATCGTCGATTTTAAACAACCCGGTCGTCACGTTTATGAATTTGTGGAACTATACGGCGGAAGCGTCTACCGTATAACGAAGATCAAGTTTTCCTCAAAATATTAATTCCCTTTAGCTAACAAGCACCTTCGCCCACTCAGCTCTAACAGTTCCATCTTCATCTATCTTCGTCAACGTCACCTCATGGAGCGTGTTCACCAGCTCAGGATTCCACGGCATTTTTATCTTCACGTAATTTTCAGTGAATCCATAGATATAACCTTCTCGATTTTCGCCCTCGAATAAAACTGTGCGGGAAGTTCCTATTTGGCTTTCATAAAATGCGCGGCGTTTCTTAACCGACAGTCCGCGAAGCATTTTGCTCCTTTTCGCACGCACGTTTGCAGGAACAACGCCTTCCATGGCTGCAGCTTCAGTATTTTCACGTTCAGAATAAGTAAAAACATGCAGGTAAGAAATATCGAGATCGTTCAGAAAGTGATATGTTTCAAGAAAATGCTCATCCGTTTCACCCGGAAAACCCACAATAACATCAACTCCGATACAGGCATACGGCATCACTTCACGAATTTTCGCCACGCGCTCCGAGTAGAGTTCGCGCATGTAACGACGCTTCATTTTCTTTAATATATCATTGCTTCCCGACTGTAGCGGAATGTGGAAATGCGGCACGAAAGTCCGGCTTTGAGACACGAATTCAATCGTCTCATTCTTCAATAAATTAGGCTCGATCGACGAAATCCGCAAACGTTCAATTCCTTCAACCGCATCAAGGGATTTTACAAGTTCCAGAAAAGTATGTTCGTGCTTTTTATTGCCGAATTCCCCTTTTCCGTAATCGCCGATGTTCACGCCAGTCAAAACAATTTCCTTGATTCCCTGCGCCGAAATTTCAGCAGCATTATGAAGTACGTTTTCCATCGTATCGCTGCGTGAAATGCCACGTGCCAGCGGAATCGTGCAATACGTACATTTATAATCGCAGCCGTCCTGGACTTTTAAAAATGCGCGCGTACGGTCGCCAATGGAATAGCTTCCAACATAAAAATCGGCTTCCGAAATCTCGCACGAATAAACTTCGCCCATATCGTTTTTCGAAAGGTCGTTGATATAATCGGTGATCTTGAATTTTTCGGTCGCGCCGAGCACAAGGTCAACACCATCAACAGCGGCAAGCTCTTCAGGTTTAAGCTGCGCATAACATCCAACGGCGGCAACAAACGCTTTATCGTTCAGCTTCATCGCCTTGCGAACGACCTGCTTAAACTGCTTGTCGGCATTTTCGGTCACCGAACACGTATTGATCACATAAATATCGGCAACCTCTTCAAAGTCGACACGATCAAAACCTTCATCCTGAAAATTCCGGGCAATAGTCGAGGTTTCCGAAAAATTCAGTTTACAGCCAAGAGTATAAAATGCGACTTTTTTTCTTTCCATTTTTTGTGGGCGTTGCCTGCGGCCGGGCTTTCCGCTTCAATCTGCCTCAGGTGTTTTCGGTTATCCGGAAAAAGGTTCACAGGCAGGATTTCCGCTTCAATCCCTAACGCGGATTGACAATCCGGAACGGGCGGCAAAATTACATACAAAAAACGGTTTTGAAAAATAATTAACGGAATGCGACAAGCTGTTTACAAGCCTCCTTAAACGCCCTTTAAAGGTTTGGGCGCCAGCATCCGTACAGGATCCAGAATTTCATCAATCTGCTCCTTTGTCAGTATTTGCCTTTCAAGCACAAGATCATAAACATTTCTTCCGGTTTCAAGCGCTTCCTTTGCGATTTCGGTACTGTTTTTATAACCGATATAAGGGTTCAATGCCGTTACGATGCCGATGCTGCGCAAAACCTGTTCGCGGCAATGTTCTTCGTTGGCCGTAATCCCGACAATGCATTTCTCGCGAAGCGTGTTCATTCCGTTGCAAAGCAGCAGCATTGATTCCATGATCGAATAAGTCAGTACAGGTTCCATAACGTTCAACTGGAGCTGTCCGGCTTCTGCTGCAAACGTTACCGTGAGATCGTTCCCGATGACGCGGAAACAAACCTGGTTCATGACCTCAGGAATAACAGGGTTTACTTTGCCGGGCATGATCGATGATCCGGGCTGCATCGGCGGCAGGTTGATTTCATAAAATCCGGTACGCGGCCCTGATGACAGCAAACGCAAGTCGTTGCATATTTTTGATATTTTTACCGCCATACGCTTCAGCGCGCTCGAATAAATTACAAAACCGCCGGTATCGGCAGTTGCTTCGATCAGGTTGGGCGCGGTTACAAAACGATATCCTGTAAGTTTAGATAAATTTGTAGTACAAAGCTGTGCATATCCCGGAACCGCATTTAGTCCGGTACCGATTGCGGTCGCGCCCATGCTGCTTTCAAGGAAAAGATCGGCGTTTTCATTCAGGCGGTCTATTTCTTCATCCAATGTTGCGGCGAAAGCTTCAAACTCCTGCCCCAGTGTCATCGGCACAGCGTCCTGAAGTTGTGTGCGGCCCATTTTAAGGATACGGCGAAACTCATGGCCTTTTGTCCTGAAAGATTCGATAAGCTGTTCAAGGTTTTTTACAATCGCCCGGTTCATGTTGTAAATCGCAAGCTTTATCGCAGTTGGATATACATCATTTGTTGATTGTGACAGGTTCACATGATCGTTCGGCGAACAAAATTGGTATTCCCCTTTTTGATGTCCCAGAAGTTCCAGTGCGCGGTTGGCCAAAACTTCATTGATGTTCATGTTAGTAGAAGTTCCCGCGCCGCCCTGGATCATATCGATTGGGAACTCTTTATCGAATTTGCCTTCAATGACTTCCTTTGCGGCATCGATAATGGCATTTTTCACATCCTCGTTGAGGAGTCCGAGTTTAAAATTGGTTTTCGCAGATGCCCATTTTACATAAGCAAGCGCTTTAATGAATTCAGGGAATTGATAAAGCTGTACATTGGAAATGTTGAAATTGTTTATTGCCCGTTGTGTCTGGATGCCATAATACGCATCCTGTGGGACTTCAAGATTTCCTAAAAGGTCATTTTCAATCCTATACATTTGTTCATTTTTGAGAAGCTTAAAGATAGTTCATTAAAGATTGCCCATGTTTTAAATGAATCTTAAATCAATTCCCAAATGTCAATGAAGAAATAATAAAAAAGCCGCAACTTCTGTCGCGGCTATTATTTTCGGCACTTATTCTTTTCGCCATTTCTTTGTTTCCTCAAAAACATGTTCCAGGATTGCGGCTTCTTTTTCGTCAAATTCAACATGCCGGCGCGACATTACGATGCGTGCGGTTTCGAATGCTTTTTTGGTGATATAGGTCGAGAAACCTGATGCGCCGCCCCAGGAAAAACTCGGCACGAAATTCCGCGGAAACCCGCTGCCGAAAATATTGGTGCTCACGCCTACGACAGTTCCGGTGTTAAACATGGTGTTGATGCCACATTTGGAATGGTCGCCCATCATGAGTCCGCAAAACTGCAGCCCGGTTTTTTCAAATCCGCCAGTTTCATAGCTCCACAGCTTCACGCCTTCATAATTGTTCTTAAGGTTCGAGTTGTTGCTGTCGGCCCCGATGTTGCACCATTCGCCCAAAACAGAATTTCCAAGGAAGCCGTCGTGGCCTTTGTTTGAATATCCGAAAAGGACAGAATTACTGACTTCGCCCCCGATTCTTGAATGTGGGCCAACCGTTGTAGCGCCATAAACTTTTGTCCCGAGTTTTACCTGCGCGCCTTCGCAGAGGGCAAACGGCCCGCGAATGACAGAACCTTCCATGATTTCAGCATATCTTCCAATATAAATCGGGCCTGTAGAAGCATTAAGTGTAACGAATTCAAGCTTTGCCCCTTCTTCAATAAATATATTTTCAGAATCGATAACATTGCAGCTTTTCGGAATCGGAAACGACACGCGGTCTTCGGTAAGCAGTTCAAAATCTTCACGCAATGCGGCATCATTTTTCGAGAAAATATCCCAAGTATGCTCGACGACAATTCCATCTTCATTGTAATCAATGACCTCATATGATTCAAAATCAACTTCTTCCTGAGTATCCTGAGTGTAAAAAGCAATGACTTCCTCGTCTTTTAAGATGACTTGGTTCGGCTCGAGGTTTTTTATAAGTTCAACCAGTACTTCGTTCGGAAGATATGCGGCGTTGATCATGACATTTTCCTCCATTTCCACCATTGGGAATTTTACAGACAGGTATTCTTCTGTCAACGTCGTGGTGGTTGTCCCGAGATATTTCTCCCATTTTTCCCTGATGGTCAGGATGCCGACACGGATATCGGCAACAGGACGAGTGAAAGTAAAAGGCAGCAACGCATTGCGTACAGTTCCGTCAAATAATATGTAGTTCATGTTGAGAGGTTGAGAAGTTGAACGTTTAGGCGTTATGGGTTGAATCGTTTAAGTTTATTGTTGAAATTGCGGAATATTGAATTTGGCAATTTACCTCAGCTTTTTTCAAAGTTAAACTATTTCGCAAATTCAGCCAATAAAAAAGCCCTCCGAAAGGAAGGCTCTTAATTTGTTGCGACAGAAAATTATTTTCCGTGTTTTGCGTATTTGTTCTTGAACTTGTCGATACGTCCTGCTGTATCGATAAGTTTTGATTTACCTGTATAAAAAGGGTGTGAACTCCTGGAGATTTCCATTTTCACAACCGGATATTCAACTCCTTCGTGCATGATCGTTTCTTTCGTGTCTGCAGTAGATTTTGTAATAAAGACTTCTTCATTCGACATGTCTTTAAAAGCTACCAGTCTGTAATTTTCCGGGTGGATTCCTTTTTTCATTTTTTCTTATTTTTTGATCGCAGCCTGTCCTGAAGCTTCTTTTGAAGGTGTGAACCGGATACGTTCTTTTGGTAAATGTATTTATTTAAGCGTGCAAATTTACACATATTTTCCAATAAACAAATTAATAATCAAAATGTTTTGGAGGTTAAATGTTTTTTCCAGCAATAAAGGGAATTGTTATATTTGTATACTAATTTAAACCGGATAATAATGGACAACATTACTACAATTTCACCTGCGAAGGCGGCTATGCAATACGGCATTCTCTTCGGGGTAATCATGGTTCTTGAATTTATGGTTGGGTACGTTATGGACATTGATCCGATCACAACCCCTGCATACGGAACAATTATCAATGTACTGAATTACCTGATATTGCCGGCAACGCTTATCACCATAAGCTGCAACAACTTCAAAAAACACAACAGCGGATACATTTCTTTTGGCCAATGCCTGAAGATCGGCGTGATCATCTGCGTTATCGCCGGATTGATCTATGCTGTTTTCAGCGTAATATTCAATCTCATCTTCCCTGAATTCATGGATGAGATCCTACAGAAAACAAGAGAGGTCATGATGGAACAAAATCCTGATATGACCGAAGAGCAAATGGAAATGGGACTTTCCATTGCCGAAAAATTCAAAAATCCTTTAATTGTTGTGCCGGTAACGATCGTAACTTTTGCTTTTATCGGCCTGATCTATTCATTGATTATTGGAGCAATCGTTAAAAAAGATCCGCCCCAAAGCCTGTAATTAATGAATTTATCCATAGTTATTCCACTTCTCAACGAGGAAGAATCCTTGCAGGAACTTCATGACTGGATTGTTTCAGTGATGAAAACCAACAATTTCTCGTATGAAGTTATTTTTATCGATGACGGCAGCACCGACAGCTCATGGCAGATTATCCAGCGCCTTTCTGAGCTGAACCCGAACATCCGCGGAATCCATTTTCATAAAAACTATGGAAAATCACAGGCGCTGCATGCCGGATTTGCACGCGCCACAGGTGATGTCGTGATAACCATGGATGCCGACCTGCAGGACAATCCGGAAGAAATTCCGGGACTCTTCGAGATGGTGACGCGCGATCACTATGATCTGGTATCGGGATGGAAAAAAAAGCGTTACGATTCGGTTGTCACCAAAAACATGCCTTCAAAGCTTTTTAACTGGGCGGCAAGAAAGACATCTGGAGTACAACTGCATGATTTCAATTGCGGACTCAAAGCATACAAAAACATCGTTGTAAAAAATATTGAAGTATCGGGTGAAATGCACCGTTACATTCCCGTACTCGCGAAAAATGCGGGATATTCACGAATCGCTGAAAAGGTCGTAAAACACCAGGCAAGAAAATACGGCGAAACAAAATTCGGCATGGACCGTTTCATCAACGGGTTTTTAGATTTGATCACGATCTGGTTTTTGTCGCGTTTCGGAAAAAGGCCGATGCATCTTTTTGGTGCTTGGGGTTCGCTGATGTTCCTGATTGGTTTTTTTGCCGCCGGATTTATCGGGATCAACAAACTGATTAAGTTATATACGCATCATCCGACCACACTGGTAACAGATAATCCGTGGTTTTATATTTCGCTCGCAACGATGATTATCGGGACGCAGTTTTTTCTAGCCGGTTTTCTTGGGGAAATCATCCTGCGGACCAAAAACAACAGCGATCGCTACCGGATATCGGGAACCGTGAACCTGAACTAAAATTAATGATTAGCAGAAAACCCTAGCCCCGATTGCAGCGGTATCCTTTTTAAGGTTAGGCCGGGTGTAGCGAAGGCGAACCTTAAAAAGATAAAGCGGAAAGCGGGAAAAGCTTCAAAAAAATAAGAAAATGCACATAGAAGAAAATATCCTCAAAGCGGTAAATGAATGGCTGACGCCTGTTTTTGACAATGATACGCAGGAAGCGGTGAAGGAAATGATGACGAGTTCGCCAAAGCTGCTTGAAGAAAGCTTTTACAAGAACCTTGAATTCGGGACCGGCGGCATGCGCGGCGTTATGGGCGTTGGCACCAACCGGATCAATAAATATACGTTGGGAAAAAGTACGCAGGGACTTTCCGATTACCTTCACAGCACGTTTCCCGATACCGAAATCCGCGTTGCCATTGCCTACGATTGCCGCCTGAACAGCAACACGCTTGCGAAAACTGTTGCCGATGTTTTTTCGGCTAACGGAATCCATGTTTACCTGTTTTCTGATATGCGCCCCACGCCGGAGCTTTCTTTTGCGGTAAGATACCTGAAATGCCAGTGCGGAATCGTACTCACAGCATCGCACAACCCGCCGGAATATAACGGTTATAAAGTGTATTGGGAAGATGGCGGGCAATTGGTTCCGCCGCAGGATGGCGAAATCATACAGGTGATCGAAAGCCTTCCTTATGAAGCGATTAAATTTTCGGGTGACGATGACCTGATTCACTATATCGATAGGGAAGTTGATGAGGCTTTTATTAAATCGACCATTGCAAATGCTTCGTTTGACACATCTTCGGAAGCTAAAGCAAACCTCAACATCGTTTTCACGTCGCTCCACGGAACTTCGATAAAACTTGTTCCTGATACTTTGGCTGCTGCCGGATATACAAACGTTAACCTCGTTACGGAACAAGCAGAACCGAACGGGAATTTTCCGACGGTAAAATCGCCAAACCCTGAAGAGCCTGAAGCGCTCACCATGGCATTGGCCCTAGCGGAAAAGCTGAATGCGGATATTGTTATCGGAACGGATCCCGATTCAGACCGGCTTGGCGTTGCGGTACGTGACAACAACGGAAAGATGACACTGTTAAACGGCAACCAGACGATGGTGCTGATGACGGCTTTCCTGCTGGAACAATGGAAGCAACAGGGAAAACTCAACGGGAAACAATTTATAGGCTCGACTATCGTTTCAACCCCGATGATGCTTGAATTAGCAACTGCTTATGACGTTCAGTGCAAGGTTGGCCTTACCGGATTCAAATGGATTGCCAAATTCATAAAAGACTTCCCCGATTTGGAGTTTGTAGGCGGCGGAGAGGAAAGTTTTGGCTTCATGGTTGGCGACAAAGTGCGCGACAAAGATGCCGTGGCTGCTACCCTTTTGGTTTGCGAAATCGCAGCTCAGGCAAAAGCCAAAGGAATGTCGGTTTACCAGGAACTGCAGCAATTGTATGTTGCCCATGGATTTTATAAAGAACATCTTGTTTCACTGACAAAGAAAGGAATTGAAGGTGCCATGGAAATCAAGCAGATGATGAATGACCTCCGCATGACACCGCTGAAGGAAATCAACAACCAGCGCGTGGTAATGGTCGAGGATTATTTATCTTCTACCGCCATCAACCTGATTTCAACGGAAACCGAAGAATTGCGTATCCCAAAATCTGATGTGCTGATCTATTATCTCGAAGACGGATCGAAAATCGCTGCACGCCCGAGCGGTACCGAACCGAAAATCAAGTTCTATGTCAGCGTTACCGAACGTGCGGAATCAATTGAAGAATTGGCTGAAACCGAAAAATACCTCGACGGGAAAATAAAGAACATCCTGCAGGATCTTAATATTATTTAATGAGCAATTTCAGGAAAATAATCCCTTTTGCGCTGCCCTATAAAAAGTACGCGTACCTGAATATCTTTTTCAACATCCTGTATGCGCTGTTCAGCACGCTTTCGTTCATCGCGCTGATCCCGATGATGCAGGTGTTGTTCGATCAGGCGAAACGCAACCTCGTTCGGCCGCAATACCAAGGATTATTCAAACTGAAGGATTACCTCGAAGATTACCTTAGTTATTACATTACCACTACGACGGAGAATCATGGCGCAGACAGGACACTTGCGGCAATGGTTATCATCATCATTTCAATTTTTCTGCTGAAAAACCTTTGTGATTATTGCGCGATGTTTTTTATCACGTTCCTGAAAAACGGAATGCTGCGCGACATCCGCAATGCGATGTATAAAAAAGTCGTCGAACTCCCGCTGTCATTTTTTTCGGAAAAGAGAAAAGGCGATGTGATTTCGCGTATTTCAGGTGATGTCAGCGAAATGCAGAACTCCTTCCTTGCGATGCTTGAGCTCATCGTTAAAGAGCCGCTGACGATTGTCTTTACGATCATCGCGATGTTTTCGATCAGTGTGAAACTGACGGTTTTCGTATTTATTTTTATTCCGATTTCAGGATATATCATTTCCATTATCGGTAAGCAGCTCAAACGCAAATCGACACGGGCGCAGCAGGAACAAGGCGTATTTCTTTCGACAATCGAGGAAACGCTTGGCGGATTGAAAGTAGTCAAAAGTTATAATTCCGAAAGTTATTTCAATAAGATATTCCGCAGTTCGACCAACCGGTTCAATAACCTCAACAACAGCATCGGAAACCGCCAAAACCTCGCTTCCCCAATAAGCGAATTTATGGGAATCGTAATTATTGCCGTTCTGCTTTGGTATGGGGGAAACATGGTTCTGATCGAGAAAACTCTTGACGGCGCGAAATTTATCGCCTATATGGGATTGGCCTACAATATCCTCACCCCGGCAAAAGCAATCTCGAAAGCATCATACAGCATCAAACGTGGTACTGCTGCAGCTGAACGTGTTCTTGAAATACTTGAACAGGAAAATGCTATTGTGAGCAAGCCTGATGCGGTGATCAAAGATTCTTTTGAGAAATCGGTCATAATCACTAATGTGAACTTCCGTTACGGAAACGAGAATGTGCTGAAAGATTTTTCGCTTGAGATTCCAAAAGGAAAAACAATTGCGCTTGTCGGGCAGTCGGGCAGCGGAAAGAGTACGATCGCCAACCTGCTCACGCGGTTCTATGACGTGAACGAAGGCTCAATTTCGATTGACGGAGCTGATATCCGCGACTTGGATTTGCAGTCGCTCCGCGGCCTCATGGGACTTGTAACGCAGGACAGCATCCTTTTTAACGATACGATACGCAATAATGTCGCTCTTGGAAAACCTGACGCTTCGGACGATGAAGTAGCCGAGGCGCTCAAAATCGCCAATGCATTCGAATTTGTAAAAGATCTGCCGCTCGGAATGCATACCAATATCGGCGACAGCGGGAACAAACTTTCAGGCGGACAAAAACAAAGGCTGAGCATTGCCCGCGCCGTACTCAAAAATCCGCCAATCATGATTCTTGACGAGGCAACTTCGGCCCTAGATACTGAAAGTGAGCGACTGGTCCAGATCGCATTGGAGAACATGATGGTAAACCGTACATCGGTTGTAATTGCACACAGATTGTCGACCATCCAGAAGGCCGATACCATTGTAGTGATGCAAAAAGGAAGAATTGTCGAGCAGGGAACGCACGATGAACTCATCAGCCACGATGGAGTCTACAGAAAGCTCGTCATGATGCAGTCGTTCGAATAGGAAAATTTCTTCTTTAACTTATTTACAGCATTTACGGAAGTTTATATATCGTAATTTTAAAAGATGCGATATCCGAAATAACATGTACGTAAGCAACCCTAACATCAAATTGCCTGAAAATCCGGATACTGTGGTATGGAAATACCTCGATCTGTCGAAATTCCTTGACCTGCTGATGTCGGGAAAACTTTTTATGGCACGCTCCGATAAGTTTGAGGATCAATATGAAGGCACTTTTAGCGAGCCTACATTTGAAGAGCTGAAACGTCTTTCGGAAAACAAACCTGAATTTCTGGACTATTACAAAACGCACCGCGAACGGGTTGTGGTAAGCAGTTGGCACATCAATGAATATGAATCATATGCAATGTGGCAGATCTTCACCAAAACGAATGAAGGCCTGGCCATCCAATCGACGGTCGGCAGATTACAGCAGGCTCTTGAACCGGAACATGTTTTCGACCAGCATATCGGGCAGGTGAATTATATTGATTATAAAAAAGAGTATATTCCGTTTGATGATGCGTTTTTCCCGTTTCTGTTCAAAAGGAAAAGTTTTCAATATGAGCGTGAGATCCGGATCATTTCAGATCTCAGCGCGCATAAAATTTCGATTAATGACGGTATAAAGATTAATGTGGATGTCGCTCAGCTTATCGACAAGATTTACATCCATCCCAAATCTGAGAACTGGTACAAACGAATGGTGAGTGAATTGCTGCCCCGGCTGGGATTTGACTTTAAGCTTGAAAAGTCGGATCTTGAAAGTGATATCCTGATCTAAAGAGGTTTATACGGCGTTGCAGTCCATTCTTTGGCCGTTAGGTCCACGTAGTTGTAATGCAGGACATCATTCTTGTCAAATTCGCCGTTTTTGTTTGTGTCTTCAATTGTTCGAAAATACAGCCTTCCGTTGCTATCGATGATTTTCCAGTCGACCAGTTCCTCGAAATCACTCGACAATTTTTTAAAGTTGTCCCCGTCAATGGTGCTGATGTATAACGACCGTATATCGCTCGGATCAAGAGTTCCGTCTTTATTGGTATCCATATCGGCAAGCGTATAAACAATGATCTGTTTCTTTAATCTTTCCTGAATCTGTTTCAGATACGTTGCAGTCTGAATCAGCACCGGTTCATCAGTAAGTACCTTCAGGGAATCTGAACCTGCGTGCTGAAACTTCAGGTTGCGCAAAAAGCCGGTAATTTCAAATTCATTATAATTTGAGATGGTATAACTTACATCGCCTCCGCCTCCGGAATTGTATCTCCCTTTGTCGTTGTTGATGCGAAGATCGCCAACAGGATGAATTATATAGTCTGTCTCAGCAATCTGGATGGGAAGATCGGCAATCGCTATTTGTGTGGTATCGGGTTTGGCGACAGCCTTCTCTGTTTTTGGTGAATTTTCGTAAATCACTTTTGGCTTTTCAGCCTCTTCTTTGCAGGCTGCAGACAGAAGAAGCACCAAACCGGAGAGGAATATATAGGTAGGTTTCATATTCGCTTTATTGCTGCCTTTTATTATCCGGCATGTTTCTTCAAATATAAAAATTAAAGCTGAAAGTTTATAGTCTCGCCGTCAGTTTTACATTGAAAACACGGGTTGTCATGTAATTTGGTATGCCGTATTGATTCTTCGTATAAACATCCCGAACCCACGTATTGGTAATTGCGTTCTGGTTGTTGAAAAGGTTGAATATTTCCAGTCCGAGCGACAGATCGCCGAACTTCCTCAGCCAATGGCCTTCCGGTCGGTCTTTATTATTGTCGGTCAGCACATAGGAGAATCCTGCGTCCGCACGGCGATAATCGCGAAGCCTTGTCTGATATTGATAAGAATCGGCATAAGATGGCGAACCTCCGGGCAATCCGGTATTGTAAACCAGGTTCAGGTATAACTTTACATTCGGCAGCGCCGGCATATAATCCTGGAATAATACCCCGAATTTTAAACGTTGGTCTGTCGGGCGGGCAATAAAACCACGTTCATTGATATTCTCTTCTGTTTTAAGATAACCAAAGCTAAGCCATGATTCAGTTCCCGGAACAAATTCCCCATTCAGCCGCATGTCAAATCCATAAGCATACGCGACTGCATCATTGTTTGCACGATAACGTATCCTGACATTCTCCAGCGTATAGGTATTGACATCCGTAAGTGATTTGTAATATGCTTCTGAAACAAGCTTGAACGGCCGCTGCCAGAGCTTAAAACTATAATCGTTGCTGAGCACAATATGAACTGACTGCTGTGCCTTGACATCGGGCCGCACCATTCCAAGTGAATCGCGAAGTTCCCTGTATGACGGCGGCTGGTGGTATAAACCTCCCGAAAGCCGGAAAACCATATCCTTTTCCCAATCGGGTTTGATGGCAAACTGAACGCGCGGACTAAATGTTGTCTGGTTTTTTCCTGAAAAATTATCGCCACTGACCTGCCAGTTGTGCGCGCGGACACCGGCGTTATACCAAACCTCGTGGCTGCCCAAATTGTCTTTCCTGTTCCACTGAAGGTAACCCTGAAACCTGTTGATGTTAATAAAATTCTTTGCACGGACATTCTGGTACGGAACAAGCGGCCCCATGTAAGGATTATACGGCTGGTCATTCACAGGTAAATCGAGTATCGGCGGGTTTAATGAAAATCCGGCCGAATCGATAACTTCCCACTCAACAACACGATCGCGAATATCTTCCCGGGTATATTTGAAACCCCATTCCACCTGATTCTCCCGCAGGTCGTGAAATCCTTTGACTTCGGCATTGACAATCAACGCATCGAGATCATTCCGTGCATGATTAAGCTGTGTTCCGACCGCGCGGCTGAAAGTGACATCGCCAAAAGTTTCCGATCCTATGTTGGTATCGACCTCTCCAAGGAAATATGCTGCATAAATATCAAAATATTCCTGCTCAAGCGTATGATATGCTGAACCGATTAACTTCAGCGTAAAACTTTCAGTAGCGTTGAAGGTTGTTTTGAGTGCGCCGAAATAAGTGTCGTAACGGTCTTTCTCCTGCCCTTCATAAAAAATCTGCAGCGCGATCGGCTCGTCTATTGTCCCGAAATTCGTCTGCCTTGTGAGTGGCTGATAATTGTACTTGTTCTGTGAGATATTCCCCAAAAAGCTCCATTGCCACCTTACAGACGGTGTGAAAGTAATATTTGCCTGCACATCTGCAAAGGTCGGCCTAAAATTGGTCTCAGTTTCCTGACTGTTTACCAGAAGGCTGTTATCGCGATAACGGATGCCTGCAATACCGGTCCATTTCTGGTTTTTCGATATCGATTCGACAGCGACGCTTCCGCCAAGGAAACTCAACTCTGCGGCAGCGCCAAATTTAACCGGCCTTCTATAGGTAATGTCGAGTACCGATGAAAGTTTGTCGCCATATTTCGCCTGGAAACCGCCTGCAGAAAAATCAACATTCTGTACAAGGTCGGTATTGGTAAAACTCAAACCTTCCTGTTGGCCTGAACGGATGAGGAACGGCCTGTATATCTCGATTTCATTTACATAAACAAGGTTTTCATCATAATTTCCGCCACGCACGGCATACTGCGTACTGAGTTCATTGTTCGAATATACGCCCGGAAGCGTTTTCAGGATGTTTTCCACACCGGCATTCGCTCCGGGAATTCTTCTGATGACTTCCGGTTCAATGACCGTGATTCCCTGTACGCGTTTTCTGTTTCCGGCCAAAACGATGACTTCACCCATCTGCTCGGCAGTACTGGTCATGACAACATTGAACTCAAAGTCCTCATTCGGCTTCAGTTCGATTGTTGCGACCGACCGCTTCAGGGTAACGTGTGTAAAAACAAGCTGTACTTTACGGTCAGCGGGAATCGTCAGTATAAAAAAACCATTTTCATTGGTTTCGGTTGATGCCTCGCCTGACGAAACATTAACATTTGGCACAGGATTTTTGTTGTCGTCTAGGATAATTCCCTTTACCCTTGCGGTCTGCGCGGCGGACAAAAAACAGAAAAATAGGAATATTGTGGAGAATAAGTGTCTTGTTTTCAAACAGTTTACTTTTTGCTTATGAAAAAATGCGTTTCAAAGATAGCAGAATTTCCTACATTATCCGTGACGGTGACTTTTAATTCATTCCGTCCTTCATCTGCTATATTGTCGTCGAAGAAGTGCGTGATCTTCCGGCTTTTGTAGTCATATTCAAAAAGTATCCATTTGCCGTTAAGCCAGCCGTGAAACTCTTTTATGCCAGACAAATCATCCTTAATTGTAAGCTGGAGTGTTTTTTGGCTGCTGATCCATTTTCCTTCAATGGGTTTGGCGATGCTGATGACCGGCGCAAGTGTATCTTTTGAAAGTCCGTAAGTCCCAAAAGCTTTTACCCTTGTTTGATAGATTCCGTCTTTCCATGTCGTTGCATTATAGCCAATTCGCTTTCCATCTATCGTTCCTATGAAGGTTTGCTTGCGTTCAGCTTCCGATATAGCGGAATTATCTTTCAGGGAAATAGTAAA
The DNA here is from genome assembly GCA_036399795.1 of Flavobacterium sp. Lineage (GTDB taxonomy): Bacteria > Bacteroidota > Bacteroidia > Flavobacteriales > Flavobacteriaceae > Flavobacterium. The sequence continues at coordinate 81,147 of DASWML010000020.1, forward strand.
ATTAGTATGTACGGGAATCAGCTTGTTGTTGAGTATCAGCCTGTTTTCCTGCACATCAAAATCAAGGTAAAAGTCTTCATAGAACGTCCCGGCCGGAAAGAACACTGAAATATTATCTTTTTCAAAATTATAATCTTTCCCCGGCGTGATGAAATACGGCGTCTTCACCGATTCCTGTACCGTATTAACTAGCTGCGCCGCATATTCTAATGGAACGGAAACCGTACTTTTATTGCCTTTGAAATCGCTTACCTCAATCCTGTAAACACCTGCTACATTTGGCGCAACGGTAATTGTCCCCATTCCTTCATCATCTGTTTTGATGAGGCTCAGCGGAAACCTGTTCTTCATAAACAGCCGCTGCACCCTTTGCCCGGTACGCTTAAACCTTGGATAATCGATCAACGCGTTTACATACCGTGTTTCGTCAAAATGAAAGGTGCTGAACTGATAGGAAAACAGCGGGTTGCCATTCAGAAACGATCCGGCGCTGAAAATGCCGTTCCTGTTAAAAGAATTGCTGTCCATATCATAAGCATTGATCCCGAAGCCTATCCTGCCTGTTGCCGTAACTTTTTGCGTGGTGTACGTTCCGTCCTGTTGCGGAAAGAGATCGATCACAACGGGAACATTCGACTGGTTTACCACCGAATTTTCATCGATCGGATAAACCACAAGGCTGGAAATGACAGGTTTTTTACTATCGGGAAGAAGAACATCAAAACCAAAATACATTGGATTGATAATATTCTCGGTTTTGGTGTCGCGTATTTCAAAATGAAGATGCGGACCTTCAGAACCGCCTGTGTTTCCTGATACAGCGATCATTTCCCCTTTCTTAACCGGAAGATCTTCGGGTTTGGGCAGCAGTTCAATATCGAAAGACTGGTTTTTATACTGATTCGACTTAATATATTCCTCGACTGCTCCTGCCCCTTTTTTCAAGTGGCCATAAACGGTGGTATAGCCGTTGGGATGTGTGACATATATGGCTTTTCCATACCCGTATGTTGAAATTTTGATCCTGGAAACATAGCCGTCAGCAGCGGCATAAACGTTAAAACCTTCCTTTTGCTGAGTACGGAAATCGAAACCTGCGTGAAAATGGTTGGATCGCAACTCACCAAAATTTCCCGACAACTGCAACGGAATGTCAAGCGGCGAGCGAAAGTATTCTTTTGGATAATCCTGGGCTGACAGCGATATGGCGTATAACAGAAAAACAAAGTAAAACTTCATATAAAGGCTTTTTGCTAATATAGAAAAAAAGGCGTTTTCGCACCAATTATTTAATAGTTTATAACTCGCTATCCTGCAAAATATTACCGGGAGACAGCGCATAAGCCGGAAAGTTTTATTGGAAAAAATTTCGGTAATTGGTCAGGAATAGTAATTTTGTGGGATTAAGTAATGAATCAGCAGTAATGAGCGAAATTGCAGGAATAATTGATGCTCTTGAAAGCCGCACCAGAAAACTGGTCGCAAAGTGCGAAGGCCTGGAGAAACAGGTTTCCGGACTTAAAGGAGAAGTTGAAAATGCTGCAGCCGTCATTAAAAGACAGTCGGATGATATCGCCGCACTGAAATCAGAATATGAATCGCTAAAAGTTGCCAATTCATTGCTCGGCAGCGAAGAAAACAAACGGGATACGAAGCTTAAGATAAATTCATTGATACGCGAAATAGATTACTGCATCGCGCAACTGGCAGATTAAGATGAGTGAAAAGCTTAAAATCAAATTATCAATCGCTGACAGGGTTTATCCGCTGACGGTAGACATGTCGCAGGAAGAAGGCCTGCGAAGCGCTTCAAAAAAGATTGATGTGATGATAAAGCAATTCGAAGAAAATTATGCAGTTCGCGATAAACAGGATGTACTTGCGATGTGCGCACTGCAGTTCGCCTCACAGCTTGAGCAGAAGACTATCGACAATTCCACCGACGGGCAGGAAACTGTCGACCGCCTGAAGAAGATTAATGATTTGCTTGTACAATATCTCGAAAAATAAACGTTCTTTTACACAGACTAAGATACTGCCTACATTAGTACTATTTGATAAACTCAACACTAACAATTTGAAATGGGTGAATCGTCACTACTAAAGTATGCTGCTTTAAGCAGAAACTTGAACAGTGAGTTAGCCTTAAACTTGTCTAAAACGAGTTTATGAATCAACTGATGTAGGCTTTTTTTATATAAACCAATAACCAATGGACAGTACAGTACTTATAATTATTGCAGGAATCATTGGCATTGCAGCCGGTTTTGTCATCGCAAAACTCATCGAAAAAAGCAATGTCTCCAACCTGATCAAGAACGCAAAAAAAGAAGCCGCATCGATACTTAAAGATGCATCCCTTGAAGCCGAAAACATCAAGAAAGACAAAATCCTTCAGGCTAAAGAAAAATTCATCGAGCTAAAGGCCGAACACGAGCAGGTTATTTTGTCGCGCGACAAGAAAGTGGCCGAAATAGAGAAACGAATCCGTGATAAAGAATCGCAGGTTTCAGCAGAGCTCGCCAAAGCAAAACGCGTCAACGACGAATTCGAAGCTAAAAAAACGGAATACGAAACGAAAATTGAGCTTCTTGACAAAAAGACCCATGAAGTCGAGCGCATGCATAAAAGCCAGCTCGAGCAGCTTGAGGTTATTTCAGGATTATCTGCCGAAGACGCTAAAGAGCAACTTGTTGAAGGGTTGAAAGCTGAAGCGCGCACCAAAGCGATGTCGCACATACAGGACACGATCGAGGAAGCCAAGCTCACCGCACAACAGGAAGCCAAAAAAATCATCATCAGCACAATTCAGCGTGTCGGCACCGAAGAAGCAGTCGAAAACTGCGTCTCGGTATTCAACATTGAATCCGACGATGTAAAAGGACGCATTATTGGCCGTGAAGGGCGTAACATCCGCGCACTTGAAGCCGCAACCGGTGTCGAGATCATTGTCGACGATACCCCGGAAGCGATCATTCTTTCCTGCTTCGACCCTGTAAGAAGGGAAATTGCGAGGCTTTCACTTCATAAACTTGTAACCGACGGGCGTATTCACCCCGCGCGTATCGAGGAAGTCGTAGCAAAAACCACCAAACAAATCGAGGACGAAATCATCGATGTAGGTAAACGTACCGTGATCGACCTTGGAATCCATGGCCTGCATCCGGAACTGATCAAAGTCGTCGGACGAATGAAATACCGCTCTTCTTACGGGCAAAACCTTCTCATGCACTCACGTGAGGTCTCCAAGCTTTGCGGAATTATGGCGGCGGAACTCGGACTTAACGTTAAACTTGCAAAACGTGCCGGACTTTTACACGATATAGGTAAAGTGCCTGATACCGAAAGCGACCTTCCGCACGCACTTCTTGGTATGCAATGGGCTGAAAAATATGGCGAGAAAGAAGAAGTCTGCAACGCGATCGGTGCGCACCACGACGAAATCGAAATGAAGTCGCTCCTTTCCCCGATCATCCAGGTTTGCGATGCGATCTCAGGCGCAAGGCCGGGCGCAAGAAGACAAGTGCTCGATTCATACATCCAGCGTCTGAAAGATCTTGAAGACATTGCCTTTGGTTTCAGCGGCGTGAAAAATGCCTACGCGATCCAGGCAGGTCGTGAACTCCGCGTGATTGTCGAAAGCGAAAAAGTATCCGACGAGAACGCAGCAAGCCTTTCTTTTGAGATTTCACAAAAAATCCAAACGGAAATGACCTATCCCGGACAAGTAAAAGTCACCGTCATCAGGGAAACCCGGGCAGTGAATATCGCAAAATAAAATTTTTACTTTCAATAATAAGCCTCATTTTTTTGAGGCTTTTTTTATTTGTGGCGGTCCCTTTGGGCCGGGTTTTCCGCAGTACGCGGTACTTGCTGCAACCCCTACCGCAGCCGCTCTTAACATTGAGGCCTGATTATTTCCGGGGATGAAAGCTGTTCATGACCTGCGTGAGGTGTTTCCTATCGAGATGTACGTAGATTTCCGTTGTGGTGATTGATTCATGTCCGAGCATTAACTGGATAGAACGCAAATCGGCACCATTTTCCAAAAGATGTGTCGCAAAGGAATGCCGAAGCGTGTGCGGACTGATATTTTTATCCAGATTAATTTCTACAGCAAGACTTTTTATGATGGTGAATATCATTGCTCTTGTAAGCTTACTTCCGCGCCGGTTAAGAAAAAGCGTATCCTCAAAACCCTTTTTTATACTGATGCCTGACCGCACTGAATTGCGGTAGATTTCGATATACTTCTGTGTCAGGTTTCCAATCGGCACGAATCGCTGCTTGCTTCCCTTTCCCGTCACTTTAATAAATCCTTCCTCAAAAAACAGATCGGATATCTTCAGGTCAACCAGTTCCGAAACCCTAAGGCCGCAACCGTACAAAGTCTCCAGAATAGCACGATTGCGCTCGCCTTCCGGTCGTGACAAATCGATGGCTGCAATCAGGCTGTCTATCTCCGCCAAAGACAGGGTATCCGGAAGCTTCCGCCCTGTTTTAGGGGTTTCTATGAGCTCCATCGGGTTATCGTTGCGACAATGTTCGAAAACAAGCCACGAGAAAAAACTCTTTAATCCGGAAATGATCCGTGCCTGCGAGCGTGCATTCACTTCTGAAGAGACCGCATAGATAAATTGCTGAAGATCTTCTTTTTGTATGTCTAATGGCGAAGCTGAAACATTGTTGTTTTCAATCCATCCCGCAAGGCGGTGAACATCGAGGCAATAGTTCTCCAGCGTGTTCAGGGACAGCCCGCGTTCTATCTTTAAATAATTCCGGAACTGGATGATATACTGCTGCCAGGGATTCATTATTAACTTTTATACAAAGGTAAGGCTGCAAATACAGTGGTTGAATGAGTGAGTAAATTTTGAATAGTCAACAATAAAAGTTATAAAATATCCATGTATAATTACACAATTACCATTAAAAAGTAGACATCAATAAATAAAAATCATATTTTTAACAATTACCACGGTTAAAAAAATGTGAATTAAGATTTTGTTAAGGAGCAGCGATTACTCAAGAGACTAAATTTGTCGGACTAACTTAAAGTATGACACTATGAAATCGATCAAAATTTTAGCAATGGCTTTAGTTCTAACCTCAGCGACGGCAACGTATGCTCAGAATGAAGCCGACAATACGACAGACAGATCAATAAGCTTCGGGGTAAAAGGCGGTGTAAATTTCGCGTCTATCAGTGGCGATGACATTGAAAGCCCAGATTCACGAACCAGCTTCCATGTTGGCGGACTTGTCGAATTTCCTTTAGCAAGCATATTCTCACTCCAGGTTGAGGCAATGTATTCAGGAAAAGGATTTGAATATGACAATGTATTGGGAGATGACGGCGATCATGCAGAATTGCAACTTGATTATATTGACGTTCCTGTACTTGCGAAAATTTATGCCTTTAAAGGATTCAGCTTTGAAGTAGGGCCACAATTCAGCTTTTTGATCAACGAAGAATTTGATTACGAGCCGAATTCAAATGGCGGGGATATCGAACTTGACGACAGCGAATTCGAGGCCGACAACAAATTTGACTTTGGTGTAGCCGGAGGAGTCAGTTTCCAAACAGACATGGGATTATTTGCATCAGGAAGATATACTTACGGACTTACCGAAATATATGAGAATACAGATGCCATGAATTCGGTTTTCCAGATCAGCATCGGATATAAATTTTAGAAAATAGAAATGGTTAATAAAGAAAAAACCTCCCAATGGGAGGTTTTTTTATTGTGGTAAATTCTGATTAGAATTTGTATATCAGACCTAATGTGATGTCTGTAAGATCAACATTTAATCCGAAAGTATCTGTAGCTTCTGCATCATCAACATCTGGCTTAGATGTTTCGTAGCTTAATGCACCGATTGTAGCCTCTAGTGCAAAATGACTTGAGATAAAGTAGCTAACACCTGGCGAAACAGAAACACCAAAACCATTAGTTT